>DASZUS010000079.1:0-145501 GCA_035547515.1 Mycobacteriales bacterium
GCTGGTGGAGTCGCGCACCCTCGGCCAGCAGGCGGTTGCCGAGGCGGAGGCTGCTCGCGGCACCCGCTTCGCGCGCCGTCGCCGGCCGACCGGCGCGACGGCGGAGGCTGCCGCGGAGCTCGCCGGCGAGTCGGAGACCGCCGCCGCGGTCGCGGCCGAGGCCGAGGAAGCCGACGTCGCCGAGCAGGCGGCAGAGGTCGAGCCGACGGCGGCTGTCGACGAGCCCGTCGCCGAGGAGCCGGCTGCCGAGGAGCCAGTCGCTGAGGTGCCCGCCGAGGCCGACGAGGCTGATGTGGCCGAACAGGCCGCCGAGGTCGTGTCGGCTCCCGAAGAGGAGCGGCCGGAAGGCGAGACCCGCTCCGCCGAGGAGTGAACGCGTCGTACGACGTCGACGAGCCCGCCGCCCCGCCTGGGGACGGCGGGCTCGTTCGTCTCCGGCTCGATCTGCGCTACGACGGGACCGACTTCGCGGGATGGGCGCGCCAGCCCGGACAGCGCACGGTGCAGGAGACCCTCGAGTCGGCGATCGCGCAGGTGCTGCGGCTGGCCGACGAGCCGCGGCTGACCGTCGCCGGCCGCACCGACGCAGGGGTCCACGCCGCAGGGCAGGTCGCGCACGTCGATCTCGACCCGGCGGTCGACCCGTCGCAGCTGCGTCGACGGCTCGACGCGGTGCTGCCCGACGACGTGGCGGTCACTTCCGTCACGGTTGCGGCAGCCGGTTTCGACGCGCGGTTCGCCGCAACCGGGCGCCACTACCGCTACCGGGTCTCCGACCGGCGGGGGGATCCGCTGCGCCGCCGCGACACCGTGCAGTGGAAGCGCGCCCTCGACGTCGCGGCGATGGATCGCGCCGCCCAGGGCCTGGTCGGCGAGCACGACTTCGCGGCGTACTGCAAGCCGCGCGAGGGTGCGACGACGATCCGCGCGCTGCGCCGGCTCGGCGTGCGGCGCGACGAGGACGACGTCGTCGTGATCGAGGCGCATGCCGACGCGTTCTGCCACAACCAGGTGCGATCGATGGTGGGAGCACTGCTCGCGGTCGGTGAGGGTCGGCGGCCCGAGCAATGGCCGGCCGACGTGCTGACCGCCGGGGTGCGCGACCCGGCCGTCACCGTGGCGCCGCCGCACGGCCTCACCCTGGTCGCCGTCGACTATCCGGCGGATGATCGGCTCGCGGGCCAGACCAGAGTGACCCGACGCCGAAGGGACCAGTCGTGAGCGAGTCGCAGGCGGGGCCGACGTTGTACGAGTACGCCGGAGGCGCCGCCGCGTTTCTCGCCTTGGCGCAAGCGCACCACGCGCGCTGCCTGGCCGACCCAGAGCTCAACCACCCGTTCTCACACCCGGGTCAGAACCCGCGCCACGTCGAGCGGCTCGCGGCGTACTGGGGTGAGGTCCTCGGCGGACCTGACGAGTACTCGCGGCACTGCGGCAGCCAGACCGACCTGCTCGCGATGCACGCCGGCAACGGCGACATGAGCGACCTGGCGCGCCGGTTCGTCAGCTGCTTCATGGCCGCGGCCGACGATGCCGGCTTGCCCGACGATCAGCGGTTCCGCGCCGCACTACGCAGCTACATGGAGTGGGCAGTGGCCCGCTTCAACGAGCATCCGACTGGCCCTCACACGATCCGGTCAGGACTGCGGGTCCCGCGCTGGGACTGGGAGGGTCTGATCGAGGACTAGTGGGGGTCGACGCCGCGACGGCCCGTCCTCACCACTTCGCGGCGCGGATGAATGCCGCGGACGGCTGGTCGAGCCACTGCGTGATGCGCATCGCGAGCACGATGCCGGTCGCGAAGCGCGCCGTGCGCAGGCCGGTCAGCTGGTTGCTTGTGCAGCGCAGCACGCTCGCCAGCTCCGCCCAGGTGAGCGACTCGGCTCGGCGCTTCTCGTCCATCGCGGCGTAGAGCGCTTTCAAGTTCCATCGCAGCCGGCGATCCGGCCCGCAGTCGGGAAGCCGCGCGTCTGCACGGGCGCTGCCAGGGACGAAGGACTCGGGAGCCCGGTTCAGCCAGTGCAGCATGAACAACGCGTGCTGGCAGCTGGTCGCATTGCGCTTCGGCATCCCGGTCAGCGTCGACGGGCTGATCGGGTGGTCGCCACGCTGTGCGTTCAGCGCTGCCGACATCTCCCAGATCTGGTTGGCGACGCCGGTCCAGCTGAGACCGCGCTCGCGCCGCTGAGCGTCCAGCGCGGAGAACAGCGCCTGAACGTCGAAATCCGGCAGGGCTTTTGCCGTCACTCGCTTACCGTACGAGCATGCTCGTCCACCCGTGGGACGCCACCTCCGGCGACGCGGAGTGGTGGTCGTTCGTCACCGCGCAGGCGTTCGGTCAGCTGATCGCCGCGGGCCGCAACCGCGACGTGCCGGTCGTCGTACCCACGCAGTTCGTCCTGGCCGGCGAGGAGGTTCTGCTGCACCTCGCCCGGCCGAACCCGGTCTGGCAGGCGATCGAGGAGAACCCGGTTGTCCTGCTGAGCGTTGCGGGCGACTGGGCCTACATCCCCGCGGCGTGGAAGGCCATCGGTGACGAGGACCCGTCGATGGGCATCCCGACGACGTACTACGCGGCGGTCCAGCTTCGCTGCGGGGCAAGCGTCGTCGACGACGCCGACGGCAAGCTGGAGATCCTGCGAGCCCAGCTCGGCGCGTTCGAGCCGGACAGCGGGCACGCCGATCCGGCGGTGCACGAGCGCAAGCTGGCAGGCATCCGAGGGCTCCGTCTGGCGATCCGCGAGGTGACGGGGAAGTTCAAGTACGGCGGGAACGTCGACGAGGCGCACCGCGAGGCGGTCGCGGCGCGGCTCGAGCAGCGTGGCGGCCCAGGCGACGAGGCAGCACGCTCTCACCTGCTGCGTCGGCGATTTTGACCCGTTCGGCAGGCCGCGGGTAACCTCTAACGGTCGCGCGGCGCAGCCTGCGCGCTTTCAGATCCAAACAGCTGAACCCGAAACGACAAGGCTCCCCTGTGCGTACGTTCCAACCCAAGGCTGGCCAGGTGACGCGCCAGTGGCACGTCATCGACGCGACCGACGTCGTGCTCGGTCGGCTTGCCAGCCAGACGGCTCGGCTGCTGCGAGGCAAGCACAAGCCGATCTTCGCGCCGCACATGGACACGGGTGACTTCGTCATCATCGTCAACGCCAGCAAGGTCGCGCTCACTGGTAACAAGCGGGCTGACAAGCTGGCCTACCGGCACTCCGGCTACCCGGGCGGCCTGACCGCGACCCCGATCAACGAGCTGCTCGAGAAGCGGCCGGAGCGGGTCGTCGAGAAGGCGGTCAAGGGGATGCTGCCGCACAACACGCTCGGCCGGCAGATGGCCAGCAAGCTCAAGGTGTACGCCGGCCCGGAACACCCGCACCAGGCCCAGCAGCCGGTGCCTTACGAGATCACGCAGGTGGCGCAGTAGTGAGTGAGACCGTGACCGAGGACGTCGTCGAGGCTCTCGACGCAGACGACGACATCACCGCGGACAGCGACACCGGCGCTGCGGAGACCCCCGACTACTCCGACGCGCCGTCGTCAGCACCTGCCGAGCGCAAGCCGCTCGTCCAGGTCGGCGGCCCTTCGGCCGCGACCGGCCGCCGCAAGGAGGCCATCGCGCGGGTTCGCCTGGTGCCCGGCACCGGCGTGTGGACCATCAACGGGCGCACGCTCGACGACTACTTCCCGAACAAGGTCCACCAGCAGATCGTCAACGAGCCGTTCGAGACCCTGGGCATCCCCGAGGGCTACGACGTGCTGGTCCGGGTCAGCGGTGGCGGCGTGTCCGGCCAGGCCGGCGCGGTGCGTCTCGGTGTGGCTCGCGCGCTGCTCGAGGTCGAAGGTGCTCGCCCGCCGCTGAAGAAGGCCGGCTTCCTGACCCGCGACGCACGGGCCAAGGAGCGCAAGAAGTACGGCCTTAAGAAAGCAAGAAAAGCTCCTCAGTACTCCAAGCGCTGAGAACGCGATTGGCTTCGTTCTCGTCGCCTTGCGTGCCTCAGCACGCGGCGGCTCCTGCGGCCTTGCCACTCGCGACCTCAGTACGTAGTTGACGCTCTTCGGGACCGACGGGGTCCGAGGAGTCGCGGGCGTCGATCTCACCGCCGACCTGGCGCGCTCGATCGCGTCAGCGGCGGTGCCTGTGCTGGCCGCTGGTGTCGGGCGGCCGCTCGTCGCCGTCGGCCGTGACCCGCGGGTGTCCGGCGGCTGGCTGCAGGACGCGGTCGTCGACGGGCTGACCGCGGCCGGTGCCGACGTGGCCCTGCTCGGCGTGATCCCCACGCCGGCGGTCGCCCGCGCCATCGCCGACGGGCTGCCCGGCCAGGCAGCGCGCCCGACGTTCGGCGTGGTCATCTCGGCAAGTCACAACCCGGCACCCGACAACGGCATCAAGCTGTTCGGGCCCGGCGGCCGGAAGCTCGACGAGGCCACCGAGCGCCAGATCGAGCAGCTGCTCGACAACAGCGGCGATGCACCGGCGCGCCCCGGCAAAGTCGCGGTCGATCTCAGCGACAACCCGACCTGGTACGTCGATGCGCTGCTGCGCACCACTCCGGTCCGCCTCGACGGGCTGAAGGTCCTCGTCGACTGCGCGAACGGGGCGGCAGCAACCGTCGCCGCCGCGGCGTACGGCGGGGCCGGCGCGGACGTCACGGTGATCAACACAGACCTCTCGGGTGAGCACATCAACGACGGATGCGGGGCCACCCATCTCGATGGGCTCGCCGCCGCCGTCCGGAGCTCGGACGCGGAGCTCGGCATCGCCCACGACGGAGATGCCGACCGCTGCCTGGCCGTCACTTCCGACGGCGAGGTGGTCGACGGCGACGTGATCCTTTCGATCCTGGCCCTGGCGCGGCAGCGCCACGGCAACCTGCCGGGTGGCCGAGTCGTCGTCACCGTGATGAGCAATCTCGGGCTGCACCGGCTGATGGCCGACCGCGGAATCGGCGTCGTGACGACGCCCGTCGGAGATCGGCACGTCTCCGAGCGAATGCGGGAGATCGGCGCGGTGATCGGCGGCGAGCAGTCCGGCCACACTGTGCTGTCCGAGCACGCGTCGACCGGCGACGGCATCCTGACGGGGCTGCACCTGCTCGCCGCCTTGCGCGAGGCCGGCCAGACCCTGGCGCAGCTCGCCGCGCAGTTCCCGGCGTACCCGCAGGTGCTGGTCAACGTTCGCGTCCCCGACGTCGCAGCGGCGTTGAGCAACGCGGCCCCGCTCGCAGAGGCTGCGAGCGCGGAGCTCGGCGACGACGGCAGGGTCCTGGTGCGGGCCAGCGGCACCGAGCCGTTGGTGCGGGTCATGGTCGAGGCCGCTGCGGCGGAGCGCGCGCAGGCGCTTGCTCACCGGATCGCAGAGGGCATCGGCGGCGACGTCAAGTGAGGCGGCTCGGCAGGCTCGCTGCCGTCCTCGCCGGGATCGCTGTCGCCGCGCCCGCAGGAGCCGATCCGGTCGGGCGGGCCGCCGCCGGGGTCGCCCGCGCGAGCGCCCCCGCCGCTACGGCGAGCTCGGCGTACGCGCAGCTGACTCCGGCCGAGCGGGTCGGCCAGCTCTTCATGGCAGGGGTCAGCTCGACGAGTCCGTCGCCGACGGCGATCTCTGCGCTGCGCGGCCACCACGTCGGCAACGTGATCCTCGACGGCAACTCATCCGCCGGTGTGGCCGGCACCGCGGCCGTCTCGGGTGAGCTGGCGAGCTCGCTCGGTGTCGCCGGCGTACGGCCGTTCATCGCGACCGACCAGGAGGGTGGCGAGGTCCAGCGGCTGTCCGGCCCCGGGTTCTCGGCGATGCCCACCGCGCTCGCGCAGGGCAAGCTGATGCCGGCCGTGCTGCAGCGGCGGGCGCAGAAGTGGGGCGGCCAGCTTGCGGCGGCCGGAGTCAGCCTCAACCTCGCGCCCGACGCCGACACCGTCCCCGCCGCGCACCCGCATGCCAACCCGCCGATCGGTCGCTACGACCGCGAGTTCGGCTACCGCCCGTCGGCGGTTGCGCCCCATGTCGCGGCTGTGGCCGCCGGCGAGGAACTCGGCGGTGTGGACGTCACCATCAAGCACTTCCCGGGTCTCGGTCGCGCCGACGGCAACACCGACCTGAAGCGGCACGTCACCGACCCGACCCGCAGGCACAGCGCCTACCTCGCGCCGTTCCAGGCGGGCATCACTGCCGGCGCGCGGTTTGTCATGGTCTCGCTCGCGACCTACCCGAACATCGACCCGGCGCATCCCGCGTGCTTCTCGAAGACCGTGATCGCCGGCATGCTGCGCGGCGACCTCGGGTTCACCGGCGTCGTCATCTCCGACAGCTTCCACGCGAAGGCGGTCCGTTCCGTCCCGCCCGCGAAGGCGGCTCTGGAGTTCTTCCGGGCCGGCGGGACCATGCTTCTCGACACGCAACGCCCGCCGATCTATGCGATGGAGCGTGCCGTGCTCGCCGAGCAGCGAAGCGATCCGCGCTTCGCCTCGACGGTCAAGGCCGACGTCCTGAAAGTGCTGACCGCGAAGGCAGCCGCCGGCCTTCTCTAGGGACGCGGCAGGTCTCGCGGCTGAAGCGGCCCGCGTACCCTTCACACCATGTGCGGGATCGTCGGGTACGTCGGTGCAAAGCCGGCGGTCGACGTGATCATGGAGGGCCTCGCCCGCCTCGAGTACCGCGGCTACGACTCTGCCGGCGTCGCGATCCGCACCGACGGCGGTGAGCTCACCGTCGTACGGCGGGCCGGCAAGCTCGCGAACCTGCGTGGCGCTCTCGCCGAGCCGGCAGCCGGGGATCTCAGCGGCACTCTCGGGATCGGGCACACCCGCTGGGCGACGCACGGCGCCCCGAACGACCGCAACGCCCACCCGCACACCGACTGCTCCGGCGCCATCGCTGTGGTGCACAACGGGACGCTCGAGAACTTCGCCGAGTTGCGCGACGGGCTCGAGCACCGGGGCCACACCTTGCTCAGCGAGACCGACACCGAGGCCGTAGCGCACCTCATCGAGGAGCGCTACGACGGCGATCTTGCTGCGGCGGTGCGGTCGGTGTGCCGGGAGCTGGACGGCTCGTTCGTCCTCGTGGTCACGCACCGCGACGAGCCCGATGTCGTCGTCGGCGCCCGCCGCAACCTTCCGCTGGTCGTCGGCCTTGGCGACGGCGAGAACTTCCTGGCGAGCGACGTCACCGCCTTCATCTCGCACACCCGCGAAGCGAGGGTCGTCGACCAGGACCAGGTCGTGGTGCTGCGTCGTGACGGCGTTGCGGTGACCGACCTCGACGGCGATCCGGTTCACGGCGAGCAGTTCCACGTCGACTGGGACACCGCCGCTGCCGAGAAGGCCGGCTACGACTACTTCATGCTCAAGGAGATCGAGGAGCAGCCGGAAGCGGTTCGCGAGACCATCGGCGGCCGGCTCGATGCGGACGGCCGGCTGGTGCTCGACGAGCTCGCGATGAGCGACGAGGACGTGCAGGGCCTCACCCAGGTGATCGTCGTCGCCGCCGGCTCGTCGTACCACTCGGGTCTGGTCGGCAAGTACGCCCTCGAGCGGTGGTCGCGGCTGCCGGTGCAGGTCGACATGGCGAGTGAGTTCCGCTACCGGGACCCGGTGCTCGACGCCCACACCCTGGTGGTGGCGGTCAGCCAGAGCGGCGAGACCGCCGACACCCTCGAGGCGGTCCGCCACGCCCGGCGCCAGCGCGCATGGGTGCTCGCGGTGACCAACACGGTCGGCTCCTCGATCGCGCGCGAGAGCGATGCCACGTTCTACACGCGCGGCGGTCCCGAGGTCGCGGTCGCGTCGACCAAGGCCGTGATGTGCCAGCTCGCGGCGATGTACCTCGTCGGGCTCTACCTCGCGCAGGTACGCGGCTACCGCGACGAGGACGACATCCGGTCCCACTTCCACGACCTCGCCGCGACGCCGGATCTGGTGTCCGAGGTGTTGACCCGGATGGACCCTGTGCGCAAGCTCGCCCGCGAGATCGCGGGCCACGAGCGGGTGCTCTTCCTCGGCCGCCACGTCGGCTACCCAATGGCGCTCGAAGGCGCGCTGAAGCTGAAGGAGCTGGCCTACGTCTCCGCAGAGGGATTCCCTGCCGGCGAGATCAAGCACGGTCCGATCGCCCTGATCGACAAGGGGACGCCGGTCGTCGTCATTGCGCCGCGCCACGCCCTCACGCCGAAGCTCGTGACGAACGTCCAGGAGATCCGCGCGCGCGGCGCTCGCACCATCGTGATCGCGACCGACGGTGACGAGAGCGTGACGCCCCACGCGGACGAGCTGATCCGGGTTCCGGACACGAAGTCGCTGCTGTCGCCGATGCTGACGATCGTGCCGCTCCAGGTGCTCGCCGCGGAGTTCGCCATGGCGCGGGGCCTCGACATCGACCAGCCGCGCAACCTCGCCAAGAGCGTCACCGTCGAGTAGCGGTGATCCGCGGGATCGGAGTCGACGTGGCGAGCCTCGACCGCTTCGCCGACAGCCTGCAACGCACCCCCGGGCTGGCCAAGCGGTTGTTCACCGAGGCCGAGCGTGACGCCAAACCGGAGTCGCTTGCCGGTGTGTTCGCCGCGAAGGAAGCGGTGGCCAAAGCGCTCGGCGCGCCGGGCGGGCTCGAGTGGCATGACGTCGAGGTGCGTCACGACGACGCCGGCCGGCCATGTCTCGCGGTGCGCGGCACGGTCGCCCAAGCGGCGCTGGACCGCGGAATCGAGCGCTGGCACCTTTCGATCTCGCACGACGCCGGAGTGGCTGTCGCCATGGTGATCGCGGAGTCGGCGTGAGATCGGCGTACGACGCGGCCACCATTCGCGCCGCCGAACAGCCGTTGCACGACTCGTTGCCTGAGGGCGCCTTGATGCAGCGCGCGGCGTTCGCGTTGGCGCGCCGTTGCGCAGAGCTCGTCGCGCCGGTGTACGGCGCTCGTGTCGTCGTACTGGCCGGCTCTGGGGGCAACGGCGGCGACGCGCTGTACGCCGCGGCGCACCTGGCGCGGCGCGGCGCCCTCGTGGATGCGTTGCTGCTGACCGGTTCACCGCTGGCGCCCGCGCTCGCGGCGTTCCACGACGCCGGCGGGCGGTCCCGGCCGGCCGGGGTGGACTCCGACGCGGGCCTGATCGCTGCCGCCGACCTGGTGCTCGACGGCATGGTGGGCATCGGCGCATCCGGGCCGCTTCGCGAGCCGATGGCGCGCGTTGCCGGCCTGCTCTCCGACGGGTCGGCGACGGTCGTTGCGGTGGACGTGCCGAGCGGGGTCGACGCCTCCACAGGCGTGGTGGAAGGCGTCGCGGTTCGCGCCGACGTGACGGTGACCTTCGGGGGGATCAAGACCGGCCTGCTGGTGGCCCCCGGGGCGGAGCACGCCGGGGTGGTCGACCACGTCGACATCGGCCTCGACCTCCCGGTCGCTCAGGTCACCGCCCTCGATGCCGCGGACGTCGACGACCGCTTGCCGCGCCCGGGCGCCGACTCGGACAAGTACCGCCGCGGTGTCCTCGGCGTCGTCGCGGGCAGCAACGCCTATCCCGGCGCTGCACTGCTCTGCGTCGGGGGAGCCCTCGCCACTGGACCCGGCATGGTGCGCTTCGTCGGGACGTACGGACCCGCGCATGTCGTGCGGCTACGGCATCCGGAGGCGGTGGTGACCGAGATCGCCGATGGCGACGGCGACGCCATGATCGGCGCTGGAAGGGTTCAAGCCTGGGCGGTGGGACCCGGCATCGGGACCGGCGCCGAGGGCGAGGCACTTGTCGCGGCGGCCCTGGCAACCGAGGTCCCGGTCCTGCTCGACGCCGATGCGACCACGATCGTCGCCACGAACCCTTCGATGCTCACACCTCGGTCGGCGCCGACGCTGCTCACCCCGCACGCCGGCGAGCTCGCCAGGCTGACCGGCAAGGAGCGCGACTGGATCGAGGCCCACCGGCTCGAGGCCGTCCGCGACGCGGCCGGGTCGTTGGGAGCCACGGTGTTGTTGAAGGGCTCGACCACCCTGGTTGCCGATCCCGGCGGGGCGGTGCGCGTCAACACGGCCTCGACGCCGTACCTCGCCACGGCCGGCAGCGGCGACGTCTTGTCCGGGGTGTGCGGGGCGTTGCTTGCCGGAGGGCTCGACGCGCTCGACGCAGGCTCGGTCGGCGCGTTTCTGCATGGCTTGGCGGGACTCGTCGCGGCAGGCAACCCGGCGGTGCCGGTCACCGCGGGTGACGTCGCCGGCTCGATATCCGAGGCGATCCGCCTGACCCGCTGACAGACTGGTGGTCGTGAGCGTGTCCGCCGCGCGGATCGACCTGTCGGCGATCCGTAGCAATGTCGCCGCGTTGAAGCAGCGCGCCGGAGACGCCGCCGTGATGGCGGTCGTGAAGGCCGACGGGTACGGCCACGGCATGGTCGAGTCGGCACGCGCGGCTCTGCGCGGCGGTGCTACCTGGCTCGGCGTCGCGATGGCCGACGAAGCCCTCGCGCTGCGGCAGGCAGGTATCGACGCTCCGGTCCTGGCGTGGTTGCTCGGCCCGAACGACGACTGGCACGCTGTCGCGGCAGGCGGCGTCGACATCGGCGTGAGCGCTGAGTGGGCGCTCGACAAGGCGGTGGCCGCGGCCACCGCGACCGGCGCATCGACACGCGTGCACCTCAAGGTCGACACCGGCCTCGGGCGTGCCGGTGCCCAGCCCGCCGACTGGCCCGACCTGGTCGCTGCCGCGGCCAAGGCCCAGGCGAACTCGACCATCGACGTCGTAGGAGTCTGGTCGCATCTCGCGTACGCCGACGAGCCGCGCCATCCCACGATCCAGGCGCAGCGCCAGGCCTTCGACGACGCACTCGAGATCGCGGAGCACGCCGGCATCAACCCGGCGGTGCGGCATCTGGCGAACTCCGCCGCGACGCTGAGCCTGCCGGAGACGCACTACGACCTGGTCCGGCCCGGTGTCGCCGTCTACGGCCTGTCGCCTGGTCCGGCCGTCGGGGTTGCGGCTGAGCTGGGGCTGCGTCCCGCGATGACCCTCACCTCCGAGGTCGCGCTCACCAAGCGGGTGCCCGCCGGTCACGGCGTGTCCTACGCCCACCAGTACACGACGCAGCGCGAGACCACGCTCGCGCTGATCCCGCTCGGCTACGCCGACGGCGTCCCGCGTCATCTGACGAACCTCGGCGAGGTCGCGGTGCGCGGCAGGCGCTACCGCGTCGCCGGGCGGGTGTGCATGGACCAGTTCGTGATCGATGCGAGCGACGACGACATCGCGGCCGGTGACGAGGTGGTGCTGTTCGGGCCCGGCACATCGGGGGAGCCGACCGCCGACGAGTGGGCTGCCGCGATCGGCACCATCAACTACGAGATAGTCACCAGAGTGGGAGCTCGCGTGCCTCGTCGATTTGCGGACAGCTGATGCCCCCGTCGCGGACCTTCGGCATCCTCGCTCTGGCAACCGGTGTCGCTGGCGCTGCTGTCGCCGCCGGGATCGCCGCTGAGAGGCGCGCGGTCGGCAGGGCGCGGTCGCGGCCCGACCCGTACGCCGACGAGCCCTTCGGGAAGCTGCACACGGACGGTCTCACCGTCACGGCCGACGACGGCGTGCCGTTGCACGTCGAGATAGACGGCGACCGCGACGCTGCCCTGACGGTCGTGTTCATGCACGGCTTCACGCTGTCGATGGATGCGTACCACTTCCAGCGCCGCGACCTCGGCGATGCCGCGCGCCTGGTCTTCTACGACCAGCGCAGTCACGGCGCCTCCGGTCGCTCGGCGCCCGAACGCTGCACCATCGACCAGCTCGGCAAGGACCTCTACACAGTCCTGCAGGCCGTCGTGCCGACCGGGCCCGTGGTCCTCGTCGGCCATTCCATGGGCGGGATGACGATCCTCGCGCTCGCAGATCAGCATCCGGAGCTGTTCGGCGACCGGGTGGTCGGGGTGGCCCTGCTGTCGACCTCCACCGGCGAGCTCGCCAAGGAGATCGTCGGCGTTCCCGGCGTGGTCTCCCGCCTCATCAACCCGCTGGTACCGCGAGGCGCGAAGCTGGTTCGCAAGCGCGCCGCCGCGATCGAGCGCGGCCGCCGGCTCGGCAGCGACGTCGGCTTCATCGTGACGCGCTACCTCTCCTTCGGCCCTGATGTCCCGCCGTCGCTGGTTGCGTTCATGGAGCGGATGCTGTTCGACACGCCCATCGAGGTCATGAGCCAGTTCTTCGACACCTTCCTGTCCCACGACAAGCTGAAGGCCCTCGAGGTCCTCACCGGCATCCCGGTGCTGATCTCCTGCGGGACTGGCGACGTGCTGACTCCCCTGTCGCACAGCAAGCTCATGGCCTCGACGCTGCCGGACGCCGAGCTGCAGGTCCTACCGGGTGCCAACCACATGGCGAAGCTGGAGCGGCACGACGAGGTCAACGCCGCACTGCGCAGGCTCCTCGACCGTGCGACTGCCTGATCCGTCGGTCGCGCGGATCAGCGGGGAGGCACAGGCCTGCGCCGACCTCGACCAGCTTGCGTGGGTGGTGCGCAGCTGCGCCGCATGTCCGGAGCTCGCCGCAGCCAGGACTCAGGTCGTCGTCGGCGATGTAGTCCCCGCTAGCAGGCTGCTGGTCGTAGGCGAGGCGCCCGGGGCCCAGGAGGACGTGGCGGGGCGGCCGTTCATCGGCAAGGGCGGCCAGCTGCTGGATCGACTGTTGGCGGCCGCCGGGATCGCGCGACCGGAGGTGTCGGTGCTCAACGTCCTCAAGTGCCGCCCGCCGGACAACCGCACGCCGACCCGCGCCGAGGCGGCCCGGTGCACCGGCTGGCTCGACCGCCAGGTCGAGCTCCTCGACCCGCCGTACGTCCTCACGCTCGGCCGTACCGCGCTGACCTGGGCGCTCGGCGCGAAGAACACACTGGAGGCGGTGCGCGGTCAGGTGCATCCGTGGCGTGGCCGGCACCTCGTCGCGTCGTACCATCCGTCCGCGGCACTGCGGTTCGGCCCGAACGGTACGCCGCACCTCGCTCTTGCCGCCGATATTCGGTTCGTCGCCACGCTGCTCACGGAAGGGTCGCCGCGATGAAGGTCACCGCAGCGACGCCCGAGGCGATGCACAGCCTCGGCGCACGGATTGCCGCGGAGCTGCAGCCCGGCGACCTCGTCCTGCTGATCGGGCCACTCGGCGCCGGGAAGACGACGCTCGCCCAGGGCATCGGCGACGGTCTCGGTGTCAGCGGGGTGGTCTCGCCGACGTTCGTGATCGCGAGGATGCACACGGGGGGGCGGCTGCCGCTGGTCCACGGCGACGCCTACCGGCTGTCGTCGATCGAAGAGGTCGACGACCTCGACCTCGACGCTTCGCTCGAGGAGTCGGTGACCCTGGTCGAGTGGGGCAGGGGCCTGGTCGAAGGGCTGTCCGGCAGCCGGTTGGAGATCCGGATCGAGCGGGCTGAGGACAGCGAGGTGCGCGACGTGGAGATCACCGGCGTCGGCGAGCGCTGGGCCGGTAGCGCTCTGCGCTGAGCCGCGCTACCAGCCCACCGTCCCGTCGACCAGCTCGCGGATCAGGTCCGCGTGGCCGTTGTGCCGGGCGTACTCCTCGATCATGTGCGTGAAGACCCATCGCAGCGACACGAGCTCTCCGTGGCGGTGATGCGGTGCGGCGTAGTCCAGGTCGTGCGCGCTCGCGACGCGGCGTGCCGCCTCGCACTCGGACTGCCAGGTCGCGAGATCGGTGTCCCAGTCGGCGTCGGCCAGCGCCAGCTCGGCGTCGTCGTCGACGTCGTAGCTGAAGATCGTGCCGATGTCCTCCTGGCCGATCGTGCGCCGGAACCACCCGCGCTCGACCTCCGCCATGTGCCGGACCAACCCGTGCAGCGACAGCAGGGAGGTCGCGACGGGACGGGTCCGCCGCTGCTCGTCGGTCAGCCCCTCGCACTTGAGCAGCAGCGTCGTGCGGTGCCACTCCAGCCAGGCCTCGAGCATCGCTCGCTCGTCCAGTCCGAAGGCGGGCTCGCTACGCCGGGCATCGGTGAGCTCTCCGACCATGCGCAAACCGTAACCTCGACGGGTGCTCGTCCTTGCCCTCGACACTTCCAGCCCGACCGTGACGGTTGCGGTGTGCGAGGCGGCAGGCGGTGACGTCAGGGTCAGCGCCGAGCGCGCCGAGACTGCCGCGAACCGCCACGGCGAGCGGCTCGCCCCGTTGGTGGCGAGTGCGCTTCGGGATGCCGCAGCGGCCCCCGGCGATCTGCGTGGGATTGTCGTCGGGATCGGCCCCGCGCCGTTCACCGGACTGCGGGTGGGCATCATGACCGCGCGTGCGATGAGTGACGCGCTGCAGATCCCGGCGTACGGCGTCTGCTCGCTGGACGGGATCGCGCACCGGTTCGCCTCTGCCGAGGGCTCGTTCGCCGTGGTTACCGACGCCCGCCGCAAGCAGGTCTACTGGGCGCTGTACGACGAGGCCGGCAGGCGCATCGACGGTCCGGAACTCGGGCCGCCGGCGGAGGTCGCCGCCGCGCTCGGGGGGCGGACGACCGATGTGGCGGGTAGCGGTGCGGTGCTGTATCGCGACTCCTTCGCGGGCTTCACGTTGCGCGAGGGCGACCCGTCGCCCCGGGCAGCCGACCTGGTGTGGCGTGCCGACTTCGCCGCTGCGGGCAACCTCGCGCCGCTGTACCTGCGCCGGCCGGACGCCCAGCCGCCCGGCAAGCCCAAGGCGGTGACGCCCGCATGAGGGCGATGCGCTGGTGGGACATCCCGGCGGTGATGGCCCTCGAAGAGGAGCTGTTCGCCGAGGACTCGTGGAGCGAAGGGATGTTCTGGTCCGAGCTGGCCGAGCACGACACCCGCCGCTACCTCGTCGAGGACGACGATGCGGGTGACGTCTGCGCCTACGCGGGCCTGTGCGCCTACGCGCCCCACGAGTCCTATGTCCAGACCATTGCGGTCTCGCCGCGGGTGCAGGGGCGGGGGATCGGCACTGGGTTGCTCCGCGAGCTGATCGACGAGTCGCAGCGGCGCGGCTGCCCTCATCTCGACCTCGAAGTGCGGGCCGACAACCACACGGCCATCCGGCTCTACGAGCGGCACGGCTTCAGCCGCATCGGGGTGCGACGGGGCTACTACCAGCCGAGCAACACCGATGCCCTCGTGATGCGACGGGAGGCAGCGTGATGGCGGCGCCCGTGGTTCTCGGGATCGAGACGTCCTGTGACGAGACCGGGGTCGGAATCGTCCGTGGTGGTGAGCTGCTCGCAGATGCGCTGGCCTCCAGCGTCGACGAGCACGCCCGCTTCGGCGGAGTCGTACCGGAGGTCGCCAGCCGCGCCCACCTCGAGGCGATGGTGCCGACGGTCCACCGTGCCCTCGAGCAGGCCGGGCTGAGCCTCCCGCAGGTGGACGCCATCGCGGTGACCGCGGGGCCCGGGCTCGCGGGAGCGCTGCTCGTCGGCGTCGCCGCGGCGAAGGCATACGCGCTGTCGGTCGGCAAGCCGCTGTACGGCGTGAACCACCTCGCCGCGCATGTTGCCGTGGACCGGCTCGCCAACGGCGACCTTCCGGAGCCGTGCATCGCGTTGCTGGTGTCAGGCGGGCACTCCTCGCTGCTGCTGGTCCGCGACCTGGTCGGAGACCTGACGACGCTCGGGGCGACGGTCGACGACGCGGCCGGCGAGGCCTTCGACAAGGTCGCCCGGGTGCTGGGCCTGCCGTTCCCGGGCGGGCCCCACATCGACCGCGCTGCCGCCGAAGGGGATGCGGATGCGATCGGGTTCCCTCGCGGCGTCGTCCGAGACGCGCCGTACTCCTTCACCTTCTCCGGCCTGAAGGCCGCGGTGGCGCGCTGGGTCGAGGCCAGGCAGCGCGCCGGGGAAGCGGTCCCGGTGGCCGACGTCGCCGCGTCGTTCCAGGAGGCGGTGACCGACGTGCTGACCACCCGGGCGATCGCCGCGTGCCGCGAGCACGGGCTCGACACCCTCGTCGTCGGCGGCGGCGTGGCGGCGAACTCCCGGCTGCGCGCGATGGCGGCAGAGCGCTGTGAGCAGGCAGGCATCGCGTTGCGGGTGCCGCCCCGCAACCTCTGCACGGACAACGGCGCGATGGTGGCCGCGCTCGGCTCGCTGCTGGTCGAGCGCGAGATCGACCCGTCGCCGCTCGACATCCCGGCGGACTCCGCCATGTCGCTCGCGTGAGCGAACCGACGCCGCGGCTGCGCCGGGACCCGAACCCGTCGACCGCGAGCGGCCGCAAGGTCCTCATTGGCGTGGCCGCCTTCTTCGTCCTGCTGCTGGCCTTCGTGCTCACGCTGGTCTTCACGATCGGGCTGAACAACAACGGCGTGAAGATCCCGCCGTCGACCCCCTCATCGACGTCGCAAGGCGGCTAATACGGTGGCCTCATGGCCACTGACGCATTTCTCTCCGAGACCGTCTCGATCACCGGTCACGGCGGCGACGCCATCGAGGCGTACGCCGCGCTCCCACAGGACCCCGCCCCGCGTGGCGGCGTCGTGGTGATCCACCACATGCCCGGCTATGACGAGCCGACGAAGGAGATCACCCGCAACTTCGCTGCGCACGGGTACAACGCGGTCTGCCCGAACCTCTACTGGCGCGAGGCACCCGGGGCGGACCCTTCAGACGCTGCCGCCACTGCGCGAGCGCAGGGCGGGGTGCCCGACGACCGGTTCGTCGGCGACGCCGGCGGCGCGATGAACTACCTGAGAGGGCTGCCCAACAGCAACGGCAAGGTCGCGATCATCGGGTTCTGCTCCGGTGGGCGGCACTCCTGGCTGGCCAACGGCTCGCTGCCCTTCGACGCCGCCATCGTCTGCTACGGCGCGTTCATCGTGGGTGAGACCCCGGAGGGCATGCCGCCGCGCCCGAACCTCGCGCACCTCGCACCATCGATGTCCGGTCCGGTGCTCGGCCTGTTCGGCAACGACGACGTCTACCCGACACCCGCGCAGGTCGACGAGATCGAGGCGCTGCTCAAAGAGGCAGGGAAGCCGTACGAGTTCCACCGGTACGACGGGGCCGGACACGCGTTCTTCGCGGTGGATCGGGCCTCCTACCGGCCCGAGGTCGCGATGGATGCCTGGGGCAAGGTCTGGAGCTTCCTCGGCGCCACGATCGGAGCCTGAGCGATGTGCACCTACCAGACCGAGCTGCTCGAGGTCGCCGGCAGCGGGCGCGGGCCCGCCGAGTGGCTGCGCTTCACCGATGCCAGCGTCTACGTCGACCACCCGGTGCACGCCATGGCGGGGCACACCGTCAACATCGACCTGCGCCGGCCGGCGGACGGACCGGCGGCCCGGGTGGCGCTGGAGCTTCACCCGCAGGCGGCTCGCGACCTGGCCGAAGCGATCCTGCGCTCGCTCGCCTCGGTGCCCGAGGCGGTCCTCGCCGCGGGCTGACAGCGGGCTGCCGGAGGGTTGCGTTGACGGCATCGCGGCCGCTGGCGTAAGTTGGCACTCGACACCCCAGAGTGCCAAGTCAGTTGACCGTCACGCTGAGGGAACCCGTCCCCAATACATCTCGCAGGAGGTCCGTTCGTGGCCAGCAAGACCAAGATCAAGCCGCTCGAGGACCGCATCGTGATCTCGGTGCTCGACAGCGAGCAGACCACGGCGTCGGGCATCGTGATCCCGGACACCGCCAAGGAGAAGCCCCAGGAGGGCACCGTCATCGCGGTCGGCCCCGGTCGTTTCGAGGACGGCGCTCGGGTGCCGCTCGACATCAACGAGGGCGACACCGTCATCTTCTCGAAGTACGGCGGGACCGAGGTCAAGTTCGGCGCCGACGAGTACCTCATCCTGTCGGCGCGCGACGTGCTCGCGGTGGTCAACCGCTAGCACCCGCACCCTCCGCTAAAAGGAAAAGCCCGGGCCTCGCCCGGGCTTTTCCTTTTAGCACTCTCGGGTCTAGAGTGCCAGGTATGCCGAAGATCCTTTCGTTCCACAGCGATGCCCGCGACTCCCTGCAGCGCGGTGTCGACGCACTTGCCGACGTCGTCAAGGTGACCCTCGGCCCGCGCGGCCGCAACGTCGTCATCGACAAGAAGTGGGGCGCGCCCACGATCACGAACGACGGCGTGACCATCGCCAAGGAGGTCGAGCTCGAGGACCCCTACGAGAACCTCGGCGCGCAGCTCGCCAAGGAGGTCGCGACCAAGACCAACGACGTCGCGGGCGACGGCACCACCACCGCGACGGTCCTTGCTCAGGCCATGGTCCGCGAAGGTCTCCGTAACGTCGCTGCCGGCGCTCAGCCGCTCGCCCTCAAGCGCGGCATCGACGCAGCCGTCGAGGCCATCAACACCAAGCTGCTCTCCATCGCGCGTGAGGTCGGCGACCAGGCGGAGGTCGCCAACGTCGCCTCGATCTCCGCGCAGGACGCCGCGATCGGCAGCCTGATCGCCGAGGCGTTCGCCAAGGTCGGCAAGGACGGCGTGATCACGGTGGAGGAGGCCCAGACGATGGGCCTCGAGCTCGAGTTCACCGAAGGCATGCAGTTCGACAAGGGCTATATCTCGCCGTACATGGTCACCGACCCGGAGCGGATGGAGGCCGTCCTCGACGATGCCTACGTCCTGATCCACCAGGGCAAGATCAGTGCGGTCGCCGAGATCCTGCCGCTGCTCGAGAAGGTCGTCCAGGCCGCCAAGCCGTTGCTCATCGTCGCCGAGGACGTCGAGGGCGAGGCGCTGTCGACCCTGGTCGTGAACAAGATCCGCGGCACCTTCACCGTCGTCGCGGTCAAGGCTCCGGGATTCGGTGACCGCCGCAAGGCGATGCTCGCCGACATGGCCATCCTCACCGGCGGGCAGGTCGTGACCGAGGAGGTCGGCCTCAAGCTGGACCAGGTCGGCCTCGAGGTGCTCGGCAAGGCTCGCCGCGTCACGATCACCAAGGACGCGACGACGATCGTCGACGGCGCCGGCAAGAAGGCCGACATCGCCGACCGGATCCGTCAGATCCGCGCCGAGATCGACAACACCGACTCCGACTGGGACCGCGAGAAGCTGCAGGAGCGGCTCGCGAAGCTCTCCGGCGGCGTCGGCGTCATCCGGGTCGGCGCGCACACCGAGGTCGAGCTCAAGGAGAAGAAGCACCGGCTCGAGGACGCGATCTCGGCGACCCGCGCCGCGATCGAGGAGGGCATCGTCGCCGGCGGCGGCTCGGCCCTGGTCCGCGCGCTGCCTGCCCTGAAGGACGACCTTGGCCTGGAGGGCGACGAGGCCACCGGCGTCGCCATCGTCCGCAAGGCGCTCGTCGAGCCGCTGCGCTGGATCGCGCAGAACGCCGGCCTCGAGGGCTACGTCGCGGTGCAGAAGGTCAGTGACCTCAAGGGCAGCAACGGCCTCAACGCGGCAACCGGCGAGTACGTCGACCTCGTCCAGGCCGGCGTCGTCGACCCGGTCAAGGTCACCCGCTCCGCGGTGCGCAACGCCGCGAGCATCGCCGGCATGCTGCTGACCACCGAGACGCTCGTCGTCGACAAGCCGGAAGAAGCCGAGCCCGACGGCCACGGCCACGGTCACGGCCACTCGCACGGCCCGGGCGGCCACAGCCACTAGCAGCGGCTGCTCGGTCGGGCACTAGCCTTCGCGGCGTGGCCAAGACCACGGACCTTCCGTCGCTGCTCGCCGCCAGCGAGCGAGCGGTGTTCCGTGGTGCCCCCGGCAAGGCGATCGCGGACCTCGAGCAGGCGGTCGGGCTGGCGCAAAGCGACGGCCTGCACGCCGAGGTCGCCGCTGCCGCCTGGCTGCTCGGGGTGGCGCTCACTGCCTCAGGGCGCTACGGCGCGGGCCTGCGGGTGCTGGTCCCACTGCTCGAAGCGGGCGAGGCGGTTGATGCGGGCACGACCACGCCCGAGCTGAGGCTGTTCTCCTCGCTGGCTGCCGCAACCGCGGCAAGCGTCCATCGGGGCCTGGGCCGGGCAGAGGCCGCCATGGCGCTGGACGCCCGTGGGCTCGCGTTGACCGACGGGCCGGGCGAGGCTGCCTTCGACTGCCTGCTGGGCCTGGCGGCGGACGCGATCGGGGCCGGGCGGGCGGATGAAGCCGCGAAGCGGTTCAGCCAGGCCAGCGCGGTCATCGAAGGCCACGGCGGCGACTGGTGGCGGCAGAAGGTCCGCCTCGACTGGGTCCGCGCCGAGCTCGCGATGCTGGGCGGCGAGCCCGGGGAGGCGCGCGCTGCCGCCGTCGAGGCGGTTGCCGGCGCCGAGCGCGCCCGTGCGCCGCGGCACGTATCTAAAGGGCTGCTCTTCCAAGGTGTTGCGGAGCTGGAGTCGGGCGAGGGGGACGCCGCGGCGACGCTCAGGCGTTCCGCGACGCTGGCCGAAGGGCTCGGGGCCCTGCCCATCGTGTGGCAGTCGCGGGCGCTGCTGGGGGCCCTGCTCGGAAGCGCCAACGAGGAGGCCGCGCGGTCGCTCGCGGCGGCGCGCAACGCCGTACTCACCATCGCTGGGGACCTGCCGGCAGACCTGCGTGACGAGTGGCTCGCCCGGCCGAACGTGAGCGCCCTGCTCGAGGGCTAGCGACCGCCGGTGGCCGTCCCGCAAGTGAAGTCTGGCGGCATTTCTGCCGATGAAGCAGTCGTGACCAGCGTGTTGATCTGCGACGACCAGCGCGCGGTGCGCGATGGTCTGGCGCGCTGCGTCGCATCGATCCCGGGCGTCGGCCGGGTCGACACCGCCGCGAGCGGCGAGGAGGTTCTCGCGCGCTGGCCGGTCGAGCGCCACGACTTGGTGCTGATGGACCTCCAGATGCCCGGCATCGGCGGTGTCGAGGCCACCCGCCGCCTCACCCGCGAGTACCCGACGGCGACCGTGGTCATGCTGACCGTCGCGAGCGACCGAGATGCCGTCGCGACCGCGATCGCCGGGGGCGCCCGCGGCTTCCTGCACAAGGAGACCTCCCGCGAGGAGATCTGTGCGACCGTGGCCCACGCGCTCACCGTGTCGACGCTCGGTGGCGCGGCATGTGCGGCCCCGCGCCGCGGCGATGACGCACCCGACCTCACCCAGCGTGAGCTGCAGGTGCTGACCGGCATGGCCGGCGGCAAGAGCAACGCCCAGATCGGACGCGACCTGTTCCTGTCCGAGGACACGATCAAGACGCACGCCCGCCGGCTGTTCCGCAAGCTCGACGTCGGCGACCGGGCCGAGGCCGTCGCCTCAGGTTTCCGGCACGGTCTGGTCTCCTAGCAGGCCGCTCCGGCTAGCTCGAGGAGTCGTCGTCCTCGTCGGCGGTGAGCACACCGTCAGCGAACCCGCGCGCGTAGTCCCAGCTCACGTAGTCGGCGGGGTCCGGGGCGTACGCCGGCTCATGCACGTGCGGCGCGCCCGCGTCGAGCAGGCTGCGCAGGTTGCCGCGGATCAGGTCCCAGGAGAAGTAGTGGGCCTCGTGGCAGTCGTCGCAGTCGACGACCAGACCCTTGATCCCGCGCGGGCCGAGCAGCGCCTGGAAGACCTCGAGATCCTCGAGGTCCTCGAGCAGGTCCTGGCGCTCGTCGTCGGTCAGCGGCTCGTCGTCGTAGTCGTCGGCCGACAGCGCCGCTGCGGGGTCGCTCGGATCGCCCGCGAACGGGTCGATCGGGCTGTCGTCCTTCACCCCTCAACGCTATCCCGCCTAGAATCCATACATGGCGGCGTCGTTTCCGGAGAAGTTCGCCCCGCTCGGCCTCACCTTCGACGACGTGCTGCTGTTGCCCGCGGCCTCCGACGTCGTACCCAGCGAGGTGAACCTCGCTACGCGGCTCTCCCGCAACATCGCGCTGCGCTCGCCGCTGGTGTCCAGCGCGATGGACACGGTCACCGAGGGCCGGATGGCGATCGCCATGGCGCGCCAAGGTGGTCTCGGCGTCCTGCACCGCAACCTCTCGATCGAGGACCAGGCGATCCAGGTCGACATCGTGAAGCGGTCCGAGGCGGGGATGATCACCTCGCCGATCACCTGTAGCCCGGACGACACCATCAGCGACGCCGACGCGTTGATGGGCCGCTACCGGATCTCCGGCGTACCCGTCACCGACGCCGACGGCGTCCTGGTCGGCATCGTCACCAACCGCGACATCCGCTTCGAGCGGGACGCGTCCCGTCTGGTTCGCGAGGTCATGACCTCGATGCCGCTCGTGACGGCGCCGGTGGGCGTGCGCCACGAGGACGCGCTCGCGCTGCTGCAGCAGCACAAGGTCGAGAAGCTGCCGATCGTCGACGACCGCGGAAGGCTGCGCGGCCTGATCACCGTGAAGGACTTCACGAAGAGCGAGGAGTACCCGAACGCCACGAAGGACGCCGCGGGCCGGCTCATGGTCGGCGCGGCGGTCGGTGTCGGTGAAGACGCGTACAAGCGCGCCATGACGCTGGTCGACGCGGGTGTCGACGTCGTCGTCGTCGACACCGCACATGGCCACTCCCGTTCGGTTCTCGAGATGGTCGCGCGCCTGAAGAAGGCGGTGTCGATCGACGTGATCGGCGGCAACATCGCAACCGGCGCGGCCGCGGCCGCCTTGATCGAAGCCGGCGCGGACGCCGTCAAGGTCGGGGTCGGCCCGGGTTCTATCTGCACGACCCGGGTGGGTGCCGGTGTCGGCGTACCGCAGATCTCGGCTATCTACGACGTCGCGCAGGTCGCGGGCCCGGCCGGCGTGCCGGTCATCGCGGACGGCGGGATGCAGTACTCCGGCGACATCGCGAAGGCGATCGCGGCGGGCGCGGACACCGTGATGCTCGGCTCGCTGCTCGCCGGCTGCGAGGAGTCGCCCGGGGAGCTGCTGTTCGTCAACGGCAAGCAGTTCAAGTCCTACCGCGGCATGGGATCGCTCGGCGCGATGCAGTCGCGAGGGCAGGCCCGGTCCTACTCCAAGGACCGCTACTTCCAAGACGACGTGCTCTCCGACGACAAGCTCGTGCCCGAGGGCGTCGAGGGCCAGGTCCCCTACCGCGGCCCGCTCGGTGCCGTCGCGCACCAGCTGCTGGGCGGGTTGCGGGCGGCGATGGGCTACTGCGGTGCGGAGACGATCGCCGAGCTGAAGGCGGCACAGCTGGTGCGAATCACCGCGGCGGGGCTCAAGGAGAGCCACCCGCACGACATCGCGATGACCACCGAGGCCCCGAACTACACCGCGCGATGATCGGCGACAACGTCGAGATCGGCCTCGGCCGGTCTGGTCGACGCGGGTACTCCCTCGACGACATCGCGATCGTGCCGTCGCGGCGTACCCGTGATGTCGACGTCGTGTCGCTGAGCTGGCAGATCGACGCCTACCGGTTCGACCTGCCGCTGGTCGCGATGCCCTCCGACGCGACGATGTCGCCGGCGACCGTCGCCCAGGTCAACTCGTCCGGCGGGCTCGGTGTGCTCGACGCGGAAGGGCTCTGGACGAGGTACGACGACCCCGGCCCGGTCTACGACCAGCTCGCGCAGCTCGACGGCGACGATGCCACGTCGATGCTGCAGCGGGTCTACTCCGAGCCGGTCCGCGACGAGCTGATCACGCAGCGGATCAAGGAGCTGCGCGACAGCGGGTCGATCACGGCGGTGCGGGTGTCCCCGCAGCACACCCTGCGCTACGCGCCGACCATCCTCGCCGCGGGTGTCGACCTGCTGGTGATCCAGGGCACGATCGTGTCCGCCGAGCACGTCGCCGCGTCCGCGACCGAGCCGCCGCTGAACCTCAAGACCTTCATCGCCGACCTCGACGTCCCGGTCATCGTTGGCGGCTGCACCAACTACCAGACTGCGCTGCACCTGATGCGCACTGGCGCAGCCGGGGTCATCGTCGGCACCGCCTCCGACGAGTGGTCGACGACCGGTGCCGTGCTCGGCATCGACGTGCCGATGGCGACCGCGATCGTCGACGCGGCGGCTGCGCGCCGCGACTACCTGGACGAGACCGGCGGGCGCTACGTGCATGTGATCGCGGCGGGCGAGATCGAGACCAGCGGCGACATCGCGAAGTCGCTCGCCTGCGGCGCCGATGCGGTCATGCTCGGGGAGCCCCTTTCGGTCGCCGCCGAGGCTCCGGCGAAAGGCGCCTGGTGGCAGCCGGCCGCCTCGCACCCGAAGCTGCCTCGCGGCCGGTTCGCCGAAGTGGCGGGCGGCTGGCCGCTCGCCCCGCTTGCCGAGGTGATCCGCGGCGCGTCGTCATCGCCCGACGGCTACCTGAACCTCTTCGGCGCGGTCCGCCGCTCGATCGCGAAGGCGGGCTACAGCGACCTCAAGGAGTTCCAGCGGGTGGAGCTCGTGGTCCGTCCGGCTAGTTGACCGCGGCGGCCCGTTCCAGGATCTGCTTCATGACCTCGGGCGGTTGCGCCCCGGAGACGGCGTAGCGGCGTTCGAACACGAAGAACGGGACGCCACTGACGCCGAGCTCATGAGCTTGCGCCTCGTCGGCGACGACCAGCTCCTCGAAGGCGTCGGTCCGCAAGGTCGCGGCGACCTCGTCCGAGTCCAGGCCGTCGACCTCCGCCGCGAGCTGGGCGAGTGAGTCGGGCTCGAAGATCGAGCGCTGCTCGGTGAAGTACGCGCGGTAGAGCCGCTCGACCATCGCGTCCTGTGCCCCGCGTTGCCGGGCGAGCTGGATCAGCCGGTGCGCGTCGCGGCTGTTGCCCCACAGCTGGCCGGCGAGGTTGAACGTCAGACCTGCCTCGGCTGCTCGTGCCGCCATCTGCTCCTGCGCCGCGACGGCCTGAGCCTCGGACATCCCGTACCGCGTGGCGAGCCGCTCGATCGTGGGCATCGTCTCGCCGCGTGGCGTGGTCGGATCGAGCTCGAAGGAGTGATGGACGATCTCGATCTCGCCGCCGAGGTCGGCGAGCGCCGTACGCAGATGCTGGCGACCGAGGTAGCACCACGGACAGATGACGTCGGCCCAGATGTCGATGCGCACACCTGTGACAACCATCGCAGTCGCGGATGTCATCCCCGCCGCCGCCGACGAAGGCCGATATCCTCGGGACGGTGACGGCATCGCCGGAGGGCTTCGACACCGTCCTCGTCGTGGACTTCGGGGCGCAGTACGCCCAGCTCATCGCTCGCCGGGTGCGCGAGTGCCGGGTCTACAGCGAGATCGTCCCGTCATCGATGCCGGTCGAGGCGATGCTCGCCAAGCGACCCAAGGCGATCATCCTGTCCGGCGGCCCGTCGTCGGTCTACGCCGAGGGCGCGCCGCAGGTCGACGCCTCGTTGTTCGCCGCGGGGGTGCCGACCTTCGGCATCTGCTACGGCTTCCAGGCCATGGCTCAGGCCCTGGGCGGCGAGGTCCGCCACACCGGGCTGAGCGAGTTCGGCGCGACGGCGCTTCGCGTCACCGATGGCGGCGGGGTGCTGCTGGGCGGGCTGCCCGAGGCGCAGCAGGTGTGGATGTCGCACGGTGACGCGGTGTTCTCGGCCCCCGCCGGCTTCAGCACGGTCGCGGTCACCGACGGCGCACCGGTCGCCGCGTTCGAGGACGTCTCGCGGGGCCTCGCGGGAGTGCAGTTCCACCCGGAAGTCCTGCACACCGCGCACGGCCAGGCGATCCTGCAGCGGTTCCTGCTGGAGATCGCCGGGTGCCGGCCGACCTGGACGATGGTCAACATCGTCGACGAGCAGGTCGACCGGATCCGGGCGCAGGTCGGCGGCAAGCGCGCGATCTGCGGCCTGTCCGGCGGCGTCGACTCGGCCGTCGCCGCCGCGCTGGTGCAGCGGGCGATCGGCGAGCAGCTCACCTGCGTGTTCGTCGACCACGGGTTGTTGCGCAAGGGCGAGGCCGAGCAGGTCGAGCGAGACTTCGTCGCGTCGACCGGCGTACGGCTCAAGGTCGTCGATGCCGCAGACCGGTTCCTCTCCGCGCTGGACGGAGTGAGCGACCCCGAGCAGAAGCGCAAGATCATCGGTCGCGAGTTCATCCGGGTGTTCGAGGCGGCCGCCCGCGAGATCGTCGCCGAGTCCGAGGCCTCGGGGGAGTCGGTCGACTTCCTGGTCCAGGGCACGCTCTACCCCGACGTCGTCGAGTCCGGTGGCGGCGAGGGCGCGGCCAACATCAAGAGCCACCACAACGTCGGGGGCCTGCCGGACGACCTGCAGTTCTCCCTCGTCGAGCCGCTGCGGGCGCTGTTCAAGGACGAAGTACGCCGCGTCGGCGAGGAGCTCGGCCTGCCCGGCGAGATCGTGTGGCGCCAGCCGTTCCCCGGCCCGGGTCTTGCGATCCGCATCGTCGGCGCGGTCACCCGGGAGCGGCTCGAAGTGTTGCGCGAGGCAGACGCGATTGCCCGCGAGGAGCTGTCCGCCGCAGGGCTCGACCGCGAGATCTGGCAGTGCCCGGTGGTGCTGCTCGCCGACGTACGGTCCGTCGGCGTCCAGGGCGATGGCCGGACCTACGGCCACCCGGTTGTGCTGCGTCCGGTCTCCAGCGAGGACGCGATGACCGCGGACTGGACCCGCGTCCCGTACGACGTGCTCGCGCGGATCTCGACCCGCATCACGAACGAGGTGCGCGAGGTCAACCGTGTCGTGCTCGACGTGACGAGCAAGCCGCCCGGCACCATCGAGTGGGAGTAGGGCTAGACGGGACGGACGACGGAGCTCGGGGCGCGCGTGGTCGCGTAGTGCACCGGGGCGAAGTACGCGGGCGCGTAGTCGGGCGTCGGAGCGCTCTCGGTAGCGGGTGCAGCCGTGGCTTCGGGCTCGATCGCAGCGGCCATGCAGTTCGCCTCGATGCGTTCGCAGACCATGCAGTACGCCGCAAGCCCGACGATCCCCGCAACCGCGAGAACTACGAGCAGCAACATGGCCAGAGGGTGCCCAGCCGCGGATCGGCTAATCGTCGCGCCGGTAGGTGAGGTCCGTGATGGGCCGGCCCGCGGCGAGGCCGCGTCGCTCGAAGCGAGTCAGTGGGCGTTCGGCGTACCGCTCAGTGACACCGCCCGACAGCAGCGGTTCGGCGTCGAGGACCTCCCGCATCTGCTCGGCGTAGTCCGGCCAGTCGGTGGCAAGCCGCCAGACCGCACCCGGCGCGAGCCGCGATGCCGCGAGCGACGCGAACTCCCGACGTATCAGCCGGCGTTTGTGGTGGCGCGGCTTCGGCCACGGATCGGGGAAGAAGGTCCACAGCTCGCCGACGGTCGCCGGTTCGACGACGTGCTCGAAGCCCCACGCGGCATCGAACGACGACAGCCGCAGGTTGGTCGGGTTCTCGTCGCCGAGTACGGCGATGCACTGCGCGATGCCCGGCTGCCACACCTCGAAGCCGACGACGTTCCAGTCCGGTCGGCGAAGCGCCAGCGGAGCCAGTGCCTCTCCCACGCCGAAGCCGATCTCGACCGCCAGCGGTGCCGGCCGCTCGAAAGCGTCAGTCAGTCGAAAGCCGCTGCTGGTCAGCAGTTGCGGTGGCAGCAGGTAACGATCTGCCCTGGCGTCCCAGGCGCGTTGCTGGCCCGCGTTGAGGCGGCCGCCGCGCCGCCGGTAGGTGCGGATCGCGTGAGCGTCGGCCGCCGGGCGGGCAGGCGCAACGCCGACCGGCTCCATCACCCGATCCTATGTGTCACAGACCACTGGTCCAACCAGTAGACCAGATGCCCGCCAAGTCGTAGAGTGCTCGCCATGAGCCCCGGTACCGCCGTGCTGCTTGCTGCGATCCCGATGTTCCTGATCCTGCTCGCGGCCGAAGCGCTGTCCTTCCGGCTCGCGCCGGACGACGACCTGCGCGGCTACCTGTGGCGCGACAGCGTGACCAGCGTGTCGATGGGACTTGGCTTCCTGGGCATTGAGGTCGGCTGGAAGGTCGTCTCGCTCGCGGCGTACGTCGGGGTCTACGAGCTGACGCCACTGCGCCTGTCGCCGCACGACTGGTGGACGTGGGTCGCGCTGTTCTTCGCCGACGACTTCGCCTACTACTGGTACCACCGCGCCCACCACGAGGTCCGGCTGCTGTGGGCGAGCCACGTGGTCCATCACTCGAGCCAGCGCTACAACCTCTCGACGGCGCTGCGCCAGACCTGGACGCCCTTTACTGTCATCCCGTTCTACGTGCCGCTCGCGGTGATCGGGATCCCGCCGTGGATGATCCTCCTCGAGCAGTCCGTGAGCTTGATCTACCAGTTCTGGATCCACACAGAGCGGATCGGCACGCTTCCGCGCTGGTTCGAGCTGGTCTGGAACACCCCGTCCCACCACCGCGTGCACCACGGCTCCAACGCCGGCTACCTCGACCGCAACTACGGCGGCATCCTCATCATCTGGGACCGCATGTTCGGCACCTTCACGCCCGAAGGCGAGCGCGTGCGGTACGGGCTGACGAAGAACATCTCGACGTACAACCCGTTGCGCGTCGCCTTCCATGAGTACGCCGCGATCTGGGCGGACGTAGTCGCGGCGACCCGGCTGCGGGATCGCCTCGCTCATCTCACACGGGGGCCGGGGTGGACCCCGGCGGGCTCCGAGCTCGTCGCACCGTGACCGCACCCGAGCCGGTCATCTTCGCGCCGGTGGTGCGCGCGTCGGTCTCCGACGACGTCTACCGTCAGCTGCGCGACGCCATCGTCGGCGGCGCGATCGAGCCGGGCTCATCGCTGGCGGGGGAGCGCGCGCTCGCCGAGCAGTTCGGCGTGAACCGGCACGCGCTGCGGGAGGCGATCCGCCGGTTGGAGCAGGCCCGGCTGGTCGAGGTCAGCCACGGCGGCGCGACCCGAGTGCTGGACTGGCGGACCAATGCGGGCCTCGAGCTGCTCGCCGAGCTCGGCGCTTCCGTCGAGGTTGCGCCGGCGGTGATGATCCGCTCCGTCGTGGAGATGCGCCGGGCGATCGGTGTCGACGCCGCGCGCCTGGCCGCGGACCGGATCCCGCGGGCGGCCGCTCGTGAGCTGGTTGCCCACGTCGAAGAGCTCGCGGCGCGCACGCCACCGCCGGACCTCGCTGACCTCGGCGCCAGCTATGACGTGCTGTGGCGGATGATCGTCGCCGCCTCCGACAACCTCGCCTACCAGCTCGCGGACAACTCGCTGGTGGAGGCTCTGCATCGGATGCCCGAGCTGGCGCTCCAGCTCTCCGAAGGGGAGATCACCGACCTCGCCACTCAGCGCGCGCTCGTGCTCGCGATCGCGGCTGGCGACCAGGCCGAGGCCGCCGACGTGGCGGATCGCCTGCTCAGCCGGATGGTCGAGGCTGCGGCCGCCGTACGGTCGGTGGCCTAGCTCGGCGTACCGCAGGGCATGCTGGTCCTATCCGCACTTCTTCGCATTGGCACCGCCGGCGCCGCCGGTGGCCGTGGGTGGTCCTCGCCGGGCTGGTTGCGCTTGTCGTGATCTTCGTCGGTGCGATCGTCTACAACCTGACCCGGCCGGTGCACCACTTCGCCAAGCCCGGCCCCAACCACAGCTGGCTCTCCGGCGTCTATGCCGGCCACACGCCGGCCGACGACGAGGCGTTCGCGAAGTGGCGCGGCGCGGCGATCCAGATCGCCACCGACTTCGTCGGGGGCGGAGCCTGGGGCTCGATCGAGCACCCGCTGGTGCTGGGACTGGCGTGGCACAAGGACTACGCGGTCCAGCTCGTGGTCAGCGTGCCGATGTGGCCGGCATCCGGCGGCAGCCTGTCCGACGCAGCAGCCGGCAGCTACAACAGCAACTACGCACAGCTCGCCAAGACGCTGGTCAGCGACGGCCGCGCCAACAGCGTGATCCGCCTGGGGTGGGAGTTCAATACGCCGTACTTCCGCTGGCAGGTCGCCGACGATGCCGAGGCGGCGCAGTACGCCGCGGCGTGGCGGCAAGCGGTGAAGTCGATGCGCTCGGTGGCCGGTCAGCAGTTCACGTTCGTGTGGAATCCGAACCTGTCCAACACCGGGCCCGACCCCGCGCTGGCCTACCCGGGTGATGCGTACGTCGACGACATCGGCCTCGACGTCTACGACCGCAGCCTGAACGACAACGAGACTCCGCAACAGCGCTGGAACGATCTCGTGCACGAGAAGTACGGGCTGCAGTGGCAGGCGCAGTTCGCGGCCGCGCACGGCAAGCCGATTGCCTTCCCGGAGTGGGGCCTCGTGCACGACCCGGGCGCCGGCAACGCCGGCGGAGACGACCCGTACTTCATCCAGCAGATGCACGCATGGTTCGCCGCGCATGACACCGCGTTCGAGGTCTACTTCGACGGGCCGGAAGACGCCGGCTCGACCTTCGAGATCGGCGACGGGGACTTCCCCAATGCGGCGGCGCTCTACCTGCGGTTGTTCGGCGGACGTTAGAAGGCATTGCGAATAGTCTTCGCGGAGGACCGCGGCCTCGAGGAGCACTCGTGTCTGTCTACGACATCCCGTTGACGACGCTCGACGGCAAGCCCGCGACGCTCGGCGAGCACGCCGGCGAGGTCATGCTTGCCGTCAACGTCGCCTCGAAGTGCGGGTTCACACCTCAGTACGAGGCCCTGCAGAGACTGCAGGAGACCTACCAGGACAAGGGCTTCACCGTCCTCGGCTTCCCGTGCAACCAGTTCCTGTTCCAGGAGCGCGGCGACGCCAAGCAGATCGCGACGTTCTGCTCGACGACCTACGGCGTGACCTTCCCGATGTTCGAGAAGCTGAAAGTCAAAGGCGGCGGGCAGCACCCGCTCTACGCGGAGCTGACCAAGACGCCGGACGCGAGCGGCAAGGCGGGCAACGTGAAATGGAACTTCGAGAAGTTCCTGATCAACCGCCAAGGCGACGTGGTCGCCCGCTTCCGCAGCAAGGTCAAGCCAGATGCCCCGGAGATCGTCAGCGCGATCGAGGCCGCGCTCGGCTGACACGATGCGACGGTGGCTACACGGCTTCGTTCGTGCGCGGTGGTCCGGCTTGCGTGCGGGCCCCGCTGAGCACGTCGCGCAGCTTCACTCGCCCGCCGGTGCGCAGCACCGCACGGCGGTAGACCGCTGAGGCGAACCGGGCCAGCATCACGGTCGAGCCGAGGCTGATCAGCGCCGACAGCGTGAACTGCCACCAGGTCGCGGCGTGCAGGCTCACCAGCACCGGCATCGCAAACGGCGCCGTCGGGGGCAGGTAGGCGAGAACCGTGATGTAGAGCGAGGCGTGGCCGCTGCTGACCGCGGTGATCGAGGACACATAGCCGATCAGCAGCGGGATGGTGACCGGGAAGGCGATCGCCTGCACCTGGTCCTGGCGTTCCACCATCGAGCCCGCGGCAGCGAACACCCAGCTGTAGAACGCGTAGCCCAGGACCAGCCAGCCAAGCACCGATACGACGACGACCGGCGCTGTCCCGTTGAGGATGTTGGACCCGACTGCGGCACCCAGCCCGAGCGCGAAGCCGACGAGGATCGTGGCCTGCGCGAAGACCAGTACGCCGATCCCCAGCACCTTGCCGCCGAGGAGCTGGTTGGGCCGCAGTGCGGCGAGCAGTACCTCGACGACGCGGCTCGCCTTCTCCTCCATCACCCCCATCAGGGTCCAGGTGCCGTACTGGCTGAGCATCACGAACATCAAGATCAACCCGACCACGGCAGTGCCTTGGTCGGAGTCGCTGCCCTTTGCCGGCTTGAGACCGGTGATCGCCACCGGTGCGACCTTGCCGAGGGCGGCCTGCTGCGCGGGAGTGAGCTTGGCCGCGGCCTCCGCCCGCTGCTCGCCGAGCGCCACGGCGAGGGCCCGGGCGGTCAGTGCTGTCGTCGACGCGTCGCTGTCGGTCAGGGCGCGGGGCACCACCACCTGGTCGCCGTCGACGACCGCGAGGTCGACCGCGCCGTCACTGACGTCGGCACGCGCCGTCGCGGGGTTGGCCTCGGCCACGATGTGGACGGTCGAACCGACCTGCTTCCCGATGTCCAGGATCGCGGCGCGTTCGGCGGTGGTGACCGTCCCGGTAATCCCGACCTTTGTCTGGCTGCCGCCCTTGCCGCCCAGCGTCGGGATCACGATCGCCGCCGCGATCACCAGCAGCATCACCAGCGTCGCGACGCGCAGGATGCGCCCGCGCAGCCGCTGCTGGATCTCCCGCGTGGCAACCAGGCCGATGCCGCTCGACACCGCTGCGCCCAGGTTCGGCGTACTCCGTCGCCTCGAGCCGCGCCGGACGATGAAGGCGACGGCGACGATCAAGATGACGATCGGTACGGCGTTCATCCCAGAGCCTCGCGGAAGACCTCGGAGAGCCGCCGCCGCTCGAAGTGGAACTCGGTGACGCGACCTGCAGCTCGAGCCGCGTCGAGGATGGCATCGCTGTCGACTCCTTCGGCGACCGCCAGCCGTACCGCGCCGGCGTCGATCTCCGACACTGTCACCCCCCGCAGCTTTCTCGCCCAGCGTGCCGTGCGGTCGCCTTCGACCCGTACGACGAGCCGGCCGGTGCCGTGTGTCGTCAGGGCGTCGACATCGCCCGCGACCACCAGGCGGCCGTGGTCGATGATCGTCACCGACTCGCAGAGGTCCTCGACCAGGTCCAGCTGGTGGCTGGACAGCAGCACCGAGCAGCCGCGCCTGGCTTCCTCGCGCAGCACCTCGCCGATCGCGTCGATGCCGCCGGGGTCGAGGCCGGCGAGTGGCTCGTCGAGGACGACCAGCTCCGGCTCGTGGACCAGGGCGACCGCGAGCTGCACCCGCTGCTGGTTGCCGTGCGAGAGCTCCTCGACCTTCGATGCGGTACGGGCCGCGACGCCGAGCCGCTCCAGCGTCGCGGCGGTGGCTGCCTTCGCCGCGGCTGCGTTCAGTCCGCGCAACCGCGCGAAGTACTCGACCTGCTCGCCCACCTGCATCGACGGGTAGAGGCCGCGCTCCTCCGGCATGTAGCCGAAGCGCTTGCGCGATTCGGCGTCGACGAGCCGCCCGTTCCACCGGACGCTGCCGGCGTCGAGGTCGGTGAGGCCGAAGATGGCTCGCATCGTGGTGGTCTTTCCGGCGCCGTTGGGCCCGAGGAAACCGGCGACCTTGCCGGCCTCCACGGTGAAGGACAGCCCGTCCAACGCCGTCACCGCGCCGAAGCGACGCGTCAGGGAGTCCAGCTCGAGCGTCACCCGACTGCTAGAGCTCCACGCCGGCCCGCTTGGTGGCCCACTTGGCCAGCGATGCCCCGACCCGCTGGTAGCCCGACCCGGTCAGCCGGGGGATCGCGTCGAAGACGTAGGCGTCCGGGCCGACGAGGATGCGCGCCTTCTTGCGCTCGACACCGTGCAGGATGACCTGCGCGGCCTTCTCCGGCGTGGTGCGCGCCGCGCGTTCGAACTGCTGGGAGCGCTCCTCCTGCGGCATCAGCTCACGCGCGGCGCGAGCGTCCCGGGCGATGTTGGTCTTGATGCCGCCCGGGTGGACGCAGCTGACGGCGACCGGGTGGCCGGCGATGAGCATCTCCTGGCGCAGCGCCTCGGTGAAACCGCGTACGCCGAACTTCGCCGCGTTGTACGCGCTCTGCGACGGCACGCCGATGAAGCCGAACACGCTGGACGTGTTCACCAGGTGACCGTCACCCGAGGCGATCAGGTGAGGCAGGAAGGCCTTCGTGCCGTGGATCACCCCCCAGAAGTTGATTCCCGTCAGCCAGTCGAGGTCCTCCCAGCTCATCTCCTCGACGGTGGCCATCAGCGCCACGCCCGCATTGTTGAAGACGAGGTTGACCTTCCCGAGGTCGCGCATGACTTCGTCGGCGTGTGCGAGCACGGCCTGCCGATCCGCGACGTCGAGCTGGTAGGTGTGCCCGCTGCCGCCGGCCTTCTCGCATAGCGCGAAGGTCTCAGCAAGGGTCTCGGTGTTGACGTCGGAGATCGCGAGGCGCGCGCCGCGGCGGGCGAGCTCGACGGCGAGCGCCCGGCCGATCCCCGAACCGGCGCCGGTGATAACCGCGACCTTGTCCTTGTATTGCATAGCGGCACTCTTTCACGCGCGTTTCGTGGGTTGTGAAGCGTGACCCGCGTCAGGACACCGGGGATCCCTCACGAACCGATCCCGTCGGAGGGGCGGCCGGGCTTTCGGCGAATGCCTGGCTCACGGCGGCAGCCAGGCTCGAGCCGAAGCCGACCTTGCCGTTGCCGTAGATCGCCGCGACGTGCTGCAGGATCGGGAAGCCGTTGCCGCCGGTGGCCTGGGTGTAGATCGGCTCGATGTAGAGGATCTCTCCGTCGAGCGGCATGGCCAGCAGGTTGCCGAGCACGACCCGGGAGTTTCCGGTGCGCTCGAGGCTGAGCGCCGTCGCCACCCGCGGCGTCGACTCGATGTCGTTCTGGATCTGCGCGGGGGCATCGATGATCGACGTCGACGGCAGCTCGAGCAAGGTGAAGTGCCCGTAGTTCGGCGACCCGGCCTGCGAGTCGACCGAGAGGAACGCCGCAAGGTTGCGCTTGTTCTGCGTGACCAGCGGCGTCGACAGCGAGTACGTCGGCGGGCTCACGTCGTCGGGCGACATGGTGAAGTACGCCGAGGGCAGCGGCGGCGAAGCGACGGGGACCTTCTTGCCGGTCGCGGTCTTCGTGGTGCCGCCTGGAGTCGTCGGGTCGTTCGGCACCTGCCAGAAGTCGCTGCCGCTGTAGAACTGGCCGGCCTGCGTCACGTGGTAGCGGGAGAGCAGGCTGCGCTGCACGTTGAACAGGTCGGTCGGGTAGCGCAGGTGCGGCAGCAACGCCGCCGGGATGTCGGCTTGTGGCTTCACCAGCCCCGGGAATGCCTTCTCCCAGGTCTGCAGGACCGGATCGGGCTGGGCCGTCTGGTTCCACGCGTAGAGCGTCACTGCGCCGCTGTAGGCGTTGACCACCGCTTTGACCGAGTTGCGCATGTAGTTGACCGACGTGTTCGGCTGGATCACCGACGAACCGGTCTTGTTCAGCGACGTCAGCGTCGTGGACCGCAGGTTGACCTGCTGGGAGTACGGATAGCTGTTCGACGTCGTGTAGCCGTCGACGACCCAGTCGATCTGGCCGTCGACCACGACCGGGTAGACGTCGCCGTCGAGCGTGAGCCACGGCGCGACGGCCGCGACGCGGGCTCGGGGGTTGCGGTTGTAGAGCAGCTGCGAGTCCTGGTTGATCTCACTCGAGAACAGCACGCTCGCGCTGTGCAGCTTCCACGCGTAGAGCACCCGGTGGAACAGCGAACCGATCGGGACGCCGCCGCCGCCGCTGTGCGTGGTCGTGACGTTGCCGGAGCCGTTCGTCGCCGGCCGGTCGAACTCGTGATGACCCGCGCCCCCGACGATCGAGTACGACGGCGAGCTCTGCCCGTAGTACACCTGCGGCTCGGTCACCGTCGGGACCCCGCTTTGCGGCACGTTGCCCGCGGTGTACGCCGGCTGCCCGTTCTTCGTCGTGTCCGTCGGTGCCGCGACCACGCCGTACCCGTGCGTGTAGACGACGTGCTGGTTGGTCCACGTCTGCTGCGACTTCGGCAGGCCCGAGAGGTTCAGCTCACGCAGCGCGAGCTCCACGTCCGTGTCCTTGCCGTCGATCACGTAGTGGTCCACGTCGAGAGTCGACTTGAACCCGTAGAACGCACGCTGCTGCTGCTGGACCGTGAACGTCGGCGACATCCGGTTCGGGTCGAGCAGGCGCACCTGGTCGTCGGCGGACAGGTCGCTGAGCAGCTGCTGCTGCGTCGCCGCGGTCGTGCCCGGCAGGGTGGAGACGCTGACGTTGCCGGTGAGCCCGAATGCCTGCCGGGTCGCGGTGATGTTGCGCGCGATGTACTTCGTCTCGACGGTCGAGGCGCTCGGCTTGGTCCAGAACTGCTGGACCAGCCGTGGCACCGCGACGCCACCCAGGAACGCGCACCCGGCCATCACCGCGATCGTGGTGAGCAGGAGCTTGTTGTTCTGCGCGGCCACGTTGGCGAGCATGAGCAGGGCGCAGATCGCCGCGACCACCATCAGCGCGAGCTTGCCCGGGATGACCGCGTGGACATCGGTGTACGACGGGCCGGTCACGACGCCGCGGTGCGACGTTGCGGTCGCCAGCCGGTCCAGCCAGTACGCGCAGGCCTTCAGGGCGAGGTAGGCCGCGAGCAGAACCGACAGGTGGATCTGCAGCGCTCGGGAAAGCCGGGGTCCCTTGCCCCGGAAGCGCAGCGCGCCGTACGCGTAGGCGGTGACCAGCAATACCACGATCGCGGTGCCGACCACCCGGAACAGCAGCGTGAGGACCATGCGGTGCAGCGGGTAGGTGAACAGGAAGTAGGAGATGTCGCGGTGGAACTGCGGGTCCTTCTGCCCGAACGGGACCGCGTTTCGCCACAGCAGCCAGGTCTGCCAGCCGCTCGCGGCCGCGGACCCGGCTTGTACGGCGAGCACCACGACGATCACGGCGAACAGCAGCTTGCGCAGCCGCCGCTCGAGGCGGCTGTACAGGTAGCGCCAGCGCTGCCGCGTCGGGTCCGGGTTGAAGTCGGGTCGCTGCCGCACCGCGACGATCAAGGTGTGGCCGACGGCCGCTGCCATCAACGCACCGAACGACGCGAACAGCAGCGCCTCGGTCCAGAACCGGCGGGTGTAGGCGGACTCGTCGCCGATCGAGCGGAACCACAGCAGGTTGGTGTCGATGCCCACCAGCGCGTTGAGCGCGAAGCCGATCGCGATCAGGACGAGGGTGGTTGCCGCCAGCACCAGAACCAGGTGCCGCCTGCTCCGCCGCGGCCGCTTCCTTTCAGTTACGACCGCCTCTGACACCGGGCAAATCTATCGCGGGGGTCAGCGCTAGCCGCGCTGATCCGCTCGGGCCGGTCGGTGCGCCGGGAACTGGATGACCTGCTGGAACGTCGGCCGGTTCTGCCAGTTCGGGAACGGCTGGCCGACGATCCCGAGCGGGCGGAAGTGGATCGCGTCGTACTCCGGCATCGACTCGTGCTTGTCGCCGGTCGTCTTGCGGTCGGCGAGCAGCGCACTGTTGACGGCCCACTTCGCCACGTCCGGCGTGCCGTTCTCCGCCTCGAGCGTCCGATAGACGCTCGTCAACGCCTTGCCGATCGCCGACGCGCAGGTTGACGGCCCGCCGCCGCACCACTTGCTCGTGATCACCGAGGTGAAGGGATCGGCCGGCTGCTGGCCGCGCAGCTGCTGCAGCGTCTTTTGCATGTAGCCCTCCCAGCCCCCCTCGTAGGCGCTGCCGAGGTGGGCGTCCCCGCTGTTGGGCGTGTTGACGAACTGCATCGGCAGGATGTTGTAGCCCGGTACGACCGCGCCGCCGGTGCTTCCCTGGCCACCGATCCCGCCAGCGCCCAGGAGCTTGTCGTAGACCGCTTCGATCAGCGCAGGCTCGAGCTCGTCCATGATCGCGACCGCCGCGTGGTCCTTGTACCGCGGCGCGGAAGGGTTGGCGCGCCGGCGATGCGCGCCCGTGGCGTGCCAGGCGGCGAGCACGCGAAGCATTCGAGCGACACCCCGCGAGTGGTGTTGTCCCTTCTCGTAGGCGAGCAGCTGAGGCAGAACGGTCAGGCCGTCGAGGTCCTGGCTCGCCGCAGTCTCCATCGCCTTCACGACGTCAGCGCGGGTGAGCTTGTGGTGGGTGATGCGGATCTGGTGCTTCAGCTGCGCGACGAGCATCTGCGAGCGGTAGGTCGGGCCGTAGCCATACTGGTCGTCGGCGGCCGAGAAGCCGGGCGCGGGCTTGTTGTTCCAGCTGACGAAGAAGCCCTGCTTCGGATCGGTCTCGTGCACGTGACGGCTCGGTGGTAGGAAGCCCTGCCACTCCGCCTTGCCGGTGCCCCAGGTCGGCAGGTTCGGGTTGGCGCCCGCCGCACGGATCGGGTCACGGCCGCTGACGTAGTAGGCCGCATGCTTGTCGTCGACGTAGAACCAGTTGAAGGTGTACTGGATCTTCGCCGCGCCGCGCTCCCACGACCTCACGCTGTAGGTCTGCTTCGGATCGCCCCACTGCAGGAAACCCGCCACCGAGTCGATGTCGTGGTTGTAAGTGCTGCGTTGGTTGACCACCGCGACCGGCTGCCCGTGGACAGTCGTCCATCCCTGCACCACGCCGTGGCGGGTCAGGTAGATCTTGTGATCGATCGAGACCGGCGCTCCGAGACCGCCCGGTTTGGTGAGCGCGTTCTCGGTGAAGTCCTCTGCGGTCATCGGCAGGCACTTGCCACGGAACAGGTACGACGTGCCGGTCGCCGAGGGCTTGCCGCCGCCGGGCCGGCAGATCTTCTCGATCCGCTGGTCGATCAGGTCGCTGCCCGCAGACGTGGCCGACCACGCGTAGTCGACCCCGCGACCGAGCTCGACGAGCCCCGTGCCGGGGAACGACGCGCCTTCCGCGTGGTAGTCCGGCGCGCTGATCTCCTCCTCGGACAGGATCTGCGGCGCGAAGTAGGAGACCTGCGGGCCGAAGACCGCGATCGGGTGGTGGTCCTTCGTCTCCTTCGCGTCGACCACGAGCGCGTTGCTCATGTGGTTCGGGGTGTCCTGCAGTGACGCGATGCCGGCCAGCGCCGCGATGTTCGGCGAGGTGAGGTTGCAGTTGGGGGTCGTGTCGACCGGTCCGCCGACGAGGTGCGGCGAGTCCGGGATCGCCGTGAGCTTCGGGTTCGGGTGCTTGACGATCTCGTACGGGAACCGCTTGTCCACCACCGTGGTCTGCGCGCCGGGATCGTTCTGCTCCTTGAACTCGGCGAACGCCCTTGCGCCCGCTGCCGCGCCCAGGTGGTGGCGCAGGTAGGAGTAGAGCGCTGCGTTGGCGACCTCGATGCCGCCACCCTTGCCGAAGATGCCGCCGATGAGGCCCGCGACGTCGACGACGTCGCCCGCTGTCCACTTCTGCGGCAGGCCGACCGCGGCCACGTAGTCCGCGTCGAGCAGCGTCGGGTTCGTCTGGGTCTTCGCGATCCAGGCGTTCACCCCGTCGACGTAGGCATCGATCATGTTCTCCGCGAGCCGGCCCTCCGCGCCGTACTCCCTCGGCAGTGCCTCGACCTGAGCCTCGGCCTGCGCCGGCGTGTACGGCGCGAGCAGCAGCTCGTCGTGGTCCATCTCCTCGTCCGAGCACGACGGCCCGATGAACCCGCTCAGCGTGCCTGCCCCGTAGTGGCGCAACACGTCCATCAGGAACAGCCGGTCTTCGGCCTGCGCATATCCCGCTCCGAACGCGGCGGCCTCGTCGGTGGCGCCGTAGATGTGCGGGACGTCGTGCTGGTCGCGGACGATCTTGACCTCGCCCGCCGGGTACTGCGCGCTGCTCGGGTCCTCGGTGCGAATCACATCACCCGGGCGTACGCCGAACGACTCGTCGTCGTAGTACTTGCCCAGCGTGTTGTCGGTCAGCGACGGGTAGCCGTAGAGGAGGTTCTCGTACTTCGCCAGCTGGTCCTGGCTGTAGGGCGGCCGCTGCTTGGTGAGCTCGAACGCGGCGAGCTGGGTGCCTGTCACTGTGCCGTTCTCACCAGGCGGCAGGATGCTCATCGCCTGACCGTGCGCGTAGTCGCCTGCCCGGTACGCCGTGCTCGGCAGCTTGTAGTGGGGCGCCGGGGCACCGGCCAGTGCCGCCGCGGGAACCGCGGCGAGCGAGGCGGTGGCCGCAAAGGTGGAGAGCAGAATGACGACGCGACGTGATTTCGGCACGAAGAGGAAGACTATTGCCTCGTCCCCTGGAGCTTTGTCGCGCTCCAGGCTTCGCAAATGAAAGACAGCTCGAACTCGCCGTCGGGCATCGCTTCCCGCGCTTCGGTAAGTACGCGGTCACGCTGATCGTCGCCGGCGAGGATCATCACGCTCGTTGATCGGATGAAGGCTTCGACGCGCTCCCAGGTGTAGCCGAGCCGATACCGCGTGAGCGTGCGTCGCGGCGTCGAGAACAGGTCGTTCGCCGCAAACGGAGGGTTCGGGTTGTCGAGCATGCGGGCACTGCACTGATCGACCATCGCGATGTCGGACAGCCTGAGGCTGAGCGGATCTGATGCGTCGAGCAGGTTCCACATCGGGTTCAGCGTGCCGCCCGGACGCAGTACGCGAGCGCACTCCGCCACCGCCTTGGGCACGTCGAACCAGTGCCACGCCTGGCCCACGAACACGGCATCGACGCTCTCGTCAGGCAGCGGGATCTGCTCGGCGGTCCCTGCGATTGCCTCAGCCGCCGCAGGAACGAACGCGCGCATGTCGTCGAGCGGCTCGACCGCGACCACCGACAGGCCGAGCTCGAGCAGCGCCGTCGTGAGCGGACCGGTGCCCGCGGCCAGGTCGAGAACCCGGCCCGCGCCCCGCGGCAGGCAGGCTTCGACGACCTCTCGTGGGTAGCCCGGCCGGCCTGCGGCGTAGTTTGCCGCGCCGGACCCGAAGGACGTCCGACGCGCCTCCCATACCTCGTCCGATGTCACGACAACATCGACCTCACGAGAACACCACGGTCCGTGCGCCGTCGAGCAGCACACGATGCTCGAGGTGCCACCGGACCGCACGCGCCAGCGCCACACACTCGAGGTCGCGGCCGGTTGCGGCAAGCGCCGCCGGGTCCTGCTGATGCCCGACCCTGGCGATCTCCTGCTCGATGATCGGGCCCTCGTCGAGGCCGGCGGTCACGTAGTGCGCGGTCGCGCCGATCAGCTTCACGCCTCGCTCGTAGGCCTGCTCGTAGGGCCGCCCGCCGCGAAAGCTCGGCAGGAACGAGTGATGGATGTTGATGATCCGGCCCGGCAGCGCGGCGCAGAACTCGGCGGTGAGGATCTGCATGTAGCGCGCCAGCACCACGAGCTCGGTGCCGGTCGTCTCGACCAGCTCGAGGACCTGCCGCTCCTGCTCGGCTCGGTTGTCCGCACTCACGGGCAGGTGATGGAACGGCACGCCGTACGGCGCGGTCAGCGGCTCCAGGTCGCGATGGTTGGAGACGACCGCGGCAAGGTTGCACGGGAGGTACCCGCTGCGCCACCGGTAGAGCAGGTCGGCCAGGCAGTGGCCCTCGCGCGACACCATCACGACGACGTTGGGCCGGTCGTCGGACTCGTGCAGCTCCCACGTCATCGCGAACCGTTGGGCGACGTCCCCGAAGTCGGTCCGCAGCGACGACGACCCCACCGGAGCTTCGACGTGCACGCGCATGAAGAACGTGGAGGTACGCGGGCTGCCGTACTGCTGGGAGTCGAGGATGTTGCACTCGCGCTCCGCGAGGAACCCCGACACGGCGTGCACGATCCCCGGCCGGTCAGGGCACGACAGCGTCAAAACCAGCTCGCCCACATGACAAGCGTGTCACGTGGGCGAGCGAGTGGATCCGGCGAGCGACTTACTCGGCTTTGCGCCGTACTGCGGCTCTGCCTACTTGCGCCGCACTGCGGCGATGTCGAACTCGAGCTTCACCTTGTCGGAGACGACCATGCCGTCGGCAAGCGGAACGTTGAAGCTGACACCGAAGTCGTTGCGGTTGATCTGCGCCTTGCCTTCGAAGCCGAGCCGGAAGTTGCCCCACGGGTCGTCCGCCGCGCCGGTCAGCTCGAGACCGACCGTCACCGGCTTGGTGACGCCCTTCACGGTGAGGTCGCCGGTCATCTTGAAGTTCTCGTCGTCGATGCGCTCGGCCTTGGTGCTGACGAAGGTGATGGTCGGGTAGGTCTCGACCTCGAGAAAGTCGGAGTTGCGGACGTGGTCGTCACGCATCTGGTTGCCGGTGTCGATGCTCGCTGCCTGGATCTCGACCTTCGCGGTGCTCTTGCTGACGTCGTCGGCATCCACGTGGATCTCGCCGGTGAACTCCTTGAACGAGCCGCGCACGGTCGTGACCAGCGCGTGCTTGGCAGCAAACCCGATACGGGTGTGCGCCGGGTCGAAGTCGTAGTCGCCGCTCAGCGTCGTCGCGGTCGCCTCGCTGGTCTGGGTGGTCATGTCGCCTCCGTGGTCTGATGTGCTTACTTGCACCTGCAACAAACCCTAGTGGCAGTTTATTGCAAGCGCAAGTATCCGCTGGAAAGCCGTATCCTGTTCACATGGCCAAGCCAGCCGTGCGCCCGCTCGATGAGCGGGAGATGAGCGCCTGGCATGCCCTGATCCGCGCCCACAGCAAGATCATTCGCCGGCTGGAGAGCGAGCTGGAAAGCGAGCACCAGCTGACGCTGCCCGCCTACGAAGTCCTCGCTCACCTGTCGATGGCGCCTGAGTCCCGGCTGCGGATGAGCGAGCTCGCCGTCCACGCGGTGCTGACGCCGAGCGGCTTGACCCGGGTGATCGACAAGCTGTCGCGGGAGGGCCTGGTGGCGCGTGACCGCTGCAGCGGCGACGCGCGAGTGGTGTACGCGGTACTCACCCCCCAGGGCAGGGCCCGGCTGGAGGCGGCGTACCCGACGCATCTTCGCGGCGTACGTGAGCACTTCATCGACCAGCTCTCGCCGCAGCAGCGCGATGCGGTGGCTGAGGCGCTGAACGTCTTGCTGCAGTCGTGCCCCACGGAGATCGCGGCGGCTGTCGAGGAGTGCGAGGCGGCGCTCGCCGCCGAGTCCGGCCGGTGACCGTCACGGTCCGCGGGGCCCGTACGTCGGACGTCCCGTCGATCCGGCGCTTCCTCGACTTCTACGCTCCGAAGCGGATCCTGCTCGACAAGGCGACGGTCACGCTCTACGAGGACGTGCAGGAGTTCGTCGTCGCGGAGCTCGACGGGCAGGTCGTCGGCTGCGGCGCGCTGCACGTGCTCTGGGCCGATCTCGCGGAGGTTCGCACGGTCGCCGTCGACCCCGCCTGCCAGCGCTCCGGCATCGGCCACCACCTGCTCGAAGCGTTGATCGCCCGGGCCCGCAACCTCGGCGTGCAGCGGATCTACTGCCTGACCTTCGAGGTCGAGTTCTTCGCCTCCCACGGCTTCACGCCGATCGAAGGGGCGCCGGTCGCACCCGAGGTCTACGAGGAGCTGCTGCGCTCGTACGACGAAGGTGTCGCGGAGTTCCTGGATCTCGAACGGGTGAAGCCGAACACGCTCGGCAACACGAGGATGCTGCTCGAGCTCTAGCGGCCGCCCGTCAGAGAACGCTCATCGCCCAGAACGCCTCGGCGTAGCTGCCGTCCGGCATGCCCGCCTGCTTCGCGTTCCCGCCGTTCCAGAAATGCAGGATGTTGTGCAGGTCCTCGGCGCTGGAGATCTGGCTCTCGTGGCGCAGCAGCGCCTTCTTCTTCCGCTCGAACTGGCTGGTGATGTCGACGTAGTGGTTCGCGTTCGTCGGCGCGGTGAGCCAGACCTCGCTGACCGTCCAGGCCTCCAGGTCGCCGATCGTCTCGGCGAAGGTGAACGGGTTGCGCGAGTCCGGATACACGGCGCACATCGTCGCCTCGGCGGCGGCGAGGTGGTCCGGGTGACTGGCGTAGATCCGCTCCCAGTTGCGGTCAGGTGACTGGCAGACCACGCGTTGCGGGCGCACCTCGCGGATCACCCGCGAGATCGCGCAGCGCAGCTCGAGGGATACCTCGAGCCGGCCGTCCGGGAAGCCGAGGAAGCGCAGGTCGCTGACGCCGACCTCGGCCGCGGCGGCACGCTGCTCGCGCTCGCGAATGCCGGCGATCTGCTCGCGCGGCACGCTCGGGTCGAAGCCACCGGCATCACCGCTGGTGACCATGCAGTAGCTGACCGCAATGCCGGCGTCGGTCCACTGGGCGATGGTGCCGGCGAGGCCGAAGTCGACGTCGTCCGGGTGGGCCATCACGCAAAGGACTCGTTCGATCTCGCTGTCGTCCATCACCACCCGGGCGAGGCTAGTCGGCGCCGGAGTCCCACTCGTGACCGGACTCCCGGCCGCCGTTGGCGACGATGGCCGCGAGCGGCGGGATGCCGAGAGCGACCGCGGACATCACGATCGCGGCCGTCGTCGAGACCAGCCAGACCCAGCTCCATGCCATGACGATTAGGAACAGGCACGTCCCCATCAACACGAGGTAAGGACGCTTGCCGGGCACGTCCATGACGTTCCCACTTCGTGCGGCGCTACGGCCCGAGGCGGTAGTCGTGCGGATCTACTCGCAGCGTCTGGCCGGCCGGGCTGGTCCAGGTGACCGAGCCGTCGGCGTCCTTGCGGTAGGTCCATCCCGCGTGGGTCTTCGCCCGGTGCCACCTTCGGGCGAGCGGCGTGACGTTCCATGGATCGGTCGCGCCGCCCTGGTCATAGGGGACGTTGTGGTCCATGTCGCAGCCCGCGGCCGGGACGGCGGAGTGGGGCGAGGCGCTATGGCGGTGCAGTGCGATCAGGTGATCCGCAAGGGGCGGCGGGACGACGTACGACGAGCGGCCGTAGTGCAGCACGTGTCCGTCGTCCGGGTCGGTGAGGAGCCGCCGGATCGGTGAACCTTCGGCGAGCAGGTGCAGTGCAGCCTCCGCCGGGATGAAGCCGTAGCCCGGGATCTCCGCCGGGTGGCTCGCCAGGCCGAACATCGCGGGTGCGTCCATGCAGACGTTGAGGGCGATCGCCCGGCCGTGGCGGCGGGGAGCATCCGGTGCGACGAGAAACTGCTCGGCCCAGGACGCGAGACCAGCCAGCTTGCGCTGGGCGGCGGTCCCGCCCTGCGCCGACTTGGTCACGTCGGAGAAGGCGTGCAACGCAGTGTCGACTAGTGCCGTCATCTCGAGCGGCCCGCGAACGTAGAGCTCTCCCGCGCCGTCACCAAGGTCTCGGTGCTCGACGACCGCCTCCCGTCGCGCGGTCTTGGCTCGCGGGGTGAACTCCGGGTCGAGGCGGGCCAGCCACCGCCGCAGACTCGCCTTGAACAGCGTGACGTCCTGCCGGTACGCATAGCGCAGCAGGTTGGCCTCGATCTGCTGTGCGATCTCGTCGCCGAGGTGGGCGACCCCCTCACTGAGGACACGCGCCTGGGCGAGCGTGATCAAGCCGAAGGTCATCGCTCGATGGGTCGCACACAGCCGGCCAGCAATGTCGCGGGCAAAGGCAACCTGGCGGTCCGCGGCGTGGATGCTGCACCGCGAAGCCACCGATACCTCGTGCTTTCCCCAATCCTCGCGCGGGTCTTCGGGCGCCGGTCCCGCCACGGCAGCGGTGTAGCGAGCCCGCATCGCCTCGGCGTGCGCGACGATGCCGGCAAGCTGCGCGAGCGCGGACACGCGAGCTGACTCGGACAGCCCTTCGGGGCTTGCCCCGGCAAGCAGGTTCAACGCGGCGCCGCACGGCCCCAGCCGTTCGGCCATCAGCACCGGCCAGTCGGGCGTCTCGCCATCGGGCCCGCCCCCGCCCGCCGCTCCGTCGTCGGCTGGGTCCACGAGCGCCGCATGGTCGAACACGTGTTCGATAGTATGCACGCACTACGACAGGATCGGCTGTCAGGATCGGCGATGAGAACAGGCGGCGGATGAACCGGCTCACCGGACATACCCTCGACGGGCCGATGACCACGCTGTTCGACGACGAGCTTCCCGAGCCGGACCGCGAGCCGGAGCGGCCCGCCCGACAGCGCTTCGATCCCGAGACCTTCCTCGAGGGCCTCAACCCGCAGCAGCGGCAGGCGGTCGTCCACGAAGGCGGCCCGCTGCTCATCGTCGCCGGCGCCGGGTCCGGCAAGACCCGCGTGCTCACCCACCGGATCGCGTGGCTGCTCGGCGAGCGGCACGTCCAGCCGGGGCAGGTCCTCGCGATCACGTTCACCAACAAAGCCGCCGGCGAGATGAAGGAGCGCGTCGCCAGCCTCGTCGGGCCGCGGGCTCGGGCGATGTGGGTGTCGACGTTCCACTCCGCGTGCGTGCGGATCATGCGCGCCGAGGGAAAGCGGCTCGGTTACACCAGCAGCTTTTCGATCTACGACCAGGACGACTCCCGCCGGTTGATGGCAACGGTCGTCCGCGACCTCGACCTGGACCCGAAGCGATTCCCGGCTCGCTCGATCGCCGCGCAGGTCAGCAACCTCAAGAACGAGCTGATCGACTTCGAGGACGCCAAGGCGCGCGCGACCAACCACATCGAGCGCACGACAGCCGAGGCCTATGAGCGCTACCAGGACCGGCTGCGCCGCGCCAACGCACTGGACTTCGACGACCTGATCATGACGACGGTCTCGCTCCTGCAGCTCTTCCCTGACGTCGCAGAGCACTACCGGCGCCGGTTCCGTCATGTCCTGGTCGACGAGTACCAGGACACCAACCACGCGCAGTACGTCTTGGTGCGCGAGCTCGTCGGGTACGGCGAGGACGCCGCCGAGCTGTGCGTCGTCGGCGATGCCGACCAGTCGGTCTACGCATTTCGCGGCGCGACGATCCGCAACATCTTGCAGTTCGAGGAGGACTATCCGTCTGCGACGGTGATCCTGCTCGAGCAGAACTACCGCTCGACGCAGACCATCCTTTCCGCCGCCAACGCGGTCATCTCCCGCAACCCCGGCCGCAAGCCGAAGCGGCTGTGGTCCGACGCCGGCGCCGGGGAGAAGATCGGCGGCTACGTCGCGGACAACGAGCACGACGAGGCGGCGTACGTCGCCCGCGAGATCGACCGGCTGCACGACGAGCACGGCGTACGCGCCTGCGACGTCGCGGTGTTCTACCGGACCAACGCGCAGAGCCGCGTCTTCGAAGAGGTCTTCATCCGGGTCGGGCTGCCGTACAAGGTCGTCGGGGGAGTTCGCTTCTACGAGCGGCGCGAGGTGCGCGACGCCCTGGCGTACCTGCGGGCGATCGTCAACCCGAACGACACGGTGTCCCTGCGCCGCATCATCAACGTCCCGAAGCGAGGCATCGGTGATCGCGCGGAGGCGGCGATCGAGAGCTTCGCGGAGCGCGAGCGGACGACGTTCGCCGACGCGATGCACCGGGTCGACGAGATCTCCGACCTGGTGCCGCGCTCGGTCAACGCGATCAAGGGGTTCGTCGAGCTGTACGACGAGCTCGCCGCGATGACGGAGGACAGCGCCGGCGACATCCTCGAGGCGGTCCTGGACAAGTCGGGCTACCTCGCGGAGCTTCGTGCCAGCGCCGACCCGCAGGACGAGGGCCGCATCGAGAACCTCGAGGAGCTCGTGTCCGTCGCCCGCGAGTTCGAGCAGACTCGGCCCGAGGGGACGCTCGTCGACTTCCTCGAGCAGGTCGCGCTTGTCGCGGACGCCGACCAGGTCCCCAGCGACGACGGCTCCGAGGGCGTCGTCACGCTGATGACGCTGCACACCGCGAAGGGCCTGGAGTTCCCGGTGGTGTTCATGACCGGGATGGAAGACGGGGTCTTCCCGCACATGCGCTCGCTCGGTGATCCGAAGGAGCTCGAGGAGGAGCGTCGGCTCGCCTACGTCGGCATCACGCGCGCCGAGAAGCGGCTGTATCTCAGCCGGGCGAACGTCCGCTCGGCATGGGGCGCGCCCGAGTACTACCCGCCGTCGCGATTCCTCGACGACATACCGCCGGAGCTCATCGAGTGGCAGGGCGCGACTCAAGTCCGTACGACGCAGCACGTCGTGGCCCGGGCGCACCGGGGCGGACGGAGTGCGGGCACCGGCCTGCGGCCGGTTCCCTCGTTGTCACCGGGCGACCGGGTGACGCACGACGCGTTCGGGTTGGGCACCGTCGTCGCGGTACGCGGCGCAGAGTCATCGGCCGAGGCGGAGGTCGACTTCGGCGACCAGGTCGGCCGCAAGCGCCTGCTGCTTCGCTACGCACCGCTGGAGAAGATCTGAACGACTCCTCAGGTACGACTCGTAGATCCCGTTAACCTGGCATCAACAAGTCGACCGGAAGGGTTGTCGTGGGACGCGAGACCAACAAGCAGCGGCGCGAGCGGCAGGCGATGTCTGCCCGCGAGAAGGCGGCGTCCGCGCGCGCGGCGCAGGCCCGGATCGACCAGCGCCGCCGCGCGAGGACGATCCTGAGCTCGGTCGCCGCCGCCGGCGTCGTGATCGCGGTGATTGTGGTCTTGGTGATCGTCAACCAGGGCAAGGTCAAGAACAACCCGAACGGCGACCCGACCTCCGCCTCGCCGCAGATCGTCAGCGATGTCACCGGCATTCAGGATGCGACGTACAACGCCGTCGGGCAGGGAAGTGCGAACCTCGACGCCGTCAAGGCGATTCACGACTCGCCGCTGACCGAGAACGGCAAGCCGGAGGTGCTGTTCATTGGCGCCGAGTTCTGCCCTTACTGTGCTGCCGAGCGGTGGTCACTGATCAACGCGTTGTCGCGGTTCGGGACCTTCTCGAATCTCGACCAGGTGCGGTCGGCGACGGATGACGGCAACGTCGCGACGTTCTCGTTCCGGAAGTCGTCGTACTCGAGCAAGTACCTCTCGTTCCGCGCGGTCGAGGACGAGGACCGATCCGAGCAGCCACTCATGTCGCCGACAAGTGCGGAGAAGACGATCTGGCTGAAGTACACCCAGCAAGGAAGTTTCCCGTTCCTCGACTACGGCGGGAAGTACGTGCAGACCCAGGTCGGTTATGCGTTCCAGGATCTGTCCGGCTTGAACTGGACGCAGATCACCGATGACTTGAAGAACCCGTCGAGCACGGTCGCCAAGGACATTATCGGCGAGGCAAATGTCGACACCAAACTGATCTGCTCGATCCTTGACGACCCCTCTTCGGCGCCGGCCTGCAGTGCTTCGGGCCTATCGGCGATCAGCCTTCCGACCGCAAGTGCCTGACACATCCGCCACGCCGGTTAATGCGCGGTGGGCCTGGTGGTTCAGCCTGCCCATCGCGCTGCTCGGGCTTGCCGACTCGTCGTACCTGACCTACACCCACTTCCATCCCGGTGCGCTCGTCTGCAAGGCAAGCGGCCACATCAACTGTGCGAAGGTCACGACCAGTAGCGAGTCAGAGATCTTCGGTCACATTCCGGTGGCGATTGTCGGGCTCGTCTACTTCTTCGTGATGACGCTGCTGATGACGCCGTGGGCGTGGCAGGTGCGCAACGAGTGGGTGCACCGGTTCCGGCTGGTAGCGACCGGTGGCGCGATGGGAATGGTGATCTACCTGGTGACGGTGGAGATCCACCTACGAGCGATCTGCGAGTACTGCACCGGGGTGCACATCCTCAACTTCCTGCTGTTCTTTGTCGTGCTGGCAGCCTTCCTGTACCGGCCCATCCCCGATGCACCAGGGCAAGAGCCGCGTCGTAAGCCAGGTAACCGATAGCCGTCAGCAGGGCGCCCGCCAGCACGTCGACGGCGTAGTGGTTGCCGGTCGCCAACACGGTGATGGCGGTGATGACCGGGTGGAGTGCTTCGAGGGCGCGTAGCCACCAACGGGTGCTGATCGACCACAGCGCTACCGCCGCCCAAAGCGCCCATGCGACGTGCAGCGACGGGAACGCTGCGTAGAGGTTCGCACTCGCCGCCTCCACGTGGTAGGCGAACGGCAGGTGCACAGCGACGGTGTCGTGGTAGCCGGTGCCAAGCAGCCGCGGCGGGGCCGCCGGATACAGCCAGTACGCCGCAAAGCCCACCACGCTCAGGAAGATCAGCACGTTGCGGTGGTAGCGATAGCGCGGCCCGTGGATCCAGAGGATGACCAGCGTGAGGGCAACCATGCCCAGGTGCATCACGACGTAGTAGCCGGACAGGACGTCCGCTACGGCGTCGTGGTGGGAGAGCCAGTGGTTCATCGACGCGGACCAGTTCAGGTGCAGGTCGCGGTCGAGCCGCAGCAGCTGGCGACCGTGACGGACGCCTTCCGCGGCGATGTTGCCGTGCAGCGAGCGGATCTCGTCGTACGCCCAGGCGAAGCCGACGATGAGTACCACTTGGACCCACCAGACTGGACGTTCGCGCGTCGGCCGCACGTCGGCCGACGTTAGCCCAGTGTTATCCGGCTGTTGCGCTACGCCGCGTCGGACGCAGTCGTGCCCGCAGGCCGCTGACCGGCGGCGGCGATGCCTCGAGGCGCGTCACGCCCGCGGTGACGGTGGCGCCCCCGGAGTCGAGGTGGGCGAGGGTGCCGACGATCTCGTGCACGATCTGGCGGTGGATCGGCAGCGACAGGTGGCCGACGCCACGGACCAGGATGTTGCGAGCGGTGAGGTCGGGGTGGTCGAGGCGCGCCGACTGCTTGGGCACGATCAGCGCGTCGATGTCGCTCCAGAACGACACGAACCGGGTCTGGCAGTCGGGCGCGGGCTCGTCCAGCTCGGCGAGGACGTCACTGCCGGGCACCATCTGCTGGCAGACCCCCGCCGGCACGATCCGCGCGACGTGGGTGCCCCGGTGCGGCGTACCGAGGGTCACGAGCGTGTGCACCTTCGCGTCGCCGCCGAGTCGCTGGACGTAGTAGCGCGCGACGAGACCGCCGAGCGAGTGCCCGACGATGTGGATGCGCTCATAACCGGTCTGCTCGCAGATGCCCTCGACGGTCTCGGCGAGCTGCCGAGCCGCGGCGCGGACGTCGGAGGTCCAGATCCGGTAGTTCATCGTCACGACCCGGCCGAACCCGCGGCGGCGCAGGTTGCGGCGCAGCAGCGCGAAGATCGAGCGGTTGTCGACCATGCCGTGCAGCAGCAGGATCGGGGTGCCGGCGGCCTCGACGTCGCCGATCAGCAGGCCGCGGTGCACCGGCGACAGTGAGCCGAGGCTGAAGTGGTCGTCGGTGTCGCGGGCCTTCTCCTGCAGCACGCCGAACGGATAACTCGCGACGTGCGCCGCAAGCCACGCCACCTCAACCGCAGTTCCGGTGACCGTCCCTACGGTCAGCAGGTTGCGCATCGCGCGACTGGTACCCACCGGTCTTCCTTAGCTTCTGGGGGAAGCACTGCGGTTTCCTCGATCATGTTGCGGCGCTGCTGCGTTGCCACGGCCGCGCCGACGTTACCTGTTTCATCGACGCGACAGGAGGGAGGTTGAACGTGTCGTGGGCTTTTTCACATTTGGTTTGGAAGCGCAGATGACCAGCGTTTGCAACGATTTGTCATGCGTTGCTCCGTAGGGACCGCTCGCACTGCATCGATTGCAGTAGCGCACCACGCGACCTCGTCGCCGCTGGCGACATAGGAGTCGGCGAAGCCGTCGGCGAGCAGCTCGGCCGGCGCGATCCGCATCACCGCGGCCGCCTCCTCCGGCGAGGTACGAAGCGCCGCGGCGGCTCCTTCCGGACCGAGCGCGGAGAACGTGCCGAACTCGCCGATGCCGACGATGTCGGTCACAGCTCCGGCGAGGGCGCCGCCTGATCCGCCTTCGCCGTGGACGAGTGCGACGGTGGGCGCGGGCGTACGAAGCACGTCGAGCAACGCCTGGCCCATCGCGCGGACCAGCCCGTCGGCCTCGCGATGCGGGTCCGCGCCCGGGGTGTCGACGAGTACGACGAGGGCCAGCCCGTGGGAACCGGCAAGTGCCGCGGCACGGCTGAGCAGCGCGTAGCCGCCGGGCCCCGGCATCGCGCCTCGCGGCCCGGCAAGCGCGACTGCGACAACGCGCCGGCCGGCAAGCCGGCCGATCGCGGCCCGGGTGCCGTCGTCGTTGCCGCGAAGCTCGATCCGGTCGGCGAGGAGCAGATCGATGAGCTCGTCGCCGCTGCGCCGGTCGACCTCGCGTGAAGCTTTGAGCTGAGCGGCCGCGGTCCGCCGCGGCGGCGTGCCCGCCTGGGGTGCGTCGACCGGCTGAGGATGGTCGGCGGCGAGCACGTCGAGCGCTCGGCGCAGGAGAGCGCCGATCTCGTCGTGACTCCCAACCGCGTCCACGAGCCCGGCGGCGAACGCCGACTCCGCGGTGTTGCCGCCGGCCGGCAACGGGCGGCCCGTCATCGCAGTGACGACACGAGGCCCGGAGAAGCCGAGCACGGCGCGTGCGACCGCCAACCGCAGGTCGGCCCCGGCGCCGATCGCGACCCAGACGCCACCGGTCGTCGGGTTGTCGGCGATGCAGATGTGCGGCACGCCGGCAGCGCGCAACCCGTCGAGCGCCAGAGCCGCTCGAGGGATCCCGACGAGCGCGCGCATGCCCTCGGGAAGCCGCGTGCCGCCGGTGCGGGTGACGGTGACCAGCGGCAGCTGCCGCTCACGCGCGATCGTTACCGCCGCGACGAACGCGTCGGCTTCCGCGACGCCGAAGGTGCCGCCCTTGCGGCCGAAGTCCCAGCGCACCAGCACGCAGCGACGACCCTCGACAGAGGCGATCGAGCAGTGCAGGACCTCCGAGCCGGGTAGCTCGTCGATGACTGTCGCGAGCGCCTCGCTCCAGCCGGGCAGGCGTGCGTCGTCGGCGCTCATCGGATCACTAGTCTGTCACCGTGCCGCTGCGCGTCGTCATCGCCAAGCCCGGCCTCGACGGACACGACCGGGGCGCCAAGGTGGTCGCGCGCGCCTTGCGCGATGCGGGCATGGAGGTCATCTACACCGGGCTGCACCAGACCCCCGAGCAGATCGTCGCGACTGCCGTCCAGGAGGACGCGCAGGCGGTCGGTCTGTCGGTCCTCTCGGGGGCTCACATGACGCTGTTCAAGAAGGTGCTCGAGCTGCTCGCCGAGGCCGACGCGAGCGACATCATCGTCTTCGGTGGCGGCATCGTCCCCGACGCCGACATCGAGCCCTTGAAGGAGCTCGGCGTCGCCGAGATCTTCACCCCGGGCACTCCCACCAGCACCATCGTCGACTGGGTCCGCGAGCACGTGCCCGCGACCGCCGGCGCCTAGCTGCGCGCTAGTTCGCTACGACCGGGAGCCGCAGCGTCACCGGCGCCGGCTTGCTCCACGACACCAGTGCCGGCTGGACCAGATCGGCGTTGCGATAGGCGGTGTCGGTCGCCGCGACCACGAGCTCGATCCGGTCGCCCTTGGCGAAGCGGTGCACGATGCCGGGCAGCAGCACGTGGACCGGAGCGTCGTCGTCGGCTACCCGGACCGGTGCGACGAGGCGGCGTACCAGGGTGAGGGCTCCGCTCGGCGCGACGTCGTACACCTTCACGAACATCTGCAGCTCGGTCGCTGCCGTCGCGTCGAGCGAGACCGGGGTCTGCACGTGGAGGGTGGCGGCCGGGATGCCGGCGACGTCGACGTCATGTGACAGCGGCGCGGTGCTCCAACCCACAAACGTGCCAGGAGTGTCGGAGGGCGGCGTCGAGGCGTCCGGCAGCGCGGTTCCTTGCAGGCCCGACACCTCGGAGTAGGACAGCGGTGTGGGGCCGGCGAGGTTCGCGTACTCCGCCGAGCCGCCCGTCACCTTGCTCCGCTTGGTGACCAGCGCGCCGCCTGCGGAGGCATAGAAGGTCTGCATTGTCCCGACCGGGAAGTGCGACGAGGTGGCGTACTGCACGGTGTCCGGCCCCTTGCCGTGGAACGGGACGTAGTCGCGGTAGTAGGCAAACTGCGGGCCGGTCGAGACGTCCTCGCCCTTGAGGTAGTGCGCGAACCACGCGAGGACGCGCTGGCCCTCGTAGGTGCCTGCCATGCCCGGACCCTGCGTCCACTCGCCCGGCTGCGGCGTCGCAACGCTGTGCCCCCAGGACTGCCAGATCATCTTCACCGGCGTGCCTTGCGCCTTGAGCTCGCGGTACGTCGTCGCTGCCTCCCGGAGGTTGAACAGCGAGTCCGCCTCGCCCTGCATCAGCAGTGTCGGGATCCGGATGTGGTTGACGAAGGTCCCCACCGACGCGTGGCCGAGGAAGCGCAGCACGCCGCCGGTGAACACGGCGTTCGCAAGCCCTTCCGCCGCAAAGGGACAGACGTCGATCAGGTAGTCGACGCAGCCGTCATCGCGGGTGATGTCGGCGCGTACGCCGGTGAGCCCGTCGACCAGCCCATCGGCGAACAGCAGGAGGTCCCACTCGAGCTTCTGCGCGCCCACCACGTCCGTGTCGCCTGCGACGTCGGACACCTGGCCCGGCTCGGTCAGGTTGTTCGGCATGAGCGAGTAGCGCAGGTCGTTCCACGTGATGATCGGGATGATCGTGTCCAGCCGCGGGTCGACCTTTGCCACCGCGAACTGGATGCCGCCGCCGTACGAGCCGCCGATCATCCCCACCCGCGGGTCGTCCGGTCCGTCCTTCTTGATCCAGCCGAGGTTGCCGAGGAAGCTGATCAGCTGGCTGCCGGCCTTGCCGTCGTACGACGGGTCGTCGAGGGAGATCTTGCAGCCGGAGCCGCCGAAGCCGAGGCCGGAGTAGGACAGGACGCCGTAGCCGCGCTTGGCGAGGACGATCGCGAGGCTGGTCTGGTCGTTCTTGCTGCCGCCGAACCCGTTGGTCGTGAGCACCGCAGGCACCGGGTGGGCGGGCGAGGCGCTGGCCGGCTTGTAGAGGTCGCCGACGATCAGGCAGGTCTGCGTGCCGATGCCGTCGGGCGTCTCGTTCGGCACGGTGACGTGGAAGTCGAGCGTCGTCTTCGTGTACGCCGGCGGGCGCGCCGGGTGGCCGGTGTGGCTGGCACCGGAAGCGGCCGCAGGGGCGACGGCGGCGCTCAGCGCGAGCAGAGCGGACGGGACGACGACGAGCTTTCGGCGCATTCCGGTTGGTTCCCCGCAGGCGGCGGAAGTCCTGCCGGTAACGTTCCACCCCGAGACGTAATCCGCCGCAAAGGAGTGCATGGCGTGGACCTGTTCGAGTGGCAGGCGAAGGAGCTGTTCGCCAAGTACGGCGTACCGACGACCAAGCAGATCGTCGTGTCGACCCCGGAGGCGGCCCGCGCCGCCGCCGAGGAGCTTGGCGGCGGTCCCGTCATGGTCAAGGCGCAGGTCAAGGCTGGCGGCCGCGGCAAGGCGGGCGGTGTGAAGTTCGCCCCCACCGCCGATGACGCACAGACCCACGCCGCGAACATCCTCGGCATGGACATCAAGGGCCACACCGTCCACACGGTCCTGATCTCCGAGGCGGCGGACATCGGCACCGAGTACTACTTCTCGTTCCTGCTCGACCGTGCCAACCGCCGCTATCTCGCGATGTGCTCTGCCGAGGGCGGCATGGAGATCGAGCAGCTCGCCGTCGAGAAGCCGGATGCGCTGGCACGGGTGGCGGTCGATCCGGTCGCCGGCGTCGACGCGGCGAAGGCACTCGAGATCGCCACCGCCGGCAACATCCCGGAGGCGGTGCGGCAGAAGGCGGCCGACGTCATCGTCAAGCTGTGGGAGGTCTTCGTCGGCGAGGAGGCGACGCTCGTCGAGGTCAACCCGCTGGTCCGTACGCCGGACGACCAGGTCCTCGCGCTCGACGGCAAGGTGACCCTGGACGACAACGCGGACTTCCGTCACTCGGAGGTCCACGACGCCTACCGGGACAACTCCGCGACCGACCCGCTCGAGGTGAAGGCGAAGTCGCTGCACCTCAACTACGTGAAGCTCGATGGCGAGGTCGGGATCATCGGCAACGGCGCGGGTCTTGTCATGTCGACCCTCGACGTCGTCGCGTACGCGGGTGAGGAGTTCGGTGGCGTACGGCCCGCGAACTTCCTCGACATCGGTGGCGGCGCATCCGCCGAGGTGATGGCCAACGGCCTCGACGTGATCCTGTCCGACCCGGCAGTCCGCTCGGTGTTCGTCAACGTGTTCGGCGGCATCACGTCGTGTGACGCGGTTGCCAACGGCATCGTGCAGGCGCTCTCGCTGCTGTCCTCGCGTGGCGAGGACGTGACCAAGCCGCTCGTCGTACGCCTCGACGGCAACAACGCCGAGGAGGGCCGGCGGATCCTCACCGAGGCCGCCCACCCGCTGGTCGAGCAGGTGGACACGATGGACGGCGCAGCGCGACGAGCCGCCGAGCTCGCGGGGAAGGTGGCCTAGCCGTGGCGATCTGGCTGACGAAGGACAGCAAGGTGATCGTCCAGGGCATCACCGGCTCGGAGGGCACCAAGCACACCCGCCGGATGGTCGCGTCGGGCACGAACGTCGTCGGCGGCGTCAACGCGCGGAAGGCGGGCACGGACGTCGACGGCATCCCGGTCTTCGCCTCGGTGGCTGAGGCGATGGCGGCGACCGGCGCCGATGTGTCGGTCGGCTTCGTGCCGCCCGCGTTCACCCGTGACGCCGCGATCGAGGCGATCGATGCCGAGATCCCGCTGCTGGTCGTGATCACCGAGGGTGTGCCGGTGCAGGACACGGCGTACTTCCGGGCCTATGCCGAGTCCCGCGGGAAGACCCGGATCATCGGGCCGAACTGCCCGGGGCTGATCTCGCCCGGACAGGCCAACGCGGGGATCATCCCGGCCGACATCTCCGGGGCGGGGCGGATCGGGCTGGTGTCGAAGTCCGGCACGCTGACCTACCAGATGATGTACGAGCTGCGCGACATCGGCTTCACGACGGCGGTGGGAATCGGTGGCGACCCGGTCATCGGTACGACGCACATCGACTGCCTCGCGGCGTTCCAGGACGACCCGGAGACCGAAGCGATCGTGATGATCGGCGAGATCGGCGGTGACGCCGAGGAGCGGGCCGCGGACTACATCCGGGCGAACGTGACCAAGCCGGTGGTCGGCTACGTGGCCGGCTTCACGGCGCCCGAGGGCAAGACGATGGGACATGCCGGCGCGATCGTGTCGGGCTCCTCGGGCACCGCGGCCGCGAAGGCTGAGGCCCTGGAGGCAGCCGGCGTACGGGTCGGCAAGACGCCCAGCGCAACCGCCCAGCTCATGAAAGACCTCCTCAGCTAGAGCGAATGGCACATAGGTATCGCTATAGCTGTGCCTATGTGCCATAGGTATCGCGATAGCTGTACCGATGTGCCATCCGCACTACGCGGCCTCACGGCGAAGCAGCCGCACATCGGGGGGCATTCCGGTCCCGGCCCGTTGCCTATAGCAAGCCTCCAGCTCCGCGAGGACTTGGCTGGGCGTGGTGCGCAGCTGTCGAGGCGAACTGTGTAGTACGACGAAGCCCGCTGCGGTCATGGCGCGGTGTCGTGCCTGCATGTCGTCGAAGCGGTCATCTGCGGCATGGCCATCGCGGCCATTTGTCTCATGCACGAGACCCGCATCGACAAAAAGCGCATCTGGGCTGAACCGTTGTCCGGACGGCAGTTCGAGCAGCGGATTGATGAGCGGGGTGGGCAAGACCTTCGAGCGTTCGCACAGCGCGAGGAACTCAGCTTCTGGCGCAGATAGTGCCCCGGCCGCCACCCACTTGGCCACGCGGTTGGCCACCGCGGCCCCGCGTCCCGTTACGTGCGTCAGTTCCTCGAGTACTGAGCGGCGATCGACAAGACGGCGCTGGACGGCATCTGCAATGACGGCCGTAGCGGTCCGGTCATCGCCGATGCGTGCGGCGAAGTCCGCGAGGGCACGGGCGGGGGGACTGTATGGCAGCCCATCGATCGTGCGCGCGGTCGGTAGCCGGTGCGTCCGCCGAACGACGACACCATCCCGGTTGACTCGCCGCTCGGACGCGGGCAAGAGCAATCGGATCGTCGAGTCGGCTGGCAAGTAGCGCGCACCGTAGGCGGCCAGAGCGGTCGCGTCCGCAAGCTGCGCCGAACTACCGCCGTACAGCAGGGCCGCGCGCAGGCGTTGCCGATCGGTCGGAGCGCCGGTCGACGTCAAGTAGACGCCAGGCAGCGCGATCTGCCAGTGCCGGCCGAGCCGATGTTGAAGCGCGCCCGTGGTGAGGCTCTCGAGAGCCTGAGCTCGAGTAACGACACCGTCCTGCCGGCGAATGATCTGTTCGAGTTCCATGCCCGCACGGTGGCGGCGAGCACTGTCGGGAATATGCCGTCACCACGGATCTGTGGACGCCTGAGCGAATGGCACATACCTAGTGCCATATCGATGCGCATGGCACATCCGTATAGCCAGAGCAGTACGTATGTGCCATCCGCTCGGCGTGTGACGCGTGTTGTTCGTGTGGCTTGATGTCACGATCGCGAAGTGACGCAGACGACCGCCGCTTCCAACCGCGCCGCAGCCGCGCGCCTCGGTGCGGTCCGCTCACAAGCCCAGACCGCCCGCCGCCGCCGCGACCAGCCGCACGCCGCCGCGGTCGCCCCGCTGTGGCTGCGCAGCCTGCTCGCCGCGGCATGGTCCACGGCCGTCGGGCTCGCGGTACTCGTGGTCCTCTCGCTTGTCGACTGGACCGCGGACTCCCGTACGACGAGCAGCGCCGGCGCCGCCATACGCTTCGCCGTCGCCCTCTGGCTCGACGCCCAGCGCGCCCCGCTGCACGTGCCCGGCGGTGAGATCGCGGTCGCACCGCTCGGGCTGAGCTTGCTGCTCGGCGGCCTGCTCGCCCGCTTCGCGCGCATCCTGCTGCGCGACGCGCCCAGCCAGCAGCCCGGCGCCGTCGCGGCAATGGTGTTCGCGGTCTCCATCCCGTACGCCGGCATCGCCGCCGCCCTCGCCGTGGCAGCCCGCACGAGCTCGATCCGCCCGTCGCCGGTCACGGCGTTCGTTGCCGCGGGCGGCTTCGCCGTACTCGCCACCACCATCGGCGGGATGCGCGGTGCAGGTCAGTGGGCGGCGGCCTGGGATCGGCTTTCCGAGGCCAGCCAGGCGGCGCTCAGGGCAGCGGCGTCGACCGCCGCTCTGCTCCTTGCGGCGGCGACGCTGCTGACCATCGGCGCGCTCCTCGACCACCACACGCTGATCGGCAACAGCCTGTCCGGCTACGGCAACGGCTCGGGCCAGTTCTCCATGGCGCTGCTGAGCATCTGGCTGATCCCCAACGCGGTGCTGATGGCCGCCGCCTACCTCACCGGCACCGGCTTCGTGGTGGGCTCGGGTACGTCGGTCACGCTCGGCCATGCCCACCTCGGCGCGATCCCAGCACTTCCGATCCTCGCCGGGCTCCCGCACGGCGGCGCACCGACGCCGCTGTTCGCGGTGGCGGTCGCGGTGGTCGTCGGCGCCGGAGCGATCGCCGCGTGGCGGGTGCATCGCGACGCGGACCACGCGATGGGCGACCAGGTGGCAGCCGCGCTCGCCGCCGGAGTGCTCACCGGCCTCGGCGCCGCCCTGCTGGTAGCCGTCGCCGGCGGCCCGGCGGGACCGGGTCGCCTCAGCGTGTTCGGTGCCTCACCGTGGAAGGTCGGGCTCAGCGTCGCGCTCGAGATCGGCATCCCCGCGGCCCTGTTCGTGGCCGCGAACTCATGGTGGGACGCCCGGCGGTCCTCGCCGGAGACCGAGTGAGTTCCTCAGCTGACCCGCCGAGCTCCGCCCTGAGCTAGCGCGTGCGCACCGCGATCGTCTTGGCCGCGTAGTCGTACCAGCCGCGGTTGCGGTGGGTGTTGTCGAAGAACACCGACAGCACGACGATCAGCTGCAGCAACGGGAACAGCGCGCCCGCCACCGCGGGGATCGCCCACCGGGTCAACGCCGCCTGAAGGGTCGGCTTCTCGCCGTTGGCCATCATCGCGACCCGTACGCCGACGGCCATCTTGCCCAACGTCGCGCCACGGCTGACGAGCATCCAGACCTCGTAGACGCCGCTGACGACCAGCGTGAGCAGCATGTACTTGAAGTAGTCGGAGTCGTAGAGCGAGAACGACGATGTCGTGCCATCGGCGTTGGTCGTCGTCGAGAACACGTGCATCCCGAACGCATACGACAGCGCGATCGCGACCGCCCCGGTGAGGACCCCGTCGATGATTCGAGCGAGCAGCCGCAGACCCATCGGCGCGGGGTCGTTGACGCGCTGGCCGGGCGGCGGGCCGTAACCAGCGCCGTACGCCGGCGCGCCATACGGCGGAGGCGGTGGCGGGACGGCACCGTACGGGGGCGGCTGAGGCGCACCGTACGGCGGAGGCGGCGGCGGGACGGCACCGTACGGCGGCGGGGTGGGCTCGGTCATGACGGCCTCCTCTGTCGCGGTCAGCATGGCAGAGCGGCCGCGACGGCACCGGCTATCCTGACGGCCTTCCCTTAACAATCTCGGGGAGATCTCCTTGGCCTTGCGGCTGGTCGTGTTGGTGTCCGGGTCGGGCACCAACCTCGCGGCGCTGCTCGCGGCCGCCGCGGACCCGTCGTACGGCGCGACCGTCGTTGCCGTAGGGGCTGACCGCCCCGGGATCACCGGCCTAGAGCGTGCCGAGCAAGCAGGGATCCCGACCTTCGTCCGCCGCGTCGGCGACTACCCGAGCCGCGCCGACTGGGACCGCGCCATGGTCGAGGCAGTCACCGAGCACGCCCCGGACCTCGTGGTGTCCGCGGGGTTCATGAAGATCCTGGGGCCGGAGTTCCTCGCCGCGTTCCCCAAGACGATCAACACCCATCCGGCGCTGCTGCCGAGCTTTCCCGGAGCCCATGCGGTACGCGACGCCCTGGCGGCGGGCGTGAGCGTCACCGGCGCGACGGTCCACTACGTCGACGCCGGGGTGGACACCGGCCCGGTCATCGCCCAGGTCGAGGTCCCGGTCGAGCCCGGCGACGACGAGGAGACGCTGCACGAGCGGATCAAGGTCGCCGAGCGCCGGATGCTCGTCGACACCGTGGAGCGGATGGCACATTCGCTCTCCCAGCCAGCCCGGACAGCCCGGACAGCCCAGCCAGCCCAGACAGCGAGATAAGAGGAGTACCGGTGAGCGACGGCAAGCGGCCGATCAAGCGGGCGCTGGTCAGCGTCTACGACAAGACCGGCCTGGACGAGCTCGGCAAGGCGCTCGCGGCGGCCGGCGTCGAGGTCGTCTCGACCGGGTCCACCGCGGCCCGGCTGCTCGACGCCGGCGTGCCGGTGACCCCGGTCGAGGACCTCACGGGCTTCCCGGAGTGCCTCGAGGGCCGGGTCAAGACGCTGCACCCCAAGGTGCATGCCGGCATCCTCGCGGACCTCCGCAAGGACGACCACGCCAAGCAGCTCGACGAGCTCGGAGTCCAGCCGTTCGAGCTTGTGGTCGTGAACCTCTACCCGTTCGCCGCGACCGTCGCGTCGGGTGCGAGCCAGGACGAGTGCGTCGAGCAGATCGACATCGGCGGCCCGTCGATGGTGCGCGCCGCGGCGAAGAACCACCCCTCGGTCGCGGTCGTGGTCGACCCGGCCGCCTACCCCTACGTCATCGAGGCGATTAACGGCGGCGGCTTCAGCTATGCCCAGCGCCAGCTCCTCGCGGCGAAGGCGTTCCAGCACACCGCCTCCTACGACGTGGCCGTCGCCTCGTGGATGGGCAGCGTCCTCGCCCCGACCGACGACGGCACCGGCTTCCCGTCGTGGGCCGGCGCGACCTGGCAGCGCGAAGCGGTCCTCCGGTACGGCGAGAACCCGCACCAGCGCGCCGCGCTCTACGTCGGCCAGCAAGGGGGCGGCCTTGCCGGCGCCGAGCAGCTGCATGGCCCGGAGCTCTCCTACAACAACTACGTGGACACCGACGCTGCCCGGCGCGCGGCGTACGACTTCACCGAGCCGTGCGTAGCGATCATCAAGCACGCGAACCCGTGCGGCATCGCGATCGGCAAGGACATCGCCGAGGCGCACCGCCTGGCGCACGCCTGCGACCCGACCTCGGCGTACGGCGGGGTCATTGCCGCCAACCGCACCGTTACCAAGGAGCTCGCCGAGCAGCTCGCGGGAGTGCTCACCGAGGTGATCTGCGCCCCCGGGTACGACGACGAGGCGCTCGAGATCTTCAAGGGCAAGGCCAAGCTGCGCGTGCTGCAGTGCGCCGAGGACGCGGCACCCGCGGCAGTCGAGATGCGGCCGGTCAGCGGCGGCCTGCTGATGCAGACCGTCGACCGCGTCGACGCGCCCGGTGACGACCCGTCGGCGTGGACCCTGCAGGCCGGCGAGCCCGCCGACGAGGAGACGCTCGAGGACCTCGCGTTCGCCTGGAAGGCCTGCCGGTCGGTGAAGTCCAACGCGATCCTGCTCGCCAGCGGCCGCGCATCGGTCGGTGTCGGCATGGGACAGGTAAACCGGGTCGACTCGGCACGTCTCGCGGTCTCGCGCGCCGGGGACCGCGCGAAGGGCTCGGTGGCGGCCAGCGACGCGTTCTTCCCGTTCCCCGACGGTCTGCAGATCCTCGTCGAGGGCGGAGTGAAGGCGATCGTCGAGCCCGGCGGATCGGTGCGCGACGAGGAGGTCATCGCAGCGGCGAAGGCCGCCGGCGTCACGCTCTACTTCTCCGGCACCCGGCACTTCTACCACTAGGAGCGAGGCCGCCATGACAGCCCGCATGCTGCCCGGAGTGCCGGTCGCGGAGGCGGTCCTCGCCGATCTCGCGCCGCGGATCAAGGCGCTCGTCGACGCCGGCCACACGCCGGGGCTCGGCACGATCCTCGTCGGGGACGACTCCGCGAGTGCCGGATACATCCGGGTGAAGCAGGAGAAGGCCGCCGAGCTCGGCCTGGTCTCGCCGCACATCCACCTCGGCCAGGACGCGACCCAGGCCGACGTCATCGCCGCGATCCGGGAGTTCAACAACGCTCCCGAGGTCGACGCGATGCTCGTGCAGCACCCGACGCCGCCGCAGATCGACTTCGACGCCGCGTTGCTCGAGATGGACCCCGACAAGGACGTCGACGGGCTGCACCCGACCAACATGGGCCGCCTCGCCCTCGGCATGCCCGGCCCGGTGCCCTGCACCCCGGCGGGGATCGAGGCGCTGCTCGCCCACTACGAGATCCCGGTCTCCGGCCGGTCGGTCTGCGTGCTTGGGCGAGGTACGACGCTCGGCCGCCCGCTTTCCCTGCTGCTCACCCAGAAGCGACCGACCGCCAACGCGGCGGTGACCGTCGTGCACACCGGCGTACCGAACTGGGCCGACTACACCCGGGCCGCCGAGATCGTGATCGCCGCGGCCGGCGTACCGGGGATCCTGCAGCCCGAGCACATCACTCCCGGCGCGACAGTCATCGGCGGCGGCGTGAGGTACGAGGGGCGCAAGCTGCTCCCCGACGTCGACGAGGCCTGCGAGCAGGTGGCCGGCGCGATCACGCCGCGGGTCGGCGGCGTCGGGCCGACCACGGTGGCGATGCTGTTCCGCAACTGCATCGAGGCGGCCGAGGCGCGCCTGGCTCGATAGCCGCCCCGGCTCCGGCGCGCGGCCGAGGGGCCTTGCGTAGTTACTCCGAAAAGTCCGTCGTTTCCGTCAGGAATGCATCTGCCGGGTGTGGGCATACCCCGCGTCAATAGCGGGTCTTCCGGAGGTAGCACATGCAGCTCAACCGTCGTAACACGCTCATCGTCATCGCCGCGGCAGCGGGCGCCACCACCTTGCTGCAGCCGGTGCTCGCGGCAGGCTCCAGCGCCGCGACGCCGAACGACGCCACATCGCCCAGTGCGACCGCGTCGGCCAGCGCCACGCCCAGCACCACGCCGACTCCCACGCCGACGGTCACGCCGACCGTCAGCTCGACACCGACTCCAACGCCGACGACGTCGCCGGGTGTAATCCCGCCCACGATCACCGCTGCGGTGACGAGCGCTTACCCGGAGCAGAACGGCTGGTACCGCGGCCAGGTGAACATCACCTTCACCTGCACGCCGGGCTCGGCACCCCTGGCATCGGATTGCCCGGCGATGGCCTCGCTGACCGCGGTGGGGGCCAACCAGTCGCTCACCGAGACGATCGAGGACACTGACGGCGGGACCGCGTCGATCACGGTGACCGAGAACATCGACCTCGGCGCGCCCACCATCACCAAGGTGCGGCCGCGGGCGGGCAAGTGCGCAGCGAGCGACCCGGTTTCGGGCATGGGCTCGTGCGTCGTGAAGCGGACGCGGGTGCACGGGCGTCACGGCACCCGGGTCGAGTGGACCGCCATCGCAACTGACCGCGCAGGCAACGTGGCGAAGGCCTTCGGCGCCTACAAGGTGTAGCTCCGGGTAACCGGTAGGGTCCCGGCTGGGGGCAGGAAGCCAGCTTCAGGAGGACTCGTGCGGGTAGGCCGCGGATCTTTCGTCGGATCGGCGGCCTACCCGTCGCCCCCGTCACGGTCGTGGCGGGGGCTTGGCCATGCCGGCAACGTCCGGACGGAGCACGGGAAGTTCGGCTATCTCCACGGCTAACCAGCCCGGGGAGGTCAGGCCGCCGAAAGCGCCACGTCGCCCCGACCCGCTGCTGCTCGTGCTGTTCCTGGTGGCAGCGGGTCTGGTCGTCGCCGGGCTGCATCAGCCGCAGGCCGGCATGTGGATCGTCTGCGGCGCCCTCGCGACCGCTGCGGCGTTGCGGCTGTTCCTGCGCGAGCGCGACGCGGGATCGCTCGTCGTACGCATCCGGCGCCTGGACGTCGTGATGCTCGCAGGCCTGGCGATCGCGCTCGGAGTCTTCGCTGCCATCACCCCCTTCCCATCCGGCCAAAACTGACTGCACTAATCTGCGATGTGGGCCGGACAACCCGGGCCGACAATCGCAGGAGTACTCATGACCACCCACGAGGTGACCCTGATCCCGGGCGACGGGACCGGCCCTGAGCTCACCGAAGCCACCCGCCGCGTGCTGGAAGCAGCCGCCGCGACTACTGGCTCGTCGTTCGTCTGGGACCAGCAGGAAGCCGGCGTCGACATCATGGAGACGGCCGGTACGCCGCTCCCGGACGCGACGCTCGAGTCGGTACGACGGACCGGCCTTGCCATCAAGGGCCCGATCACGACGCCGATCGGCACCGGGTTCCGCTCGGTCAACGTGGCGCTCCGCTACGAGCTCGACCTCTACGCCTGCGTGCGCCCGTGCAAGAGCTACGAGGGCATGCGCACCCGCTTCGACCACGTCGACGTGGTGATCGTCCGGGAGAACACCGAGGACCTCTACGCCGGGATCGAGTACGAAGCCCACTCCAAGGAAGCCGACGAGGTCATCGCCTACCTCAACGGCCTGCAGGACAAGAAGATCCGCGAAGGCTCCGGCATCTCGATCAAGCCGATGAGCGAGTTCGGGTCCGAGCGGATCATCCGCTACGCCTTCGAGTACGCCCGCGACAACGGTCGCAAGCGCGTCCACTGCGTGACGAAGTCCAACATCATGAAGCACACCGACGGGCTGTTCCTGTCGGTGTTCCGTGAGGTGGCCAAGGACTTCCCGGACATCGAGCCGTGGGAGAACCTCGTCGACGCGACCTGCATGGGCCTGATCCAGCGGCCCGAGGAGTGGGACGTGCTGGTCCTGCCGAACCTCTACGGCGACATCCTGTCCGACCTCACCGCGGGCATGGTCGGCGGCCTGGGAGTCGCTCCCGGCGCGAACATCGGCGCCAAGGCCGCGGTGTTCGAGGCGACGCACGGCTCCGCGCCGAAGTACAAGGGCCAGAACAAGGTCAACCCGACCGCGATGATCCTGTCCGGCGAGATGATGCTGCGCCACATCGGCGAGACGGTCGCCGCCGACAACCTCGAGCGGGCCGTGTCCGAGGTCATCGCCGAAGGCACCAGCGTGACCTACGACCTCAAGCCGCACCGTGACGACCCGACGGCAGTCGGCACGTCGCAGTACGCCGACGCAATCATCGCCAAGCTGGAAGGTATGCACGCCTGATGGGCAAGAAGGTCACCGTTGTCGGAGCTGGCTTCTACGGGTCGACGACCGCCCAGCGCCTCGCCGAGTACAACATCTTCGACACCGTCTACCTGACCGACATCCTCGAGGGCCGCCCCGAAGGCCTCGCGCTCGACTTGAACCAGTCGCGGCCGATCGAGGGCTTCGAGACCAAGGTGGTCGGCGTCACGACCGGCACCGACGGCTCGGGCTACGAGCAGACCGCCGGCTCGGACATCGTGGTCATCACCGCAGGCCTGCCGCGCAAGCCTGGCATGAGCCGCATGGACCTGATCGAGACCAACGCCAAGATCGTGCGGCAGGTCGCCGAGCAGGTGGCGAAGCACTCGCCGAACGCCGTCGTCATCGTCGTGTCGAACCCGCTCGACGAGATGACCGCACTCGCCGCCAACGTCACCGGCTTCCCGAAGTCGCGCGTCATGGGCCAGGCAGGGATGCTCGACACCGCCCGGTTCACCAACTTCGTGGCCGAGGCCGCCGGGGTCGAGGTCGCGGCGGTCACCACGCTGACCCTCGGCTCCCACGGCGACACGATGGTCCCGGTCCCGAGCGCGTGCACCGTCAACGGCAAGCCTCTGACCGACGTGCTCGACCAGGCGAAGATCGACGAGCTGGTCGACAAGACCCGTAACGGCGGCGCCGAGGTCGTCGCGCTGCTCAAGACCGGATCCGCGTTCTACGCGCCCTCCGCCGCGGCCGCTCGCATGGCCAAGGCGGTCGCCGAGGACAGCGGCGTGGTGATGCCGGTCTGCACCTGGGTCGACGGCGAGTACGGCATCTCCGGGGTCTACCTCGGAGTCGAGGCCGAGCTCGGCGCCGGCGGCGTACGGAAGGTCGTCGAGCGCGACCTGTCCGAGACCGAGAAGGCAGGTCTGCTCGAGGCGGCCGAGGCGGTCCGCGCGAAACAGGCCGACGTCGCCAATCTCTGAGCTCGCGGCTGAGGAGGTCGCACTGAGCCGGGGGAGGTCACGGTGACCTGGTGGCTCAGCGTGATCATCGTCTTCGTCCTGATCCTGGTCGAAGCCGTGTTCGCGGCCAGCGAGATGGCGCTGGTCACCCTGCGCGAGGGCCAGGTCAGCGACCTGGCCAACCGAGGGCATCGCGGCGAGCGGATCGCCGCCCTGGCATCGGACCCCAACCGGTTCCTCTCGGCGGTCCAGATCGGTGTGACCACCACCGCGCTGCTTTCGAGCGCGTTCGGCGCCCTGACCTTGTCGGACTCCCTCACCAACCGGCTGCGCGACGGCGGGGTGAGCCACGACCTGGCATCGGTCATCGGGTTCCTGGTGGTCACCCTCGCCATCGCCTACGTGACGCTGGTGGTCGGCGAGCTCGCACCGAAACGGATCGCGCTGCAGCGCGCGGTCGGCACCGCCAGCGCGGTGGCGCCGACGCTCGACCGGTTCGCTGCCTTGATGACTCCGGTGATCTGGCTGCTGTCGGTGTCGACCGACCTGGTCGTGCGGCTGCTCGGCGGTGACCCGAACGTGAACCGTGAGGTCATCACCGAGGGCGAGCTGCGCGACCTGGTGACCGGCCACGAGGCGCTCTCCCGTGAGGAGCAGCAGCTCATCGACGACGTCTTCGAGGCGGGGGACCGGCAGGTCCGCGAGATCATGGTGCCGCGCACCGAGGTCCAGTTCTTCGACGCCGGCTGGTCGCTGGCGAAGGCCACCCGCACCGCGCACGACTCGCCGCACAGCCGGTTTCCCGTCGTACGCGGATCGCAGGACGACGTCGTCGGCTTCATCCACGTCCGCGACCTCTTCCGGCCGCCCACCGGGCAGCGCCGCGGAGTGAAGGTGTCGGACCTGGTCCGCGAGGTTCCGATGATCCCGTCGACCAAGCGCGTGCTCGCCGCGATGTCGGAGATGCGCCGCTCGGGAGACCACCTTGCGGTGGTCGTCGACGAGTACGGCGGGACTGCCGGCATCGTCACGCTGGAAGACATGATCGAAGAGCTGGTCGGCGACATCCGCGACGAGTACGACGCCACCGAGGACGAGGCACGCAAGCTGCGCGGCGGCGACTTCGAGGTGGACGGTCTGATCAACCTCGACGACTTCGAGGAAGCCACCGGCTCCGTGCTGCCCGAAGGGCCCTATGAGACGGTCGCCGGCGCTCTCGTGGCGACCCTCGGCCGGCTGCCGAAGGTCGGCGACGCCGTCGAGCTCGACGGGGTACGCCTGAAGGTCACCAAGCTCGACGGCCGGCGCGCCGCACGGGTGCGCGTGACCGTGCTGAAACCTGATGTCGAAGACGAGGCGTGACCCGGAAGATGGAGCGATGAGCAAGCCCGCAGCCGGCAAGAGCAGAGTGCTGTCCGGCATCCAGCCGACCGCCGACTCCTTCCACCTCGGCAACTACCTCGGCGCGGTGCGCAACTGGGTGCCGCTGCAGGAGGACAACGAGGCGTTCTACTGCGTGGTCGACCTGCACGCGATCACCCATCCGCACGACCCGGTCGCGCTTCGCCGCCGCACGCGGGTCGCGGCGGCGCAGCTGCTCGCGGTGGGCCTCGACCCCGACCGCTGCTCGCTGTTCGTGCAGAGCCACGTGCCGCAGCATGCCGAGCTCGCCTGGGTGATGGAGTGCCTGACCGGCTTCGGCGAGGCGAGCCGGATGACGCAGTTCAAGGACCGCACCGTCCGCTACGGCAGTGACAAGGTCGGCGTCGGCGTGTTCACCTACCCGATGCTGCAGGCCGCGGACATCTTGCTCTACCAGGCGCACTCGGTCCCGATCGGCGAGGACCAGCGCCAGCACCTCGAGCTCACCCGCGACCTGGCGCAGCGCTTCAACTCCCGCTTCGGCGAGACCTTCGTCGTACCCGAGGCGACGATCGTCAAGGAGACCGCGAAGATCGTCGACCTGCAGGACCCGACGGCGAAGATGAGCAAGTCCAGCGACTCGCAGGCCGGGGTGATCGACATCCTCGACGCCCCGGACACGATCACCAAGAAGATCAAGCGGGCGGTCACCGACACCGGATCGCAGATCCGCTTCGACCCGGAGAACCAGCCGGGGGTGAGCAACCTGCTGACCATCCAGTCGACGATGTCGGGGCGCCCGATCGACGAGCTCGTCGCGTCGTACGCCGGGAAGGGCTACGGCGCGCTGAAGGCAGAGGTCGCCGAGGTGGTGGTCGAGCGGCTGACCCCGATCCGCGAACGCGCCGTGAAGTGGCTCGCCGACGAGGCGGGACTCGACGAAGTGCTCGCGGCAGGGGCTGCCCGGGCGCGCGCGGTCGCGGGGGAGACGCTTGCCAGGGCGTACGACGCAATCGGCTTCCTGCCCGCCGCGAGATGACCGCGAGCGAGACCCGCAAGATCGGGGTCGCCATTGGCATCCCGGAGCCGTTCGGCGCTGAGCTGCAAGCCTGGCGGGAGCGGCTGGGCGATCCCAACGCGCTGCGGATCGTGCCGCACGTGACACTGCTGCCGCCCACCGTGGTCGGTAACGGCACGCTGGCAGAGATCGAGGAGCACCTGCGGCGGGTGGCCGCGCGGTTCCGCCCGTTCGTGATCCGGCTGCGCGGATCCGCGACGTTCCTTCCGGTGTCGTCGGTGGTTTTCGTGCCCCTCGTGCAGGGCATCGCCGAGTGTGAGCAGATCGAGGCACAAGTGAGATCGGGTCCGCTGACCCGCGCGCTGGACTACTCCTACCACCCGCACGTGACCGTGGCCCACGACCTTCCCGACGAGGCGCTCTACCGCGCGCTGTCGGAGCTGGCGGGCTACGACGCCCGGTTCGACGTCTGGGGGTTCTCCTTGTTCGAGCAGGGACCGGACCTGCACTGGCGACCGCAGCGCGACTTCGCGTTCTCCTCCGGCGGCCTGCCCGGCCCGCCCGAGGAGCGGCACGCCCGCACCGACGACGGGTGGTAGACCTCTCGGGCCTCAAGGCCCGCGTCGACGCCTACCAGCGGGAACGCCCCTGGCTGGCCTTCCCGGTTGCGGTGCTGCTGAAGTTCGGCGAGGACAACTCCGGAAACCTCGCGGTGATCATCACCTACTACGCGTTCTTCTCGGTTTTCCCGCTGCTGCTGGCGCTGTCGTCGGTGCTGGGCTTCGTGCTGGCCGGCCACCCCGGGTGGCAGTCCAGCATCGAGCAGTCCGCGCTGAAGAACCTGCCGCTGATCAAGGGCTCGCCGCTGCCGCACCACGGCAGCGTCTACGTCGCGGTCCTCGGTTTCGTGCTCGCCCTCTACAGCGGCCTCGCGGTCGCGAAGGCGGCGCAGCAGGCGTGGGACACCGTCTATGGTGTGGCTCGCGACGAGCGGCTCGGGTTCCTTGCGAAGAACCTGCGCGCGCTGCAGCTGGTCGTGTTCGGCGGGCTCGGACTGGTGGCGACGACCGCGGTTGCCGGCGCGGTGACCAGCGGGAGCGCGGTGGGCATCTCGGTCGGCTGGGGGCTGACCATCCTCGGCGTTGCGGTGAGCGCGCTGCTCAACACGGCGCTGATGGTCCTGGTCTTCCGATGGCTGCCCACCCCAAAGCACGGGGCTCGCGAGGTGCTGCCCGGCGCGGCAATCGTGGCGCTGTCCCTCGCGATCCTGCAGGCCGTCGCGTCGGCGCTCATCTCCCACAAGCTGCAGCACGCGTCGGCGACGTACGGGTCGTTCGGGACCGTCATCGTCCTGCTGTCGTGGTTCTACCTGCAGGCGCAGATCATGCTGGTCGGCGCGCAGGTGAACGTCGTCAAGCGCGACCACAGCTGGCCGCGATCACTGTCCGGCGAGGTGGCGCCGGCGGGTTGATCAGGTGGCGACGCGGACCTTGTCCGCCTGCGGGCCCTTCTGGCCCTGGGTCACCTCGAACTCGACGCGCTGGCCCTCTTCGAGGGTCTTGTAGCCGTCCATGTCGATGGCGCTGTAGTGCACGAACACGTCACTACCGCCATCTACGGCGATGAAGCCGTAGCCCTTCTCGCCGTTGAACCACTTCACCGTGCCTTGCGCCATGCGCGGGACATTACAACCTCTGGGGCCCGTGCGATAGGCCTCGGTCGGCGAGGTCGGATCAGCGGGCGCGGCCCGGGATCACCCGCCGGATCGCGTACATCCCGGCGGCGAAGGCGAACAGCATGACCACCAGCGCCTCGATGACCGGCACCGTCTTGCTCTGGTGGTCACCGGCCGCGCCGACGACGGGCGCGAGCGCGCTCGCCTCCTGGACCACCGGGCTCGGCGGCGCCAACGGCTTGACCAGCGTGCCGATCGGATCGACCTTGCCGTTGGCCTTGAAGCCCCAGTTGAGCAGGGCTGCCGCCATCGGCGCCCAGTCCGGGTAGGCGTGCATCAGCGAGACGAGGATCGTCTGCCCGTGACGGGTCGCCGCGCCGACGTACGTCGCTTGCGCGGCGATCGTGTAGCCGTTCTTGCCGCCGATGTCGCCGGGGTAGGTCGTCAGCAGGTCGTTGTGGCTCTGGATCTGGAAGTGGCGGTGATGCGCGGCCGGGATCTCGCTGCTCGCCTGGGTGATGTAGTGGCGGAACGCCGGCAACGCGAAGTCGTTCCGCGCGATGAGCGCGAGGTCGTAGGCCGAGGTGGTCTCGCCTGGCCCGTCGAGACCGCTCGGGGTGTCGGCGTGGGTGTCGTCGGCCTGGAGCACCTTGGCCTCGGCGTTCATCGCCCGCAACGTCTCCTTGACGCTGCCGTAGGCGTTGGCGAGGGCCTGGGCAGCGTCGTTCGCGCTCATCTCGAGCATGCACTGGAACAGCGTCGAGACCTTGTACTTCATGCCGACCGAGAGGCCCGCCTTCGTGCCGTCGACCACCTCGTCGGCGTAGGTCACCGGCACCCGCGCGTTGGGGTTGAGCCGCGGGATCAAAGTTGCCGCGGTCAGCATCTTCAACGTGCTGGCGGGCAGGAACTTCTCGTGCGGCGCTTTGGCAGCGAGGACCTCGCCGGTCGTCAGGTTCGCGACCAGCCACGATCCGGCGGGCAGCGCGGACTCCGGGGGCAGGGGTGGCGCGGTGCCGTCCGAGCGGACGATCACGCCGTCGCTTGCCAGCAGGTCGCCACCGATCGTCTGGGAGTTCGCGGGCAGGCGTGAGGGCGCCGCTGCAGCACTGACCGGAGCTGACAGGGCGACCAGAGTGACCGCGGCGAGTGCGGCGGCCAGGCGGCGGGCCATCCGGAACACCGTATCTGCTTGGGCCCGGTGTACCGCGTCAGACTGCGGCGAGTCCGTCCGCGTCGAGCGACGGCCGGTCGCCGATCCGTACGGCGGTCAGCAGGGCGACGGCGCACAGCCGGTCCCCGTTGCCCGCGTCGGTCAGCCTGACCTCGACGACGGCGTCCCGCTTTCCCACCCGCAGCGGCCTGCCCACGGCGACCGCCGGCCCGACCTTGACCGGCGCGGTGAACGAGATGGTCAGCGACTGGGTGGCAACCAGCCCGTCGAGCGCCCGGGACGCGGCGGTCGCGCCGGCGGTGTCGAGCAACGTGGCGACGAGGCCTCCCTCGACCGACCCGGCTGGGCCGCGCAGCTCGTCACGGACGTCGCACTGCACGGTCGCCGAGCCGTCGGCCGGCGGGTTGTCGAGGTCGTCGAGATAGTGCATGCCGAGGTGGCGCTGAAGCGGCGTGTGGCCGAGCGGGACAGGCACGGTCGAGAGGCTAGCGATCACGATTGCCCGCCACCCCGCGCTAGTCGGAACCGGTGGTCCGGCAGGGCCGGCTGCGCAGCTCTGCCACGTAGTCGTCCGGCGCTCCGGCGCGCTCGGCGGCATCGGCCATCAGCCCGAGATAGCGCGCGGCGGGCCGGCCGCCTTCGTACCCCGCAAGGACGTAGATCCAGGCGAGCTGGATCCCGTCCAGGGTGTGTACCCGCACCCGGATCTTGCGGTAGAGCCCCGTGGTCGCGAACTCGATCTCGTCCAGCGTGGCCTCGTCGTAGGTCTCGAGGTCGTAGAGCATGACGAACACCCGGGAGCCGGGCTGCTCGACGACGGTCGCGAGCGCGCCCTCCCAGCCGAGCTCCTCGCCGCCGAACGTCAGCCGCCAGCCCTCGAGCCAGCCGGAGCCGCGGCACGGTGAGTGTGGGCAGCGCTCGTGCATCTGTGCCGGGTCGAGATTCGACCCGTACGCCGCGTACAACGCCACGACACGGAAGCGTAAGGGCGCCGAGGAGAATGGATGCTGTGACGCGCATCGTGATCCTCGGCGGTGGACCCGGCGGCTACGAGGCCGCGCTCGTTGCGGTGCAGCTCGGCGCCGAGGTGACGCTGATCGAGCGCGACGGGGTCGGCGGCGCGTGCGTGCTCGCCGACTGCGTCCCGTCGAAGACGCTGATCGCGACGAGTGAGTCCATCGCGACCCTCGAGGGCAGCGACGCGCTCGGGATCCGGTCGGTCGCCGGTGGTACGGCGAGCGACCACATCGAAGTCGACGCCCCGACGGTCTACAGCCGGGTCAAGGCACTCGCGGCGGCGCAGTCCGCCGACATCACCCACCGGGTCGCGAGCGAGGGGATCCGCGTGGTGAAGGGCGCCGGCCGGTTCGCGCGCCCGGGTCGGGTCGAGGTGACGACGACCGACGGCGTCGAGGAGGTCGAGTACGACGGGGCCCTGATCGCCACGGGTGCATCTCCGCGGGTGCTGGCCGGCGCCGAGCCGGACGGCGAGCGCATCCTCACCTGGCAGCAGGTCTACGACCTCACCGATCTGCCGGAGCACCTCGTGGTGGTGGGCTCGGGCGTCACGGGTGCCGAGTTCGCGAGCGCCTACCTCGCCCTCGGCAGCGAGGTCACCCTGGTCTCCAGCCGCGACCGGGTCATGCCCTCCGAGGACGCGGACGCCGCACTGCTGATCGAGGACGTGTTCACCCGACGAGGGATGCGCATCGTCAAGCGGGCTCGAGCGACCGAGGTCCGGCGTACCGAGGACGGCATCGAGGTCTGCCTCAAAGACGGCGGGACGGTGGCGGGCTCGCACTGCTTGATGACCGTCGGCTCCGTCCCGAACACAGGGGACATCGGCCTCGAGCAGGTGGGAGTCGCCACCGACGACGCTGGTTACGTGAAGGTCGATCGCGTCTCACGCACCAACGTGCAGGGGATCTACGCTGCCGGCGACTGCACCGGCTTGTTGCTGTTGGCGTCGGTCGCCGCCATGCAGGGGCGTACCGCGATGTGGCACGCGCTGGGCGACGCGGTGCTGCCGCTGCGGCTGGCCACGGTCGCCGCCAACGTCTTCACCGATCCGGAGATCGCGACCGTCGGGCTGCCGGCCGTGGAGGCCGCGGCCGAGCGCGGCGGGGTACGCGAGGTGAAGCTGCCGTTGTCCACCAATGCGCGGGCGAAGATGCAGGGCATCGAGGACGGCTTCGTGAAGCTGTTCTGCCGGCCGTCCGGGTCGGTGCTCGGCGGCGTCGTGGTGGCGCCGAGGGCGAGTGAGCTGATCCTGCCGGTGTCCCTCGCGGTGCAGCACGGCCTCAACGTCGACCAGCTGGCCCACACCTTCACGATCTACCCGTCGATTAGCGGCAGCATCACCGAAGCCGCCCGCCAGCTCCACCTCTCGGTGCAGGACTGAGCGGTCATCCGCTCTAGCCGGCCGGCTTGATCTCGCAGATCACGTTGCCGGAGCTGACCACGTCGCCGACACTCGCCGAGAGCCCGGTGACCGTGCCGGCCTGGTGGGCGTTGATCGGCTGTTCCATCTTCATCGCCTCGAGCACGACGACCAGGTCGCCGGCTTCGACGGTGTCGCCGTCGGCGACCGCGACCTTGACGATGGTGCCCTGCATCGGCGCAGTGACCGAGTCACCGCTCGCCGCGCTCTTGCCGGCCGCGGCCTTGTGCGCCGAGGGCGGCTTGCGCCCGCCGGAGGCTGACGGCTTCGCTGCCGCGAGCCCACCCGGCACCGATACCTCGAGCCGCCGCCCGCCGACCTCAACCGTGATCCGCTCGCGGTCGGAGACCGGCGCGTCCGCGCTGTCCCCGTCGTACGGCGGAACCGACCCGGTCCACTCGGTCTCGATCCAGCGGGTGTGCACCCGGAACGGCTCGTCGATGAAGTCCGGCTCGTTGAGCACGACCCGGTGGAACGGGATCAGCGTCGGCATGCCGCCGACCTCGAAGTCGGCCAGCGCCCGCCGCGACCGCTCGATCGCCTCCTGCCGCGTGGCGCCGGTCACGATCAGCTTGGCGAGCAGCGAGTCGTAGGCGCCAGGAACCGTGTCGCCGTTCACGTAGCCCGCGTCCACCCGTACGCCGGGGCCGGACGGCACCTGCCACTCGGTGACGGTGCCCTGGGCCGGCAGGAACCCGCGGCCGGCGTCCTCGGCGTTGATCCGGAACTCGAAGGCGTGGCCGCGCGGTTTCGGGTCATCGAAGTCGAGCTTCTCGCCGTCGGCGATCCGGAACTGCTGGCGGACCAGGTCGACGCCGCTGACCTCCTCGGTCACCGGGTGCTCGACCTGCAGCCGCGTGTTGACCTCGAGGAAGGACACCAGGCCGTCGGGCGCGACGAGGAACTCGCAGGTCCCCGCGCCGACGTAGCCGGCTTCCTTCGCGATGGCCTTGCTCGCCGTGTAGAGCCGCTCGAGCTGCTCGTCGGTGAGGAACGGCGCGGGTGCCTCCTCGACGACCTTCTGGTAGCGGCGCTGCAGCGAGCAGTCGCGGGTTCCCACCACCACGACGTTGCCGTGCTGGTCGGCGAGGATCTGCGTCTCGACGTGCCGCGGCTTGTCCAGGTAGCGCTCGACGAAGCACTCGCCCCGGCCGAACGCGGCCACGGCCTCGCGCACGGCGCTCTCGTACAAGTCGGCGATCTCGCCGCGTTCGCGGGCCACCTTGAGGCCGCGCCCGCCGCCGCCGTACGCCGCCTTGATCGCGATCGGCAGCCCGTGCTCGTCGGCGAAGGCGATGACCTCCTCGACCCCAGCGACCGGGTCCGGCGTGCCGGGGGTCAGCGGCGCGCCGACCTTCGCGGCGATGTGACGCGCCTTGACCTTGTCGCCGAGGGCATCGATCGCGGAGGGCGGCGGCCCGATCCACGTCAGCCCGGCGTCGATCACCGCCTGCGCGAAGTCGGCGTTCTCGGCAAGGAAGCCGTAACCCGGATGCACCGCGTCGGCGCCCGACCGGGCGGCGACGTCGAGGATCTTCGCGATGTCGAGATAGGTCTCGCCCGGGGTCGACCCGCCGAGGGCGTAGGCCTCGTCGGCGAGCTTGGCGTGCTGGGCGTCGAGGTCGGGATCGGCGTAGATCGCAACGCTGCCGATACCTGCGTCGCGACAAGCTCGAATGACCCGGATCGCGATCTCGCCACGGTTGGCGACCAGCACCTTGCGCATGCAGAGACTCTATTCAGTGGCGCTGCGTAACGTATTGGCAGGTCGGGCGAGTCGCGCCTGAATAGGGTGCACGCGTGAGCCAGCAGCCGTTCTCCGCCTACCAGTCCGAGATCTACCTCGGCGGGATGCTCGGCACGAAGCCGGAGCTGCCGATGTCGGTCGAGTCGCTGGAGGCGACCGCCCGCGAGCGGCTCTCACCGGAGGCCTTCGGCTACGTCGCCGGCAGCGCCGGCACCGAGTCGACCGCCCGTGCCAACCGCGAAGCCTTCGAGCGCCATCGGATCGTCCCGCGCTTCCTCGGGCAGGACGTCTCTGTCCGTGACCTGTCGACGACGGTCCTCGGTACGCCGATGGCGGCGCCGGTCGTGCTGGCACCGGTAGGGGTGCAGGGCATCGTCCACCCTGAGGCCGAGCTTGCGGTGGCGCGTGCGATCAACGACCTCGGCATCCCGATGGCTCTCTCGACGGTCTCGTCGTACCGGATGGAGGACGTGGCGGCCGCATGCGGAAGCGCTCCGCACTGGTACCAGCTCTACTGGCCCAAGGACCGCGAGGTCGGCGCGTCGTTTCTCGCCCGGGCCAAGGCCGCCGGCTTCTCCGCGCTGCTGCTCACCCTCGACACGTTCATCCTCGCCTGGCGGCCGCGGGACCTGGCCAACGGCTACCTGCCGTTCCTGTCGCGGCTCGGCCTCGCCAACTACGAGTCCGACCCGGCGTTCCTGGCCGGCCTGTCGGCCTCGCCCGAGGACGACCCGACCGCGACCGTCATGCACTGGCAGTCGATGTTCGGCGACCCGGCGAACACCTGGGCCGACTTGGCCTGGGTCCGCGAGCACTGGGACGGCCCGATCGCCCTCAAAGGCGTGCTGCATCCCGACGATGCCCGACGCGCGGTCGACGCTGGGATGGACGGCGTCCTCGTGTCCAACCACGGGGGCCGGCAGATCGACGGATCCATCGGCGCGCTCGACGCGCTGCCGGGCGTGGTCGAGGCGGTCGACGGGCGCGCCGAGGTGCTCTTCGACTCCGGCGTGCGCACCGGCTCGGACGTCATGAAGGCGATCGCTCTGGGTGCGAAGGCGGTGCTGCTCGGCCGGCCCTACATCTACGGGCTCGGCATCGCGGGCGAGGCCGGCGTACGTCACGTCGTGCGTTCGCTTATGGCCGAGCTGGAGCTGTCGATGGCACTAGCCGGCTGCGCAACGCTTTCAGATATCGGGCCGGAGCTGCTGACCCGGATACCGTGATTCGGTGCCGCCGCCCGAATCCTCGCTGGGCCTCGCCGGGCTTCGGTTCCGCAGGCTGCACGAGGGGACCCAGATCCGGTCCGCGGTCGGCCAGCCGATCGCCGACCGCATCTACGGCATCTGGGACCGCCGCGACGTGCTGCGGATGCTGGTCGACCGGGGGTTGCGCAACAAGTACGCGAACTCGGTCCTCGGCTACGCCTGGTCGCTGCTCGAGCCGGCGATGCTCGTCGTCACGTACTTCCTGCTGCTGAAGATCTTCCATCGCTCGCAGCCGGCGTACCCGTTGTTCATCACCTCGGTGATCCTGCCGTGGCAGTGGTTCGCGACCGTGGTGAACTCTGCGCCGAAGACGCTGCGCCAGAACTCGCGGCTGATCACCTCGATCGCGCTGCCGCGCGAGATCTACCCGCTCGCGGACGTCGTCGTGAAGGCGGTCGAGTTCCTGCTGAGCCTGCCGATCCTGTTCGTCGTCGCCTGGATCTACCACGCGGCGCCGTCGCGCTACGCGGCGCTCTGGCCGCTGGCCCTGCTGTTCGAGCTGATGATCTGCGTGGGGCTTGCGCTGCTGCTGTCGGCGCTCAACACCGTGCTGCGCGACATCGAGCGCGGCATCGGGATCGTCGTCCGGATGATGTTCTACGTCGTACCGATCCTCTACCCGCTGATCAGCGTCACGCCGTCGATGCGGCGCTGGGAGTCCTACAACCCGATCGTCGGGATCCTCGAGGTGAGCCGGGCGGTCTGGCAGCCGGCGTACTGGAGCGGCTGGCGGCCCTTCGAGTACTCCGCAATCGGTGCGGTGGTGATCCTCGTCGGCGGGTTCAGCGTCTTCGCCCGCCTCGAGCGCACGGTGCTGAAAGAGCTGTAGTGCCTCCGAAGCAGAAGGACGCGATCGTCGTCAAGGACGTCGGCATCAAGTTCGCGATCAATCGCCGGCGGCGCATCGGCGTCAAGAACCTGCTGCTCGAGGGGCGGGCCGCCGCAACCGGCGAGGGCGAGTACTGGCCGTTCCGTCACATCTCGTTCCGGGTCAAGAAGGGCGAGTCCGTCGGGATCGTCGGGCGCAACGGCTGCGGCAAGAGCACCCTGCTGCGCCTCGTCGCCGGCGTGATGCTGCCCGACGAAGGCACCATCCAGGTCAACGGCGGCGTGGGCGCGATGATCGAGCTCTCGGCCGGATTCGTGAACGACCTCACGGCGCGCGAGAACGTCTACCTGATCTCCTCGCTGCACGGGTTCAGCCGGGAGCAGACCGACGAGCGGTTCGACGACATCATGCGGTGGGCCGGCGTGGAGCGCTTCGTCGACACCCCCGTCATGCACTTCTCGAGCGGCATGCGCGCCCGCCTCGCGTTCTCGATCGTGACGCGGATGGAGGAGCCGATCCTGCTCGTCGACGAGGTGCTCGCGGTCGGGGACAAGGCGTTCCGGCAGAAGTGCGGCGTCGTCATCGACGGGATGCTCAGCGAGGGCCGGACCATGCTGCTGGTGTCGCACAACGAGAACGACCTGCGGCGCTGGTGCCAGCGAGGCGTCTACCTGCGCCGGGAGCGGCCGCCCTTCCAGGGACCGATCGAAGAGGTGCTCGAGATGTACTACGCAGACGAGGACCGCGAGTAGCGCCGCCGCATCGCCGGAACCCCACGCAGCGCCTCGACGGCGATCTTCGTGGACATCTTCGAGCTTCCGGCGACCCGCTCGTGGAAGACGATCGGCACCTCGCGCACCCGAGCGCCGGCCGCTCGCGCCCGCATGGTCATCTCGATCTGGAAGGCGTAGCCGTCGCTTGCCGTGCTCGCCGGATCGAGCTTGCTGAGCAGGTCGGCCCGCCACGCCTTGAAGCCCCCTGTCAGGTCGTGAATCGGGCAGCTGAGCAACGCGCGCGCGTAGACGTTGCCGGCGCGCGAGAGCCAGAGCCGGTGAAGGCTCCAGCCCTCGATGCCGCCGCCGCGCATATAGCGGGACCCGATCACGAGGTCGGCGTCGTCGAGAGCCGCGGTGAGGCGGTCGATGTCCTGCGGGTCGTGGGAGCCGTCGGCATCCATCTGCACGACGGCGGTCGGTGACAGCTCGCGCACGGCGTACTCGAAGCCCGCGGCGTACGCGCGACCGAGCCCGGACTTGCCCTCGCGGCTGAGCAGCCGGACCCGCTCGGGCAGCTCTGCCGCGAGCTTGCCGACGATCTCGCCGGTGCCGTCGGGAGAACTGTCGTCGACGACGAGCAAGACAGGTGCGCACGGGCGGCTGAGCACGTCGTGTGCCATCTTCTCGATGTTGGCGCGCTCGTTGTACGTCGGCATGACGACGACCACGGACATCTGATCAAGGTATCCGCGTTACCTGAGGGAAAACTCAGGGTTTCCTCAGTCACCTATTAGGGTGCCCGGGCATGACGGGGAAGTCGGCAGGGCTGCCTACGGTCGCCGTCATCCTCGCCGGCGGAGTCGGCACCCGGATCGGGCTGAGCATCCCCAAACAGCTGCTGAAGATCGCCGGCAAGCCGGTGATCGAGCACACGCTGTCGGCGTTCGAGGCGGCGCCCGAGATCGACGAGATCGTGGTGCTGATGACGCCCGACCACCTCGACGAGGTACGCGGAATCGTCGGCGATCGCGGCTTCCGCAAGGTGACCGCGGTGATCGAGGGTGGCCGCACCCGCAACGACTCCACGCGCAACGCGATCGCCCACCTTGGCGAGCGGGAGTGCAACGTGCTCTTCCACGACGCGGTGCGGCCGCTGGTGAGCCAGCGGATCCTCCGCGAGTGCGTCAACGCGTTGCGGCACTACGAGGCGGTCGACGTCGGCATCCCGTCGGCGGACACGATCGTCGTCGTGGACGACAACGGCGTGATCACCGACATTCCCGACCGGTCGCGGCTGCGCCGCGGGCAGACGCCTCAGGGCTTCCGGCTCTCGACGATCCGGCGGGCCTACGAGCTCGCGATGCAGGACCCGACGTTCACCTCGACCGACGACTGCAGCGCCGTGCTGAAGTACCTGCCCGAGGTGGCGATCCACATGGTCGAGGGGTCCGACCAGAACCTGAAGGTCACCGCGCCCGTCGATCTGTTCATCGCCGACAAGCTCTTCCAGCTCGGCTCGGCGGCTGTCGATCCGCTGCCGAACCGGGAGGCATACGTCGAGGCGCTGCGCGGCCGCGTGGCTGTCGTGTTCGGCGGCAGCTCTGGGATCGGCGCGCACGTGGTCTCGCTGCTCGAGTCCTACGGCGCGACGGTCCACGCCTTCAGCCGCACGACGACCGGAACCGATGTCGGCAATCCCTACCACGTCCGCGCGGCGCTCGAGGCCGCGCACGCGAAGGACGGGCGCATCGACTTCATCGTCGTGACCGCCGGCGTGCTGACCACGGGATCGCTTGCGGAGGTCGACGACGCGACAGTCGAGGAGACGATCGCGGTCAACTACGTCGCTCCGGTGCAGATCGCCCGGCTCGGAGTCGGCTATCTCGCGCAGACCAAGGGCCAGCTGCTGCTGTTCACCTCGAGCAGCTACACCCGCGGCCGAGCCGGCTACAGCCTCTACTCCTCCGCGAAGGCAGGCGTGGTCAACCTCACGCAGGCGCTCGCCGACGAGTGGCTCTCGCTCGGCGTACAGGTCAACTGCATCAACCCGGAACGGACCGCGACGCCGATGCGCGAGAAGGCGTTCGGCGCCGAGCCGGCCTCCGAGCTGCTCGCTCCCACCGAGGTCGCGCGCAGTGCGGTCGACGTGCTGGTCTCCGACATCACTGGCCAGGTCGTCGACGTACGCCGCGACCTGGCGTAGTCCTCAGACCTTCGTCCGGGTGCCTTTGACCAGGCCGCTCGCGACCCAGGGGCTCAGCGGCCGGCGAAGCGGCTGCGGCTCCTCGGCCGGTGCCGCGTCGCGCAACGCCACCACCGCAACGAGAGCAGCAAGCTCCTCGTCGCTCGGCTCGCCACCTTTGATGATCCGCAACCGGGGTGGGTTTTCGGTCACTCGGGGCCCCCGCGGAGTTGTGAGCGCAGCGGGCAACTGCGTGGGGTATTCACAGCGGGATGTTGCCGTGCTTCTTGGGGGGCAGCGACTCGCGCTTGGTCCGCAGCAGTCGCAGTGCGCGGATCACCTCGATGCGGGTCACGGACGGCTTGATCACGGCGTCGACGTAGCCGCGCTCCGCCGCGATGTAGGGGTTGGCGAAATGGTCTTCGTAGTCGGTGACCAGCTCCTTGCGGGTGGCGTCCGGGTCGGCGGCATCGGCCAGCGTGCGGCGGTGCAGGATGTTGACCGCGCCCTGCGCGCCCATGACGGCGATCTCGGCGGTCGGCCAGGCCAGGTTGATGTCGGCGCGCAGGTGCTTGGAGCCCATGACGTCGTACGCCCCGCCGTAGGCCTTGCGGGTGATGACGGTGACCTTCGGCACGGTCGCCTCGGCGTAGGCGTAGAGCAGCTTCGCGCCGCGGCGGATGATGCCGTTCCACTCCTGTGAGGTGCCGGGAAGGAATCCGGGCACGTCGACGAAGGTCAGCACCGGGATGTTGAAGGCGTCGCAGGTGCGCACGAAGCGCGCCGCCTTCTCGGAGGCGTCGATGTCCAGCGTCCCCGCGAACTGCATGGGCTGGTTCGCCACGACGCCCACGGAGTGGCCGTCGACCCGGGCGAAGCCGCAGACGATGTTGGGAGCGAACAGCGCCTGCACCTGCAGGAAGTCGCCGTCGTCGACCACGTGCTCGATGACGGTGACGATGTCGTAGGGCTGGTTCGGCGAGTCCGGGATGAACGTGTCGAGGAAGACCTCCGGCGCCTCGGAGTCGAGGTCGACCTCGTCGTAGGACGGCGCCTGCTCCATGTTGTTGCTGGGCAGGAAGGCAAGCAGCGCACGGGCGAGCTCGAGGGCGTCGCTCTCGTCGGCTGCCATGAAGTGCGCCACCCCGGACTTGGAGTTGTGGGTGTGCGCGCCGCCCAGGTCCTCCATCGTCACGTCCTCGCCGGTGACCGTCTTGATCACGTCCGGGCCGGTGATGAACATGTGCGAGGTCTGGTCGACCATGATCGTGAAGTCCGTGATGGCGGGCGAGTACACCGCTCCGCCGGCGCACGGGCCCATGATCAGCGAGATCTGCGGGATCACGCCGGACGCCATGACGTTGCGGTAGAAGATCTCGGCATACAGGCCGAGCGCCACGACGCCTTCCTGGATCCGGGCACCTCCGGAGTCGTTGAGGCCGACCACCGGGCAGCCGGTCTTCATGGCGAGGTCCATGACCTTGCAGATCTTCTCGCCGAAGACCTCGCCGAGGGATCCGCCGAAGACGGTGAAGTCCTGGCTGAACACGCAGATCTGCCGGCCGTGCACGGTGCCGTACCCGGTGACCACCCCGTCGCCGTAGGGGCGGTTGCCGTACATGTCGAAGTCGTGCGCGCGGTGGCGAGCGAAGGCATCGAGCTCGACGAACGACCCCGGATCGAGCAGTGCCTCGATCCGCTCGCGAGCGGTCATCTTGCCTTTGGCGTGCTGCTTCTCGATCGCGGCCTGCGAGCCGGCGTGGACGGCATCATCGATGTGGCGCTCGAGCGCGGCGAGCCGTCCCGCCGTCGTGCGGGGGTCGAGGCCGTCGGCGGGCGACGCGGGTTGTGCGGTCATGAGGCCGTAGCGTACGGCGCGTGCCGGCGAGCCGTTGGAGTGACCTGGCTCGGCCTCCGCTGTCGCAACAGCGGCTGCAGCGAGACCTGGCCGGGGACCTCTGGCGCGAGATCCGGGTCGTCGACACCACCGTCTCCACGAACGCCGATCTCGCACGCGAAGCAAGGTCCGGTGCGCCCGAGGGACTCGTGCTCGTCGCCGAGCACCAGACGTCGGGCAGGGGACGTCTCGACCGCCAGTGGGAGTCCCCACCACGCGCCGGGCTGACGTTCTCCGCGCTGCTTCGGCCATCGCTCGACCTGGCGCAGCTGAGTCTGCTCCCGCTGATCGCCGGGCTCGCAACGGTTGAGGCGGTGTCCGCGGTCTGCGGCATCGAGACCATGCTCAAGTGGCCTAACGACGTGCTGGTCGACGGCCGCAAGCTGGCCGGCCTGCTGGTCGAGCTCGCCGGCGGCGCCGCCGTGATCGGCATCGGTATCAACGTCTCCACGCGCGAGGACGAGCTGCCGATCGAGCGAGCGACCAGCATCGCGCTCGCCGGCGGCGTGACCGACCGCGAGCCGCTGCTCAAAGAGGTGCTGCGCTCACTGGCTCGCCGGTACGAGAGCTGGCGATGGTCCGGCGACGCGGCGTCGGTGATGCCGACCTATCGCGAGAGATGCGAGACGATTGGTGCGGAGGTCGCGCTCGAGCTGCCTGGGGGAGACGTGGTGCACGGTACGGCGGTGGACGTCGACGACACCGGCCGGCTGGTGGTCGCCGATCCCGAGACCGGGAAACGGCAGGCCTGGCTGGTGGGCGACGTGACACACGCACGGAGGGCATAAGTGGGTTTCCCGGAGAACATCCTCGACAGCGACGAGCACGTCGTCCGCAACCTCCGCCCGCACTGGCGCCGGGTCGCCGGACCGGTGGTTCTTGCGCCGATCGTGGTTGGCCTGGCGTCGTACGGCTGGTTCTCCCTGCCTGACGACTCGGCGCGCAAGGTGCTGCGCTGGGTGATCTTCGTCGTAGCGCTGGTGATCCTGCTCTGGTGGTCGGTTCGGCCTTTCCTGTTCTGGTTGACGACGCGGTACGTCGTCACCGACCGCCGGGTGCTGATGCGCCGCGGCGTCCTGTCCCGCAACGGCCGCGACGTACCCCTCACCCGGATCAACGACGTCTCCTTCAACCGCACGATCGTCGAGCGGCTGTTCGGCTCGGGCACCCTCGTGATCGAGTCGGCCGGCGACCGCGGGCAGGTGTCGCTCAACGACGTGCCGCACGTCGAAGAGGTGCAGCGCGACATCTACCGCCTCGTCGAGGACGAGGCGCAGCGGCTTCGTTGAGCTCGCGAGTTTCTGAGTTCGCTTTGATGGTCGCGTGGAGACGCTGACCTTCCCGGTTCCCGGCCGTCGCGGTTGGGCGCTGGTGACCCTGCTGTTCTCCGCCACGGCGCTCGCGCTTGCAGCGGCGGCCGAAGGCTGGCAGTGGGTCGTCGTCGGCTCGTTGCTCGCCGCCTTCGCGGCGGAGCTGGTGGCCGCGCGGTTCGCGCCTCGGGCGCTCGAGCTGATGGCCGAGTCGGGGCTCGCGATGCCGATCCGGCTCGCGCTCGCACTGTTGGCGGTCGTGCTGCTCGCCGCCACCACCGCGGCGACCCCGCTCACGGCTGGGGCGGCAGTCGCTGCCGCGCTCGTCGTCATTGCGGCCGCGGGGCTCGAACGGCTGCGGATGTGGGTGGTGCGGATCCGCCGGGTCCCGCTGCGGGCGCGACGGCTCGACCTCGGCGAGTTCCGGCTTCCCCCCAAGGCGCCTCGGCTCGCGATGGCGCCGATGGGCCTCGACGCCGGGTTCCCGCTGCTTGCCGCGATCGGGCTGGCGGTGTCGGCGCAAGCAGGTGGGACCCTCGCGGGCGCGATCGGTCTCGCGCTCGCCGCACTCGGCGCGCTGCTGTCACCAGCGGTGCTCGGGGTGCTGGTCAGGCGTGACCTGCGATCGAAGCTTCGCGAGCGCGCGGTAGTCGCGACGTCGGCCGCCGTCGAGCGGCTGCGCCCTGAGGTGATCCTCTACTTCGCCGGGTCGGTGGAGGAGCTCTACCAGCTGCGGATGTGGTTCGCGCCCGTCGCCAAGCTGCAGCGCCGGACGCTGGTCGTGGTGCGCAGCGACCTCGCGATGGACCTGCTCGACCGGGTGCCGTTCCCGGTGGTGTCCTCGCCGTACAACGGGATGATCGACGCCCTGCCACTGCCGCCTCGGGTCGTGACGCTGTTCCCGACGCACAGCGGCAACAACCTGTCGATGGTGCGCCGACGGGAGACCTACTGCGTCTTCGTCGGGCACGGCGACAGCGACAAGCCGGACAGCTCCAATCCCTACGCCCGCCTCTACGACGAGGTCTGGGTGGCTGGTCCCCTCGGCCGCCGGCGCTATGCGGAGGCAGCGGTCGGCGTCCGCGACGAGGCGATCCACGAGGTCGGCCGGCCGCAGTTCGTCCCCTCGCAGGAGCCGTTGCCGCAGCCGCCGGTCATCGTCTACGCGCCGACCTGGGAGGGATGGGGCGGCGATGACCACCACAGCTCGTTGGCACACGCCGGGCTGGCGGTGGTGGACGCGCTCCGCGCGGTTCCCGGCATCACGCTGCAGTACCGGCCGCATCCGCTGACCGGGGTGCGCGATCCCGGTGTACGGCGCGTCAACGAGGAGATCATCGAACGCGTGGGACGGGTACCCGAGGGCGAGCGGATCGAGGTGACGTTCGGCCGCGCCGCCGGGCTGATCACCGATGTGTCCAGCACCGTCTCGGAGTACCTTCCCTTCGACCGGCCCTATGCCCTCATCGACACCAGGCCACTCGGGCGCCGCGCCTATACGAAGCGATTCCCGTCGACGGCCGGCGCCTTCTTGCTCGGCCCGGACCTGGCCGGGCTCGATGGCTTCCTCGACGCCGCCCGCGGCGCCAAGGACCCGACCGCCCGGGCTCGGCGTGCGCTGATCGCCGACGCGCTCGGCGATCCTGCTACCTCCCAGGAGCGATTCGCGGCGGCCGTCGAGCGGGCGCTGTCGGCATGACAGAGCCGCTGGACCAGTTCGACCCCGCGGAGCTCGAGCGTGAGCTGCTCGGCGGTGAGCGGCGCTACACCCGCGGCGAGGTCGCCGAGCTCACCGGGGTTCCCATCGAGCGATGCACCGAGCTCTGGAACGCGCTCGGCTTCGCCGACGTGGACGACGGGGTACGCGCCTTCACCGACCGTGACGTCTGGGCCGTGCAGACCGTCACCGCGCTTGGGGACGCTGGTTGGCTCGACCCCGAGCTGCAGGTGTCGATGGCCAGGGCACTCGGGCAGTCGCTGTCGCGTCTCGCCGACTGGCAGCTGGCCGCCATCGGGCTGATGATCGATCCGGAGGCGGCGCCGGACCAGGCGATGCACCGCGCCGAGGAGCTGGTCCCGGTGGTCGAGCAGCTGATCGGCTATGTCTGGCGCCGCCACCTGGCCGCCGCCGCCGGCCGCGCGCTTGCCGCCGGGATCGACGAGTTCGCCTCCAGCACGCTCGCCGTCGGGTTCGCTGATCTGGTCGGCTTCACGAGCCTGACCCGCGAGATCGACGAGCACGAGCTCGGCGTACTGGTCGAGCGTTTCGAAGGTCTCGCTTCGGACATCGTCGCGACCGGCGGCGGCCGGGTGATCAAGACGATCGGCGACGAGATCCTGTTCGTCGCTGATGACGCCGCGACGGCCGCCGAGCTCGGAATCCGGCTGGCCGAGCAGGTGCCGCACCACGCGGCGTTGCCGGAGCTTCGCGTCGGCATGGCCTATGGGACGGTCCTGTCCCGTTTGGGAGACGTGTACGGCGAGCCGGTCAACATCGCGAGCCGGCTTACGTCGATCGCGCGGCCAGGGTCCGTTCTCGTCGACCGGGCGTTCGCCGAAGAGCTTCATGGCGACCCCGCGTGGCGGCTGCGCCGGGTGCCTCCGCGCCCGGTGCGCGGCTACGCCCTGCTGCAGCCGCTGCGGCTGCGCCGCGCCGACGTAGCCTCGTCCGAATGAGCGACCTGCCCGCTGCGGTCAGCCTTCGCGAGGTCGGCCCGCGCGACGGGCTGCAGAACGAAGCGCCGGTGTCCACGCAGGCCAAGGTCGAGCTGCTCGACGCACTCTCCGCCACCGGCGTCGGGCGGATCGAGGCGGTCAGCTTCGTCTCCCCGAAGGCGATCCCGCAGATGGCCGACGCGGACGAGGTGTGGGCCGGGATCGCGCGCAACGCCGACGTCCGCTACTCGGCGCTGGTGCCGAACCTGCGCGGTGCGCAGCGGGCGCTCACGGCCGGCTTCCGTGAGATCGAGGTCGTCGTGTCCGCCTCCGACACGCACAACCGAAAGAACGTCAACCGCAGCACCGAGGAGTCACTCGACGAGATCGCTGAGCTGATCGCGACCGCGCACGATGCCGGGGCGAAGGTCCAGGTGGTGGTCGCGACGGCGTGGGGCTGTCCGTATGAAGGAGACCTCCCGGTCGAGCGGGTGGTTTCGGTCGCCGGCCGCGCGCTGCGGGACGGGGCCGACGGCATCTCCTTCGGTGACACCACTGGCATGGCAACCCCCGGCCGGGTGACGCGGCTGATCGGCGAGCTGCGGATGGCGCACCCCGATGCGGCGGTCAACCTGCACTTCCACAACACCCGCGGGACGGGTCTCGCCAACGTGGTCGCCGCCCTGCAGCTCGGCGTCGACGACTTCGACGCCAGCGTCGGCGGGCTCGGCGGCTGCCCGTACGCCCCCGGCGCCAGCGGCAACGTCGCGAGCGAGGAGCTGATTCACATGGTCGAGGACATGGGTGTCGCGACCGGGGTCGACCTCGAGGCGATGATCGACGCCGCCGCGACTGCCGAGCGCATCGTCGGCCGAACCTTGCCGAGCCAGGTTCTGCGCGCGGGCCCGCGCACCAGGCTCACCGCCCCTTGAGCGCGCCGGGGGGCACGACGCCGGTCGCGATTCGTTATGCGGTGCGCGACGACCTTGCCGCGCTGACTGCCATCTACAACCACTACGTTGTGCACACCGCGGCCACGTTCGACATCGAGCCGTTCGAAGTGTCCGCGCGCGAGGAGTGGTTCGCGCACTACGCGCGGACCGGGCCGCACCGGCTGCTCGTCGCCGTGGAGGGCCGGGAGGTCGTCGGCTATGCGTGCAGCAGCCGGTTCCGCCCGAAGCCGGCGTACGACCCGTCCATCGAGGTGACGGTCTACCTGCATCCGAGAGCGACGGCGGCGGGTGTCGGTACCGCGCTCTACGACCGGCTGTTCGCCGAGCTGGCGGGCGAGGGCCTGCATCGGGCGTACGCCGTGATCTCCTTGCCCAACCCGGCGTCGGTCGCGCTGCACCGCAAGTTCGGGTTCGTCGATGCGGGGACGCTGACCCAGTGCGGACGCAAGTTCGACCAGTGGTGGGACGTGCTCTACATGGAACGTCCGATCGGCTGAGCTCGCCTAGTCTCGCCGTCGTGACGGACATCCAGAAGCTTCGCGAGCGGATCGAGCGAGGAGGCGCGGAGAAGTACCACGCGGCCAACGCGGAGCGCGGCAAGCTGTTCGCGCGCGAGCGGATCCGGTTGCTGGTCGACGAAGGGTCCTTCGTCGAGGACGGGTTGTTCGCCAACGCGGTCGCGGAGGACTTGCCCGCCGACGGCGTGGTCACCGGCACGGCGCGCATCGACGGTCGTCCGGTCTGCCTGATGGCCAACGACTCCACGGTCAAGGCCGGTTCGTGGGGTGCGCGCACCGTCGAGAAGATCGTGCGGATCATCGAGCGCGCCCTGACCCTCGGCGTACCGATGGTGTGGCTGGTCGACTCCGCCGGCGCGCGGATCACCGACCAGGTGCAGATGTTCCCGGGCCGCCGCGGCGCGGGGCGGATCTTCTACAACCAGGTCAAGGCGAGCGGTGCGATCCCTCAGGTCTGCGCGCTGTTCGGGCCGAGTGCCGCGGGCGGCGCCTACATCCCGGCGTTCTGCGACGTCGTCGTGATGGTGGACAGGAACGCGTCGATGTACCTCGGGTCCGCCCGCATGGTCGAGATGGTTGTCGGCGAGAAGACGACGCTCGAGGAGATGGGCGGCGCGCGGATGCACTGCAGCGTCTCCGGCGTCGGTCACTTCCTGGCCCCCGACGAGCCTGCCGCGATCGAGACGGTCCGCCGCTACCTGTCCTACCTGCCGTCGAACTGGGAGGGCGAGGCGCCGGCGATCGATGCGATGCCGGCCGGCAAGGGTGACTTGAGGGCGCTGGTTCCGGACAGCGAGCGCCAGGCTTACGACATGCGGCGCTACATCACCGCGCTGCTGGACGAGGGCTCGTTCTTCCAGATCCACGAGCTGTGGGCGAAAGAGATCGTCGTCGGCTTCGGCCGGCTCGACGGGCAGGCGATCGGGGTCGTCGCCAACAACCCGATGGTCAAGGGCGGCGTGCTGTTCGTCGACTCCGCGGACAAGGCGGCCCGGTTCATCCAGCTCTGCGACGCCTTCAACATCCCGTTGCTGTTCCTCGCCGACGTACCCGGCTTCATGGTTGGTACGGCGGTGGAGCGCGAGGGCATCATCCGTCACGGCGCGAAGCTCATCACCGCCGTGTGTGAGGCGACGGTCCCCAAGATCTCGGTCATCGTGCGCAAGGCCTACGGCGCGGGGCTCTACGCGATGGCGGGACCGGCGTTCGGCACTGACGCCACCATCGCGCTGCCCACGGCGAAGATCGCGGTGATGGGGGCTGAGGCAGCGGTCAATGCCGTGCACTACAACCGGATCCAGGCGATCGCCGACAAGTCCGAACGCGAGCAGCTCGTCGCCAATCTGAGGGCTGAGTACGACGAGGACATCGACGTCGTGCGGCTTGCCAGCGAGCTCGTCGTGGACGCGATCGTCGAGCCGGAGGAGCTACGCGCCAACCTCATCGCGCGCTTCGCGACGTGTCGCGGCAAGCAGCGGACCTTCGCGCGTCGTCGTCACGGAGTGACGCCAGTCTGAGTCGGTACCGGCTAGACCAGCGCTGCCTCAGCCGCTTCCTCGTCGCGGTCGGTGTCCTCGAGGAAGACCCAGCGCCGGAACGACCAGAACCGCCACACGGTCCCGAGCAAGGTGCCGATGAAGGTCGAGGAGATGTTGAACGACAGCGGCGAGTCGAGGCCAAGGAGGTACTTCGCCACGGCGAGGGGCACCTCGGAGACCCCGAGCCCGACGGCGGACAGTGCGAGGAACAGCGGCAGCTCCCGGCGTAGCCCGGTCTTGTCGCGGTTGCGCCAGGTCCAGTGGCGGTTGGCGAAGTAGGACAGGACGGCCGCGATGATCGTGGCGAGTCCGAAGCTGGTCAGCGGCCCGAGCTTCGCGCCGAAGTGGAACGCGTTGCTCAACACCGTGGTGACGACGAAGGCGGCAGCGCCGATGACGCCGAACTTCGCGACCTCGTGAATGAGGTGCTCGAAGGTCTCGTAGAGGTGTCGGACCTTGGCGCGAACCACGCCTTCGAGGCTACGGGCCGCGCTGCGGCGCGCCGTAAGGCTGCCTTCAGGTACATGCGAAAATCAGGTGTGGACCACCGCCTGAGCGACGAGCACGAAGCGCTGCGTGCCAGCGTCGAGGCGTTCGCACGCGACGTGGTCGCTCCGCAGGCCGCCAAGGCCGATCGCAGCGGTGAGTTCCCGTACGACGTGATCCGCCAGATGGGCGAGATGGGGTTGTTCGGGTTGCCGTTCCCCGAGCAGTACGGCGGCATGGGCGGGGACTTTCTCGCGCTCTGCCTCGCGATCGAGGAGCTGGCCCGCGCCGACTCCAGCGTCGCGATCACCCTCGAAGCAGCGGTCGGGCTCGGCTCCATGCCGGTCTACCGGTTCGGCACCGAGGAGCAGCGCAAGGAATGGCTGCCGTCGCTGTGCAGCGGCGAGCGGCTCGCGGCATTCGGGCTGACCGAGCCGGGTGGCGGCTCCGACGCGGGCAACCCGCGAACTCGTGCGGTGCTCGACGGCGGGGAGTGGGTGGTCAACGGGACCAAGGCGTTCATCACCAACTCCGGGACCGACATCACCAGCTTGGTGACGGTGCTGTGCCGGACCGGAGAGCGCGGTGACGGCAAGCCTGAGTTGACCTCGCTCATGGTCCCGGTCCCGCACGACGGCTTCACCGCTTCGGAGAAGTACGACAAGGTCGGCTGGCACGCCAGTGACACCCGGGAGCTGTCCTTCAAGGACTGCCGCGTGCCGGAGGCCAACGTGCTGGGCGAGCGCGGCCGCGGCTACGCGCAGTTCCTGTCGACCCTCGACGAGGGACGGATCGCGATCTCCGCTCTCGCCGTCGGGCTCGCGCAGGCGTGCGTCGACGAGTCGGTTCGCTACGCCCGCGAGCGAGAGGCGTTCGGTGCGCCGATCGGGACCTACCAGGCCGTCGCGTTCCGGATCGCGGACATGGAGATGCGCACCCACGTCGCCCGGTGCGCCTACCTGGACGCGGCGTCGCGCATGCTCGCCGGCGAGCCGTTCAAGCGCGAGGCCGCGATCGCGAAGCTGTACTCCTCGACGATCGCCGTGGACAACGCCCGCGACGCCACCCAGGTCTTCGGGGGATACGGGTTCATGAATGAGTTCGCGGTGGCGCGGCACTGGCGCGACGCCAAGATCCTCGAGATCGGCGAGGGCACGTCGGAGATCCAGCGGATGCTCATCGCTCGCGACCTCGGCCTGTAGGCGACATGGTCACCAGCAGCACGGGCCTTCCGGTGGTCGGCATGGTCGGTGCCGGCCAGCTGGCCCGGATGACCCATCAGGCGGCGATCGCGCTCGGCCTGACGCTGCGAGTCCTCGCAGACAGCCCGCAGGACGGCGCCGCGCTCGTCACCCCCGAGGTGGAGATCGGAGCGGCGAACGACCGCGAGGCGCTCGAGCGGTTCGCGAAGAGCTGTGACGTGGTCACGTTCGACCATGAGCACGTTCCCAACGACATCATCTCCTCCCTGACCGCGGCGGGAGCGGTGATGCGACCGGGTGCGACCGCGTTGCGCTACGCGCAGGACAAGCGAGCGATGCGGCAGCGCCTGGGCGAGCTCGGGATCCCGATGCCGCGCTGGTCCAACGACCCGCAAGAGCTGCCCCGGCCGTACGTCGCGAAGGCGGTGCGCGGCGGGTACGACGGGCGGGGCGTGTGGTTCGTCTCCGAGGGTGACGCCTTGCCGCAAGGCGACCTGATCTTCGAGGAGCGCGTCACGATCGTGCACGAGCTGGCCGTGCAGGTCGCGCGCACCCCGACGGGTGAGACGAGGTGCTGGCCAGTCGTAGAGACGGTCCAGCAGGACGGCATCTGCGTCGAGGTGATCGCGCCGGCCCCGCGGCTGAGCCACCCGCTGGCAGCGGACGCGCAGGCCCTCGCCGTACGGATCGCCGAGGAGCTCGGCGTGGTCGGCGTCCTCGCGGTGGAGCTCTTCGAAGCACCCGGGGGCGTGCTGGTGAACGAGCTCGCGATGCGCCCGCACAACTCCGGCCACTGGTCGATCGAAGGGTCGGCGACCAGCCAGTTCGAGCAGCATCTTCGGGCCGTTCTCGACTGGCCGCTCGGGGACACCCGCAACCGCACTCCGGTCACCGTGATGGCGAACCTCCTCGGCGGCGCCAACACGAACCTCGCCAAGACGCTGCCCGCGGCGCTCGCCGCCGTACCGAACTGCTCGGTCCATCTCTACGGCAAGTCCGCGCGGCCGGGGCGCAAGCTCGGCCATGTGACGGCACTGGGCAACGACGTCGAGGAGACCCGCGAGCGCGCCCGCACCGCGGTGGCGATCTTGAGGGGGGACTCATGACGGGGACTGCGACGGTCGGGATCGTCATGGGCAGCGACTCGGACTGGCCGACGATGCAGCCGGCGGCGGAGGCGCTCGCCGAGTTCGACGTGGCGACCGAGGTGCGAGTGGTCTCTGCCCACCGCACGCCCGCGGACATGCTCGAGTACGGCGCGAGCGCCGCCGATCGCGGGCTGCGCGTGATCATCGCCGGGGCCGGGGGAGCGGCGCACCTGCCGGGAATGCTCGCCTCGGTCACCCCCCTGCCGGTGATCGGCGTACCCGTGCCGCTCGCCCATCTCGACGGCGTCGACTCGCTGTTGTCGATCGTCCAGATGCCGGCCGGCGTCCCGGTCGCGACGGTCTCCGTCGCCGGCGCCCGAAACGCGGGGCTGCTCGCGGTGCGGATGCTCGGCATCTCCGAGCCGGAGCTGCGGTCGAAGATGGTGAGCTTCCAGGCCGCACTCGCGGACACCGCCCGGTCGAAGAACGAGGCCTTGCAGGCCAAGCTCGGGGGCGGCGGGTGAGGTCTGCCGCCGCCTCCGTCGAGGCTGCGGAGCTGGTCGCCTGGACCGTCGAGGTCGACGACCCGGGCGAGCTGCTGACGTGGCTGCCCGCAGGCAAGGCGTTCGGCTTCCTGCGCGGTGGCGACGGACTGGTCGGCTGGGGCGAAGCGGCTCGGCTGATCACCCGCGAGCCCGCCGAGGTCGCCGCGACGCTGGGCGCCATCACCGCTCGCGACGACGTCGGCGTGCCGGGGAGCGGTCCGGTCGCGATCGTCTCGCTAGGTTTCGACCCCGCCGTCGACGAGTCGGTCGTTGTCGTCCCTCAGGTGATCCTCGGCCGTCGAGAGGGCCGCTGCTGGCTGACGCTGGTCAACCCGCCGGGAGCGGTCGCCGTGCCCGCGCTGCGGCGGCGCCCGGTCGCCGCGGCGACGATGCCGCCGGCCACACTGACCGCCTCCGTTCCGGCCGAGCAGACCTGGGCGGCGGCAGTGGCCGAGACGGTCGCCGCGATCCGCGACGGTGCGGTCGAGAAGGTCGTGCTGGCGCGGGCGCTCGACGTGACGGCGCCGTCGGCGATCGATCCACGCGCGGTCGCAGCGCGGCTGGCTCGCCGCTTTCCGTCGTGCTTCACCTACGTCTGTGATGGCTTGGTGGGGGCGTCGCCGGAGCTGCTGGTACGCCGGGTCGGCAGGCATGCCGAGTCGATCGTGCTCGCCGGGACGGTGCGCCGCGGGGCCGACGCGGACGAGGACGCCGGGCTCGAGCACGACCTGGTCGCCTCACCCAAGAACGCGGTCGAGCACCGGATTGCCGCGGACTCGGTACGTGATGCGTTCGCAGCGGTGGCGGCAGACGTGGTCAGCGACCCGTCGCCTCAGCTGCTGCGACTGGCCAACGTGACCCATCTCGCGACACACGTCGAGGCATGGCTCGGCCCGCAGCCGCCGTCCGCGATGGACCTGGTGGCTCGCCTGCACCCCACCGCCGCGGTGGGCGGCATGCCGCAGGCCGAGGCGCTCGCGATGATCTCCCGGCTGGAGGCGGCCCCGCGGGGCCGTTACGCCGGCCCGGTCGGCTGGATGGACGCGAAGGGTGACGGCGAGTTCGCGATCGCGCTGCGTTGCGCTCAGCTGTCGGGGCGCACCGCGCGGCTGTGGGCGGGAGCCGGGATCGTCGCCGACTCGGAGCCGGACGCGGAGGTAGCGGAGACCACCGCCAAGTTCGACGCCGTACTGTCCGCCCTCCTCTGACCCGCCGGTCTTCCTCGAAGTAGCACATGACCGCGCCGCCCAACCGGACATCCGGTGACGATCGGGTCGCTTTCGCGGCGGGTTCCTGCGGGGTCGTGTGCTACTTCGGGGAGGCGGGCGGTTGAATACGGCGCATGAGCGACCGGCTGGAAGTCTCGCGCGACATCGCGGCGTCACCCGAAGCGGTGTACGCCGCCATCTCCGACGTCACCCGCATGGGCGAGTGGTCGCAGGAGTGCCACTCGTGCTCCTGGCACGACGGCTTCGACGGGCCGGTGGTGGGCGCGAAGTTCGACGGCCACAACCGCAACGGGGACAAGGAGTGGACCTCGCAGGGCGAGGTCATCGCCGCGGACCCCGGCCGCGCCTTCGTGTTCAAGTGCTCGATGTTCGACTTCCACTTCTCGACCTGGGGCTATGAGATCGAGCCGACCGAGTCCGGGTGCCGGGTCACCGAGTGGACCGAGGACCTGCGCCCAGAGTCGGCGCTCGAGATGAGCAAGCAGATGTCCGGCGTCGACGACCGCACCGAGCGCAACCGCTCGACGATGAGCACCACGCTCGAACGCCTTGCCACGGCGCTCGAGGGTTGACCCGACCCAGCGGGTCCGCCAGCTCTGCCTGAGCTTCCCCGAGGCCGAGGAGAAGCTCACCCACGGCGCGCCCGGGTTCTTCGTGCGCAAGCAGTTCGCGATGCTCTGGCCGGACGGTCACCACGACCACCACTTCGCGCACCTGTGGTGTGCCGCGCCGCCCGGCGTACAGCAGGAGCTTGTCGCCCGATCGGATCGTTTCTTCCGGCCGCCGTACGTCGGCCATCGCGGCTGGGTCGGCTGCCGGCTCGACGGCGAGGTCGACTGGGACGAGGTGGCGGAGCTGCTGGAAGACGCGTATCGCTACATCGCTCCGGCGCGGCTGGTCGCGCTGCTCGACGCTAGCTGAGCCTCGCCTTGAGGAACTCGACGGCGCGGCTCCAGGCGAGCTTCGCCTGCTCGGCGTCGTAGGTGCCCAGCAGGTTGTCGTCGTTGTGGAACGCGTGCCCGGCCGGGTAGTAGAAGTACTCCACGTCGGCACCTGACTCGGTCTTGATCTGCTCGGCCTGCTCGCGAGCCTTCTCGACCGGGAAGAAGTCGTCGTTCTCGGCGTAGTGGCCTTGGACCGCGGCGCGGATGCCCGAGTAGACGTCAGGCATGGCCGGCCCGACGCCGTAGAACGGCACCGCCGCACCGATGTGCTCGCCCTGCTGCGCCGCCAGCATCAGCACGAAGCCGCCGCCCATGCAGAACCCGATCGCCCCGACCTTCGTGCCGGTGACGGCGGGATTCGCGAGCAGGTAGTCAACCGCGCCGGCCAGGTCGCGGGCGGCCTGCTCGACTGGCAGCGCCATCATCAGCGATCCGGCCTCGTCGGAGTCGTGCGTGGTCTTGCCGCCGTACAGGTCCGGTGCCAGGGCGACGAAGCCCTCGGCGGCGAGCGCGTCGGCCTGCCGCGCGATGTAGTCGGTGAGGCCCCACCACTCCTGGATCACGATCACGCCCGGCCCACTTCCCGAGGGTGGCATCGCAAGGTAGCCATGCGCGTGGTCGCCGTTGCTCGCGAACGTCACGTTCTGCCGCGGGTTCTCGTCGTGCTCGTGCGCCATCGGGTTGCCTCTCTTGCTTCGGCCAGGTCTCGATGTGGACCCTACGGCCCCGATCTTGCCCGCGGTTCATCGCGGTCAACCGAAGCCGAGCGAGCGGCGTCATAGTGGCGTGATGCGTCGTCGGATCATCGCGGCCGTCTCCGCGGCGCTGCTACTGGCTGCGCCGGGCATGGGGTCAGCGGCTGCTCCGGCTGCTGTCTCGGTCATCCAGAACTGCATCGGCGACGTGTCAAGTGCCGCGAGCCCAGGCGGACGTGAACTGGTCAGCATCGAGTTCTCCGACCGCGCGACGGGCTGGGCGGCCGGTGGCGGCCAGATAGTGCGTACGACGGACGGCGGTGCGCACTGGAAGGTCGTGTACCGCAACGCCGCCGCGGACCTGCTGCAGATCGACGCGTTCAACGATCGTGACGCCTGGGCGGTCGGCGCGGGGGAGATCCTGCGCACGACGGACGGCGGGCAGAGCTGGCACTCGCTGCCCGCGCGCTGCCCCATGGTTAGCGCCGTCGACTTCTTCTCACCCCGGGCCGGAGTTGCGGTCGCCGGCAATACCTTGCTGCGCACGACCGACGGCGGCCGAGCATGGGCGGCGCGCCCAGCACCGCGGAACCTTCAGTCGGTTTGCTTCAGCGACGCCCGGCACGGGTGGGCCGGCGCGCACGGGCAGGTCTACCGAACCGTGGACGGCGGCCGGACGTGGCGACTCGCCGTCGCCGGCCCGACTTGGAGCAGACGAGAGCGGCACGACACCGACGCGCTCGTGGAGTGCGCCGGGCCGAACGCCGGCTGGGCCGAGCTCGATGTGGCGGACGCGGCGATGAACCAGCAGCCGCACGTCGGCTATCACCTGTCCGCGCCCCGGTCGCGGCCGATCTTCAGCGAGGGCTACTTCCCGTACCCGGGCCTGCCCAAGCGACTGCCGGATTCACCTGGTGGGTACCCCGACACGTTCAGCGCGATCGACGGCCAGGCCGCCGCCTTCATAGACGACTGCCCCGCGTGCGGTGCTGACACCGCGGAGCTCGCGATCGCTACGGAGGGCGGCTCGACATTGGGCGCCACCCGTCGAGTTCGGCACATCAACACGGCGACCGCCGCGGCGTTCCTCTCGGCGAGCTCAGGGTGGGTGGTCGGCGCGACGCCGGCGTACGGCGGGAAGAACCAGCGGTGGCGGATCGTGCACACCGCTGACGGCGGGAAGACCTGGACTACGCAGTACCAGTCGTGATCTCGCGCAGCCGGGCGTGCAGCGCGGCGTTGTCGCCGCGGTTCGTGCGGATCTCGACGATGCGGATGCCGCCGTACGTCGACAGCGCGTCGGCGAGCTCGCCGGCTGAGGCAACGCGCTGGTAGGCCACGCCGTACGCCGCGGCCAGTGCCTCGAGCTGCACACCGTGGGGGGTGCCGAACAGCCTCTCGAACGAGCCCCGCTCGACGGCACTGCCCTGAGGCAGCAGCGAAAAGATCCCGCCGCCGTCGTTGTTGATCACGACGTAGATCACATCGGCACCGGATGCCGCGTCGCCGATCAGCCCGTTGCTGTCGTGCAGCAATGACAGGTCCCCGCACAGCGCGACTGTCGGGCCGGACCCTCGGCCGATCGCGATGCCTTGCGCCGTGGAGACGAAGCCGTCGATCCCGCTGACACCGCGGTTGGCGTAGACCGTGATGTCTCCGCGCGGCTCCATGACCAGGTCCATGTCACGGATCGGCATCGACGATGACACGACGAGCGCGGCGCCAGCCGGGACAAGCCGGCACACGTCGCGCACTACGCGCGGTTCGCTCAGCTCTGCGGTCTCGTCGAGGATCGCGTCGACGGCTTGACCGGCTGCGCGCGACGCAGACAGCCAGCCCCCGAGCCAGCTCTCATCCGCGCGATGCCCCGATGGATCGACTACGTCGAATGCCGTCGCGGAAGTGACGACGACTCGTTCCGCCGAGCGCGTGGTGTCCCAGTTGCCGCCGTCGGGAGAGACGACGATGTGCCGGGTCCGCTTCAGCCAGTCCTGCACCGGCCGGGAAAGCCCGATCCGCCCGACGACGACGGCGATGTCGGGCGCGTGCCTTTCGACGAAAGCTGCGTCGCGCAGCAGGGCGTCCGCGGCGCGGATCGCCGCGGGCCCCCGCCGGGCGTTGCTGTGCGGCTCGGCGATCAACGGCCAGCCGACCGCCTCGCACCAGCGCAGAACCGGCGCCGGGTCTCCGGCGACGTCGCCCACGACGACGACCCCGTTGCGGGCGTCACCCAAGGCGGCCGAGAGCTCGTCGGGCGAGCTCGGGCCCGCGGGCGTCTCGACGTGCAGCTCACGTGTGCGTTCCAAGCCGAGCTCGTAGCCGAAGCCGACGCCGTCGTCGACGGGGACCAGCGGTTCGCGGAGCGCGAGGTTCAGGTGCACCGGCCCGACCGGCCTGCCGTGCAAGCCCATGCAGCCCTCGACGGCGCCGCGCACCGTCTCGCGCCACGCGTCGACGGCGTCGGGGTGAGCCTCCGGCGCCGGGACGTCGTAGGACCAGCGCACCGCGCCGCCGTACATCCCGGACTGTTCGACAGTCTGGTTCGCGCCGATCCCGTGGAGCTCGGGCGGCCGGTCAGCGGTGAGCACGAGCAACGGGACGCGGGCGAGGTCGGCCTCCATGACCGCGCCGTGGAAGTACGTCGTGGCGGTGCCGGACGTGCACAGCACCGGTACGACGTCGCCGGTGGCCTTCGCAATCCCCAGGGCGAGGTACGCCGCGGACCGCTCGTCGATCCGCACGTGCACCGCGAGCTTCGGGTGTTCCGCGAAGGCAAGCGCGACCGGCGTGGAGCGCGACCCCGGCGCGATCACCGCATGCCGAGCGCCGCGCCGGACGAGCTCGTCGGCCAGCACGAGGGCGAACGCGCGGCCCGCGTTCTCAGCCGGCATCCGAAACCTCCCGCGCCGCGGCGAGCCGCTCGGTCCACCAGCGCGCCGTCTCGTCGTCGGAGGCGTATCGCGAGAGACGCTGCGCCGACGGCTCGATCGTGCGCACAGCGAGCCGCCCCTCCACCGGGACCAGGGGGTCCTCGCACACGTCGCCGTCCAGCAGCGTGACGGTGCCGAGCCCGCACGCGTAGGGCAGCTCCGGCAGTGCGGCGGCGAGCGCCACGCCGGCGGCGATCCCCACGGAAGTCTCGATCGCGCTGGAGACGACCACGGGGAGCCCGCACGCGTCGGCGACCTCGAGACAGGCGCGGACGCCGCCGAGCGGCTGCACCTTCAGTACGACGATGTCGGCCGCCTCCAACCCGGCGACCCGCAGCGGGTCCTCGGCGGTCCGCACCGACTCGTCCGCGGCGAGCTGCACGTCGACGCGGCGCCGAAGCTTTGCCATGTCCTCGAGCGTGGGCACCGGCTGCTCGGCGTACTCGAGGTCGAACCGGGACAGCTCCGCCAGCGCGCGCGCTGCTTCGTCGACGTCCCACGCGGCGTTGGCGTCGACGCGTAGCCGGCCCGAAGGCCCCAGGGCATCCCGCACCGCCTCGACCCGGGCGATGTCGTCGGCGAGCGTCTGACCCCGCTCGGCGACTTTCACCTTCGCCGTGGCACAGCCGGATGCGGAGGTCATCGCGTGTGCCTGTTCCGCTCCGACCGCGGGGACGGTCGTGTTGACCGGAACCGAGTCGCGCACCGGCGCGGGCCATCCCACAACCGCCGCCTCGCGGGTTGCGGCGAGCCACCGCACCGCGACCGAGGGCGGGTACTCCGGGAACGGCGAGAACTCACCCCATCCGGCGGGTCCTTCGACCAGAACCCCGCGGCGGCGCTCCTGCCCGCGAAAGCGCACCCGCATGGGGATGTCGAAGACGTGACGTCGGCTCGCCCAGTCGGCCGGGCTCACCTGATGAGCAGACCCGCCGCAAGCAGCACCGCGACCGCGAGCTCCAGCTTCCCGGTGCCGCCCAGCGCGGGGATGAGGGCGCGGCCGACGCCACCGCCGCGAACCGCTGCCACCGGTTCCTTCGCGAGTGGCAGCGCGAGCAGCGCGAGCAGCGGCCATGCCGAACCGGCAGCGACCGGCTCGCCGATGACCGCGAGCGCGAGCCCGACGCCGATCGCGCCAACGAAGAGCTGGCGGGTGCGGGCCTCCCCGATGCGTACGGCGAGCGTGCGCTTGCCGGCGATGGCGTCAGTGGGGACGTCGCGCAGGTTGTTGACGACAAGGATCGCCACTGCGAGCACGCCGGTCGCAACCGCCGCGATCCAGGCGGTCGCGGGCAGCCGGCTGTGCTGCACGTAGCTCGAACCGAGTGTTGCGACCAGACCGAAGAAGACGAAGACGAACACCTCGCCGAGGCCGGCGGAGGCGTACGGGCGAGGGCCGCCGCTGTAGCCGAGCAGCGCGAGGAACGCCGCGGCACCGATGGCGAGCAGCCACCACGAGACCATCGCCGCCAGCGCCAGCCCGGCGGCAGCCGCGACGAGCATGGCGATCGCGATGGCGACCCGCATCGCCCGCGGGCTGACCAGGCCACTGGCGACTGCCCGACGTGGTCCCGCGCGCTGCACGGTGTCGACGCCCCGGACGCCGTCGAAGTAGTCGTTGGCGAAGTTGACAGCGACCTGGACCGCGAGCGCGACCACGACGACGAGGGCGAACCGCGCGGCGTTGATGTGGCTGAGGCCTGCCGAGCCCGCAGCGGTGCCGACGAGCACGGGCGCGAGCGATGCCGGCAGGGTGCGCGGTCGCGAAGCCTCCAGCCACGTCCGCAGCGGGCTCACCCGCTCCTCGCTCACGCCTGCTCCTTCGGCCGTCACCGCTCGATTACCGTCGTACCACGATGCCAGCAAGCGGATTGCGCCAGCTCGTCAGCCTCGCGATGCCGCCGGGGGAGGAGTTCCTCGCAGCCTTCGACGCGGCGTGGAACGCCGGTCACGCGGTGCTGCCACTGGACCCGCACGCTCCGCCGGCCGCCCACGAGCAGCTACTGGCGGCGATGCGACCGGACGAACCGGTCGACGTCGATGTCGCGCTGATCATCGCGACATCCGGTTCGACCGGTGAGCCGAAAGGCGCGCAGCTGAGCCGCGCCGCGATCGAGGCGTCCGGCCGGGCAACGCATGCGCGGATCGGCTGCGAGCCGGACGATGTCTGGCTCGCGTGCCTGCCGTGGCACCACATCGGCGGCCTTCAGGTGATGCTGCGGGCGCGGCTGCTCGGCATCCCGCTCGTCGTGCACGAGCGGTTCGACGTCGAGCGGTTCGCCGCGGTGGACGCGACTCTCACCTCGCTCGTGCCCACCCAGCTCACGCGGCTGCTCGAGGCCGGTGTCGACCTGTCTCGGTTCCGCGCGATCCTGCTCGGCGGCGCCGCGGCTCCGGTCGAGCTCGTGGAACGTGCCCGCGCGTCGGGGGCGAACGTCGTGACGACGTACGGGATGAGCGAGACGGCCGGCGGCTGCGTGTACGACGGGACGCCGCTCAACGGTGTCGAGGTGCGCACGCTCGACGACGGCAGGCTGGCGCTTCGCGGCCCGATGCTGATGTCGGGCTACCGGCTGCGCCCCGACCTCACGGCGCAGGCCCTGGTCGACGGCTGGCTGGTCACGAACGACCTCGGCCACGTGTCGGCCGACGGGCGAGTGGTCGTGGCCGGTCGCGCCGACGACGTGATCATCAGCGGCGGCGAGAACGTCGCCGCGGACGCGGTAGCTGATGTGGTGCGGCGCCATCCGGGGATCCGCGACGCGGCGGTGGTCGGCGTACCCGACGACCGCTGGGGGCAGCGAGTCGTTGCGTTGGTCGTCGGCCGCGTGGAGCTGGAAGAGCTCCGGGACTGGTGCAGCCGCTCGCTGCCTCGCGCTGCGCTCCCGCGGCAGGTAGTCGTGCTCGACGAGCTCCCGCAGCTGCCCTCGGGCAAGCTGGACCGGCTTGCGGCGAGGCGCCTCGCGGGCGCCGGCTGAGCTCCCTAGAAGGTGGTCAAGCGGCGGTGGTCAAGCGGTGCGGGCTACGCCGCGCCCGTGTCGGCGACCCAGCTCGTGTCCGCGGGCTCGCTGCGGTAGATCTCGCGCGAGTGCACCGGGGTGGCGAGATCGATCAGCAGGCTGAGCGGTACCCCGTCGGCAAGCAGCTGCATGCAGTGCGCAGTCGCGTCCATCTCGTCGGGCACAACGAGCGGCCTACCCGCGGGACACGGCATCTAACGCCTAGGGGCGGCCGAGTGCCCGATATGTCCAGCCGGCAGAGCGCCAGCGCTCGGGATCGAGCGCGTTGCGGCCGTCGACGATCTTGCGCGCGGCAACAACTGCCGCAAGGGCATCAGGATCCACCTCGCGGAACTCGCTCCACTCGGTGAGCAGCAGTACGACGTCGGCGTCCCGCACCGCGTCGAGCATCGTGTCGGCGTAACGCAGGTCCGGGTAGCGGACCCGGGCGTTCGGGATCGCTGCGGGGTCGTAGACCGTGACCTCCGCGCCGGCCGCCTGCAACCGGCTCGAGACGTCGAGCGCAGGTGAGTCCCGGATGTCGTCGCTGTTCGGCTTGAACGCGGCGCCGAGCACCCCGATCCGGCGACCCGCGACCGTCTCGTCCAGGAGCTCGCGGGTGAGGTCCACCATCCGGACCCTCCGCCGGAGGTTGATCGCGTCGACTTCGGTGAGGAACGTCAGCGCCTGGTCGACCCCGAGCTCGCCGGCGCGCGCCATGAATGCCCGGATGTCCTTCGGCAGGCAGCCTCCGCCGAAGCCGAGGCCGGCGTTGAGGAAGCGGCCCCCGATGCGGGTGTCGTGCGAGAGCGCCTGCGACAGCTTCGTCACGTCGGCATGCGTGACCTCGCACACTTCGGCCATCGCGTTGATGAACGAGATCTTCGTGGCGAGGAACGCGTTGGCGGCAACCTTCACGAGCTGCGCGGTCGCGAGATCGGTGACGACGACGGGGGTGCCCTTGGCGATGACCGGCGCGAACGCCTCACGCATCGCCTGCTCACCGTGCTCGGAGGTGACGCCGAAGACCAGCCGGTCGGGGTTCAAGGTGTCCTCGACCGCGAAGCCCTCGCGCAGGAACTCCGGGTTCCACACCACCTCGACGCCCTCGCCGGCCGGCGCTGACGAGGCGATGCGCGCGGCGATCCGCTCGGCGGTGCCGACCGGAACCGTGGACTTGCCGGCGAACACGCACGGCCGCTGCAACATCGGGGCGAGGCTGGTCACCGCCGAGTAGACGTAGTCGAGGTCCGCGGCGTACTCGTGCTCCTTCTGCGGCGTACCCACGCAGAGGAAGTGGACGTCGCCGAAGTCGGCGGCCTCCTCGTACGACGTGGTGAACCGCAGGCGGCCGCTGGCCAGCGTCTCCTGCAGCAACGGCTCGAGCCCGGGCTCGTAGAAGGGGACCGCCCCGCCCGAGAGCCGCTCGATCTTCGACGCGTCGACGTCGACGCCAAGGACGTCGAAGCCGAGGGAGGCCATGCATACGGCGTGAGTGGCGCCGAGGTAGCCGGTGCCGAGCACCGTCATCCTGGGGCCGGCCACGCGGCAAAGGGTAATGGGCGCCGACGTCTAACTACGATGACAGGGTGAACCAGGCATTCGATCTCTACACGCTGCCCGAAGAGCACCAGCTGCTGCGCAAGACGGTTCGTGAGCTCGCCGACGACAAGATCGCGCCTCGGGCGGCGGAGATCGATGAGAAAGCCGAGTTCCCCTGGGACGTGCACGACGCGCTGGTCTCGGCCCAGCTGCACGCGGTGCACGTTCCCGAGCAGTACGGCGGCGTCGGCGCGGATGCCATCGCTTCCGCGATCGTCATCGAAGAGGTCGCGCGGGCCTGTGCCGCGTCCTCCCTCATCCCGGCCGTCAACAAGCTCGGCACGATGGGCCTGCTGCTCTCCGGCGGCGAGGACCTCAAGCAGCGCTACCTGCCGCGGCTGGCCAGCGGCGAGGGCATGTTCAGCTACTGCCTGTCCGAGCCCGAAGCCGGCTCGGACGCCGCGGGCATGAAGACCCGCGCCGTACGCGACGGCGACGCCTACGTGCTCAACGGCACCAAGCGGTGGATCACCAATGCGGGGGTCTCGAAGTTCTACACGGTGATGGCCGTCACCGACCCGGACAAGGGCGCCAACGGCATCTCCGCCTTCATCGTCGAGAAGGAAGACGCCGGGGTGAGCTTCGGCGCGCCGGAGAAGAAGCTCGGCATCAAGGGCTCGCCGACGGCGGAGGTCTACTTCGACAACGTCCGGGTTCCGGCGGACCGGATGATCGGCGAGGAGGGCACCGGCTTCAAGACTGCGCTGAAGACCCTCGACCACACTCGGCTGACGATCGGCGCGCAGGCTCTCGGCATCGCGCAGGGCGCGGTCGACTACTGCACCAGGTACGTCCAGGAGCGCAAGCAGTTCGGCAAGGCGATCGCGGAGTTCCAGGGGGTGTCGTTCATCCTCGCGGACATGGCGATGAAGACCGAGGCCGCCCGCGCGCTGATCTACCAGGCCGCGGCGATGTCGGAGCGCCTCGAGTCCAACCTCACTTTCATGTCGGCGGCCGCGAAGTGCTTCGCGTCGGACGCCGCGATGGAGGTCACCACCGACGGCGTACAGCTGCTCGGCGGCTACGGCTACACCCGCGACTTCCCGCTCGAGCGGATGATGCGTGACGCCAAGATCACCCAGATCTACGAAGGCACGAACCAGATCCTTCGCATGGTGATGTCGCGCAACCTGCTCAAGGCGAACCCCCTCCGATGAGCGGATGGCACATGACTATTGCTCCAGCGATACGCATGTGACATCCGCTCGGTACGACGGGCTGCTGGTTCTCTCCTTCGGCGGGCCGGAGGGCCCTGATGAGGTGATGCCGTTCCTCGAGAACGTCACCCGCGGGCGCAACGTCCCCCGGGAACGGCTCGAGTCGGTGGCCCAGCACTACCTGCACTTCGGCGGCGTCTCGCCGATCAACGAGCAGAACCGCACCCTGGTCGCCGCGGTGAAGGCCGACTTCGCGGCTCACGGTCTGGACCTGCCGGTCTACTGGGGCAACCGCAACTGGCGGCCGTTCGTCGGCGACGTCGTCGCGGAGATGGCCGCCGCCGGGATACGCAACGCGCTGGTCTTCGTCACCTCCGGCTACGCGTCGTACTCCGCATGCCGGCAGTACCAGGACGACCTCGCCGCAGCCGCTGCCCCGCTCGGTACGACCGGACCCGAGCTGCACAAGCTTCGTCACTTCTTCGACCACCCCGGGTTCATCGAGCCCCAGCAGGACGCGGTGCGCGCGGGGCTCGCCGGTATCGACCCCGCCCGCCACGAGACCACCCGGCTGGTCTTCGTCGCGCACTCCATCCCTGAGGTGATGGCGGCAGCGGCCGGGCCGAACGGCGGCTTGTACGTCGCGCAGCTCGAGGCGGCGGCGGGGCTCGTCGCGCAGGCGGCCCCGGGGATCCAGCGGCTGCTCGCCTACTGCAGCCGCAGCGGCCCGCCGACGGTGCCGTGGCTGACGCCCGACATCAACGACGCGTTGCGCGATCTTGCCGCGCAGGGGGTGACCGACGTCGTCGTCGTCCCGATCGGGTTCGTCAGCGATCACATCGAGGTGCGGTGGGACCTCGATGCCGAAGCCGCGACGACCGCGCAGGAGCTCGGCCTCGGCTTCCACCGGACCGCGCCGCCGTCGGTGGACCCGAGGTTCGTCGCGATGGTCCGTGAGCTCGTGATGGAGCGGGTCGATCGGGCCGCGCCACGACGGGCGCTGTCCGACCTCGGCCCCGCGCACGACATCTGCCCGGCGGGCTGCTGCCGGGTCCCGTCTCGCTAGCGTTCGCCTCGTGACGTCAGAGGGCGACCTGCTCTGGACTCCCAGTGCCGAGCGCATCGCCGCGTCCCGGCTGGCCGACTTCCAGCGATGGCTCGAGGCCGAACGGGGACTGACCTTCGCGTCGTACGGCGAGGTGCACCAGTGGTCAGTCGACCGGCCGGACGAGTTCTGGGGTGCCCTCGACCGCTGGCTCGGCATCAGGTGGTCCACGCCGTACGACGACGTCCTGCCCGAGCGGGGGATGCCGGGTGCGCGGTGGTTTGCCGGAGGGCGCACGAACTACGCAGAGCATCTGCTCTACCCGCTGCAGCGGGTAGAGCTCGAGGACACCGCCGTGATCGCCGTCCGCGAGGACGGCCGCGAGGTGACGTTGACCTGGCGCGAGCTGCGCACCCAGGTGGCCAGCGTGCGCTACTGGATGGAGGAGCACAGGATCGGTCGCGGCGACCGGGTGGTGGCGCTGCTCCCGAACGGCGTCGAGGCGCTCGTCGCGATGCTCGCCACCGCCTCGCTCGGTGCGATCTGGTCGAGCTGCTCGCCGGACTTCGGCCCGACGGCGATCGCGGACCGGTTCACCCAGATCGAGCCGGCGCTGCTGTTCACCGTCGACGGCTACCACTACGGCGGGAAGCAGTTCGAGATCGCGGCGACGGTCGAGGCGCTGCGTGGCCAGCTGCCGACGCTTCGAGAGACGGTGCTGGTGCCCTACCTCGATCCCGCGGCGAGGCTGCGCGCCGCGACGCCTTGGCAGGAACTGCTTGCCTGCGGAGGCCGGCTCGCCTTCGAGCCGATGGCCTTCGACGACCCGTTGTGGGTGCTCTACTCCTCGGGCACGACCGGACTGCCCAAGCCGATCCTGCACGGGCACGGCGGGATGCTGATCGAGCACGCGAAGCAGCTTGCGCTGCACCTCGACCTGGGGCGCGGCGACCGCTTCTTCTGGTTCAGCACCACCGGCTGGATGATGTGGAACCTGCTGGTCTCAGGCCTTGCCGTCGGCTCCTCGATCGTCCTGTACGACGGGAACCCGGCCTACCCGGACCAGCTCGCGCTGTGGCGGCTGGCGGAGCGTGCCGGCATCACGTGTCTCGGACTCGGCGCGCCGTTCATCCAGGCCTGCCAGAAGGCCGGGCTGCGCCCGGCGGACCAGGTCGACCTGTCGGCGTTGCGTACGGTCGGCTCGACCGGCGCACCGTTGTCACCCGAGGGCTTCGCCTGGGTCTATGAGTCCGTCGGTGCCGACCTGATGCTCTCCTCGCTGTCCGGCGGCACCGACGTCTGCACCGCCTTCGTGGGCGGCGCGCCGGGACTTCCGGTCCGCGCCGGCGTGATCCCGGCCCGCCTGCTCGGCTGCGCGGTCGCGGCGTACGACGATGCCGGCCGAGAGGTGCTCGACGAGGTCGGCGAGCTCGTCATCACCGAGCCGATGCCGTCGATGCCGGTCGGGTTCTGGAACGATCCAGACGGCTCGCGGCTGCGCGAGGCCTACTACGACACCTACCCCGGTGTGTGGCGCCACGGCGACTGGGTGAAGTTCGCCGCCGACGGCTCGTGCGTCATCTACGGCCGAAGCGACGCCACGCTGAACCGTGGCGGCGTGCGGATGGGCACCTCGGAGTTCTACCGGGTCGTCGAGGCCCTGCCGGGGGTTGCCGACTCGCTGGTCATCGACACCTCGGCGGCGGGCACCGAGGGCAAGCTGCTGCTGTTCGTGGTGCTCGCCGACGGTGCTTCGCTCGAGGAGGTCACGGCACAGATCCGGCAGACCGCGCGCTCGCAGCTCTCACCGCGTCACGTGCCCGACGAGGTCATCGCCGTACCGGTCGTGCCACGGACCATCAACGGCAAGAAGTGCGAGGTCCCGGTCAAGCGGATCCTTGCCGGCATCCCGGTCGAGCGAGCGGTCTCGAAGGGGGCCCTGGCCGACCCCGCATCGCTGGAGCCGTTCGTCGCGCGAGCCTCAGGCCAGCAGGGGTAGTCCCGCCACGTCCGCACCCGCGGTATGGGTGACGCGCTCCGCGGCGGCGCGTGCCGCGAGGTCGGCGCCGTCAGCGGGGGAGTAGACGACCGACCCGCCGCCGGCGAGCGGACCGAGCAGGCTCCAGGTCAGCCCGGGCCCCTCGAGCGGGAGCACCGACAGCACTCGCGCCCCCTCCGGCACGGCGCCGCTCGCCGCGGCGACCGCGTCCTCACCCGACGGTTGCCCGGGGGCGTAGGCGTCGGGGTACGCCGCGACCAGCCGGGACAGCCCAGCGCCCATCGGGTCCAACGGCAGGTCGAGGGGCTGCCCGCTCGTCGGCGCCGTCGCGAGCGCGGCGCCGGCGTGCCAGACCGCGAGCGCGGCAACTGCCGTGATCCAGTGAAGCGCTGGGTCGATCACGATCGGCTCGTCGCCGAAGACGTCCAGCTCGTCCTCGAGGTAGCCGGCCAGCTTTGCCACCCAGTTCGCCGTCGTGGCCACCGAGAGCTCGACGCGTTCACCGGGCCCCTCGCCGTACCAGGTGATCAACGGGCGGGAGCCGTCGCGTCGCAGCTCCCTGGTCAGCAGATCCGATGGTGTCGCCACCCTGTAGAGGATGCACGTCGCACGTCACGCCGCGGGCTACGCTGAGTGACGCAATCAAGTTCGTACGAGATCAGACGGGGAGGGAGCCGCTCGTGGCCCCCCGAGTGCTGGTCGACGCGACCGCTGTGCCAGCCGACCGCGGTGGGGTGGGGCGATACGTCGACGGCCTGCTGGGCGCTCTTGGCGCCGCAGGTGCCGACCTTGCGATCGTCTGCCAGCGCGCCGACGCCGAGCGCTACTCGCTGGTCGCCCCGCAAGCCACTGTGGTCCCGGGCCCGCCGGCGATCGCCCACCGGCCGGCCCGCCTGGCGTGGGAGCAGACCGGCCTGCCGCTGGTCGCACAGCAGCTCGCGGTCGAGGTGATCCACTCGCCGCACTACACGATGCCGCTGCGCGCCGGGCGTCCGGTCGTGGTCACGATCCACGACGCGACGTTCTTCACCTCGCCCGAGGCGATCGCGGCGGTCAAGGGCACGTTCTTCCGCTCGGCGATCCGCACCGCCCTTCGCCGTGCCACCCGGGTGATCGTTCCCAGCAAGGCGACCCGGGACGAGCTCGTCCGGGTGCTCGACGCCGACCCGACGATGCTCGACGTCGCCTACCACGGCGTCGACCCGCAGCTGTTCCACCCGCCGACAGACGCCGAGCGGGCGCGGGTGGCGGCCCGGCTCGGGATCCGCGGGGACTACGTCGCGTTCCTCGGCGTGCTCGAGCCGCGCAAGAACGTTCCCGCCCTGATCCGCGGCTGGGTGGAGGCCGTCAGCTGGCGTGACGACCCGCCGGCGTTGGTGCTGGCCGGCGGGCGGGGCTGGGACGAGGACGTCGACGCGGCGGTCGCCGAGGTTCCCTCGCACCTGCGGGTGGTCCGGCCCGGTTACCTGCGCTTCGCGGATCTCCCGGGCTACCTCGGCGGCGCGACCGTGGTTGCGTTCCCGAGCCACGGCGAGGGGTTCGGGCTGCCGGTGCTCGAGGCGATGGCGTGCGGGACGCCCGTGCTCACGACGCAGCGGCTGTCGCTTCCCGAGGTGGGCGGCGACGCGGTCGCCTACACCGAGCCCGACGCCGCCTCGATCGGTACGGCGCTGTCGGCGCTGCTCGACGACGCGGCACGCCGCCGCGCGCTCGGCGACGCCGCGCTTGCGCGGGCCAGGGAGTTCACCTGGGCGGCCAGCGCGGAGGCGCACCTGGCGGCCTACGCCCGCGCTGTGTCCCAGGGCTAGCCGGCGATGGAAGCCGTCGTCCTCGTCGGGGGGCAGGGCACCCGCTTGCAGCCGTTGACGCTGCGCACCCCGAAGCCGATGCTGCCCTTCGCCGGGGCGCCGTTCCTCGAGCACCAGCTCGTCCGGCTGCGCGACTGCGGCGTCGAGCACATCGTGCTGGCCACGTCGTACCGGCCCGAGGTCTTCCACGAGTACTTCGGCAGCGGCAAGGCGCTCGGCGTCCGCATCGACTTCATGACCGAGACCGAACCGCTCGGCACCGGCGGCGGGATCCGCAACGTCGCCCGCCGGCTCGAGTCCGGTCCGGACGACCCGGTGCTGGTCCTGAACGGCGACGTGCTGTCGGGCCACGACCTGCGCGCCCAGCTGGAGCTGCACCGGCGACGCGAGGCCGCGGTGACCTTGCACCTCGTCGAGGTGGCTGATGCGCGCGCCTTCGGCTGCGTGCCCACCGACTCGCACTCCCGGGTCACCGGGTTCATCGAGAAGTCCGACTCGCCGGTCACGAACCGGATCAATGCGGGCTGCTACGTCTTCACCCGCAAGGTGATCGACTCGATCCCGCAGGGCCGGCCGGTGTCGGTCGAGCGCGAGACCTTCCCCGCGCTGCTGGAGGCGGGAGAGATCCTGCTCGGCTACGCCGAGAACGCGTACTGGCTCGACGTCGGCACTCCCGCGGCGTTCGTCCAGGCGAGCTGCGACGTGGTGACCGGGGTGCTCGACTCTCCCGCGATCGCGCCGGGCGGCGGTGAGGCGTTGGTGCTGGACGAGGCGATCGTGCACGCCGGCGCGGTGGTCAACGGCGGCAGCGTGATCGGCCCCCGCGCCCGGGTCGACGCGGGCGCACAGGTCACCGGGTCGGTCATCGGCGACGGCGTCCACATCCAGGCGGGGGCGAGCGTGGTGGCCTCGATGGTCGGGCGGCGCGCGGTGATCGGGCAGCGCAGCGTGGTCAGCGACGCGGTGATCGGCGAGGGCGCGATGATCGGCGCCAACAACGAGCTCCGGGGCGGCATCCGAGTCTGGAACGATGTCGCGATCCCGGACGGCGCCGTGCGCTTCAGCCCGCTGCCATGACCTCGATGCGAGCGCCATCCGCCGTCTGCGCCGGCCGGGTCGCCCGCAGCCCCTCGGCCGCGAGGGCGGCCATCAGCCGGCCCAGGGCGTAGCCCACCTCGAGCGGCGCGCCCGACGCGCTGACGGACCTGCCGTCCTCGGCGACGGCAAGCGCCGCCGCGGTCTCGCCCAGGGAGTCGACCGCGCGCCGGACCGTCGCGATCTCGACGTTGCCACCGGCGGGGGCAGCGACCGGCGCGCTGTCACGGACCACGGCCACCATCGCGTCGCGGGTCCCGCTGGCGAACATGTCGTCGGCCGCCGGCCGCACCAGCGGTCGCGCACCGTGGTCTTCGTCCTTAGGGCGGCGTACGTCGAAGCCCCGGATCACCGCGACTGGCCGTCCTTCCAGCTTGCCCTTGACCAGGTCAGCGGCGGCGGCAAGCTCGTCGGCCAGCGCCGTCACCGTGACCTCGAGGATCTGGCCGTAGGAGTCGGTGCTGCCGCGCAGGTCGTCGAGCACCTCGATCCCGGCAGCGCCGATGGCGGTGTCGACCACCCCGTCGCGCCAGGGCCGGCCCATCGTGTCGGTGACGATGACCGCGACGTCCACGCCGAGTCGCTCCCGCAGCCCGGCGCGGATCGTCGCAGCCGAGGCGTCCGGGTCGACGGGCAGCAGCGCCACTGTCCCGGCCGGCACGTTGCTGGCGTCGATGCCGGCCGCGGCGAGCACGAAGCCGTGGCGGGTCTGCACGATCTGGGTCCGGCCCCGCCGGGCCACGACCCGGACCGTCTCGCCGGCGAGGTGCTTCTCGCGGCTGCCGGTGACCAGCCGGCCTTCGGACTTCGAGACGATCTTGCTGGTCACGACGACCACGTCGCCGTCGCGCAGCCCGGCGTCCGCCGCGACGATCAATGCTGCGAGGTCGTCGCCCTCGCGGACCTCCGGGATCCCTTCCAGCGCCCAGATCTCCAACGACTTGGCGGTCAACGCGGGCTCCCTGTGACAAGGTCGATGGCGGCCTGTGCCATCGCGGCTGTCGCGGTCACGTCGTGCATGAGCAGCGGCACCGCCCGCGCGGCGAAGCCGTCCGCGACGAGCCCTGCCACTGCCGGTTGATCGACGTCGTCGACCATCCACCCGTCGATCAGGCCGCCCGCCCGGCGTACCCCGTAGTGCCGCGCCACCGCGTCCGCCGCCGTCGCCACGCCGATCGCGCTGAGGCAGGAGTCGGCCATCCCGCGAACCGGTGCCCCGCCCACGATCGGCGAGAGCCCGACGACCGGTGCTGCGGTCTCCCGCACCGCCTCGGCGATGCCCGGGACCGCGAGGATCACCCCGATCGAGACCACCGGGTTGCTGGGCGCCAGCATCACCAGGTCGGCGGACTCGATCGCCGCGACGACTCCGGGAGCCGGCTTGGCCGTCGCGGCTCCCCGCACGTCGAAGCCAACCGCCGGTACGCCGGCGCGCAGCCGTACCCACCACTCCTGGAAGTGGACGCTGTCCGCCCCTCCCGCGCGGTCGGCGAGCCGCACGTAGGTCTCGATGCCGTCGTCGCTGGCCGGCAGCACTGCCACGCCGGTCTGCCACCTCTCGCACAGCCACCGGGTGACGGTGGACAGCGCGACGCCGTCGGCGAGCCAGCTGCTGCGCAGCAGGTGGGTCGCCAGATCGAGGTCGCCGAGCCCGAACCACGACGGGACCAGCGGCTCGGCCGCGCCGACCACATCGGCGTACGCCGCGAGCTCGTCGCGGACCCGGAACGTCTCACCCTCGCGACCCCAGCCCCGCTCTTCGCTGACGCCGCCCCCGAGGGTGTACAGGACGCTGTCGAGGTCGGGGCAGATCCGAAGACCCAGCACCGTCATGTCGTCGCCGGTATTGACGATCGCCGTGACCTCATGGCCGAGGGTGCGCAGCCCGAGCAGGAACCGGGCCCCGCCGATCCCTCCGCAGAGGGCGGTGATCCGCATCCGCTCAGTGTTTCCTACGACCCTCGCGACGGAGCGAGCGACTGCACCGCTTTCCCGCGTAGGGTTCTTGCACGGCGTCCGAGGGGAGTTCGCGTGGAAAGCGAGACCTACACCGCATCCGGGGATGCGGGGGCTTCGGGAGTGCTTCGCCGCCTCGAGGCGCTCGTCGAGCGGCCTCCGGCTGGGCCCACCACAGGATCCCTTCCGGTCGCGCCGGTCGTAGCGGCATCCCTTGCCGGGTTGCGTGCCGAGATGACCGGCCTCGAACAACGCATGGTCGCAATCGAGGAGTCGGTCTCCTCGTTCGCCGACCGCATCGACGCCCGGCTGAGCGCACTCGACGACCGGATCGCCGCGATGTCCCAGGCCATGGGCTACGAGCGCACGGTGGCCGAGGAGCACCGCGAGCGGACGAACGAGGCGATGCAGGAGCAGGTGGCTGCACTCGAGGAGTGGGCCGAGGCGGTGCGCGCCGGCCTCGAGGACCTCGGCGACGCGGTCGCGAGCAGCCTGAACACTCTCGGCGAGACGGTGCAGGACCCGGCGCCGCGAGAGGCCGACCGGCGCCACCTCGAGGCGTTGCTGGGTGAGGTCATGACCTCCATCGACGAGATGACCGCGCCGCTCGACGGCCGGATGGCGAGCGTGCAAGAGGCTGTCCTCGACGGCTTCGCGGCTGCCCGCGACCGGCTTCTCGGCGACCTCGGGGGGGCGTTGGAGTCACTCGAGCGCGCGGCGGTCCAGACCCGCGACAACGTCGAGGGCCAGCTCTCCGACTTGCGCAACGACTTCGCCGACGCCCTCGACGAGATGCGCGAGCACGTGTCCGGCTCCGTGGGCGCCTCGACCGAGACGGTCGCCGGCGCACTGGAGGAGCTGCGGCTCGACTGGCAGCCGCGCACCGACCAGGTCATCGCCGAAGGCCGCGCCGCCGCGCAGGGCGTGCTCGACGACGTGCGCGCCGACGTTCGCCGCGCGATGACCGACCTCACCGACTCCCTCGAGGGCCAGATCGCGGTGATCGCCAACGCCACCGGCACGATCGGGGACGGCACCGACCGGCTGGTCGCGGCGGGGCAGCTGCTGGTCGCCTACCTCGCCGAACGTGACCGGATCCTCGAACGCGAGCGCGACCAGGTGCTGCGAGACGTGCTCGACGAGTTCGCCGAGGGGCTCTCGCCGCGCGAGCGCCGGGCGGTGGCCAGCCGCGTCGCGGAAGCCGTCGAGCGTCACCGCGACAGCCGCGACGCCGAGCGCTTCCGTCGTGGCGCGGCAGGCAGCGCCGAGCTCGCCGTACCGGCGGTGCCTGACCTGATCGAGCGGCTCGCCGAGCCGCTGCCCGAGCCGACCCAGGCACTGCCGCGCCGCTCGACGCTGCGCGCCAGTGCGTCGGCACCCGCGCGTGAGGACGGCCTCACCCCGGTCAAGCCGCCTGCGGTCAAGGCTCCTGCGGTCAAGGCTCCGGCGGTGAAGCGCGCTACCCCCGCGGCGGCCAGGAGGACCGCGAAGAAGGCGGCTTCACCGGCGAAGCGGACCGCCGCGAAACCGGCCAAGAAGACCGCCGCGAAGCGCCCGGAACTGCCTTCCGGCTCGGACTGAGCGCGCCGGGCGCCTGGACTGATACCACCGCCCCCCTTGACTTTCTGGCTACGACGCGCATGTAATTCCACATGTGTCATTTCCCCGGACACGCCGAGCCCCGCGACCGGATTCGGCCGCGAGCAGCTGACGTGGAGGCGCCATGACCGAGCCATTCGTAGTACTAGGCCCTGAGGACGAGAGCCTGCCGTTGCCCTGGCAAGTCCAGGCACTGTGCTCGCAGACCGACCCCGAGGCCTTCTTCCCGGAGAAGGGTGGGTCCACCCGGGAGGCCAAGCGCGTCTGCGGTCGCTGCGACGTCCGTGGGGAGTGCCTGACCTACGCCCTCGCCCATGACGAGCGGTTCGGCATCTGGGGCGGGCTCTCCGAAAGAGAACGCCGCCGCCTCAAGCGTCGCGTCGTCTAGACATAGGCTGCTAGGGCCGGTTCGGGCCGGTCCTTCCTATGTCTGCGACCTCCTCGCGTTCCCGGTATCCGGGACACCACGTCACGGCGGTCGTCCTCTGTCTGAACAACGCGAAGCTGCTGGCCAAGACCTTCGACGCGCTCGAGGCGGCGGATCCGCGCCCCGATCGGGTCATCGCCGTGGACCTGGGAAGCACGGACCGCAGCGTCGCTGTCGCCCGTGACCGTCTCGGCGCGAGCCGGGTCGCCGAGCTTCCGGCCGGCTCCAGCACCAACGCCGCCGTCCAGGCCGCCCTCCAGCTGACCGCGGGACGCGGCACCCGGCGGGCCCGCGAGGACGGCCCGCTGGAGTGGCTCTGGTTGCTGCACGACGACAGCGCCCCGGAGCCGGACGCGCTCGGTGAGCTGCTGCAGCGGGTGAGCCAGTCGCCCTCGGTGTGGCTTGCCGGCCCGAAGCTTCGCGACTGGGAAGGACGGCGGCTGCTGCGTGCCGGGCTGACCATCGACTCCGCCGGCAACGTCGACAGCGGTCTGGACCGCCTGGAGCTCGACCAGGGTCAGCGCGACGACGTCGACGAGGTGCTCGCCGTCGATACTGCGGGCGCCTTCGTACGCCGCGACGCCTGGGAGTACCTCGGCGGTGAGGACCCGGCGTGGGCCGAGTACGCCGCGGACGTCGACCTGGGCTGGCGGGTGAACGCAGCCGGCGGCCGGGTCGTCGTGGTGCCGCGTGCCGTCGTCCGGCACGCCGGAGAGCGCTGCCCCGGCGACCACCCCTACGGCTCGGAGCTGCGGGCGCAGACGGTCCGGCGGCGCAACGGGATGCAGGTGGTCCTGGCCAACACGGCGACCTGGCTGGTCCCCCCGCTGCTGGTCCGCTACGTGCTGGGCGGGATCGTGCATGCGCTCGCTCTGGTGCTCGTGTCGCGCCGGCCGCGTGACGCCGCGGCGGAGCTGTCAGCCGTGCTGCAGGTGCTCGCTGCCCCCAACGCGATCCTGTCCAGCCGGCGACACCGCGCGGCCACCAGCGAGGTGTCCTACGGCGACCTGCGCCGGTTGTTCCCGCCCGCAGGGCGCTGGGTGGCCGGGCTGATCAGCGCGCGGGCCCACAGCGCGGCCTCGCAGGACTCCCCGGTCACCCGCCGGCGCCGGGTCGCCGTCGAGTCAGGCCCGGTCTCGGAGGAGGCGGAGTCCCTCGGCGACGAGCTGAGCGCCTTCGGGGAGTTCCTGCGACGCCCGGCCTCGCTGCTGTTCGTGGGGCTGAGCCTGCTGTCGCTGATCGCCAACCGCCACATCCTGTCCGGCAGCCTGCACGGCGGCCGCCTGCTGCCTGCCCCGGGTGGGGCGAGCGACCTGTGGGCGTCGTACCTGTCCTCGTGGCACCCGTCCGCGGTGGGCTCGCTGGCGCCCTCGCCTCCCTCGACCGCTCTGCTCGCGCTGCTTGCGACCATCCTGCTCGGCAAGGCGTGGCTGGCCGTCGACGTGATCCTGCTGGGTGCCGTCCCGCTGGCGGCGCTGTCGGCGTTCACCGCGTTGCGGGCCCTGACGACCACAGTCCGGGTCCGGGTGTGGGCGGCAGTGGTCTACGCGCTCCTGCCGGCGGTGACCGGCGCGGTCGCGGCGGGCCGCCTCGACGTGGTCGTGACCGCGATCGTGCTGCCTCGCGTGGTCCGTTCGATCGCGCTCGCGTGGCTGCCCGATGCCCCGGGCACGCCGCGCGGTCGCTGCGTGCGGGCTGGGCTGTGGCTCACTGTCGGCGCCGCCTTCGCCCCGCTGCTGTGGGTCTTCGCTGCCCTGCTATGCGGGTTGGCGCTCGCCGGTGACTACTTCGCCGGCGACGGCGAGGCCGAGCCGGCCGAGCCGATCATGGTCCGGCTGGCGCGGACCGGCGGCGTCCTCGCCGTACCGCTCATCCTGCTGCTGCCGTGGACCGGCCACGTGCTGGCACACCCGAGCGTGCTGTTCTCCGGCAGCGGGCTGCCCGAGTTCTACTCGTCGCACTCCGCGCCGTCAGGGGTCTGGCTCGCCTTCCTGCACGCCGGGGGCGGTGGGCAGCCGCCCGCCTGGGTAGGCATCGCGCTGGTCGGTGCGGTCGTGTTCGGGTTGCAGCGCGACAGCCGGGTACTCACTGCACGGGTCGGCGCGGCGATCTACGTGGTCGGCGTCCTGCTCGCCGTGGTGATGACCCGAGGCGCCGGCGTGACCGCGGGCTACCCCGCGACGCGGCACTGGCCGGGCCTGCTGCTGCTGTTCGCCGGAGCGGGGGCCCTGACAACGGCCGTGGTCGCGGCGGTCGGTGCGCGCCCGGCGCTGCAGGACCGCAGCTTCGGCTGGCGCCAGCCCGCTGCCGTGGCAGTCGTGGGCCTTGCGGTGGTGTCGACCGCCACCTTCGTCGGCACCTGGCTGATCCGGGGTGGCGGTTCGCCGCTGCGGGGCGACGCCGCCCAGGTGCTGCCGCTCTACGTGCAGGCGGAGCTCAACGTGCCCGGCGGTGGGCGCGCGCTCGTGCTCTCCGGTGACCGCGGCTTGGTGCGCTACGCCCTCGTGCGGACCGCGGGCGGACCGGTGCTGGGCTCCGGTGACCTGCCGGCCTCAGGCACCGCCGCCAACGACGCCACGACCCATCTCAGCGCCGCGGTGCAGGATCTCGTGGCCGGCCGGCCGGGGGCAGGTGCGGAGCTGGTCCCGTTCGGGATCGACTACGTCGTCGCATCGCATGCGACGGCGCGGCGCATCGCGCCCCAGCTCGGCCAGCTGGCGACGCTGGCGGTGATCCCGGTGCAGGGTGCGACCGTGTGGCACTCCACCTTGGGCGGCGGGGAGCTCACCGTCTTGACGCCGACCAGCGCGACTGCGGCGCTCGCCGGCCAGATGACCGCGCCGGCGCCTCCCGCCGCGCTGCCCGTCGGTGACGACCCCACCGACCTGCACGCCACCGTCCCGGCGGGGGACAGCGGAAGGCTGCTGGTGCTCGCCGAGCCCGCCACGTCGGGCTGGCACGCGACCCTCGACGGCCAGGCGCTGCATCCGGTGAAGGCCTACGGCTGGGCCCAGGCCTTCGACCTCCCGGCTGACGGCGGGCGGGTTCACGTGAGCTACTCGAGCGGGGGGCGTCACTGGTGGGCGCTGTACGAGCTGGTTGCCCTGGTCGCCGTCATCCTCTTCGGCGCCGGCGCCGGGACTCCGCCGCGCCACCGCCACAGCATCGGTGCGCTCCACGGGGACGGTGACGAGTGAGGCGGGACCTGCCGGCTCTCGGCGTGGCGCTGGTCGCCGTACTGCTGGTGTCGTTCCTCACCGGCTCGACCGCCGCGAAGCGCAGTGACGCGCCGGTCGGCACCGCGCCGGTCACGGCGCGGATCCTCGCGTGCCCGGTGGTGAACGGGCAGCCGCGCTACACGCACGGCAGCGCCGCCGCCGCCGACCTGAGCAGCGCGGTGTCGTCGGCGCCGTCGGTGACCGGGTCGACCGTCGTGACCACGCTGTTCGGCACGAAGTCGCACACCTCGCCGGTCGACCTCAACCCGACCGACTCGCTGCAGACCAGCGGGTTGCACAGCGAGGCGGTCGCCTACTCGACGAAGGGGACGACCGCGGCGTACGTCGTCGCGGACGAGGTGATCGACACCGACGAGGGTCGCTACCGCTCGCTCGCCGGCGGCAACTGCCTGCCGCCGGCCACCGACTGGTGGTTCGTCGGCGGCAGCGGCAAGGTCGGCTACACCGACCGGCTGTTCCTGGCGAACCCCGCGAAGACCCCCGCGGACGTGGTGGTGACGGCCTGGACCCCGAAGGGGCCGGTCTCGACGCCGCGCATCTCCGACATCGTCGTGGCGCCGCAGTCGAAGTACACCGTCGGCGTGTACGCCTTCGCCCCCAACATCCCGGACGTGGCGGTCCACGTGCATGTGGAAAGCGGGGCGGTCACCGCGGCCCTGCTGGACCGGCACACCAGCGGGGTGGACCCGGAAGGCGGTGACCTCGTGCCGCCGACGCAGCCGCCGTCGCGCCACGGCGTCATCGCGGGCTTCCCGGACGGGTCCGGGCCTCGCGCGCTGGTCGTGGCCAACCCGGGACTCACCGACGCGACGGTCACCGTTCAGGTCGTGACGACCCAAGGCGAGTACACCCCGTCGAGTCTCAAGTCTTTCGTTGTCGGGCCCGGCACCACCAAGGAGGTCGACCTCGCCAGGGCGTTGTCGGGGGACACCGGCGCGGTGCTGCTGAGCAGCGATCAGCCGGTGATCGCGTCCGGCCGCTCGACCGCCGCGCCCGGTGGCCGCCTCGATCCCGACTACTTCTGGGATGCCGTGACGCCCGCAATCTCCGGTCCTGCCGCGGTGGCGATCGGCCGGGAGCCCGACGGCGGCCAGTGCCTGCTGTTGCTGAGCGCTCCGCAGGGCGCCGCGTCGGTCCGGCTGACGACGCCCAGCGGCGGCAACCATGTGATCTCGGTGCCGGCGCGTCACAGCGTCGAGCTCGACGTCACGGACATGGTCAAGTCGGCCTCGACCACGTGGCCGTTCGTGGTGACCCCGGTCGGCACGGCGCCGGTGTACGGCGTACGGGTGCTTCACTTCGCCGGTGCCCACGGTGCGCTCAACACGGCCGAGCCGTTGACCCCGCTGCCGGGCCCGATCCCGCTCCCGCCGGTCCACGAGGATCCCCGGCTCGCTAGCCGCTGAGCCCGCGGGCGCTACTCGTCCTCGAAGCCGGGATCGACCACGTTGGGCTCGAGGCCGAGGTAGTTGGAGATCACCTGCACGACGAGATCGTGCAGCAGGTCTTCCAGGTCCTCGACATCGCGTGCCCGGAGCTCGATGGGCTTGCGGTAGAGGATGATCTGCGCCCGCTGCCGTCCGCTGGCGGGCACGATCCGGGCGAGCAGCACCCCGCCGGTCTCGATCGCGCCTGCGGCGACCGCGCCCGCGAGGTCGATGTCCATCGGTGGGACGAGGTCGACGGTGAACTCCACCTGGGCCAGCTGCTTGCGCCAGCGGTGCTCGACGTGCTCGACGGCGTCGCTTGCGAGTCGGTCGAAGCGGTCGGCGGGTGATGCCGCCAGCGGCACGGCGGGAGGTGCAAGCGCGCCGCGGGCGCCCCGTCCGTGGCGATCGCGCCTCACCGGCGAATCGTACGGTCAGGTGAACGCTCGGCGGATCTGCCGCGACACGATCCAGTCATCGTGCGACACGACGTCTGAGGTGATGGCCGAGGGCCACGTCGGCGAGTACCGTCGCGGCGTGAGCCCTCTGCGCCGCTGTTCGCGCACCGCGTGCGGCCGCCCTGCGGTCGCCACGCTCACCTATGCCTACTCCGACTCCACCGCGGTCGTCGGACCGCTCGCGACGTACGCCGAGCCGCACTCCTATGACCTCTGTGATGCGCACGCCGACCGGTTGACCGCGCCGCGCGGATGGGCGGTGGTCCGCCTCGACGTCGACGCTGAGGCGGCGGTGCCCGGCGAGGACGACTTGGCGGCACTGGCTGAGGCGGTACGCGAGGCCGCGAGGCCCGCTCGGGCGACGGTGACCGTGGCTCCCGAGGCACCTGAGGTGGGCCGCCGTGGCCACCTCCGGGTGATCCCGCCTACCGCCTAGGTCGGTCGCCTCGAAGTCGGGGTCCGCTCAAGGTCAAGGTCAAAGTCAAAGTCAAAAGCGGCAAAGACTGGGCGCGGCTGGCTGCCCCGGCGAGTGCCGCTGGCTTGTTGCGTTGGATTGTGCGTTTGACGTGCCAAAACAGCCTCTTTTGGCACGTCAGATCGACAAAACCAACGACACCGCACCGCGCAGACCGAGGCAACCAAGGGACCTGGCCGCCGCCCAGTCTTAGCCGCTTTTGACTTTGACGTTGACGTTGACTTTGCCCTCGCTGCTGACCTCAACCGTCGCGGTGTCCGGTTTGTGGTGGAATCGCCGTTTCCTCAAGGTCTCCGGCCGATCGGCCGATGAAGTTCGGGTTGCCACTTCCCCTGGAGGCCCCCCGCATGACGATCGCCGAAGCAACCTCGCTCACCCGCCCCGGCGCCCGCATGGGCCAGAGCTGCGCGGCGTGCGGCAGCGAGCGGGTCACCACCCTTGCGATGACGCTTACCGACGGCACACCGGTCAGCATGCGGTCCTGCCACGCCTGCGAGCACCGGGTCTGGTCGGATGCGACCGGCAGCCTCGAGCTCGCCGACGTGCTCAAGCGCACCGCCAAGCGCTGACCTCCGCGGCCGGCGGCTAGCGTCGAGGAATGGCCGCCGATCTCGACCGCATCATCAAGGCGTACGACATCCGGGGCGTCGTCCCCGACGAGCTCGACGCGGCGACTGCGCGTGACATCGGCGCGGCCTTCGTGCGCCTGCTCTCCGCCGAGCGCATCGTCACCGCTCACGACATGCGCGAGAGCTCGCCCGATCTGGCGGCAGCCTTCGCCGACGGCGCGACCTCGCAGGGTGCCGACGTCGTCGAGGCCGGCCTCGGGTCGACCGACATGCTCTACTTCGCCTCGGGCAGCCTCGACGTACCGGGCGCGATGTTCACCGCGAGCCACAACCCGGCCCGCTACAACGGCATCAAGCTCTGCCGTGCCGGCGCCGCTCCGGTCGGCCAGGACAGCGGACTCGACGAGATCAAGCGAATGCTCACCGACGGCATCCCGGAGCCGGCGGGCAGCCGCGGCACGACGACCAAGCAGGATCTGCTCTCCGCCTACGCGGAGTACCTGATCGGGCTGGTTCCCGGCATCCGCGAGATCCGTCGGCTGAAGGTCGTCGTCGACGCGGGTAACGGGATGGGCGGCCTGACGGTCCCGGAGGTCTTCGCATCGCTGCCGATCGAGCTCACGCCGATGTACTTCGAGCTCGACGGCAGCTTCCCCAACCACGAGGCGAACCCGATCGACCCGGGCAACCTCCGCGACCTGCAGGCCCGGGTGCGCGACAGCGGCGCAGACATCGGGCTGGCCTTCGACGGCGACGCCGACCGTTGCTTCGTGGTGGACGAGCGGGGCGAGATCGTCTCGCCGTCGGTGCTGACTGCGCTGATCGCGGACCGGGAGCTCGCCAAGGAGCCCGGGGCGACCGTGATCCACAACCTGATCACCTCCCGTGCCGTCCCCGAGATCGTGCGGGAGCGCGGCGGTACGCCGGTGCGCACCCGGGTGGGTCACTCCTTCATCAAGGCGACGATGGCCGAGACCGGCGCGGTGTTCGGCGGCGAGCACTCCGGCCACTTCTACTTCCGCGACTTCTGGCGGGCCGACTCCGGCATGCTCGCCGCATTGCATGCGCTCGCCGCGTTGGGTCACAGCGACGGGCCGCTGTCGGGCCTGCTCGCGAGCTACCAGCGCTACACCGGCTCCGGTGAGGTCAACAGCGAGGTGGCGGATGCCGCCGCATCGCTCGCGGCCGTCCGCGACACGTTCTCGGCTCAGCCTGGTGTCCAGGTCGACGAGCTCGACGGGCTGACCGTCGACCTCGGCGACGGTCGCTGGTTCAACGTCCGCGCGTCCAACACCGAGCCCTTGCTGCGGCTCAACGTCGAGGCGCCGGACGAGGCGCAGATGGTCAAGCTGCGCGACGAGGTGCTGGCAGTCATCCGCGGGTGACCGCACTAGGCTCTGGGTCCGTGAACCTCGACCCGTCGCTGCTCGAGATCCTCGCCTGCCCGAACTGCCGCGGGGACCTGCGGGTCGACGACGCTGCTCAGGAGCTGGTCTGCGAGGGCTGCCGCTACGCCTACCCGGTCCGAGACGACATCCCGGTGCTGCTCATCGACGAGGCGCGCAAGCCTGACGCCTGAGCCTGTCGCTCGCCGCCGGCCCTCTCATGACAGAAGACGCCCTCGAACGGCTGGACGACGTCTCGGCGCTCACCGCCCTCGATCCCACGGAGATGTTGCGGGCGACCGCGATGGCGGGCTCCCAGGTCCGTGCCTCGCTCGCAGCCTCCCTGGAGGCGGGGATCGACGCGCTCGGGATCGACACCCGCCCGCGCGCGGTGGTCGTGGCCGGGATGGGGGGCTCGGGAATCTCCGGCGAGGTGCTGGCGACCCTCGCGTCGGCTGCCTCTCCCGTCCCGGTCGTCGTGCACCGCGGCTACGGCCTGCCGGGCTGGGTCGGCGCGGCGGACCTGGTGATGGCCGTGTCGTGCTCAGGTCGCACCGAGGAGACACTGAGCAGCGCCGTCGAAGCAGCACGCCGCGGCGCGCGCCTGCTCGGCGTCGGCGCCGCGGACTCACCGCTTGACCTGCACTGCCGGTCCGAGCGCGGCGTCTTCGTCCCCGTGACCGCGGCCGTCGCGCCCCGGGCCTCGCTGTGGGCCCTTGCGGTTCCGCTGCTGGTAGCGGCGGAGCGCTTCGGGCTGATCAGCCTCGGTCCGTCGTACGCCGACCTCGAGACGACCGCGTCGAGGCTGGAGTCGATTGCGACGGTCTGCCGACCTGATCGTGAGTCGTTCGTCAACCCGGCCAAGACCCTCGCAGCCGAGCTGACCGGCTCGTTGCCGATGATCTGGGGTGGCGGCGAGGTCGGCCCGCTCGCGGCGCTGCGGGCAGGCTGTCAGATCAACGAGAACGCGAAGTGGCCGGCCGTGATCGGGGCTCTGCCGGAAGCCCACCACAACCAGTCCGTGACGCTCGACGGCGGGCTGGCCGGCGGAAGCGCCGACGACGACCTCTTCCGCGACCGGGTCGAGGAGGACGAGCCGCTTCGGCTGCGCCTGCTGCTGCTGCGCGACGACGACGGCACGGGGCTGGCTGCCGCGCGGGCAGAGGCCTCCGCAGACGTCGCGCGCCGCCGGGGCGTCGCGGTTTCCGTGCTCGCTGCCGAGGGCGCGAGCTCGGTCGAGCGCCTCGCGTCCCTGGTCGGATTGCTCGACTTCGCCAGCGTGTACCTCGCTCTGGCACTCGGCGAGGATCCGACGCCGATCGGGCCGATCGTCGACCTCAAGGCGCGGCTGGCCGGCAGCTAACCGCGCGGCGTACCTCTACGCTGGGCGCATGGACTATCGCGTCGCCGACCTGTCGCTTGCCGAGTTCGGCCGTAAGGAGATCACCCTCGCCGAGCACGAGATGCCCGGCCTGATGGCGATGCGCGCCGAGTACGGCCCCGCCCAGCCGCTCAAGGGAGCCCGGATCACGGGCTCCCTGCACATGACGATCCAGACGGCGGTGCTCATCGAGACCCTGGTCGCGCTGGGCGCGGAGGTCCGCTGGGCGTCCTGCAACATCTTCTCGACGCAGGACCACGCCGCGGCCGCCGTTGTCGTCGGGCCCAACGGCACGGTCTCCGAGCCGGCCGGCGTCCCGGTCTTCGCTTGGAAGGGCGAGACCCTCGAGGAGTACTGGGACTGCACCGAGAAAGCGCTGATGTGGCCTGACGGCGGCCCGAACATGCTGCTCGACGACGGCGGCGACGCCACGTTGCTCGTGCACAAGGGCATGGAGTTCGAGAAGGCCGGCGCGGTCCCGCCGCCGGCGCGCACCGACTCCGAGGAGTACGCCGTCATCCTCGCGCTGCTCACCAAGTCGCTCGGCGAGGACCCGACCCGCTGGACCAACATCGCGAACGGCATCAAGGGCGTGACCGAGGAGACCACCACCGGGGTTCACCGGCTCTACCAGATGCACGAGCGCGGCGAGCTGCTGTTCCCGGCCATCAACGTCAACGACTCCGTCACCAAGTCGAAGTTCGACAACAAGTACGGCTGCCGGCACTCCTTGATCGACGGCATCAACCGGGGCACCGACGTGCTCATCGGCGGCAAGGTCGCCGTCGTCTGCGGGTACGGCGACGTCGGAAAGGGCTGCGCCGAGTCGCTGCGCGGGCAGGGCGCTCGAGTGATCGTCACCGAGATCGACCCGATCTGCGCGCTGCAGGCGGCGATGGACGGCTACCAGGTCCTCACGCTGCAGGACGTCGTCGAGACCGCCGACATCTTCGTCACGACCACCGGCAACTTCAACATCATCATGGCCTCGGACATGGCCCGGATGAAGCAGGGCGCGATCGTCGGCAACATCGGCCACTTCGACAACGAGATCGACATGGCGGGCCTCGCCGCGCTGCCGGGCGTGAAGTGCGTGAACGTCAAGCCGCAGGTCGACGAGTGGTTCTTCGAGGACGGCCACTCGATCATCGTGCTGAGCGAGGGCCGGCTGCTGAACCTCGGCAACGCGACCGGGCACCCGTCGTTCGTGATGAGCAACTCCTTCACGAACCAGACGCTCGCCCAGGTCGAGCTGTTCACGAAGACCGACGAGTACCCGGTCGGCGTCTACGTGCTCCCCAAGCACCTCGACGAGAAGGTCGCCCGGCTGCACCTCGACGCTCTCGGGGTGAAGCTGACCACCCTCACCCCGGAGCAGGCCGACTACATCGGCGTACCGGTCGAGGGGCCGTACAAGAGCGACGCCTACCGCTACTAGGCCTACGGCGGCAGCACCTCAGCCCGGACGCTCGGAGCCAGCGCCCGGGTGAGCCGGCGAGCCGTCGCGGCGAGCTCGGCGGCCACCAGGGCGCGCAGCTCCTCGACGGCGGTCGCCGGCAACGACGGGTCGCCGAGCAGCACCAGGGTCCACTCGTCGAGGACGACCTCGTTCGCCATGGCGGCATGATCGCGGCGCCGTGTGACGTGTTGCGGAGCGTTCCGGCGCAGATCGCCTCGGCTGTGGACAGCCCGCGGAGTGCCACGATGGTGGGATGAGAGCCAGGGTCCTCGTGGTCGACGACGACCCGGCCCTGTCCGAGATGCTCGGCATCGTCCTTCGCAACGAGGGCTTCGAGCCGTCGTTCGTCAGCGACGGCGACCAGGCGCTGGCGGCCTTTCACGCGACCAAGCCCGACCTGGTCCTGCTGGACCTGATGCTGCCCGGCATGGACGGCATCGACGTCTGCCGGGCGATCCGGGCCGAAAGTGCCGCCCCGATCGTCATGCTCACCGCTCGCGCCGACACCGTCGACGTGGTCACCGGGCTGGACTCGGGCGCCGACGACTACATCGTCAAGCCGTTCAAACCCAAGGAGCTCGTCGCTCGGATCCGGGCACGGCTGCGCCAACCTGCCAACTCGGCAGGCGAGATCCTGCAGATCGGTGACCTCGGCATCGACGTGGACGGGCACTCGGTGACCCGGGACGGCGAGACCATCGCATTGACTCCCCTCGAGTTCGACCTGCTGGTGGCGCTGGCCCGCAAGCCGCGTCTGGTCTTCACCCGCGACCAGCTGCTCGAGCAGGTCTGGGGGTACCGCCACGTCTCCGACACGCGGCTGGTCAACGTGCACGTGCAGCGCCTGCGGGCCAAGGTCGAGCGCGACCCTGAGCACCCCGAGATCGTGGTGACGGTCCGGGGGGTGGGTTACAAGGCCGGAACGTCGTGAGGGCGAGCCCTGTTGCGGCTGGACGCGCGCTGCGCCATCGGTGGCGGGCGTCGCTGCAGACCCGGGTGGTCGCAACCACGCTGATCCTGTCGGCGACGGTGAGCGTCGGCATCGGCGCGACGATCCTGCACCAGGTGCGAAGCGGCCTGCTGAGCTCGGCGACCCGGGCCGCCCAGAGCGAGCTCGGCAGCGGCATCGAGCGGGCCGAAGGCCAGTTCCTCGCGCTGCCCGACGACAACCCGAGCGCGGTCGAACGGACGGCGTACGGCGTCGTCACGGAGCTTTCGGGTCAGCAGGGCGACTACCAGGTCGTCATGCTCCCGTCCGACGGGGGGCTCGCCTCCTACGGCCCGGAGGGCGCCGTCGTCAGCATCCCCTCCTCGTTGCGCGCCGCGGTGACCAGGTCCGGGCGCGAGGCATGGACCTACATCAAGCTGCGCAACGGGCTGAGCCGCAGCGCGGGTCTCGCGATCGGTGCCCCGGTGCAGGCCGGCGCGGTCCGCTACCAGCTCTACTACCTGTTCCCGCTCGCCCGTGAGGCGGCCACCTTGCGCCTGGTGGAGCGGACGATGCTGTTCGCCGGCGCCGCACTGGTCCTGCTCCTGGTGGGCATCGCGGCGGTCGTGACGCGCGAGGTCGTGCGCCCGGTCCGGCAGGCCGCGGCCACCGCCGAGCGGCTGGCTGCGGGGCGGCTCAAAGAGCGGATGCAGGTTCGCGGCGAGGACGACCTGGCGACGCTTGCCGAGTCGTTCAACCGGATGGCCGACACCCTGCAGCAGCAGATCTCCAAGCTGCGCGAGATGTCGCGGCTGCAGCGCCGGTTCGTCGCCGACGTCTCGCACGAGCTGCGTACGCCGATCACCACCATCCGCATGGCCGCCGACGTGTTGCACGAGTCGAGCGAGGCGCTGCCGCCGGAGGTCACCCGGTCCTCCGAGCTGCTGCAAGCACAGCTCGACCGGTTCGAGTCGTTGCTCGCCGACCTGCTGGAGATCAGCCGGTACGACGCGGGCGCCGCGGTGCTCGAAGCCGAGCCGATCGACCTCGTGCACCTGGTCAAGCAGGTCATCACCCTGGCGGCGCCGCTGGCCGATCGGCGGCACTCGCCCATCGAGGCCGATCTGCCGGACACCCCGGTTATCGTCGATGTCGACGCCCGCCGCATCGACCGGGTGCTGCGCAACCTCGTCACCAACGCGCTCGAGCACGGCGAGGGGCAGCCGGTCGAGGTGCGGCTGCGAGCCGGAACCGACGGCGTCGCGGTCACGGTCCGCGACCACGGGGTCGGGCTGCGGCCTGGCGACGCGTCACTCGTCTTCGGCCGGTTCTGGCGGGCGGATCCGGCGCGCGCGCGGTCCACCGGCGGCACCGGCCTCGGACTGTCGATCGCGCTCGAGGACGTGCGCCTGCACGGCGGCTGGCTGCAGGCCTGGGGCGAGCCTGGCCAGGGCACGGTCTTCCGGATGACGCTGCCGCTGCACGCGGGCGGGGCCGTCAGCTCCTCGCCGCTGCCACTCGAGCCGGTGGCCGACACCGACGCCGAGATGACCGGGCTGCGGTGACGGCGCTGCGGCAGGTCAGGCTTGGGGTTGCCCTCGCCACGGGTGCCCTGGTCACGGCATGCGCCGGCGTACCCGACTCCGGCGGCATCCATCTCGGCGCGCCGGTTGCCGACGCCGGGCAGTCGCGACCGGGTGGCGTGGTGTACGAGGTTCCGGCGCTTCCCGCGCCGGGCGCCACCCCGATCGAGCTGGTCGGCGGCTTCCTGCGAGCGATGGTCGACAGCGACAACGGCTACGCCGTCGCTAGGTCCTACCTCGGCCCCGGCGTCTCCTGGAGTGCGAACACCCGGATCACGGTCTACCGCGACCCGCCGCTGATCCGCCGGATCGATGCGCAGCACGTGCGGGTCCGGGCACACGAGACCGGCGTGATCCTGGCGGATGGCTCCTACCGGGTGGCGTCGGGCAGGCTGACGCGGACCTTCGCCGTGAGCCATCGCGGCGGCGAGTGGCGGATCACCGGGCTGGCGCCGGGCGCGCTGCTGTCGACCGACGACGTCGAGCAGGTGCTGCAGCCCGCGTCGGTGTACTTCCTGACCCCCGACGGGGAGCGCGTCGTACCGGAGCCGCTGCTCGAGCCGCCCGACGAGCCCGGCCTCGCCACGACGCTGATCCGGGCGCTGCTCGCGGGGCCGAACGCGCTCCTCGCCCCCGGCGTGCGCACCGCCGCGCCGCACGGGACGTCGCTGGTCGGGAACGTGCCGATCAGCGCCGACGGCGTTGCGGACGTGGACCTGTCCGCGGGTGTTCGCCAGATCGCGCCGGCCGACCTCGTCCGGCTGTCCGCGCAGATCGTCTGGACGCTGCGGCAGATCCCGTCGGTGACGGCGGTCCGCCTGCTCGCGACGGGAGCGTCGCTGTCCACCTCCCAGGCTCCCAGCCTCCAGCCGATCCGGTCCTGGCCGCAGTTCGACCCGAGCGCGCCGCCCGCGACCCCGGGCGCCTTGGTGGCCCACGACGGGGCGGTCAGCGGGCTGGGCGCCGTCGTACCCGAAGCACTGCGAGCACGCGGGCTCTCCGATCCCGCCCGCAGCGCCGACGGCACGCTGGTGGCGGCCCTGCGCCACCACGGCCGCCAGCTGGTGACCGGCGATGCCGCCGGGCCGCTGCTGCCGCGGCTGCGTTCGGCATCGCTGACGGCTCCGTGTTTCCTGCCGGACGGGCAGGCGCTTGTCGGGACCGCGGCTGGTGCGGTCTACGCCGTCACCGGCAACGGGACGGTGCGCTCGGTGCATCTGCCGGCGTCGTTGGCCGGACTGCCCATCCGCGCTCTCGCGGCATCCCGCGACGGCACCCGGCTGGCGCTGGTCGTCGGCGCCGCCTCGCCCGAGCTACAGGTCGCGACACTTGCCCGGCGCCACGCCCGCGAGACCGTCACGGAGCCGCGGGTCGTGCTGCCGGCCTCATCGGATGCCGCCGGCGTTGCGTGGGCCAGTGCGGACCAGCTGGTGACGACAACGGTCGGCGCAGCGAACGCCGGCCGGCGGGTGGTCGAGGTGTCGGTCGACGGCTACACGGTCGTGGACCTCTCCGCTCCCGGGCTACCCGCCGATGTGCACTCCGTCGCTGCGGCACCGGGCCGTCCGGTGCTCGCCAGCGGAGCAGCCGGGACGTGGCGGCTGAGCGGTCCTCGCTGGGTGAAGGTGTCGGCCGCGGTCTCCCCGTCCTACGCCGGGTAGCCGCGCGCCCACAGCTCGTCGCCGAGCTCGGCCTGCCCGAGCCCCGGCGGGCCACCGTCGGCGGATGGCTCTGCTGGACCTCCTGTGCCCGACCCGGTGTGAGTCCTGTGGCAAGCCCGGTTCCCTGGTGTGCGCCCGCTGCCGCTCGCCGCTGGCCGGCGCGCCGTACCCGCATCGGCCCACCCCGTGCCCGCCGGGCATGCCGCCGCTGTGGGTCGTGGCGGCCTACGAGGGCCCAGTGCGCGAGCTGCTGATCGGCTTCAAGGAGCGGGGCGCCGTGGGACTGCTCGATGCCCTGGCTCGGCCGCTTGCCGCCGCGGTCCGCGCCGCCGCACCCGACGGCGGCGCGCCTGTGCTCCTCGTGCCGGTGCCGTCGATGCCGGCTGCGGTCCGGCGCCGGGGTGACGACGTCATCGGCCTGCTCGCCCGCCGTACGTCGCGCTGCCTGCGTCGCGGAGGCGTCGACGCGCGAGCCGTCGCTGCCCTGAGCCACCGCCGCACGGTCGCCGACTCCGCCGGGCTGTCCGCGACCCAGCGTGCCGCGAACCTGCGCGAGGCGCTCCTGGTCTCGCCGCGGGTGGCCGCGATGCTCCGGCCGTACCGGGTGGTGGTCGTGGACGACCTCGTGACGACCGGAACGACGCTGACCGAGGCGACTAGGACGCTGAGTTCGGGGCAGGTCAACGTCGTTGGAGCAGCCGTCATCGCCGCCACTCGTCGCCGCAGCTAGCCGGCGCGCCGCAGCGCTGGCCGGGACCGGGATCCGGTGGCATCGTGAGGTTGCCGTACCCAACCCAGAGGAGGTTGCCGGATGGACGTCGTCGTCAGGGCACACAACACGTCGGTTGGCAGGAGGTTCCGCAACAGCGCGCAGGCCCGCCTCGAGCGGCTTGCGAAGCTCGATGCCAAGTGCGACCGCGTGGACGTCGACATCCGGCAGGAACGAAGTCCTCGTCAACCCGCGCGGCGGGTACGCATCGAGCTGACCTGCCACGCCTGTGGCGCCGCACTCCGCGCGGTGGGCGCCGCCGCCGATGTGTTCGCCGCTCTCGACCTCGCCGCGGCCAAGCTCGACCACCAGATGCGGCGGGCGGCAGATCGCAAACGAGTCCACCACGGGGTGCGCACGCCGCAGTCCGTGGCGAGCGCGACATCGGCTGCGCTCCGCGCCGACCGTGCGATCATGAGCCACTAGGCCGCGTTCGCGCGGTTGTGCGACCTGGAGGGCAACCGTGACCGACATGACCGACAGCGGCTCACTCGGGCAGCTGCCGCCAGGCGATGGTGACCCGATCCGGGTGCTCGTGGTCGATGACCACGCGCTGTTCCGTCGCGGCCTGGAGATGGTCCTCGGCTCGGAGCCGGACATCGACGTCGTCGGCGAGGCCGAGGACGGCGCGGACGCGCTCGAGAAGTGCATCGAGTTCACGCCTGACGTCGTCTTGATGGACGTCCGGATGCCCAAGCGCGGCGGCATCGACGCCTGTGTCGCCATCAAGGACGCCGTCCCGAGCGCGAAGATCATCATGCTCACGATCAGCGACGAGGAGGCCGACCTCTACGAGGCGATCAAGGCCGGCGCGATGGGATACCTGCTGAAGGAGATCCCGATCGACGAGGTGGCGTCGGCGATCCGCGCGGTGCACGGCGGCCAGTCGTTGATCTCGCCTTCGATGGCGTCCAAGCTGCTCAACGAGTTCGCTTCCATGATCAAGCGCGGCGAGGACCGTCAGCAGGTGCCGGTGCCGAGGCTGACCGATCGCGAGATGGAGGTGCTCCGGCTCGTCGCGAAAGGCATGAACAACCGCGACATCGCCAAGGAGCTGTTCATCAGCGAGAACACCGTCAAGAACCACATCCGCAACATCCTCGAGAAGCTGCAGCTGCACTCCCGGATGGAAGCCGTCGTCTACGCGGTTCGCGAGAAGCTGCTCGAGATCACCTGACCTTGCTTACGCGCTCGGACCGCGTCGTGATCGGCGGCGCGGTCGTGCTCACGCTCGCTTCGGCGGTCCTGCACTACGCCCACTCCGCCAACGTCGCCACCTTCATCGTGGCCGGCGTGGCCCTGGCAGCCCTCGCCGCGCTCGTCGGCCGCAGCGTCGAGCAGGTGGCGGACCGCCTCGGCTCGGGCGCCACGGGCGTGGTGCAGAGCGCGCTGGGCAACCTGCCGGAGCTGTTCGTCTGCATCTTCGCGCTGCGCCAGGGGCTGGTGAAGGTCGTCGAGGCGGCGATCATCGGCTCAATCCTGTCCAACGTCCTGCTGGTGCTCGGGCTCGCGTTCGTAGCCGGCGGGCTGCGCAATGGCCGCCAGACCTTCGACGGCAACCGGGCCAGGACGCTAGTCGCGCTGATGATCCTCGCGGTCGCGGCGATGCTCGTGCCGAGTCTGGCGCACTACGTCGGCAGCCCCGCCGCCCATCACGAGCGGGCGCTCAGTGTCATCGCCTCCATCGTGCTGCTGGTCGTGTTCGCGGTGTCGGTGCCGTCCTCGCTGCGTCGCGGCGAGGACGAGACCGCGCAGGAGCCGCAGGGCGGCGATTCGCTGTGGCCGGTCCCGGTGGCGATCACGGCCCTCGCCGCGACCGGGGTACTCGCGGCGTTCGTCTCCGACTGGTTCGTCTCGGCGCTTCAGCCGGCGCTGACCTCGCTGCACGTCACCCAGGCGTTCGCCGGTCTGGTGATCGTTGCGATCGCCGGCAATGCGGTCGAGAACGTCGTCGGCGTCCAGCTGGCGGTGCGGGGCAGGGCGGACCACGCCCTCTCGGTGATCCTCAACTCCCCGTTGCAAATCGCGCTCGTGCTGGCGCCGGTGCTGGTCCTGATCTCGCCGCTCATCGGCGGCGCGGCCTTCACGCTCGCATTCCCGCCGCTTCTGGTCAGTACGGTCGTGGCGTCGGTCCTTGCGGTGAGCTTCGTCATCATCGACGGTGAATACGACTGGCTCGAAGGGGCAGCACTCGTCGGGCTGTACGTCGTCGTCGCGGCGGCGTTCTGGTGGGGATAGGAGGCGCGCGTTGCGGGTCGCGGTAGTCGGCGGGACGGGCGTCGTCGGACGGCACACGGTTGAGGCGCTGCGAGCGGCCGGACACGAGGCCGTCGTGATCGCCCGCTCCGCCGGAGTCGACGTCGCATCCGGGCGGGGCCTCGACGCCGCCCTCGCCGGAGCCAAGGCCGTCATCGACGTCGGCAACATCGCCACGGTCAGGCGCTCGGCTGCCGAGGCGTTCTTCGACAAGGCGACGCGCAACCTGCTCGACGCCGGCGCGAAGGCGGGCGTCGAGCATCTCGTGGTGCTCTCGATCGTCGGCTGCGACCGGGTGGACCTCGGCTACTACTTCGGCAAGCGCCGTCAGGAAGAGCTCGTGCTCGCCGGTCCGCTGCCCTTCACCATCCTGCGGGCGACGCAGTTCCACGAGTTCCCCGGCCAGCTGATCGATCGCACGCCGCCGGTGCCCGTACCGGTCAACGTCGTACCCCGGATGCGCAGCCAGCCGATCGCCGCCCGCGAGGTCGGTACGGCGCTTGCCCGGATCGTCGGTGAGGCGCCCGCGGGCCGCGCGCCCGATCTGGCCGGGCCCGAGGTGCACGAGATGCCCGACCTGGTGCGGATGGTGATGCGCGCGCGAGGGTCCCGCAAGGCGGTGATCGGCGTGCGGCTGCCCGGTGCGACGGGCAAGGCCCTCGCGCACGGCGGCCTGCTGCCCGACGCGGAGGGCCCGCGCGGCCGGGAAACCTTCGCGGAATGGCTCGCCGCACAGCCCGCCGTAGACTGATCGACACGGCCCGGAGCGGGCCGCAGCAAGGCTGTCGATGTGTCTGGAGTGCCCTTCCTTGGCCGTGTTCGACCGGATCATGCGTGCCGGCGAGACGAAGATCCTTCGCAAGCTCGAGTCCATCGCGTCTCAGGTCGAGCTGCTCGCCGAGGACTTCCAGTCGATGTCCGACGACGAGCTGCGGGCGCAGACCGCCGAGTTCAAGCAGCGCTACACCGACGGTGAGTCGCTCGACGACCTCGCTGCGGAGGCGTTCGCTGTCGTCCGGGAAGCGGCGAGCCGCACGCTCGGCCAGCGGCCGTTCCACGTGCAGCTCATGGGCGCCGCGGCGATGCACCTGGGCAACATCGCCGAGATGCGCACCGGTGAGGGCAAGACACTCACCGGCGTACTCGCGGCGTACCTCAACGCGCTGTCCGGCAAGGGTGTCCACGTCGTAACGACCAACGACTACCTCGCCAAGCGGGATGCCGAGTGGATGGGGCGCATCCATCGCTTCCTCGGGCTGAGCGTGGGCGTCATCCTGGCTCAGCAGACCCCTGCGGTACGCCGCGAGGCTTATGCCTGCGACGTGACCTACGGCACCAACAACGAGTTCGGCTTCGACTACCTGCGCGACAACATGGCCTGGTCGCCGGACGACCTGGTCCAGCGCGGCCACAGCTTCGCCATCGTCGACGAGGTCGACTCGATCCTGATCGACGGGGCGCGCACGCCGCTGATCATCAGCGGCCCGGCCGAGCACAACGCCAAGTGGTACATCGAGTTCGCGCGGATCGCGGCCCGCCTCAAGCGCGACGAGGACTACGAGTGCGACGAGGGCAAGCGCACGCTGAGCGTCCTGGAGTCCGCTGTCGAGCGCGTCGAGGACGAGCTCGGCATCGACAACCTCTACGAGGCGGTCAACACCCCGCTGGTCGGCTACCTCAACAACGCGCTGAAGGCGAAGGATCTGTTCAAGCGCGACAAGGACTACGTCGTCATGAACGGCGAGGTTCTCATCGTCGACGAGTTCACCGGGCGCATCCTGCACGGCCGTCGCTACAACGAGGGCATGCACCAGGCGATCGAGGCCAAAGAGGGCGTCGAGATCAAGCAGGAGAACCAGACTCTCGCGACGATCACGCTGCAGAACTACTTCCGCCTCTACGACAAGCTCGGCGGCATGACCGGTACGGCGATGACCGAGGCCGCCGAGTTCGACCAGGTCTACAAGCTCGGCGTGGTACCGATCCCGACCAACCGCGAGATGATCCGCATCGACGCGCCCGACATCGTCTACAAGACCGAGGACGCGAAGTGGGCGGCCGTGGTCGAGGACATCGCGGAGCGGCACGAGAAGGGCCAGCCGGTCCTCGTCGGCACGACCAGTGTCGAGAAGAGCGAGCATCTGTCCGGCCTGCTGCTTCGCCGCGGTGTGCCGCACGAGGTGCTGAACGCGAAGTTCCACGAGAAGGAAGCTGCGATCGTCGCGCAGGCCGGCCGCAAGGGCGCGGTCACCGTCGCCACCAACATGGCCGGCCGAGGCACCGACATCATGCTCGGCGGCAACCCCGAGGTGCTGGCGACCGCCGAGCTGGCCCGCCGTGGCCTCACGCCGGTCGACACTCCGGAGGAGTTCGAGGCGGCGTGGCCGACTGCGCTCGAGGCGTCCAAGCAAGCGGTCGCGGCCGAGCACGACGAGGTGGTCGGGCTTGGCGGGCTCTACGTCCTCGGCACCGAGCGTCACGACTCGCGCCGGATCGACAACCAGCTGCGCGGCCGCTCCGGCCGGCAGGGCGACCCGGGCGAGTCGCGGTTCTACCTCTCGCTCGGCGACGACCTGATGCGGTTGTTCAACGCGCACATGGTCGAGGCGATCATGGACCGACTCAACCTGCCCGAGGACGTCCCGATCGAGTCGAAGATGGTGTCGCGCTCGATCCGCTCCGCGCAGACCCAGATCGAGCAGCAGAACTTCGAGATCCGCAAGAACGTCCTGAAGTACGACGAGGTGCTCAACAAGCAGCGCACCGTCATCTACGACGAGCGCCGGCGGGTGCTGTCGGGCGAGGACCTGCACGAGCAGATCCGCCACATGATCGACGACGTCATCGCCGCCTACGTGGAGGGCGCGACCAGCGTCGGCTACTCCGAGGACTGGGACCTCGACGCGCTGTGGGCCGGGCTCAAGCAGCTCTACCCGATCTCGGTGACCGTCGCGGAGCTCGATGAGCGCTCGGGCGGCGGGCTTTCGTCGGAGTACCTCGTCGACGAGCTCTGTGCCGACGCGCAAGCGGCCTACGACCGCCGCGAGGAGCTGCTCGGCAAGGGCCCCGACGGCGAGCCGATCCTCCGGGAGCTCGAGCGACGGGTCCTGCTCGAGGTGCTCGATCGCAAGTGGCGCGAGCACCTCTACGAGATGGACTACCTGCAGGAAGGCATCGGGCTGCGCGGCTACGGCCAGCGCGACCCGCTGATCGAGTACCAGCGCGAAGCCTTCGACATGTTCAGCGCGATGATGGACGGGATCAAGGAAGAGGCGGTCGGCTTCCTGTTCTACGTCCAGGTCGACGTCGAGCAGCTCAGCGGTCAGGACGGCGCCGCGGATCCCGACGGTGGCGAGCCGGTAGCGGTCGACGTGGCTGCCGAGCCGGTCGCCGATGTGATCGGCAAGGCCATCGGAGCGCCGAGCCATGCGCCCGCGGCGAACCTGCAGTACAGCGCGCCTAGTGTCGACGGCGGCGCCGGCGTCGAGCGCCGCTCGGAGCCGGCACCCGGCGCGGACGGCGGCGGCGCCTTTGCCAACGCCTCACGCAATGCGCCGTGCCCGTGCGGGTCGGGACGCAAGTACAAGCGCTGCCACGGCGCTCCCACAAACGCCGGCGGCTAGGGCGCACGCCGCGGCGGCGCCGCGCTAGCCGAACTGCACAGCGGTGGCGCGCCAGGTGCGGTCGTGGTGCTCCAGTCGGAACGCCAGGGCCCGCGAGCGCAGACCGGCGTCGACGACCGCACACGCCTCGACGACCCCCTCGCACGGCGTCGCGAGGTGGACCGATCGCAGCCGCGGCGCCGACCGGCGTGCGACGTGCGGCTGGCGCTTCGCCGTGCGTTCGATCAGCCGCACGACCTCCCAGGTCGCGAGCTCCCGCAGCTGGTCCACGGGCCGAGCGCGCGCCATCACCTCCGCGACGCCGCGCGCGAAGCTCTCCGCGACGCTGCGCGGGTCGTGGCGGCTGGGCCGTCGCGAGACGTCGTAGAGCTTCGGCGGCGCGGGCAGCGGCGGCACGAGGCGCAGCCTCGGCGCGGTCGTCGGCGTGTCGGTCGCAGCCTCGACTCGTGAGGCGACGGTGAGGTGCATCGCGGTTCCTTCCCCCATGTTTTTGGCTGGCGGAAGATAGGAAGCCCCAGGCGCGATCACCAGAGCGGATCGTCGATTTCCGGCGGCCAGGTCAGGCAGTGGCAGCGAGCGGACAGGCCCCGTTACTACGCTCAGCCCACTCGTACGACGGTGCAGCGCCACCGCAGGGGTCCGCGCTCCGCGCCGTAGAGCGCGGTCTGGCGCCCGACCTGGAGGCGCAACGCCATAGCTCGGCTCCGCCCGCCCGTGTCGATCACGGCGGCGACCTCCACGATGCCGCGACGCGGCTCGCACAGCCGAAGTGCGGTGACCCTCGGCCTCGGCGGCACCCGCTCTCCGCGAGGTCGTAGCCGCCCGGCATTGCGCTCGAGCAGCCCGAGCACCTCGAGCGTCGCGATCTCGGAGAGCTGCTGCGGCGGCCGGGCGCCGGTCAGCACCTCCGCGACAGCCTGCGCCAAGGGGCCTACGAGGCGGCGCGGGTCGGGCAGTGGCTCGACGGCGGCGACCGCTTCTTCTGCCGCGGCATCCGCGCCGCCCGCCGGCGGCACCAGCCGCAGCGGCATGGCGGCGGCTGTCGAGCGGGGGAACGCCAGCGCAAGGCTGCCGTGGACCGACGCGCGCAGCCGGCCACCGGGTTCGTCGTCGTACGGGCCGTCGAGCCGTGGTGCTCTGCTCAGCAGCAGGACGGTCCCGGTCTCGGCAGGTTCGTGCACCATGGCTCCTCGCATCGTGGGTGGGCGAGGAGAGTGCGCGCCGCCGCAGCGGCGGGTCAATGGCGAGTGTGGCTACCTCTGGATGTAGGGGCCGAGCTGCTGGCGGGCCACGGAACGGATGTGCACCTCGTCGGGCCCGTCCGCGATCCGCAGCGTGCGCGCGTGGGCGTACATCTCGGCGAGCGGGAAGTCGTCGCTCACCCCGCCGCCACCGTGCACCTGGATCGCCCGGTCGATCACCTCGCACGCCACGCGCGGCGCGATGACCTTGATCGCCGCAACCTCGCTCCGCGCGCCCTTGGCGCCGACGGTGTCGATCAGCCAGGCGGTCTTCAGGGTGAGCAGCCGCGCCTGCTCGATGGCCATCCGCGACTCCGCGATGTGGGCTTGCACGGTGCCCTGCTGTGCGATCGGCTTGCCGAAGGCGACCCGCGACGCGGCGCGCTTGCACATCAGGTCGAGTGCATGCTCGGCCATCCCGACCGCGCGCATGCAGTGGTGGATTCGGCCCGGGCCTAGCCGGGCCTGCGCGATCGCGAAGCCGGCGCCCTCTTCTGCGATCAGGTTCGACGCGGGGACGCGGACGTCCTCGAAGCTGATCTCGCAGTGGCCGTGCTGGTCCCAGTAGCCGAACACCGGAAGCGGCCGTACGACCGTGACGCCCGGCGTGTCCATCGGCACGAGGATCATCGACTGCTGCGCGTGCGCCGGCCCGTCCGGATTCGTCTTGCCCATGACGATCATCACCGCGCAGCGCGGGTCGGCCGAGCCGCTGATCCACCACTTGCGGCCGTTGAGGACGTACTCGTCGCCGTCGCGGCGGATCTCGGTCGAGATGTTGGTGGCGTCCGACGACGCGACTGCCGGCTCGGTCATCGCGAATGCAGAGCGGATCTCGCCGTCGAGCAGTGGCCGGAGCCAGCGCTCCTTCTGCTCGGGGGTGCCGAACAGGTGCAGCACCTCCATGTTGCCGGTGTCGGGCGCGGCGCAGTTGAGGGCTTCAGGCGCGATGTGCGGTGAGTGGCCGGTGATCTCGGCGAGGTGCGCGTACTCGACGTTGGTCAGACCCGACTCGGCCGGCAGGAAGAGGTTCCACAACCCGCGGCTGCGCGCCTCGACCTTGAGCTCCTCGACCACTGGCGGAACGGAGTGCCCGCGCCCTTCGGCGACCAGCGCCTGACGCTGCTCGCGGTAGACCGCCTCTGCCGGGTAGACGTGGGAGTCCATGAAGTCGTTGAGACGCTTGGCGTAGTCCTCGGCTGTGGCCGACAGGGCGAAGTCCATGCGGCGCATTCTCTACCATCGATGGCCGTGACGATTCTGGGACGTGGCGATCTCTCGCCTCGCCGCAAGCGCCGCAACTGGCGTCGCCGGTCGGCAGTGCTCGTCGTCGTGGTCATCGTGATCGGCGGTGGCTACTTCGGATACGAGCAGGTCTTCGCCGGGTCCGGCGGCTCCGCCCAAGCGTTGCCGTTGTGCCCTGCTCCGACGCGTTCGGCGCCGCCGACCGAGCAGGCGAGGGTCGTGGTCAAGAACGCGACGCTGACGACGGGTCTCGCCTCCGATGTCGCCGAGCAGCTGCGGCGGCGCAACTTCAAGATCGCGTCGGTCGGCAACACCTTGTTCCGCGGCAAGGGCGTCGCCACGGTCGACTACTCCGCGAACCTGGTGCAGGCCGCGCAGCTGCTCGGGGCCCAGTTCGACGGCGCGACCCTTGACCAGGTCAGCGGTAGCAACGTACTCGAGGTCGACATCGGGCCGAAGTTCCACGACCTCGTGCCGGTGGCCCGAGCCCAGGCGGCAGAGCAGGACATCCTCGGTACGCCGACGCCGACGCCCACGCCGTCGGCTTCGCCGTCCTGCCGGGCCTGACGCCGACCCCGGTCCATCAGCCCGGTGTCTCACCAATCTCCAGGTGTTACACTCGTGGTGTGCCGACTACCCGTCCGCGCCACGTGGTCACCGAGACAGACCAGCTCGCCAGGGCGCTCGACGACGCCGCTCGCCGTTGGCCGGAGGACCGTGACAGCCGTTCCCGGCTGCTCCTGCATCTCGTTGAGGAAGGGCACCGAGTCGTGGTCGGTGAGGCCGACTCTCGACGGCGCGCTCGGTTGGCCGCGATCAAGCGGACCAGCGGATCCCTCGCGGGCGTGTACGACGGCGACTACCTCGAGCGCTTGCGCGAAGACTGGCCGGCGTGATCGTCCTTGATGCGAACGTCCTGATCGCGCACCTCGGGGCTGCCGATGCCCTTCACGACCGGGCGGTCGAGCTCTTGGTCGACCTGGCGGACGAGCCGCTCGGGGTCAGCCCGTTGACGCTCGCCGAGGTGTACGTAGGGCCGGCTCGCGCCGGCAAGCTGGAGGTTGCCGAGCGCGCGATCCGGGCTCTCGACATCGCGCCCGTCCCCCTCAGGCCCGATGCGCCGCTGCGGCTCGCGGAGCTGAGGGCAGCAACCGGGCTGCGGCTTCCGGACTGTTGTGTCCTCCTGGCGGCCGAGACGGCGGGCGCTGAGCTCGCGACGTTCGATGACCGCGTGACGCGAGCCGCGGGCGAGCTCGGCTTGCTCGTTCGTTAGTGCCGCGACCTCGTTCACTCGCAGTTGGCCGCTAACCCGTAGGGTCGTGCCCCGTGGCAGAGCTCAAGGCTGTGATCTTCGACTACGGCGGGGTGCTGACGTCTCCGTTGGTCAACTCGATGAGCTCGTTCGTCGACGGCGACGGCATCGACCCGGAGAGCTTCCGCAACGCGATGCGCGACTGGCTCGGCACGTCGTACGGGACCGAGGCGGAGGCGAGCCCGGTGCACGCGCTCGAGCGCGGTGAGATCGAGGTGCCCGACTTCGAGCGAGAGCTCGCCAAGCGGCTCACGACTGTCGACGGCCGGCCGGTCGAGGGCGAGGGCCTGCTCACCCGGATGTTCTCCGGCTTCGGCGAGGAGCCGATGATGACCGAGGCGCTGCGGCACGCGAAAGCGGCCGGCCTCGCGACCGCGCTGCTGTCGAACTCCTGGGGCAACGAGTACCCCAGGGAGGGTTGGGACGAGCTCTTCGACGTGGTCGTCATCTCCGGCGAGGTCGGGATGCGCAAGCCGGAGGCGCGGATCTACCAGCTGGTTGCCGACCGGCTCGGGCTTTCGCCGTCGGAGTGCGTGTTCGTCGACGATCTCGCGCCCAACATCCAAGGCGCGGCGGAAATCGGCATGCTCGGGATCCACCACGTCACGCCGCAGGAGACGATCGACCAGCTCGAGGCGCTGCTCGGCATCAGCCTGCGCGGCTAGCGGCCTGCGCAGGCGTAGAACTCGGCATTCCTGAAACACTGATGAAGTGATGCAGCGGCTTTCTGCGCTCGACGCCTCCTTTCTCTACATGGAGTCGCCCACGACGGCGATGCATGTCGGCAGCGTGGCGCGGTTCACCCCGCCGGGTGACGAGCCGTTCGACTACGAGGCGTTCTGCCGCCTCGTCACCCGCCGGATCTCCTTGGTGCCCCGCTACCGCCAGAAGATCCGCTGGGTCCCCGGCCATCTGGCAAACCCGGTCTGGGTGGACGACGAGGACTTCGACATCACCTACCACGTCCGGCGCAGCGCCCTGCCGAAGCCCGGAGACGACGAGCAGCTTCGCCAGCTGGTCGGTCGCCTGCAGGCGCGCCCGCTCGACCGCTCCCGGCCGCTGTGGGAGATCTATCTCGTCGAGGGCCTCGCCGACGGCCGGTTCGCGATCATCACCAAGACCCACCACGCGATGGTCGACGGGATCAGCGCGGTCGACATCGGCACCGTCCTCCTGGACGTGACGCGCACCCCCCAAGAGACGCCCGAGGACGAATGGGTCCCCCAGCGCGAGCCGGGTCGGGCCAGCTTGCTGCTCGGCGCGGTCGCCGACACGCTGCGCCGCCCGACGGTCGCGATCGACACGGCTCGCGCGGGCCTGGGTGACGCCCGGGCGATGGCCGATCGCGCGATCGGGGCGCTCGGCGGCATCGCCTCGGTCGCCCGGACTTCCTTGCGGTCGGCGCCTGAGACGCCCCTCAACGTGAAGATCGGCGAGCAGCGGCGCTTCGGCATGGCGTCGACCTCGCTGGACGACTACAAGCGCATCCGCAAGACCCACGGCGGAACCGTCAACGACGTGGTCCTCGCGACGGTTGCGGGAGCGCTGCGGGCGTGGCTGCTCACCCGCGGCGAGTCCGTCGTACCGAGCACGACGGTCCGGGCCATGGTGCCGGTCAGCGTGCGATCCGACACCGACGGCGGGGCGCTCGGCAACCGGGTGTCGTCGTACTTCGTCGACCTGCCGGTCGGCGAGCCCAGCCCCGTGGTGCGGTTGCACCAGGTGAGCTACGCGATGAAGGGGCACAAGGAGTCCGGCCAGTCCGTCGGCGCCGACGCCCTCGTCCGGCTCACCGGCTTCGCGCCACCGACGATCTTGTCGGCCGCCGCCCGGCTCGGCGCCGGCCTGTCGCGGCGGCTGTTCAACGTGATCGTGACGAACGTGCCGGGTCCGCAGTTCCCGCTCTACGCGATGGGCGCGCAGATGGACGACTGCTTCCCCGTGGTGCCGCTTTCGAAGGGCCAGGCCGTGTCGATCGGCCTGATGTCCTACAACGGCGGGGTCTACTACGGGATGAACTGCGACCGCGACGCGATGCCGGACATCGACGTGCTCGCAAGCTGTATCGAGGAATCACTGGCCGAGCTTCTGGAGACTGCAAAATGACGAAGCGGGGCCTGGTGCTCGGCGGCGGTGGCGTCCTTGGCGCCGCCTGGATGATCGGCGCGCTGTCCGCGTTGCGCGACGCCTACGAGTGGGACCCGCGCGAGGCCGAGGTGGTCATCGGTACGTCGGCGGGCTCGGTCGTCGGCACGATGCTTGCCTGCGGCCTGTCGGTCGACACGCTGGTCAACCATCAGCGGGGCATCGTCGCGCCGGGCGACCCGCAGATCGGGTTCGACCCGGACACCGCGAGCGGCGGCACCCTCCCGCCGCGACCGCAGCTGCGGATGGGATCTGCGGCGCTGGTCGCCCAGGCGATGCTGCACCCGCGGCGGATGCCGATCCTCGCCGCGCTGTCGGGCCTGGCGCCCAGAGGGCGCGGCACCCTTGCTGCGGTTGCCGACCTCGTCCGCGAGGTGAACCCCGACGACCGTTGGCCCGAGCATCCGCACCTGTGGCTCATCGCCATGGACTACGCCTCCGGCAAGCGCGTCGCGTTCGGGTCGCCGGAGGCCCCCGAGATCGGGCTTGCCGATGCCGTCATGGCGTCGTGCTCCATCCCCGGCTGGTTCACCCCGATCTCCTCGGGCGGCCGCCGCTACGTCGACGGCGGGACGCTTTCCCCGACGTCGCTGGACCTGCTCGCCGGACGCGGTCTCGACGAGGTCGTCGTGCTCGCGCCGATGGCATCGTTCGACTACGACGACCCGACCACCGTCATCGCGAAGGGCGAGCGGCGGTTTCGTCGCGCGATGACCCGACGGATCCTCGCCGAAGCCGGCAAGGTGCGTCGCTCGGGTACGGCGGTCACCATCCTCGCACCGGGGCGTGAGGACCTCGAAGCCATCGGCGTGAACCTGATGGACCACCGCCGGCGCGGCGCCGTGCTCGATGTCGCGCTGCGCACCACGGCGGAGGCGCTCGCCGACGTGAACCCGCCGCTGCCCGCCGCGGGGTAGCCGTGCGGGTCTACCTGCCGGCGACGCTTCCGCTGCTGCGGGACTGGCTGGCGGCCGGCGCCGCTACTGCGGCGGGCTCGGCGTACGGCGTCACGCCGTCCCTGCGTGAGTGGTATCGCGAGGGCGACATGGAAGAGCTCGAGCATGCCGCGGCGCTGCTGGCTGCGGTGGCCTCGCTCGAGCTGCTCGCCGACGACGAGGACGCGCCGCGCCGCCGCGTCGTACTCGCAGTCGACATCGATGACAGCCAGGTGCTGCCCGATCTCGAGGAGCGCGGGGCGCTGCGCGTGCAAAGTGCCGTGCCCTTCGCGCGCTGGGCGAGCGCGCTCATCGACGACGACGCCGCCGTGGCGGTGGTGTCCGCGGCCGTTGCGCTCCTGCGCGATCCGGACGCGAGTGCGGAGGATCTCGACTTCGCGCTCGGCGAGGCCGAGGCTGCCGACCTCGGCTGGTACCACGTGCAGGAGCTGTCCTACTTGGTCGAGTGAGACCCTACGTCCCGGCGTCAGCTCAGCTCGGCGAGCGCCGCGAGCTGCTCGAGGTAGTGCTCGAGCGAGTGGTGCACGAGGCTTGCCTTGACGGTCGTGGCGCCCGCGTCGGCGAGCGTCGCGAGCTCCTCGGCGCACGCGTCGGGCGCGCCCATCGGGTCGAGCAGCCGGGACGGCGGCAGGACCACCTGGAAGCCCTCCGGCAGGTCGAAGCGGCCGAGCCACTCCTTCACCTGCGCCGGGCTCACCGCGAAGGGCGTCCATCCGTCCCCGAGCTCGACCGCGCGGCGCAGCGAGCGGACGGTGCGCCCGCCGACCCAGATCGGCACCCGCGGCTGCACGGCGCAAGGGTCGATCACCATGCCCTGGAACGAGTAGTGGGCCCCGTCGTACGACGGCTCCTTCGCCGACAGCGCCGCGCGCAGGGCTCGGAGCGCGTCGTCCGCGCGCTCGCCGCGATCGTCGAACGGCACGCCGAGCAGGTCGAACTCCTCGCGCAGCGTGCCCACCCCCACGCCGAGCACGAGCCGGCCTCCGCTGACCGCGTCGAGGGTGCCGTAGCGCTTCGCGATCGCCAGCGGGTGGTGGTAGCCGAGCACGAGCACGTTGGTGGCCAGCCGGATCCGCTCGGTGCGCGCCGCGAGGTAGCCGAACGTCGCGAGAGGGTCCCAGTACGTCGCACCCCGCCGCGGGGCCTCGGTGGCCGTCACCCCGATGTGTTCGCTGCAGGTCAGGTGGTCATAGCCGAGGCGGTCGGCCGCTTCCGCGATCCGCGCGACCTCCGCGATGGTGGCCGACTCCTCCCAACGAGCATGGGCACCGGGCATCATCGTCAGCACGGGCGTGACGATCGCGAGCTTCGGCGAGGTCACTGCCACGCTTCCCAGCTGATCATCGAGCGCAGGGGCGCGGCGTAGATCGGCGTGAGGTCGCCACTTGCCCAGCGCTGCTCGATGAGGGGCTGCAGCGAGGCCGAGGTCTGCAACGGGTCGGCGTCGAGGTAGAGAACCGTGACACGTTGCGGCTCACCCTCACAGCTCGGCAGCACGGTCCACTCGTCGCTGGTCTCGAAGGTCCAGCAACCGGCGACGCCGTCCGCCTCGAGCAGCAGCGGAAGATGCTGGGAGGCCTCCCAGGTGCGCCAGCGGGCGAGGTCGTCGCTCACTTGCTCGATCAGCATCACGATGCCGCGGTTGGGCCGGAATGGCACCACCTCGGCCGAGACCAAGGCGCGTGGCGATGCGTACGCCTCGCGCAGCGCGAGCAGCCGGGTCTGCAGCGACGGCCGGCGTTCCGGGAACCGCCCGACCTCGGCGAGGCGGGCGCCGAGGGCCATGAAGTCGTCGTAGGTCTGCTGCACCGGTTCGGCAAACAGGTAGCTGACGACGCCGCCTACGCGTTCGAAGGGCTCGCTTGCCGCGATGACGTGGTCGGCGTACTCGCCGTCGGCGATCCATCGCGATCCGAGCACGACGCCGGGCAGCGAGTACTGCTCCGGCATGTGGTCGAGAAGGTGCCAGCGCAGGTAGCTGCCGTCGTCGTCGGGGGGCGCGGGAGGGGTGATGCTGAAGAAGGCCGCCTGCACCCGGTTCACGCTCGTCAGTCCACCATCACAGTGCTCACCGAGACCAGGGTCCCGGGCTCTGTCCGCATCAGCGCCATCGTGCCGTGCGGCTGGCGCCGCCGATCGGTCGGCGACCCCGGGTTGATGCTGCGCTGCCCGAGCTCGTCGTGGTCCCACGGGATGTGGGAGTGGCCGAACACCACGACCCTCGCGTCGGGGAACATCCTCCGCAACCGCGCCGGCCGACCCGACGCGGGTCCGCTGTCGTGCACCATCGCAACCGGGATGCCGTCGATGTCGAGCTCGAGGGTTGGCGTGGCACCCCACGCCGCGACGTCGGGGCCGTCGTTGTTGCCGATCACGGCGCGGACCGGCGCATAGCCGGCGAGCTCGTCCAGCACCTCGGCCGTGCATGCGTCACCGGCGTGGAGGATCAGGTCTGCGTCGCGCAACCGGCGCGCGACGTTCGGCGGGCAGCCCTTCCAGCGGCGCGGCCCGTGGGTGTCGGAGATCAGCGCCACCAGCACCCCCCGATTGTTCCCGGATTGGCACGCGGCGGTCCCGGTAGCCTCGCTGATCGTGTCCGCCGAACCTGCCGAGGAGCTCAAGGAGCTCGGCGCGACGCTCGCCTCGGTCGAGGCGGTGCTCAAGCCTGACGACATGCGCTCGGAGCTCGCCGCACTCGAGACCGAGGCAGCCGACCCCGATCTGTGGGGTGACCAGGAGCGCGCCCAGCGGGTGACCCGCCGGATGGCCACGCTGCGCGCCGACCTGGCGCGGCTCGACGGTCTGCACGCTCGGCTCGACGACCTGTCGGCCGCGATCGAGCTGGGCGACGACGATCTGCTCGGCGAAGCCGCGGCCGACCTTCCCGCGCTGCGGTCCGACATCGAGGGTCTGGAGATCCGCACGCTGCTGTCGGGGGAGTACGACGAGCGCGACGCGGTCGTCACGATCAACTCCGGCACTGGCGGGACGGATGCCGCCGACTGGGCCGAGATGCTCATGCGGATGTACCTGCGCTGGGCCGAGCGCCACGATGACGCCACCGAGGTCTTCGACACCTCCTACGCCGAAGAGGCCGGCATCAAGTCGGCGACCTTCGTCGTACGCACGCCCTTCGCCTACGGCACGCTCGCCGGCGAGCACGGCGTGCACCGCCTGGTCCGGATCTCGCCGTTCGACAACCAGGCGCGGCGTCAGACGTCGTTCGCCGGGGTGGATGTGACCCCTGTGGTGGAGGAGGCGGACCACGTCGACATCCCCGAGGACGAGATCCGGGTCGACGTCTACCGCTCG
>DASZUS010000080.1:0-18388 GCA_035547515.1 Mycobacteriales bacterium
CCAGTCGTCGAGCGTCGCGACCGCGCTCGGGTCGGACACGGCCTCGGCGATGAGCACGGACGACGGGCGGGCGAGGCCGTTGCCGAGCTCGCGGTCGATCTCGCGCAGCCGGCGGCCGAGCGCGCGCAGCTGCGACGGCGATGCACCCGCGAGCGGAGAGGTGAGCAGGAGTCGCGCGATCTCCGGGGACACCGCCGGGGTCTCTCGCCCGAGCCGCTGGGCGCGTTGCCGCGCGGCGACGACCTCGAGCGCGCGCAGCAAGGGGGCGACTGCCGGATCGCGCGAGAGCGGCAGCTCGTCGGCGGCAACCGACACGGGGATGCCGGCGGCGACGAGGGCCCGGCGTACGGCGGGGATGCTGCGGACCCCGGAGCGGACGAGCACCGCCATCCGCGACCACGCCAGGCCGTCGATCAGATGCGCGCGGCGCAGCAGGTCGGCAATCCCGGTGACCTCCGCGGCGGCCGTCGGGTACAGCCGGATCTCCGTCGGCACGTCAGCCGGCCCGGCGGCTTCGAGCTCGCGATGCTCGTCACGCCGCGGCGTCAGTGCGCCGAGCGGCAGCCTGGTGGCGACGGCTCGCGACAACGCGACAAGGTCGGGGCCCGACCGCCGGCACACCCGCAGCGCAGTGACCGGAGCCGGCGCACCGGAGGCGGTCGGGAACCGCTGCGGGAACTCGATGATGCCGCGCACGTCCGCCCCGCGGAAGCCGTAGATCGACTGGTCCGGGTCGCCGACGGCGACGAGCAAGCGACCACCGCCGGCAAGCAGCCGTAGCAGCTCCTCCTGGGAGGGGTCGGTGTCCTGGTACTCATCCACGTAGACCGCGCGGTACTTGCCGCAGACCTCGGCGGCCGGACCGCGCAGCAGGCGCACAGCACGGTCGACCAGGCCGGCGTAGTCGACCTCGTTGCGCAATGAGAGCACCTCGAGGTACTCGGACATGAACTCGGCCGCCGCCACCCAGGCCGGCCGGTGATGCGCGACGCCGAGCGCGCGCACCGCCGCCGGGTCGAGGCTGCGCTCACCCGCGCGGTCGAGGACGTCGCACACCTCGCGCGCGAAGCCCCGCAGCTTCAGCGCCGGGCGGAGCTCCTCCGGCCAGCGGGTGCGTCCCTCGCCTTCCGCCTGGCCTGCCAGCAGCTCGCGGACTCGCAGCTCTCGCTCGGCGCCGGACAGCAGCCGGGGCAGGGTGGCGCCGGGCTCGACGCCGTACGAGCGCACCAGCGAGAAGCAGAAGCTGTGGAAGGTCGACGCGGACGGCTCGACGACGGTCCGGCCCAGGCGTGACGCGATCCGGCTGCGAAGCTCCTCGGCCGCCTTGCGGCTGAACGTCAGAACCAGCACCTCGTCGGGCGCCGCGCCCTGACGAACCCGCTGGACGACCGCCTCGACCAACGTGGTGGTCTTGCCGGTGCCCGGACCGGCCAGGACCAGCAGCGGGCCGGTGTCGTGGTCGACCACTACCCGTTGCGAGGCGTCGAGCACCGGCGCGACCGCCGGCTCCACCGGCGGGCGCACCAACCGGTACGTCGGCGTACCGCCGACCGATCCCGCCCTCACCCGCTAGATCTCAGCACCCGGGTACGACGACCCGCTCACCCGTCGACGAGCCTCACCCTCGACCGTCCCAGCGCGCGCGTGCGAGGTCCACTCGCTCCCCGTCCATCGGGACCCCTTCCGAGCGCAGCAGCGCGACCTGGCGGGCACGTACCCGGGGGGCGCACGACCCGTCGGCGCGTACGACGCGATGCCACGCCACCTCGCCGCCGTACCTGGCCATCACGGTGCCGACCGTGCGGCCGGTGCCTTTGCCGACGTACTCCGCCAGGTCGCTGTAGGCCATCACCCGGCCGGCCGGGATCGCATCGACCGCGTCGAGAACCGCCCGCGCGTACGGCGTCACGACCAGAAAGTAGCCCCCTGGCGGGTACGTGAACCGTTTGCCACAGCCCGCTGTATCCACCGGTTCACACATGTCGGGCCCGCGCCCACACGACCGCCGGCCACGGCAGCGCGCTGGGTCAACCCGGCGAGTGTTCACCCGTGCGACGCGCCGAGCTTCTAGCCCAGCTGAGCGACAGCGGCGCGCTCGCGCTCAGCGAATGCCTTGCTGCCGGTCTGACCCGGCGACAGCTTCACTGGCTCGTGACGTCCGGCCGATGGCAATCGCCCTTCCCGCGGGTCTACGTGAGCTTCAGCGGGCCCTTGCCGGCCGCCACCACCCAGCACGCGGCACTGCTCTACGCGGGCGAGGGGGCCGCCCTCAGCCATGAGTCGGCCGGCGCGCTCTGGCGCCTGTGCCCCACGCCGGCGGCGGTTCACGTGCTGGTACCCTACCGGCGACAGGTGGACGGCCAGCCGGGACTCGAGCTGCATCGCTCGCGCACTCTCTGCCCGGCCGACATCCACCCGGCGCTCACACCACGGCGGACCACCGTCGAGCGCACCGTGCTCGACCTGCTCAGCCGTAGCAAGAATGCGGATCACGCGCTCGGCCTCGTCGGCGAGGCGATCCGCACCCGTGTCACCACCGCAGGTCGCCTGCGATCAGCGGTCACCGCAAAGCCGCGCACGCGATGGCGGCAGGTCGTCCTCGATGCCCTGCCCGACCTCGCGCTTGGCGCTCATTCACCGCTCGAGCTCAGGGATGCCGCCATCCGCCGGTCGCACGGGCTCCCGCAGGGCACCAGGCAGGCGCGACGCCTCGGAGACGGTACGGAGTACCTCGACGTGCTGATCGAGGAGTACGGCGTACACATCGAGCTCGATGGCCGGCTCGGCCACGACCGCACTCGCGAGCGGTGGCGGGACATGCGTCGCGACAACCGCAGCGAGCTGCTGCGGCTTCGACACCTGCGATACGGCTGGGCGGACCTGGTGGACCGGCCCTGCGCGGTCGCCCGGGAGCAGGCCGAGGTGCTCGCCCAGCAGGGCTGGCCCGGCCCGTTCCGGCCATGTGCCAGATGTGCGTGAACCGTTTGCTACAGCGGGCTGTAGCAAACGGTTCACAGAGTCGCTAGTAGAGCGGTTCCTCGCCCAGCACCTGGGACTGCCATGCGGTGACCCCGCCCTGCACGTGCTTGGCGTCGGAGAACCCGGCGTCCTTGAGCAGTGCCAGCGCCTCCGCCGAGCGGACTCCGGACTTGCAGTACACGACCACGGGCTTGTCCTGGGGCAGGTCCGCCAGCTTGCCCGGCAGCTCACCCTTCGGGATCAACACCGCATCAGGGATGCGCACGATCTCCCACTCGGCGGGCTCGCGGACGTCGACGAGGTAGATGTCGTCGCCGCGCTCCTTCATCGCGTTGAGCTCACCGGCGGTGATGGTCGAGCCGGCAGCAGCCTCGACGGCCTCGTCGGACACCGCGCCACAGAACGCCTCGTAGTCGATCAGCTCGGTGATCGTCGGGTTCTTGCCGCACAGCGGGCACTCGGGATCCTTGCGGACCTTCACCGACCGGTAGGTCATCTCGAGTGCGTCGTAGATCATCAGACGGCCGACGAGCGGCTCGCCGATCCCGGTGAGCACCTTGATCGCCTCGTTGACCTGGATGGACCCGATCGAGGCGCAGAGCACACCGAGTACGCCGCCCTCGGCGCACGACGGCACCATCCCTGGCGGCGGGGGCTCCGGGTAGAGGCAGCGGTAGCAGGGACCGTGCTCGGACCAGAAGACCGAGGCCTGGCCGTCGAAGCGGTAGATGGAGCCCCAGACGTAGGGCTTGTTGAGCAGCACGCACGCGTCGTTGACGAGGTAGCGGGTGGCGAAGTTGTCGGTGCCGTCCACGATCAGGTCGTAGTCGGCGAAGATCCGCATCACGTTCGAGGAGTCGAGCCGCTCCTCGTGCAGGTTCACCTGCACGAGGGGGTTGATCTCGGCGACCGACTCCTTCGCGCTCTGCGCTTTGGAGCGCCCGACGTCGCTTTGACCGTGGATCACCTGGCGCTGCAGGTTCGACTCGTCGACGACGTCGAAGTCGATGATGCCGAGGGTGCCGACACCCGCGGCGGCGAGGTACATCAGGGCGGGCGAGCCCAGGCCGCCCGCGCCGACGCAGAGCACCCTGGCGTTCTTCAGCCGCTTCTGCCCGTCCATCGCGACGTCCGGGATGATCAGGTGCCGCGAGTAGCGGCGGACCTCCTGCGGCGTCAGCTCAGCGGCGGGCGCGACGAGCGGGGGGAGCGGCACAACGTCACCTCTGGTCGAATGCTGTGGAACAGGCACCAAAGCCTTGCACAGCAGGTGAACGACTGGTCCCGGCCGGTTGTTCCGCCCAGCGGCGGGCTACCAGGAGAACCAGCGGCGACGGCCCGTAGGAGCCGGCGGCTTGTCCCCACCGTCCTCCGGCCCCTTGTAGGCGTCCCACTGGGCGTCCTGGTCGAACGGCTCGTTCGCCGGGGTAGGACGGCGGCCGAAGAAGTGCGACTCGTCGGAGGCGGGCAGCGAGGGCGCGGGAGCCTGCGGGTTCCACGCCACGATCGGCGGCGGGGCGCCCTCGTCCTCGGCCAGCGCGGGCGCGCTGAAGTCGATCGCCGCCTCGTCCTCGTACGGGTCTTCGCTGTCGTCGGCGAAGGTATCTACAGCCTCAGGGTCTGCGCCCTCGTCGGCCTCGTCGACGCCGCCGTCGTATTCGCTGTCGGCACTGTCGATGTCGTCGTCGTGGGACTCCGAGGCGACCAGCGGCTGAGGCGGCAGCGGGTCAGGCTCAGGCTCAGCGGCAGGCGGGGCCGGCTCGTCCACCGGGGGCACCGCAGCGACGGCCTCGTTGCGGGCCTTGCCGAGCATGGTCTGCGCCAGCGCGATGATCGCGTCGTCGATGTGGTCCTTGATCCGCGCCTCGGCGGCCGCGACCGCCGCGTCGACATCACCGCTCGGCGCTGGGGCAGACGCGGCAGCGGGAGGCGCAGCCGCGAGCGTGCTGACCTGCTCCCGCAGCTCGCCGAGCGCGGCCGTCGGCGACTCCGCCGCGAGAGCAGCCACGTCCCTGCGCAACGCCTCCAGGGCCGCCGTCGGCGACTCCGCCGCGAGAGCAGCCACCTCCCTGCGCAACGCCTCCAGGGCCGCCGTCGGCGACTCCGCCGCGAGAGCGGTCACCTCCCTGCGCAACGCCTCCAGGGGCGCCGTCGGCGACGGCGCGGCGGCGAGCGCCGAGACCTCCTTGCGCAACGCCTCGAGATCGCTGGCGAGCGAGGCAAGTCGAGGTTCGAGCGCGTTGACCGCGTCGTCGGTCGAGCTCGGTGCGGCGAGCGCCGCCTGGGTCCCCGCGGCAATCGACTCGATGCCCGCTTGGGTGCCCGTGGCAAGCGCCTCGACCCGGGCGTGCAGCGCCTGCAGCGACGCGCTGTGCTCAGCCAGCGACTGTCCCAGCCGCTGTGACATCGGGCCGACCATCCCCTCGAGCGCGGCAAGCCGTTCGCTGACGCCGGAGTCGGGTCGGGAGACCGCGGTCTCGATCGCGCCGAGCCGCTGTCCGAGCGGGCCGAACGCGCCCTCGATCCCGCTGAGCCGCTGCTGCAGCCCGTTGATGTTGTCCTGCAGTGCCGAGACCCGCTCGCCGTACGACGGCAAGGCCTGCATGCCGGTCGTCAGGACCCCGATCGTCTCGGCCTGCGAGCGAACATGCGCGTCGATCGCGCTCAGGGCGCCACGGGTGTCGGCGAGCTCCTCACCGCGCTGCGCGACCATGCGCGCCACGCCGTCGAGACGCTCGGCCAGGAAGCGCACGGCCTCACGAAGCTCCGCGATCACGCCGTTGGCTGCGTCCACCCCGGCGCCGCCGGGCTCGGCACGCATCTCGGCAATCTGCTGACCGAGCCGAAGCAGCTGGGTGCGAACGTCGATCAACGCTGCGGCGGGGTCCGACGCGGCAGGCGCCGATCCAGGCACCCCCGACGGGTCCATGCTCACCGACATCTCCTCGATCACTCGCGTACCGCACGAGTATCCCCGTTCTCGCGGTTTAGCGCAGGCTTCGCCACCACGCGGGCGACCTGCACCGCGGATCGGCGAACCATCGGTACGCTTCGCCGCACAGTGACTGCATCTCCTGAGACCGCCGACCGAGGTCGCCGGCTCCCCCGCTCGGCACGGCGCAAGCAGCTGCTAGGCGCGGCGCAGGAGGTGTTCGTCGCGCAGGGTTACCACGCCGCCGCGATGGACGACATCGCCGAGCGCGCCGGCGTCAGCAAGCCGGTGCTCTACCAGCACTTCCCGAGCAAGCTCGAGCTCTACCTCGCGCTGCTCGACCTGCATGCCGATGCCCTCGAGCGCCAGGTGCGCAACGCCCTGGAGAGCACGGAGGACAACCACGACCGGGTGTTCCGCTGCGTCGAGGTCTACTTCGACTTCGTCGACGAGCCAGGCGGCGCCTTCCGGCTGGTCTTCGAGTCGGACCTGCGCAACGAGCCGACGGTGCGCGAGCGGGTGGACCGTGCGCTGCAGCGCTCGGTCGAGGCGATCGCCGACACGATCGCAAGGGACACCGGGCTCGACCGCGAGGACGCCGAGGTGCTCTCCTGCGGCCTGGCGGGTGCCGCGGAGATCAGCGCCCGGTGGTGGCTGGACTCAGCTGGCCGGATCCCCAAGCAGCGGGCAATCGAGCTGATCCAGACGCTGACCTGGCGGGGCATCGGCGGCTACCCGCGGGTGGGTTCGCCGTCGGCGTAGCGCTTCTTCCAGCGTGGTGCAGCGGGGTCAACTAGCCTGACCCGCGTGGAGGTTCGCATCGGCATCAAGGGCGCCCCGCGCGAGATCTCGTACGAGAGCGCGCAGAGTGCCGACGAGATCCAGCAGACCGTCGAGAAGGCGTTGCGCAGCGAGGACCCCGCGCTGACGCTGGTCGACGAGAAGGGGCGGCGCGTCATCGTCGCCCTGGACAAGCTGGCCTACGTCGAGATCGCGGAAGGCGACCCTCGGCGCGTCGGGTTCGGGGCGCTCTAGCGACGAAGCAGCCAGCTCCTAGGAAGAGGCAAGGCCGAGCGACTCCATCCGCTCGGTGTGCCGCTGGGTGAGCCGGGCCAGCATCGCTCCGAGCGCGGCGAGGTCGCCGGCACCGCCGACGATCAGCCGGGTCAGCTCGTCGCGGTCGACGGCGACGCGCTGCGCCTGCACCAGAGCTTCCCCCACGAGTCGGCGCGCCCACAGCGCCAGCCGGCCCGCGACCGCGGGATCAGCCTCGATCGCGGACCGGACGTGGGCGACCGCGAACTCCGCGTGGCCGGTGTCGTCGAGCACGTCGCCCACCAGCGCCTGGGTCTCGTCGTCGGCGAACTCAGCGATCTCGCGGTAGAAGTCGGCGGCGAAGCCGTCACCGACGTAGGCCTTGACCAGGCTCTCCAGCCAGTCCGACGGCGAGGTCGAGTCGTGGAAGGCGTCGAGCGGCTCGACGAATGGCTCCATCGCCACAGTCGAGTCGACGCCCATCGCAGCCAGCCGCTCGTGGAGCACCTCGTAGTGCTCGAACTCGGCGACCGCCATCGCGCCAAGTGCTGCCTTGTCCGCAAGGCTGGGTGCCAGCGAGGCGTCCGCGGCGAGGCGCTGGAACGCTGTCAGCTCGGCAAGAGCGAGTACGGCGAGGAGGTCGACGACGGCCTGACGCCGGTCGTCCTCGCTCAGCGGATCGGACCGCTCACCGTCCACGTGCTGACCCTCCACGGTCAGTGGAGCCGGCCACGCCGGCGCTGCCTGCCGCACCGAACCCTAGCCGCACGACTACACTTGTCGACGAAACATCCGAATCCCCGCACGACCCGTGAAATCCGCGGAGCGCCGTGGTGTGTCGGCCCCCCGCAAAGCCGCGGGCGCGGGCCCACCAAGCAAGCAGACGGACTCCGCCCGTAGGCAGGAGCACGTCCGATTTCGAAGACCTTTGCTGAGCTTGGCGTCGCCGACGACATCGTCGAGACCCTCGCCGGCCACGGCATCACCAACCCGTTCCCGATCCAGGCCCTCGCCGTACCTCTGGCGATCAAGGGTCACGACCTCATCGGCCAGGCGCGCACCGGCACCGGCAAGACCCTCGCGTTCACCATCCCGATCCTGCAGCAGGTCACCCCGAACGCCGAGAGCGGCAAGCCTCAGGCTCTCGTCGTCGTCCCGACCCGCGAGCTCGCCAGCCAGGTCGCGCGAGACGTGGAGCTCGCCGGCGGCGGCCGAGGCACTCGCGTGCTCGTCATCTACGGCGGGCGCTCCTACGAGCCGCAGCTCGAAGCGCTCAAACGCGGCGTAGACGTCGTCGTCGGTACGCCGGGGCGCCTGCTCGACCTCGCCAACCAGCGGGCACTCGACCTCTCCCAGGTGAAGATCCTCGTCCTCGACGAAGCCGACGAGATGCTCGACCTGGGCTTCCTGCCCGACGTCGAGCGCATCGTGTCCCAGGTGGCCGACACCCGGCAGACGATGTTGTTCTCTGCGACCATGCCCGGCCCCGTCGTCGCGTTGTCGCGGCGCTACCTGCGCCACCCCACCCACGTGCGTGCCGAGTCCGAGGACGAGAGCCAGACCGTCCCGAACACCGCACAGTTCGTCTACCGGGCGCACCACCTCGACAAGCCCGAGGTCCTGGCCAGGATCATGCAGGCCGAGGGCCGAGGCCTCGCCATGGTCTTCACCCGGACCAAGCGGTCCGCCGACCGCATCGCCGCCGATCTCGCCGAGCGCGGGTTCGCCTCTGCCGCGGTGCACGGCGACCTCGGTCAGGGCGCCCGCGAGCAGGCCCTTCGTGCCTTCCGCAACGGCAAGGTCGACATCCTGGTGGCAACCGACGTCGCCGCGCGCGGCATCGACATCACCGGGGTCACCCACGTCGTGAACTACGAGTGCCCGGACGACGAGAAGACCTACGTCCATCGCATTGGCCGCACCGGCCGGGCCGGCGAGACGGGTACCGCGGTCACCTTCGTCGACTGGGAAGACGGATACCGCTGGGGGATGATCAACAAGGCCCTCGACCTGCCGTTCCCCGAGCCGGAAGAGACCTACTCGACCTCCGACGTGCTCTACGAGGAGCTCGACATCCCGCGCACCGCGACCGGGCGGCTTCCCGCTTCCGCTCGCACCCGTGCCGGGCTGGCCGCCGAAGAGCTCGAAGATCTGGGTGAGACCGGACGCCGCAAGCCGGCACAGAGCGGCCGTCCGGCCAAGAAGGCCGGCCGCGGCAGTGGCGCACCACGGTCCGGTGACGCGCCGCGACCGGCTCGCCAGCGCCAGCGCACCCGAGGTGGCGCAGCGGCGGCCGCCGGCTCGAACCAGGCCGCGAGGCCCCCGGAGGCGGCCGCGCCAGCCGCCGAGTCCGACGGTGTCGCTCGCAAGCGCCGGCGCCGCCGCTCGCGTGGCGGCAGCGCTCGTCCCGATGCCGGGTCAAGCACCACCTCAGCCGCGTCGACTAACAGCGAGTCGGCACAATCGGCGTCGGCAGACATCTGACAACTCTTCAGGCTGGCAGCGAAGGGAGGGGCTCGGCGTGACGCTGAGAACCGTCGGTTCCCGCCTCATCGGCGAGAGCGTCGATGACGTCGTCTCCTGGGTGACCCGCCTCACCGGGTGCCCGCCGGTCACCCACACCAAGGTCGCGACGTGCGCGCACCCGCTCCACGACGACGAGACCGCGTCGTGGTTCTACGTCGAGGCGGATCCCGAGGCCGGCGTCGCCCGGCTGCGCTGCATCGCCGGCGGCCACGTGCACGAAGTGCTCGACTCGGCCGAGCACTGGACCTATCCACGGGCCTGGCAGTGCCCGGCGTGCGGCCAGTCGATCGCCGAGGTCGTCTACGGCGTCCATGCCGAGGACGGCATCGCCACCTGGCTGTTGGCCGCCGTTCGCTGCGTCGACTGCGGCGAGATCACGGGCGTGACCGACCTCATCGTGGCGAACCTGCCGGTCGACGACCTGCTCGCCCAGCTGTAGCGCGCCTCACACCTGCCAGGTGAAGCGGACCCAGCTCGGACGCTGGCACGACGGGCACTTCAGGTACGACGGGTAGTCGCGGTCGCCGATCCCGATCGACTTGACTTCCTCACCGTGGCCGAAGCGCAGCGCGAGGTGCAGCGACGGCAACGTCGTACGCAGCGCTTGCATCGGACCGAGCACGGTGCGCGAGCCGCACCGCGAGCACTCGACCAGCGCGGATCCGACGCCCGGGCGGGCCACGTCCGCGGCTGAGGTGAACAGCGCACGCTTCCCCTCCGCGTCCACGGCAGCGGGCGGCGCGGCGGGTGACGACGAGGCCGAGGGCCGGCGCGGGCGTACCCGGTCGAAGCTGGTCATGCCGACTCCGTGAGGTCGAGGCTCGGCGCCGGCTCCGGCGGCAGGCCGGCGAGACGGCGGGCAAGAGCGCGGTAGGCCAACGCGCCGGCGGTCTTCCGCCCCGCCTGCATGATCGTCTTGCCCGCGGCGGGCGCCTCGGCGAAGCGGACCGAGCGCGGGATCGCCGGCTCGAGGACGTCGAGGCCGTAGCGGGTCGCGACGTCGGCGAGCACCGCGCGGGAGTGAACCGTGCGTGCGTCGAACAGGGTCGGCAGCACGCCCATGACCGTCAGCGCCGGGTTCGTGAGCCGTTGCACGTCGTTGACCGTGTCGAGCAGCTGGCCGACGCCACGGTGCGAGAGCGTCTCGCACTGCAGCGGGACGATCACCGAGTCAGCGGCGGTCAGCGCGTTGATCGTGAGGACGCCGAGGGTGGGCGCGCAGTCGAGCAGGATGACGTCGTAGGAGTCGTGCAGGTCATCCAGCGCCTCGCGGAGGGTGTGCTCGCGACCGGTCTTCGTGAGCAGCTGCGCCTCGCATCCGGCGAGGTCGATGGTGGCCGGCAGCAGGTCCGGTCCCTCCGCCGTGTGCTGCAGGACCATGCGCGCCGAGACCCGGCCGAGCAACACGTCGTGGACCGACAGCTCGAGGGTGTCGGGGTCCAGGCCGAGGGAGAAGGTGAGGCAGGCCTGGGGGTCGAGGTCGACGACGAGGACCCGCTGGTCGAGCTCGGAGAGTGCTGCCGCGACCGAGGCGACGGTCGTCGTCTTCGCCACGCCACCCTTCTGGTTGGCGACGGCGTACGTACGGCAGTTCGTCACAGTGCCCTGCCAGTGCTCGATGGGGCCGGCGTACCGAACAAGCGCCCCACAGGCTACCGGTACCGTCACCGCGTGGCTGAATCCGCGAGATCGGCAGGCCCGGCATGAGCGTGCCCAAGCATCTGGACCCGGATCCGCTGGTTGGCGCGGTCAAGGTTGCCGCCAAGTCGGGCGAGCTCGCGGCCCTGATCGCGACTCCCCCACCCGACGTCGAGCCCCGAAGCGGCGTCCTGCTGGTGCCTGGCTACACCGGCAGCAAGGAGGACTTCTGGCACGTCCTCCCGCTGCTGGCGCGGCGGGGGCATCAGGCGATCGCGATCGACCTGCGGGGCCAGCACGACTCCGGCGGTCCCGAGGACGTGGCGGCGTACTCCACCGAGGCACTCGGCGCGGATGTCGCTTCGCTGCTCACGACCGCTGACGAGCCGTGGCATCTCGTGGGCCACTCCTTCGGCGGCCTGGTGTGCCGTGCGGCCGTCCTGGCGGGAGCGCCGGTGCGGTCGCTGACCCTGCTCGGCTCCGGCCCGGCCGCCCTCGGTGGCAACCGCGCGATGCTGGTCGAGCTGATGCGCCCCATGCTCCAGGACGGCGGCGTGCCACAGGTGTGGGAGGCCACCGCCGCACTCGCCCCGCCGGCGCCGGGGCAGCCTGCAGCGGTCACCGAGTTCCTCGAGCGACGGTTCCTCAGCTCGCCTGCTGCGGCGCTGCTCGGCATGGGCGAGTCCCTGGTCAACGCGCCCGACCTGGTCGACGACCTCGCGGCCGCCGGCGTACCGATCCTCGTGGCCTGCGGGGAGAACGACGACGCGTGGTCGCCGGCGCAGCAGCAGGAGATGGCGGCTCGCCTCGGCGCGCCGTTCGTCAGCCTGCCGGGCGCCGGGCATTCGCCCAACGTCGACGTGCCCGACCTCGTCGTCGAGACCCTCGAGTCGTTCTGGGACTCAGTTCCCTGAAGCCTCTGGTTCGTGAACTGCCTGCTACAGCGGGCTGTGTCTGACGGTTCACAAACCAATCGAGAGATCGTCGACGGTCGGGGTGATCTCCTCGGCCAGCCCGGCCCATGGCCGAACCTGTTGCGGCGCGGCCTGGCGTCCCGCCGCACAGTGCGCGACGAAGTCGCACCACCCGCACTGCGGACCGGTCCGCGGCGGGAACAGCTCGTCGTGGGCGGTGGCATCGTCCTTCGCGGCGTCGCTCGCGGCGTGCACGCCGGCGAGCTCGAGGCCAATGTCCTCGGCGCGGCCGAGCTGGCGGGCAAGGGAGTCCTCGGTGTGCTCCCACACGACGACATCGCCGGTTGGCAGGTGGTGCAGCTCCACGCGCCGGCACGGCAGCCGCATCGTGCGTGCCGCGGCCGCCGCATAGATCGCGAGAGCCAGCGAGCCGCGCGCGTCATCGGTCGTCAGGACATGCCGCCCGGTCTTGTAATCGACGATCACAAGCTCGTCGCCGCGCCGGTCGAGCCGGTCGATGCGACCCGACAGCGCGAGCCGCGCGGTCTTCATGCCGACGGTGCGCTCGACCCCGACCGGCTCGTCGTGAGGGTCGAGCGTCGCGACGTATCGCTCGACCATGTCCGCCGCGCGCTCACGCCAGGCACCTGCGTGCTCGTCGTCGCGGAAGCCGAGCGGCTCCCACTTCTCGTGGACCAGCCGCCGACCAGCTTCGGGCTTGCGCGACTCGACCGGAAGCGTCCACCACGCGGCCAGTGCGCCGTGAACCGCCGCGCCGAGTGAGTTGTGCGCCCATGGCGCGCCCTTGGGCGGGCTCGGCCGATCGATGTAGGTGAAGCGGTAGCGCCGAGGACAGTCCAGCCAGCTGGCCAGCCTCGACGGCGTCGCGGAGAACAACCGCGGTGGGACCGTCAGATCCAGAGTGGCTTGCCCGTCCGAGACTCCCCCGCCGCTCACGCCCCCAGTTTGGCGGGTGCCTGTGACAGCCGAGGGCAGACCGAGCCAAACCCGACTTCACGTGCTCCGGTGTTGTCTCGCAGATCGGTGAGGTGGATCCCGTCGTACATCAGGACTCCGGCCGACGCCGGCCAGACGAGCACCCACAGCCACAGCGCATGCGACTCGCCCAGAAAGCCGGCAAGGTCTGGACCTACCGGCACGCTCCACAGCGCGGTCGGGTGGCCGTCCGCCATGACCTTCGCGTCGGCGCTGCCGCGCCCGAACCCCTCGCCGGGGTCGGGCTCGCTCAGGCCACCGTGGCGGGCGCCGAGGCCGATGCCGGGTTCCTCGGCGATCAGCATCAGGTCGGCGGGCCCGCCCAACGGACTTGGGCCGGACATCGCGGTGACGGTCGCGCAGGCCCCGGTACGGTCGTCGCCGGCATAGCCGAAGCCGCTGCAGACCCAGCCGGGTGGCAGGCCGGTCGCGAGCCAGACCGGCACCCTGGCCCGCCGCAGGACGTGCTCCATCGCCTCGGGCCCGGTGCGGGCGAGGGCGGTGTACGGCGCAACCGGCCCGTGGAGCGCACACCGCCACGCGCTCGACCACAGGCCGGGCGGTCGCACCTCGTCGCCGCAGCGCGGGCAGGTCGGAGCCGGGTGCACCCTTGCACGGTCCTCACCACGATGGGAGATCGTCAAGACCGTGGTTCCCGCAGATCAGTTCAGCCAACCCGGTGAGCCAGTCCTCTGCGCGGGCGCGGTGGTCCGCGATGGCGCCGGGCGGCTGCTGCTCATCCAGCGCGGTCAGCCGCCCGCGGCCGGGACCTGGACGTTGCCCGGCGGTCGCGTCGAGCCCGGTGAGTCACCCGCCGCCGCGGCAGCCCGGGAGGTAGCCGAGGAGACCGGCCTGACCGTCGAGGTCGGCGCGCTGCTCGCCGTCGTGCCGGTGCTCGGCTACCTCGTCCACGACTTCGCGGCAACGGTCGTCGGCGGTGAGCTGACGCCCGGCGACGACGCCGCCGACGCGCGATGGTTCGCTCTTGGGGACCTCGCGACGCTGGAGCTCTCGCCGGGCCTGCTCGACGCGCTTGCCGGGATGGGCGTGACCTAGGAAGGGCTGCCTGCCGGCACGACCACCGTGCAGAACGCGCAGCGCGTCGCCTCCGCGGGGATCGAGCTGCGGCACTCGGGGCAGACCTTGGTCAACGTCGGCGGCTCGGGGCTGGGCTTGAACCGCTCCATCAACCGGTTCACCGGGCGTACGACGAAGTAGTAGACGACCAGGGCGACCAGCAGGAACGAGAGCACCGAGTTCAGGAAGTCGCCGTACACGAATTCGGCCCCGCCGAGCGTCCAGTGCCGGGTCGCGAAGTCCGCCGCGTTGCCGAGCGGGATGCTCACCAACGGGGTGATGAAGTCCTTGACCAGCGACTGCACAACCGCGGTGAACGCCGCGCCGATGACGATGCCGACCGCAAGATCGACAACGTTGCCGCGCAGGATGAAGCTGCGGAAGCCGTCGAGGTCCAGCCGCCGTACGCCGCTGCGAACGGCGCCCCCGATACGGTCGTTGGAGGGGTCTTGTGGGCTCATGTCGGTAGGTTAACCACCCACCGAGGCCAAGATCACGTGATCGTGACGCCGCCGTCGACCGCGATGGTTTGACCCGTGACATAGCCCGCGGCGTCCGACGCCAGCCACACCAGCGTCGCGGCAAGCTCCTCCGGTTCGCCCTTGCGGCCCATGACGACGCGCGAGGCCATCATCTGCTCGAGGTAGCCGGGCTTGTACTGGTCGCTCATCTCGGAGGTGAAGAACCCGGGCGCGATGCAGTTGACCCGGATCCCCTTGCGCACCGACCACTGCTGCGCGAGGTCGCGGGTCAGCCCGACCAGCGCAGCCTTGGAGGCGGAGTACGCCGCCTGCGGCAACCCAGCCGTGGTGAGGCCGAGGATGCTGCCGATGTTGACGATCGAGCCGCCGCGGGTCGCCGCCCGGGCGAACGCCTGGGCCATCCAGTAGCAGCCGTTCAAGTTGATGTCGATGACCTCGCGGAACTGCTCAGGAGTCTCACGAACGCTCGGCACCGCCGTACCGATCCCCGCGTTGTTGACCAGGATGTCGACGCCTCCGAGCTCGGCGACCGCAGCCGCCACGAGCCGCTCGCAGTCCTCGGGCTTCGAGACGTCGGTCTCGACCGCGACCGCACGCCGGCCGGTCGCGTCGATGAGCTCGCGCGTGGCGGCGAGCCGTTCGACCCGCCGGGCGCCCAGGGCGACATCGGCGCCGGCCTCCGCGAGCGCTTGCGCGAACGCGACTCCCAGGCCTGACGACGCGCCCGTGACGACGGCAACCTTGCCGGCCAGCGAGAACCGGTCGAGCACGCCCACGGAGGCACCCTATTAGGCGGTGTCGGGGCTGCCTTCGACGTCCCCGATCGAAGCCAGTTGGACCGGTAACCTCCGGATCATGGCCACGGGTACGACGACGCGCGTCTTCCTTGCGCGACTCGCCGATCTCACGGTGCTCGACCCCAAGGCCGACCAGGTCGGGCGGGTGCGTGACATCGTCGTCGCGCTGCGCGGGCCGGCTGCGCCGCCTCGCGTGCTGGGCCTGGTCATCGAGGTCCAGCCGCGCCGCCGTGTCTTCGTCCCGATGGGCCAGGTCACGAGCATCGACGCCGACTCGGTGATCGTGCGCGGGCGGATCAACCTGCGCCGCTTCGAGCGCCGCGCCGGCGAGACCCTCGCACTCACCGAACTGCTCGACCGCAAAGTGATCCTGACCGAGGACGGCAGCGCGGTGACGGTGGTCGACATCGCGATGGAGCAGAGCCGCACCCGCGACTGGTTCCTCACCCGCGTCGCGGTGCGTTCGAGTGGGTCGAGCTTCCGCCGCCGCGGGCCTCTGCGCACCCTGGACTGGGACGCCGTCACCGGCTTCGCCCAGCACGAGGACAACCAGGGCGCCGCGAACCTGCTGGCCGCCTTCGACCAGCTGTCCGCGCCGGACCTGGCACACGTCCTCCACGAGCTCTCGGAGAAACGCCGCGCCGAGGTCGTGGCGGCGCTCGACGACGAGCGGCTCGCCGACGTGCTCGAGGAGCTGCCGGAGGACGACCAGGTCGAGATCCTCGCGAAGCTCGAAGGCGAGCGGGCCGCCGACGTACTCGAGGCCATGGGACCGGACGACGCGGCCGACCTCCTCGGCGAGCTCCCCTCGGACGAGGCCGAGCGGCTGCTCGGCCTGATGGAGCCCGACGAGGCCGACGACGTACGCCGGCTGCTCACCTACTCGGACAACTCGGCCGGCGGCATGATGACCAGCGAGCCGGTGATCCTGCCGCCCGACGCCACCGTGGCGGAGGCCCTCGCCCGGGTGCGCGACCCCGAGATCAGCCCGGCGCTGGCGGCGCAGGTCTACGTCTGCCGCCCGCCCACAGAGACCCCCACCGGCAAGTACGTCGGAACCGCGCACATCCAGCGTTTGCTCCGCGAGCCGCCATCCACCCTGGTGTCGGGCGTCGTCGACACCCAGATCGACCCGCTCGGGCCGGACTGCCCGCTGCAGGAGGTGACGGCGCACCTCGCGACGTACAACCTGGTGGCGATCCCGATCGTCGACGACGCGGACCACCTGCTCGGGGCGGTGACCGTCGACGACGTACTCGACCACCTGCTGCCCGCGGACTGGCGGGAGCGACCGAGCGGTGAGGCCGGGACTACCCATGGCGCGTGAGGGCCGGCGGCAGTCGCGGCTCGACCAGCCGCAGGACACCCGCCGCAGCATCGCCCTGCCGCGCTACAACGCGGACTCGATGGGCCGGCTCTCCGAGCGGGTCGCCCGCTTCCTGGGGACGTGGCGCTTCATCGGCTACATGACGCTGTTCATCGCGGCGTGGTTGCTGTGGAACATCTTCGCGCCGGGCAACCTGCAGTTCGACCCGAAGCGGTTGAACTTCACGCTGCTCACGCTGCTGCTGTCACTGCAGGCGTCGTACGCCGCTCCGTTGATCCTGCTCGCGCAGAACCGGCAGGCCGACCGCGACCGGGTCCAGTACGAGGCGGACCGGGCACTGTCGGAGCGAGCGGTCAACGACACGGAGTACCTGACCCGCGAGATCGCGGCGATCCGGTTGTCGCTGGGCGAGGTGGCCACCCGCGACTACATCCGTGGGGAGCTGCAGCGCCTGCTGGACGAGCTCGCACCCGACCGCGACGAGCCGGAGGCGGACGCGACGTAACCTGGTGGGCACGATGAGTGATCCCAGCCTGCCGAGCGTCGAAGCCGTCACCGCCGCCCTGGCGACGGTCCAGGATCCCGAGATCCACCGGCCGATCACCGACCTCGGGATGGTCGACGACGTCGCGGTCGCCCTCGACGGCACGGTCGCGGTGAAGGTCCTGCTGACCACCGCGGGCTGCCCGCTGCGCGACCGGATCACCAACGACGTCACCGCGGCGGTCAGCAAGGTCCCCGGGGTGACGAGCGTCCGCGTCGCGCTCGACGTGATGAGCGACGAGCAGCGCCAGCAGCTGCGAAGCACGTTGCAGGGCGGACGGCCCCAGCGCGAGATCAGCTTCGCCCAGGCCGGATCGCTGACCAAGGTCTACGCGATCGCCAGCGGCAAGGGCGGTGTCGGGAAGTCGTCGACGACGGCGAACCTCGCGGTCGCGATGGCCGCGCAGGGTCACACTGTCGGCATCGTCGACGCTGACGTCTACGGGCACTCGATGCCGCGGATGTTCGGCATCACCACCCCGCCCGCGATCGTCGACGGGATGATCGTGCCGCCGGAAGCGTACGGCGTACGCGTGGTGTCTCCGGGGGTGTTCGTCGAGGGCAACCGGCCGATCGCCTGGCGCGGCCCGATGCTGCACCGTGCGCTCGAGCAGCTCCTCGCCGATGTGTTCTGGGGCGACCTCGACGTACTGCTGCTGGACCTGCCTCCTGGCACCGGCGACATCGCCATCTCGACGGCACAGCTGCTGCCTGGAGCCGAGGTCGTGGTTGTGACGACTCCGCAGTTGGCCGCCCACGAGGTTGCCGAGCGCGCCGGGTCGATCGCGATGCAGACCCGGCAGCGCCTCGCCGGCGTCATCGAGAACATGGCCGGCTTCCCGTGCCCGCACTGTGGCGAGCTGATGGACGTGTTCGGCGCTGGCGGCGGTCAAGCGGTCGCGGACAGCCTGACCGCACTGGTCGGCGCCCCGGTCCCCCTGCTCGGCTCGGTGCCGATCGAGCCCGGGATCCGCGAAGGTGGCGACGTCGGCAAGCCGGTGGTGATCGGGGCGCCGGACTCGGCGGCCGCCAAGGCGTTCGTGGAGATCGCCTCAACGCTCGCGGGCAAGAAGCGCGGCCTCGCCGGCCGGATGCTCTCCCTCAGCCCCGTCTAACCCGTCCTAACCCGCGTGATCTTGACG
>DASZUS010000081.1:0-17397 GCA_035547515.1 Mycobacteriales bacterium
GATCACGCCGGTACGGCGGGGCCGAGGATGAGGTCCGCGACCCGGGCGCGCTGCCAGGCCTGCTTGCCCAGGACCAGGTCCGTCGCCTTCGCTCGCTTGTAGTAGAAGTGCGCCGGGCACTCCCAGGTGAAGCCGACCGCACCGTGGACCTGGATGCTCGTGCCGGTCACCTGGATCGCAGCCTCCGCCACCCATGACTTGGCCATGCTCGCGGCGAGCTCGCGGTCCTCCGCATCCACGTCGGAGCACCAGGCGGCGTAGTGGGTGATCACGCGGGCCAGCGTGAGGTCCTGCAGCATCTCCGCGGCCATGTGCTTCACGGCCTGGAAGGTCCCGATCGGGCGGCCGAACTGCACTCGCTGCTTGGAGTACTCTGCCGCCAGCTCGAACGACGCCTCAGCCGCGCCGACCAGCTCCGCGCACAGCATCACCGACGCGTCCTCCAGGATCCGGCGCAGCAGGCCGGTCTGGTCGCCCGCAGGCCCCAGCCGACGGGCCGGCGTCGCCGACAGCTCGAGGCGACCCAGCTCGCGCGTCGGGTCCATGCCTGGGACGGCCTGCGCGGAGGGCTGCTCCACGAGGTACGCCGCGAGGCCGTCGTCGTCAGCGGCGACCACGATCACCCAGTCGGCGCTGGCCGCGTCGGGCACGATGGGTTTCAGCCCGGTCAGTGCCGAGCCGCCGCCAATAGCGGACGCGCGCGTCCTGATCGCCGCGAGCGGGTCACCCGACGTACCGAGCTCGTCGACGGCCACCGTGCCGCGCTTCGCGCCGCTCGCCAGGTCAGCGAGCAGCTCGTCGGCGCCGAGTCGCACCGCGGCGAGCGTGGCGAAGACCGCCGAGGAGAAGTACGGACCGGGCAGCGGCACCCGGCCCATCTCCTCACACACCACGGTCATGTCGACCAGGCCGAGCCCGAGCCCTCCGTGCGCCTCCGGGACCAGCAGGCCCGGCCAGCCGAGGTCGGCGATCCGGCGCCAGAGCTCGTCGGGCATCCGACCGCCCTCGCCCGCCATGGCGAGCAGCGTCGCCGGGTCGACCATGCCCGCGAGCGCGTCACGAACCGAGTCGCGGAGAGCCTTCTGGTCGTCGTTGAAGTCGAAGTCCACGCCGACATCCTCACGGGTCGAGTTCCCTGACGCAAATGTCAGGGAACGGCGCGGCGGACAGACACGGCGCGATAGGTTCAGCGCCATGGATTTCGCCTACACGCCCGAGGACGAGGCGTTCCGCTCGGAGCTTCGGGAGTGGCTCGACAAGGCCCTCGCCGCCTTCGAAGAGCGGGAGATCCCCGACGTGGTCGGGCAGAACAAGCTGTACGAGAAGCGCAAGGCCTGGCAGAAGGTGATGGCCGAGGGTGGCTGGGCCGCGATCAACTGGCCGAAGGAGCTCGGCGGCCGGGAAGCCACCCTCATGCAGAACGTCATCTACTCCCAGGAGATGGCGAAGTCCAAGGCGCCGGGCATCTACAACGCGAACGGCGTCTGGCAGATCGGCCCGATGATCATCCGCTGGGGCACCCAGGAGCAGAAGGACCGCTGGCTGCACGGCATCCTCTACGCCGAGGAGCACTGGTGCCAGGGCTTCTCCGAGCCCGAAGCGGGTTCCGACCTCGCGAACCTGCGGCTGCTCGCCATCCGCGATGGCGACGACTACGTCCTCGACGGCCAGAAGATCTGGATCACCACGGCGCACATCGCGAAGTGGGGCCTGTTCCTGGTGCGCACCGATCCGACGGCGATGGAGCGCGGCGCCAAGCACGACGGCATCACCGCGTTGATCGTCGACATGGAGACGCCGGGCATCACCGCGACGCCGATCACCGACATCGTCGGTGAGGACTCGTTCTGCCTCGTCACCTTCGACCAGGCCCGCGTGCCGGCTGACTTCTCCCGCCTCGGCAACGAGGGCGAGGGGTGGATGGTCGCGATGGGAACGCTGACCAACGAAAGAGTCGGTACGGCGGGCCTGTCGATCACGATGAAGGCCGAGCTGGACCGGGCCGTCGACTACGCGCGCGAGCACAACCCGCAGGCGATCTCCGACCCCGACCTCCGCGACCGGCTTGCACGGGCGTACACGCAGATCGAGATGACCCGCCTGTTGAACATGCGGGCGCTGTCCAAGGTCCTCAAGGGCGAGAAGGGCTGGCCTGAGGTCCAGATCGCGAAGCTGCAGTGGAGCCACCTCGCGCAGACCCTCGCCGAGCTGCAGGTCGACCTGCTCGGCCCGGCGGCGCTGCTCGCCCGCGGCGGTCCCGACGCGGTGGACAAGGGCAGCTGGTCGCGGCTGTACAGCTACCAGCGCTACACCTCGATCGGCGCCGGTACGACGCAGGTCCAGAAGAACATCATCGCCGACCGCGCGATCAAGCTGCCGAGGAAGTAGAGCGCCATGCCGAAGGCACCGAACACCCTTCAGCTCGCCGGCTCGGCGATCCTCGTGACTGGCGCCTCCACCGGCATCGGTGCCGCCACCGCCCGCGCGCTCGGCGCGGCCGGCGCTCGTGTCGGGCTGGTCGCACGGCGCAAGGAGCTGCTCGACCAGGTCGCGCAGGAGACCCGTGACGCCGGTGCCCCTGACGTCGAGGTCTGGGCAGCCGACCTCTCCGACCTGCCCCGCGCCGAGGCGGTGGCGGTCGAGGCGTGGGACAGGTTCGGCGGCATCGACGGACTGGTCAACAACGCCGGCGCCCCGAAGCGCAAGCACGTCACGCGGCTCACCGCGGAAGAGGTCGAGTCGATCATGGCCCTCAACTACTTCTCACCGGTACGCATGACGCTCGCGCTGCTGCCGCGGATGCGCGAGCGCGGCAGCGGCGTCGTGGTCAACGTGTCGAGCCTCGCGGGCCGGGTGGCGCCGCCGCGTGAGTCGGCGTACGCCGGCAGCAAGTTCGCCCTCAACGGGTTCAGCGAGGTCATGGCGGTGGACCTGTACGAGGAGAACATCCACGTTCGGGCGATCCAGCCGGGCCCCATCGAGACGCCGATCTGGGGCGACATCCCGGGCAACGAGAAGGCGGCGTACGACGGGGAGTTCTTCCCGCCGGAGGACTGCGCGGCGGCCATCCTCGACGCGCTGACCGGTGAGGGCTTCGAGCGCTACATCCCCGAGTCGCTCGGCGACGTCGTGAAGCTGAAGGCGCAGGACGTCGACGGCTTCATCGCCGGCAGCGCCGCGTTCGCGGCACACCCGGAGTCGGTCGAAGGCGTCTAGTCCCGCTGATCATGGGAAAAGCGTCACGACACTCCGGCGTGTCTGCTGCCTACCCCGTGATCACCTGGAGCTAGTGCGCGGCGACGCCGCGACCGCGCTCACCGGCCTCCATCAGCCGCGCGATCTCGGCAACCTCCGTCGCCACCGACTGCGCGAACCAGCTCTTCGTGGTGAGATCCCACAGCTTGCTGAACGGTCGGGGCATCGCGATCTCCTCGACATGGCGTACGAACGCCCCACCGTCGCGGTCCTCGATCTCGAACCATGCATGCATGTACGCCGGGACGCCGTGCTCGAGCACGACATCGATCGAGTGCGGCGGCATCCACCGGTAGCGGGTGATGACCGAGCCGGGAAACCTGCCGAGGAACTTGCCGTCCTCGCGGGCGATCATGCCGTCCTCGGTGTCAGCCAGCTTGGTGACACCGACCACCTTCAGGTCCGCCTTGCGGTACTGCGCCGGGTCCAACACGAAGTCGAAGACGTCCTGTGCCGTCACCCCGGCGATGAACGCCGAGCCCTCGCCGCGAATCATGCCGGAATCCTGACACGCGGGAGGCCAGGCAGCGGTCCTCTACGGTGGGCCGGTGCCGACGGCTTTCCAGAACGCCTCGCGCAAGCGCGCCGCGGGGGCGGTCGCGGCGTACGGCGTCGTGCTCGCCGTGATCGCAGGAGTGCTGCTGGCACCGCTCTCCGTCGTACCGATCCTCGCGGTGACCGCGTGGGCGGTGTGGCGCAACCTGGTCGGCGGCGTCTTCGTCACCGACGAGCACGTGGTGGTGCGCAACCTCTCTCACACGATCCGGCTGCCGCGTCACGAGGTCGCGGACGTGACCGTGATGGCCGGCGCCCACGACACGAGCGGGGCCGGCTACGTCTGCCTGATCACCGAGGACGGGAGCTGCCATCGCGCGACCGGCCTGCGTCGCGACCCACTGCGCGGCGAGGCGCTCGCAGCCTCGATCCGGCAGGCGATCGCGTCCGGCTAGGTCAGATCGATCTGGAAGTAGGCACCCTCGTCGTCGTGCTGAATCCTCGCTGAACCCGTCCAGGCGGCGAAGTCACCCGTCCCCGCGTTGGGCACGATGTGGCCGAACCAGGTGGCCGGGTCGGACTCGAGGCCACCGTGCTGTACGACGAAGGTGCCCTCCTTGCCGTCGTCAGTACGCCCCCGGATCTGCTCGGTCGCGACGTAGGACCGTGATCCCTCCTCGGTGCCGGCTGACATGAACAGCGTCGTCGCGGATCCGACGATCCCGGAGTTGAACGTCTTGGAGAACACCAGCATGCCGACCCAGTCGGCATCGACCCCGTCGGGCCGGGTCGGCTCGGCCCCGGTTACCGCAAAGCGCGCGATCAGCGTCATGTCCGCATCATGCCCAACCGCGGCGACACCGCTACGGTGCCCTCCGTGATCACCGTCGGTGTCGACCTGGGCGCGGAGCCCAAGCGCACGGCCGCCGCGATGCTCGAGTGGGAGCCCGACGGCGTACGGGTCATCGAGGTCCTGACAACCGCGGAAGACGAAGCCATCCTCGACCTGGCGCTGCAAGCCGACAAGACCGGGATCGACTGCCCGCTCGGCTGGTCGGACGAGTTCGTGGCGTTCGTCAACGAGCACCACGCGGGCAACGTGCTGGCCACACCGGTCGACGCGGCCGCGCGGGTGCCGTTGCGCTACCGGGCCACCGACCTCTTTCTCATCGAGGAGAAGCTGGGCCGGCCGCTGAGCGTGTCCTCGGACCTGATCGCGGTGCCGGCCATGCGGGCGGCCGGGCTGCTCGCGGCAATGGCGCGCGCCGGGATCGAGGTGGACCGCGCCGGCGTCACGGGTGGCGTCGCAGAGACCTACCCCGCCGCCGCGATCCGCCACTGGAAGCTCGGCACGGGCCGGTACAAGGGCGCCGAGCACGCCGAGACGCTCTCAGCGATGGCGGACAGGCTGCGCAGAGGCTTCCGCGGCCGGCTCGACTTCGGCGAGCACCGGGCGGTCATCCGCCGCTCCGACGACGCCTTCGACGCGGTCATGTGTGCGCTGGTCGCCAAGGCGACGATGGTCTACCGCGGTACGGCGCAGATCCCGCGCGGTCTCATCCAGCGCGCGAGGCGCGAGGGATGGATCCACGTACCGACCTGCCGCCTCGACGAGCTCATCGCCCCTGTCGAGTACCACCCCAGCTAGGGCAGCAGGCGCTCGATGACCGTCACGTTGGCTTGGCCGCCACCCTCGCACATCGTCTGCAGGCCGAGCCTGCCGCCGGTGTCCTCGAGGTAGTGCAGCATCGTCGTCATCAGCCGGATCCCCGAGGCGCCCAGCGGATGCCCGATCGCGATGGCGCCGCCCCGCGGGTTGAGCTTCTCCGGCTCGGGCTTGAACTCTCGTTCCCACGCCATCGTGATCGATGCGAACGCCTCGTTGACCTCGATCGCGTCGAAGTCGCCCGTCGTCAGGCCGGTCTTCTCGTAGAGCTTGCGTGTCACCGGGTTCGGAGCAGTCAGCACCCACACCGCGGAGTCGGCTCCGACGGCGAAGTGCCGGAAGGCGGCCCGCGGGCGCAAGCCGAGCTTCTCTGCCATCTCCGGCGAGGCAATGAGCATCGCCGCGGCGCCGTCGTTCATCTGCGACGAGTTGCCGGCGGTGATGTCCGGCGCATCCTCCGGCTTGAAGTGCGCGCTCGGCAGCGCCGCCATCTTCTCCGCTGACGTCTCGTGGCGGATGCCCTCGTCATCGGTCATGACGACGCCGGTGTCGTTGCCCTCCTCGTCACGCAGGTTGATCGGGACGATCTCGCGAGCGAACGCGCCAGCCTTCTGCGCCTCGGATGCGCGCCGGTGCGACTCGATCGCGAAGGCGTCCATCTCGGCGCGTGTGATGCCCCAGTCGTTGGCGATCTTCTGGGCAACCTCGAACTGCATCTTCAGCTGGTTGTCGCAGGCCGCGAGGAACGCCGGCGAGAACGGCCCGGTGCCGCCGCGCGCGTTCGACGCCATCGGCGCGCGGGTCATCGACTCCACACCGCACGCGATGACGAGGTCGTAGGCGCCTGCCATCACGCCCTGTGCCGCGAAGTGCACCGCCTGCTGCGACGAGCCGCACTGCCGGTCGACAGTGGTGGCCGCCACGGTCTGCGGCAGCCCAGCGGCAACCCACGCGTTGCGGGTGACGTTGGTCCCCTGCTCACCGCTCTGCGTGACGCATCCGCCGATCACGTCGTCGACGATCGCCGGGTCGATGCCGTTGCGCTCGACGATCGCGGACAGCACGTGGCCGAGCAGGTCAGTGGGGTGCCACCCGGACAGCGCTCCCTTGCGCTTGCCGATCGGCGTACGGATCGCGTCGAGGATGACCGCCTCTGCCATCACAGCACCTCCGGGTTGACGCAGTTGGTGGGCTTCTCGCCAGCGAGGATCGCCTGGATTCCCTTGGCGATCATCAGCGAGTGGTTAGCCTCGGTGTCGTACGTCGCGCCGCCGATGTGCGGCGTGAGCACGACGTTCTGCAGCGCGGCGAGATCGCTCTTGGGGTCGAGCCACTCGTGGTCGAAGTGATCCAAGCCGGCGCCGCCGAGATGTCCTGACTGCAGCGAGGCGACCATCGCATCGGTGTCGTGCAGCGCGGCGCGGGCTGCGTTGATGTAGAGCGCGCCGGGCTTCATCGCGGCGAACTGGGCGGCGCCGATCATCCCGCGGGTCGAGTCCAGCACCGGGGCGTGCATCGACACGATGTCGGCCTCGGCCAGGAGATCGTCGAGTGAGTACGTCGCCTCGGCGACGTACGGGTCGTAGGCGATGACCTTCATGCCCAGGCCCTCGAGGCGCCACTCGAGCGCCCTCGCCACCGCGCCGTACCCGACCAGGCCCACGGTCTTGCCGGCGAGCTCCCATGAACGGAAGCGCTGGTAGGGGATCGTGCCGTCGCGGTAGATGTCGCCCTGGCGGCACTCCCGGTCGGCGACCACGACGCCGCGCGCGACCGCGAACAGCAACGCGATGCAGATCTCGGCAACCCCGTCGGCGTTGCGGCCCGGCGCGCGAAGCACCGGGATGCCGGCCTTCGTCGCAGCCGCCACGTCGACGTTGTTCGGGTCGCCACGGGTGCACCCGATGACCTTGAGCGGCTGCTCCATGACCGGGCCGTTGACGTTGTCCGACTCGCAGACCAGCACGCTCGCACCGACCTCCGCGATCTTCGCGGCAAGATCCTCGGCTTTGTAGAGCTTGACCGGATGCTGCTCGATCCAGGGCTCGTACACGATGTCGCAGAGCGAGGTGAGGATCTCCTTGCCCTCCCCGCGCAGCGGCGCGAGGACAAGGGCACGTGGACGGTCGGACATCGGGCCTCCTGACGGACTGCATAGCGGGTGAGGCTGAACGTCATGCCTCCCCATCACGCCCCGCGGAGCGCTACGTTCAGAGTATCGGGAAACCCTGACGCGCGTGTCAGGTCCGGGAATGAAGGGCGCGGGCGCTTGTCATCGGGGATCACCGTCGGCATCGACATCGGGACGACCTCGGTCAAGGCGCTCGCGGTCGACCGCGACGGCACGATCGTCGCTCGCGCCCGCGTCCCGCACGACATCCACGCGCCGTCCGTCGACGTGTTCGAGCACGATGCCAAGCAGGCGTGGGTCGACGGCCCTCGCAAGGCGCTCGACGAGCTCGACGTCGCCGAGTTCGACGGGCTCACCGTCGCGACGATGGTGCCGAGCTTCGCCGCGGTCGACGCCGACGGCATCCCGTTCACGCCCGGCCTGCTGTACGGCGACCACCGCGGCCGAGCCGGTCGCAACGAGGCCGACCTGCTCAACTCCCGGGAGTACCGCTCGATGCTCGAGTGGACCGCGAAGCAGGCGCCGGCAGCGCACGGCTACTGGACCGCGCCCGCGGTCGCCGCGGCGGCCCTCGGCGGGGCGCCAGCGATCGACTACGGCACCGCCTTCGCCCTCGCGCCGCTGTGGGATGGGGTCTGGCAGGCCGACGCTCTGGCCGAGATCGGCATCACGCCCGAACAGCTGCCGAGAGTCGCCGGTGACGACGAGGTGACCGGCCGGATTCGCGGCGCCGCGAACGGGCCAGGGATGGCTGACGCGTGGGCGGAGGCGACCGTCGCCGGCATCAACTCCCCCGGCGACGTCATGGTGATCTGCGGTACGACGTTGATCGTCTGGTGCGTCATGCCCGAGCCGGCGATGGTCCCCGGGATGTGGTCGATCCCGCACCCGCTCGGCGAGCTCAGCATCCTCGGCGGCGCGAGCAACGCCGGGGGCATGTTCGTGAACTGGGCTCGGCGGGCGCTCGGCGGCACGCCGGCGGCCGCGGCGAGCCCAGCCGGCGTACCCATCTTCGTCCCGTATCTCAAGGGCGAGCGGACGCCGGTCCACGACATCTCGCTGCGGGCCTCGGTCCACGGCCTCGACATCAGCCACGACGGCGCCTCGATCATGCGCGCGGCGTACGAGGCGTCCGCGTTCGTGGCGCGGCGGATGATCGAGCTCAGCGGGGCGCGCGCCACCCGGATCGTCGCCAGCGGCGGCGGCACCCACGACCCGCAGTGGATGCAGGCGCTCGCCGACTGCACGGGGCTGCCGGTCGACCTGGTCGCGGTCCCGGAAGGCGCTGCGCTCGGCGCGGCGTGGCAGGCGCGGGTGGTTGCCGGGCTCGATGCGAAGCACGACGTCGTGCGCTGGGTGAAGCAGGGCGAGCACTACGAACCGAAGGTCGACTGGGCCGGACCGTGCGAGGAGCGCTATCGCAGCTGGCTCGAACTCGCCTCCACCTTCAAGGTATAGCCGACCCCGGGTCTTGCGGCAAGGCCACGGTCGTACCCCACAATCTCGCGGTGACCCAGGACGAGACTGCCCACATTCCGGTGACGTACGACCGCTACGAGCACGTCACCGGCCCGTTCTTCCACGGCACGATCGCGGATCTCGGCGAGGGTGAGTTCCTGACGGCTGGCCACCGGTCGAACTACCGCCCGGAGATCGTCATGAACCACGTGTACTTCACCGCTTTGATCGACGGCGCAGGTCTGGCTGCCGAGATCGCGGCGGAGTTGGCAGGTGGTACAGCGCGCCCGAGGGTCTACCTCGTCGAACCGACGGGGCCCTTCGAGGACGACCCGAACGTGACCGACAAGAAGTTCCCAGGCAACCCCACGCAGTCGTATCGAAGCAGCGCCCCCCTGCGCATCGTCGGCGAGATCACCGACTGGACTCGCCTCACACCCGAGGATCTCCAGATGTGGCGGGAGCGGCTGTCAGTGCTGCTCTCGGGAGGAGGTGGCGAGATCCTCAACTGACTGGGACCGATCAAGCGTCGCGGGGTAGGCCGAGCAGCCGCTCGCCGATGACGTTGCGCTGGACCTCACTCGTGCCGCCCGCGATGGTGAGGCAGCGCGTTGCCAGGAACCCGGAGCCCCACATGAACGCGTCCCCGGCGAGGGTCGCGCCCTCCGCGCCGAGCAGCTCCACGCCGAACTCCTGCACCCGCTGCTCGTGCTCGGCCGCGAACAGCTTGCGCAGGCTCGACTCGGAGCCCTTCTCCCCACCGGAGAGAACCCGCATCGTCGAGCGCACTCCGAGCAGCGCTAGCGACTGCGCTTCCGCGATCAGCTGACCCGTGCGGTCGAGCGTGACCTGGTCCGGCTCGCGGCTCTCGAGCAACCGCAGGACGCTTTCCACTCCGACGCCGAACGCCGAGCCCGACGCCATCGACACCCGCTCGTTGGCCAGCGTCGTACGCGCCAGCTGCCAGCCGCCGTCGACCTCGCCCACCAGGCAGTCGCTCGGGACGAACACCTTGTCGAGGAACACCTCGTTGAACATCGCCTGCCCGGTCAGCTCGCGCAGCGGCCGGATGTCGATGCCGGGCGTGGACATGTCGAGCAGGAAGTAGGAGATGCCGTGATGACGGTCCCCGTCCTTGCCCGGTGACGTGCGTGCCAGCAGGATGCCGTGCGTGGCCTGCTTGGCCAGCGAGGTCCAGACCTTCTGACCGGTGACCAGCCAGCCGCCTTCGGTCGGCTCGGCCTTCGTGGTCAGCGAGGCGAGGTCGGAGCCGGCGCCGGGCTCGCTGAAGAGCTGGCACCAGCTGATCCGCCCGTGGAACGTCTCCGGCACGTACTTTTCGATCTGCTCCGGGCTGCCGTGCTCGATGATCGTCGGCAGCGCCCAGGCAGCGATCGACAGGTGCGCCCGGCGGACCTTGGCCTTCTTGAACTCCTCGTCGATCACGACCTGCTGCACCGCGGAAGCGTCCTTGCCCCACGGCGCGGGCCAGTGCGGCGCGAGGTAGCCGGCGTCAGCGATCGCGGCCTTGCGGGCCTCGTCGTCGAGCCCTTCCATGCCGGCCAGGAACTCACGCACCTCGGCGCGGTAGCTCTCCGCCTCGGGCGGCAGCTCGACGTCGAGCTTGCGCCGTACGCCGTCCAGCCCGAGCTTCGCCGTCGCGGTACGCCAGGCCGTGGTCGGGCCGATCAGCTGGCGGACGCCGATGGCCCGCTTCAGATACAGATGGGCGTCGTGTTCCCAGGTGAAGCCGATCCCCCCGAGCATCTGCACGCAGGCTTCCGCGGCCGTCACCGCGCCGTCGAACGCGATCGAGGCCCCAGCCGAGACGGCGAGCCGGCCCTCGGCGTCCCGCGCCTCGCTGCGCGCCGCGTCCCACACCGCTGCGCGGATCAGCTCGACCAGCACGAGCAGGTCGGCAGCGCGGTGCTTGATCGCCTGGAACATCCCGATCGGTCGCCCGAACTGCACCCGCTCCTTCGCGTACGACGAGGCCGTGTCGAGACACCACCCGGCGATGCCGCACGCCTCCGCGGCGTAGAGCACGGCTCCGATCGCGTAGACGTCGTGGCTGTCGAGCCCTAGCTGGCGCGCCGGCGGGACGACGACCCCGGTGACGTCGATCGCCGCGAGCCGGCGAGTGGCGTCCAAGCTCTCGATCGGCGTCACCGGCAGCCCTTCGGTGTCGACGACGCACCACATCACCCGGTCCCCGGCCTTCGCCCGCAGGATCGCGACCTTGGCGAGAGCGCCGGCGATGACCGGACGGCTCACCCCGGCTAGGGTCAACCCGTCCGGGCCCTCGGTGGCGTCAACCGCAGGCGCGCCGAGCGCGACGGTCGCCGGCGTCGTGCCGTCTGCGAGGCCCGCCAGCAGCTCCTTGGCCAGCGCCCCGCCCTCGCGGGCGATCACGGCGGCGGCGTGCACCGTGGGCAGGTATCCGCCGGGCGCGACCGACCGGCCGAGCTCCTCGGCGACGACCGCCTGCTCCAGCAGCCCGAACCCGGCCCCGCCGTACTCCTCCGGCAGGTGCAGACCGAACCAGCCGAGCTCGGCGGCCGGCGACCAGTACGCCGGAAGGTCGTCCTCGGCGGTGGCCTCGAGCGCCGCGCGCGCCGCGGCGGGAGGGCAGTGGCGGTCCAGGACGTCGCGGGCGGACTCGCGCAGCGCCTCGTGGTCCTCGGTGATCCCGATCGGCATGACGTCTCCCCTACCTGACACCGACGTCAGGTGCAGGGTCGAGGCTACTGGGGTCGGCGGGCCGATGGAGCCGTCGCTACCGTGTAGCGATCATCCGGAACGAGGGGAAAACCGACGTGAGCGACGAGGTCCTGACAGAGCGACGCGACAACGTGCTGATCATCACGCTGAACCGCCCCGAGGCGAAGAACGCCGTGAACGAAGGGCTCGCCAAGGGAGTCGCCGCGGCGCTCGACGAGCTCGACGGCGACGACAGCCTGTTCGTCGGGATCATCACCGGCGCCGGCGGCACGTTCTGCTCCGGGATGGACCTCAAGGGCTTCCTGAAAGGCGAGAACCCGACGGTCGACGGCCGCGGCTTCGCGGGCCTGACCGGCGCTCCGCCGAAGACCCCCCTGATCGCTGCCGTCGAAGGCTGGGCGCTGGCCGGCGGCTGCGAGATCGTGCTGGCCTGCGACCTCATCGTCGCCAGCCGCGAGGCGAAGTTCGGCATCCCCGAGGTCAAGCGCGGCCTGGTCGCGGGCGCCGGCGGCCTGCTGCGCCTGCCGAAGCGGATCCCCTACCACCTGGCGATGGAGTTCGCGATCACCGGCGAGCCGGTCGACGCCGAGACCGCCAAGAGCTACGGGCTGGTCAACCGCCTGACCGAGCCTGGCAAGGCCCTCGACGGCGCGCTCGAGCTCGCCGCGCTCGTGGCGGCGAACGGCCCCCTGGCGGTCGCGGCCACGAAGGAGATCGTGCGCAAGGCGTCCGCGGACTGGACGGAGACCGAGGCCTGGGAGAAGCAGGGCGAGATCCTGCCCGCGGTATTCGCCTCCGAGGACGCGCGGGAAGGCGCCACGGCATTTGCCGAGAAGCGCCCGCCGAACTGGAAGGGCCGCTAATATTCGGCCACTGCAAGGATCGACCGGATTGACCGGTCTGACCTGGATCGAGTGAAGGAGCCGCTTTTATGCGCATCCGGAACGCCGCGGTCTCTGTCGCGGCAGCAGCACTGGCCATGGGCGCGGGGGTAGCGCCGCTGGCCCACGCGGACACCACACCGCCCGCGGCGCCCCCGCCGCCGACTGCCACGAACGGCAACACCGTAGAGCTCGTGGCCTCCGGCCTGATGACCCCGACCTCTTTCGCCTTCGGCGGGGGCAGCGTCTTCGTCGGCGATGGCGGCAACTCCGAGGGCTCCGCGCCCCCGAACGGCGGGCTGTACGTGCTCACCGGCGGTACAGCGGTCAAGGTGCCGTCACCGCTGAAGTTCGTCGCAGGCCTTGCCTGGCACGACGGCGCGCTGTACGGCAGCGGCGGCGTACTGGGGAGCAACGGCAAGCCGACGTGGGGGCTGTTCAAGTGGACCGGCTGGAACGGCACGAGCTTCGCCCACCGCGCCCGCATCTACACCGCGCCGGCGAAGGTCGACGGGCTCAACGGGATCGGGTTCGGCGCGAACGGCCGGCTGTACGTCGGCGCTGATGTCGGACTGACCGACGGCAACGACCACGGCCCTGCGACGACCTCGAAGTTCGTGTACGACATCCTCTCGGTCAACGCCAACGGCAAGAACCTGAAGGTCTTCGCCCGGGGCATTCGCCAGCCGTGGCAGATGGTGTTCCCGGCCGGATCGAACTCGCCGTACGTCACCGACCTCGGTCAGGACAAGGGCGCGAAGAACCCGCCGGACTTCATCCTGCGGGTCAAGGCGGGCGACAACTACGGCTTCCCGAAGTGCAACTGGACCGTGGCGAAGAACTGCACCGGCTACGCCAAGCCGTGGCGCACCTTCAACCCGCACACCGACCTGATGGGGATCGGCCTGGCCGGCGGCAAGCTCTACCTGACGTCGTTCACGGGCCTGGACGGCAAGGCCGGTGAGGTCTTCTCGCTGTCGACCCACGGCGGCAAGCTGCAGCCGCTGATGACCGGGTTCGTGGCCCCGACCGTCGGGCTCGGCGTGCACCAGGGCTACGTCTATGTCGGCGAGTTGACAGGACAGGTCTTCCGCGTCAAGGTCGCCTGATGCGTGTGAGCGGATGGCACATAGGTGTTGCTCTAGCGATACCTATGTGCCATTCGCTCTGCGCGGTGGCCAGCGCCGAGCCCGCTGCGCCCGCTACGCCCGCTGCGTCGTGCGGCCCCGCGCACACCTACATCGACGCGCAAATCGCGACGGTACGAAGCGACGCCGTGGTGGTGGTCCACGGCCGGCGCGCAACGCTGCAGTGCGGCGGGGATGACGACTCGTCGTACCTCATCGGCAAGAAGATCACCCTGACGATGGCGGGCGACGCCGACGTCGTCGTCTGGCGCAAGCCCGCAGACCCGTCGAAGGGGACGCGTACCGTCCCCGCCACCGCGCTGCCGACCTGGCTGGTGCGCAACCGCAGCGAGCCGATCTACAAGGTGGTCTCGGCGAGCGGCTCGACCAAGCTGGTCGAGCAGTGGCATCCCTGAGGCACTAGGCCGCTACACCCACATCCCGTTCTCGGCGCTCAGCCCTAGCTCGCGCCACTCGCCTACCGCCATGGTCTCCACGTTGGCATAGCCGCTGCCACCGCCCACCGGGTCCTCGACCCGGCACAACACGTCGCGCAGCTGGTGCACCGTGCGCGCCATCTCGGGGGTGTCGAGGCCAGTCAGGTGCTCGCCGTCGACCACGAGCCGGCCGGCCCACTGGCCGAGCATCCGGCCGTTCCAGCCGAAGTAGCCGGCGGTGCCGAGCGCGAAACCGGTGTCGCTGACCGGCGTGACGGTCAGCGGGCGCTCGCCACCGGAGTCGTCGACCAGCGTGATCGCCCCGCCGGTCAGCCGGCGGTTGTCGTCGCGGAAGCCGAGCTGCTGGCGCACCTCGGCGTACCTCGTGGAAGTGCCGTCGGCGAGCATCTCCTCAGCCTGGGAGCGGACCTCGAGCAGGCCGGGCCCCTCGCGGCGCTGCAGGAAGGCGAACAGCGAGTACACCGACCCGTCCGCGCGGTGCAGCAGCATCGGCGCCCAGGTCACGAGAGCGCGGTGAGCCCGAGGCCCGCGGGGCAGGCCGGGAATCGGCTGGCCCACGTCCGGCCGGATCCCCCACGAGTGGTCACGGACGCAGAACGACGTCTCCGGCGTGATCTCGGTACGCCGGCCGTCGACCTCGATCCAGCCGGACGCGACGCCCGTCTGGTGGTAGCGCAGCGCGTCGTGGGTGACCCGGTAGCCGTCCGGCGATCGCTCCGGCCAGGGCACCTCGAGCGACGGCGGCGCCTCCCCGCGCCAGGTCAGGTCGAAGGCGACTGCCGCGTGCTCGTTCGGCTCGAGGACGGCACGCACCGCTTTGAGCGGCTCGACGACCTCGTAGCGCAGCGGGCCCGCCGCCGTACCGTTCGGGTCGTCAGACAGCGTCCGGCTCGCCCGCACGGTCCACTGCTCGGTCCCCCGCGAGACCCCGCCCGCGGTGTCGTAGACCCCCCGGTTGGGGTACTTGCCGAGCCCGAAGCAAGCCTGGATCGAGCCGTCGCGCGCATGGACGGTCATCCAGACCTTCTCGGTCCAGCCCGGGTCAGAAGTCGCTACCGACCCGAACGTCGCGACGATCTGGTGCGTGAAGAACTCGTCCGCTGGGACCAGCGGACCGAGATCGTGGCTCACGTGCCTCTCAGTTGATGCCGGAGGTGGTCACGTCGGTCGCCTGCGCCCGCAGCGCGCCCACCGTGGCCTGCTCCTTCGGGATCACCGAGAACGGGTCGTACTTGAACGCCCGCATCGCGTTGAGGTGCGAGATCTTGTTGATGTCCTCGTCGGAGACGGTGTCGTCGAAGTGCTTGGCGAGCGCCTCCGGCGCCTGCGGCCACATCGAGTCCGAGTGCGGGTAGTCGCACTCCCAGGTGATGTTGTCGATGCCGATCAGGTGCCGGTTCTCGACGCCTGCCTTGTCGTCAATGAAGCAGAACGTGAAGTTCTGGCGCGCCCGCTGGCTCGGCAGCTGGTCGCCGAAGTCCTGGCCGGTCCAGTAGTGGTGGCGCTGGTAGACGTAGTCGATCCGCTCGAGGAAGTACGGCAGCCAGCCGATGCCGCCCTCGGAGAGCGCGAACTGCAGCTGCGGGAAGCGCTTGAGCGCCGGCGACCAGATCAGGTTCGACGCGGTCTGGAACAGGTTCATCGGCGTGAGGGTGATCATCACGTCGATCGGGGCGTCGTCGAGCATCAGCAGCTGTGACGACGAGCCGATGTGCAGGGCGATCGTCATGTCGTTGTCGACACAGGCCTTCCAGAACGGGTCCCAGTGCTCGTCGTGCAGCGACGGCCAGCCGAGCTTCGCCGGGTCCTCGCTGAAGGTCACCGCGTTGCAGCCCTTGGCCTTGACCCGCACGACCTCCTTCGCCATGAGCTCGGGGTCCCAGATCGGCGGCAGCGAGAGCGGGATGAACCGGCCCGGGTAGGACCCGCACCACTCGTCGATGTGCCAGTCGTTGTAGGCCTGCAGCATGACCAGGCCGAGCTCCTTGTCCTGGGCGCGGCTGAACAGCTGGCCGCAGAACTGCGGGAACGACGGGAAGCACATCGAGCCGAGCACGCCGTTGACGTTCATGTCGCGGACCCGCTCGTGGATGTCGTAGGTGCCGCGGCGTACCTGGCTGTACGACGTGACGTCCATGTCGTAGTCCTCGGGCGGACGGCCGGCGACCGCGTTGAGCCCGATGTTGGGGATCTCGTTGCCCTCGAACATCCAGACCTCGTGGCCTTCGGGCTTCTTGACGCTCTTGGGCGCCTGGTCCCGCCACTTCGCAGGAACGTGGTTGTCGAACATGTTCGGCGGCTCGACAACGTGGTCGTCGACGCTCACCAGGATCATGTCTTCAACGCGCATGCCGTGCCTCGCTCATCCTCGACTGGGCCCCTTGCCCCCTCACCTTAGAGCCTCTTGGCCGGTAGCGGAATCCCCTGTACGTTTTTCGAGAATCCGACTTCCGCGAGACAGGACGGCCCGGTTTTGACGGCTCCTTTTGATCTCGCGGAGACCGACCGGCTGCTGTCGACGACGAGGGCGGTTCGCAAGCGGCTGGATCTGGACAGGCCGGTCGAGCGAGACGTGATCCTCGAGTGCCTGCGGCTCGCCGTACAGGCGCCGACCCAGAGCAACTCGCAGACCTGGCGATGGATGGTCGTCACCGACCAGGACAAGAAGGACATCGTCGCGGAGGCCTACCGCAAGGTCGGCCTCGGCTACCTCGAGCAGGCCGCCGGCTCCGAGCTCGATCCGCAGACGCGGCGGGTCTACGAGAGCGCGGTGGCGCTGGCGAGGCTGCTCGAGAAGGTCCCCGCGATGGTCATCCCCTGCGTGAAGAAGGACTACGACCCGGCGTCCGGCAACGCGGTGGCCGCGAGCGTCTACGGCTCGATCATCCCGGCAACCTGGAGCTTCCAGCTCGCGCTTCGCTCGCGCGGCCTCGGTTCGGTGTTCACCACGCTGCACCTGTTCCAGGAGCAGGTCGTGGCCCAGGCGCTCGGCATCCCGGACGACGTACTGCAGATCGCCCTGCTGCCGGTGGCGTACACGCTCGGCACCGACTTCAAGCCCGCCAAGCGCCCGCCGGTCGAGCAGATCACGTACTGGAACCAGTGGGGGACGACTTCCTGATGCAGCGGTTCGAGACCGTCTTCGAGGTCGACGCGCCGCCGGCGAAGGTGTGGGGACTGCTGCACATGCCGCCGCCGGCCGACG
>DASZUS010000082.1:0-19312 GCA_035547515.1 Mycobacteriales bacterium
GACACCGCGATGCGCCTGGTCCCCAACGTCGTGTGAACCACCGTTCGTGGAGGTTGTGAGCCGGCACCCGCACCCGGGCGCGGTGGCCGCCTCACAACCTCAGCCGCGGCGGGGCAAAGTGGCGGTCGGTAGCGTTCGGGGTCATGCCTGAGGTCTTGCTCGACGTGGATGCCGGCGTGGCGGTGCTGACGCTGGACGATCCCGATCTCAACAACGCGTGGACGCCGGAGATCGAAGCGATCTTCTATGAGCGGCTCGCGACGATCGACGCCGATCCGGCCGTGCGCGTCGCGATCATGACCGGCAGGGGCCGGATGTTCTGCCCCGGGGCCAGCACCGCCCGGCTCAACCACATCGTCGAGACCGGCCTCGACTACAGCGACCGGATCCCGTTTACGAGGACGCTGGAGTTCCGCAAACCGCTGATCGCCGCGATCAACGGCGGTTGCGCGGGCATCGGCTTCATCCAGGCGATGCTCTGCGACATCCGCTTCATGTCGTCGACTGCCAAACTGACCACGGCGTTCGTACGCCGCGGGCTGCCCGCCGAGCACGCCATCTCCTGGCTGCTCCCCCGCATCGTCGGCGTTGAGCGCGCGATGGACCTGCTGCTGTCGGGTCGTACGGTCACGGCGCAGGAAGCCCTGCGCATCGGGCTGGTCAGCCGGATCACCGCCCCCGAGGAGCTGCTGCCGGCAGCACTCGCCTACGCCCGCGACATCGCCGACAACTGCGCGCCCGCCGCGATGGCGACGATCAAGCGGCAGGTGATCGACGACCTCAGCTCGACGTACGCCGACGCACTCGACCGCGCGTACGCACGGACCGTGGAAGCATCGCGCGGAGCGGAGTTCCGCGAGGCCGTCGCTGCGTTCACCGAGAAGCGCGCGCCGAGCTTCGATGGCCTCGGCGGCTAGACGCCCAGCGAGCGGCCGACGATCTCCTTCATGATTTCCGTCGTCCCGCCGAAGATCGTCTGCACCCGAGCGTCCAGGTAGAACTTCGCGATCGGGTACTCCAGCATGTAGCCGTACCCGCCGTGCAGCTGCAAGCAGGTGTCGACCACCCGCTTCTGCAGCTCCGTGGTCCACCACTTCGCCATCGCCGCGTCGACCGCGGACAGCCGTTCCTCGTTGAGCTCCGCGATGCACTTGTCGATGTAGTGGCCGGCGATCTCCACCTCGGTTGCCATCTCCGCCAGCCGGAACCGCGAGTTCTGGAACGAGCCGATCGGCTTGCCGAACGCGGTGCGCGTCTTGCAGTACTCGATGGTGAGCTCCAGCGCCTTCTCGGCGGCCGCCAGGCCGGCGATGGCGATCGCGATGCGCTCCTGCGGCAGGTTCTCCGACAGGTGGATGAAGCCGCCGTGCAGGTTGCCGATGATGTTGGCCTCTGGCACCCGCACGTCTTCGAAGATCAGCTCCGCGGTGTCCTGCGCCTTCCACCCGATCTTGTCGAGGTTGCGCCCGCGGTCGAACCCCGGCATGCCCCGCTCGATCCCGAACAGCGTCAGGCCGTGCGCACCCTTCACCTCGTCGGTCTTGACGGCAGTGACCACGAGGTCGGCGTTGATCCCGTTGGTGATGAAGGTCTTGCGACCGTTGACCACCCAGTCGCTGCCGTCCTTGACGGCACGGGTCTGCATGCCGCGCAGGTCCGAACCCGCCGCCGGCTCCGACATGCCGATCGCCGAGATGATCGAGCCGTCGCAGAAGCCGGGAAGCCAACGCTGCTTCTGCTCGTCGGTGGCGAGCCGCGTGATGTACGGCGCGACGACGTCGTTGTGCGTACCGATCGCAAGCCCCTGCGCACCGGCCTTGGTGAGCTCGGTGCGAATGATCGCGTTGTAGCGGAAGTCCTTGATCCCGCCGCCGCCGTACTCCTCATCGATGTCGGTGCCGAGCAACCCCTGCTTGCCGGCTTCGACCCACGCCTCGCGCGGCGCGATGCCGGCCTTCTCCCACTCGTCGTAGTGCGGCTGGACGTGACGTGCGATGAACTCGCGGACCGTCGACCGAAAGGCCTCGTGGTCCTCGGTGTAGAGGTCGCGCTTCATCTACGAGATCAGCTCGACGAGCGTCGCGTTGGCCGTGCCGCCGCCCTCGCACATCGTCTGCAAGCCGTAGCGCAGCCCGTGGTCGCGCATGTGATGGATCATGCGTGTCATCAGTACGGCGCCGGAGGCACCCAGCGGGTGACCGAGCGCGATCGCGCCGCCGAGCGGGTTGACCCGGTCGAGGTCGGCGCCGGTCTCCGCCAGCCACGCCAGCGGGACCGGCGCGAACGCCTCGTTGACCTCGAACACGTCGATCTCGCCGATCGCCAGTCCGGTGCGCTTGAGGAGCTTCTCGGTCGCGGGGATCGGGCCGGTCAGCATCATCTTCGCGTCGGCCCCGCTGACCGTGCCGGTGTGGAAGCGGGCCATCGGGGTCAGCCCGAGCTCGGCAGCCCGCTCGCTGGTCGTGATGACCGTCGCCGCGGCGCCGTCGGATATCTGGGAGGCGTTGCCGGCATGGATCACGCCGTCTTCCTTGAACGCCGGCTTGAGTGCGCTCAGGCTCTCCACGGTCGTGCCGCGACGTACCCCTTCGTCGGCGTCGACGACACCGCCCGGCGTGTGCACGGGGACGATCTGCTCGCGGAACGCGCCGGCGTCGATGGCCGCAGCCGCCAGCTCGTGCGACCGCGCGGCGAACTCATCGAGGCGCTGGCGCGAGAAGCCCCACTTCTCGGCGATCAGCTCGGCGGAGATGCCCTGGTTGAACTCGAAGTTGTCGTAGCGCTCCAGCACCCGCGGGCCGTACGGGAAGCCGGTCGCGCGAGCCGCACCGAGCGGGACGCGGCTCATCGACTCGACTCCGCCGGCGATCACGAGGTCGCGCTGCCCCGACAGCACCGCCTGCGCGGCGTACTCGATCGCCTGCTGGCTCGAGCCGCACGCCCGGTTGATCGTGACGCCCGCGATGTGGTCCGGCCAGCCGGCCGCAAGCACCGCCCAGCGGCCGATGTTGCTCGACTGGTCACCGACCTGCGACACGCAACCCCATACGACGTCGTCGACAACCTCGGGGTCCAGGCCGGTTCGCGCGACGATCGCGTTGAGGATGTCCGCCGAGAGGTCTACCGGATGCACCTCCGCGAGGCCGCCGTTGCGCTTGCCGACAGGGGTCCGTACGGCGGAACAGATCACGGCGTCGCGCATCGCGTACCTCTTATCTCTCGATTCCGTGCAACAGCAGGTCCCACAGCTCCTCAGCCGGATCCGTGCGGTCCGACTGCACCGGCACGCCGCCGATGGTGGCAGCGAACGCGTTGAACATCGTGGCTTGCAGGATCACCCCGGCGATGCGGGCGTGAGGCAGTCCCGGGCGAATCGACCCGTCGGCCGCGGCGTCGTCGAGCAAGCCGACCACGATCTCGGTTAGGGGCGTGAACGCATGTGCGGCCTCGACCGGGTGCTCGGTCAGGAGCTGCTGCGCAAACGTCGCGAACGCCGGCGCGAAGCCCTTCTTGGCGGTGCGTCCCTTCGCGGGCGGCTGGCACAGGTGGTAGTACTCCACGGCGAAGCGGCGGAGTGAGTCGAGCGGCGACGCGCCCGCCTCGACGACGGTCCGCATCTGCTCGGCAGAGGTGTGGATCGCATCCTCGAACAGCGCGAGCAGCAGCTCGTACTTGCCGTCGAAGTGCTGGTAGAAGCTGCGCAGCGACTGCCCGGACCGTTCGATGACCTCTTGCACCGTGAAGTCCTGGCCGGACTCGCCATTGATGAGCTCCTGGGCTGCATCGAGGAACGCCTTGACCTTGCCCTCCGCCCGCTCACGAGCCGGGTCGAGGACGCGCGCGACGGCCAGCTCACGCCGCGAGACGGACTTGCGGGAAGCCGGCGGGGTCACGACGCGAAGATTACTCTCAGAACTGAGAACCTAGTTCTTCGCAGACCGCCCCGGTGTGTTCGCCGAGCCTCGGTACGGCGCCCGGGCGCCAGTCCCAGCGGCTCGCGTCGGCCGGCGGACGCAGGCTCTCGAAGCTTCGGCCTGGCGCCTCGGTCGCGACCCACCGACCCCGCTCGCGCAGCTGCGGGTGGTCGAGCACTTCCAGCGGCGTGTTGAAGCGGGCCCAGCCGATCCCGGCGGCTTCCGCGGACTCGCTCGCTTCCTCGAAGCTCGTCGCCGCTGCCCACGCCGCGATCACCGCGTCGAGCTCCGCCCTGCGCTCGATCCGCTGCGGGTTCGTGGCGTACTGCGGGTCCGCGGCCAGGTCGGGCCGGTCTAGCACCTGGGTCGCCAGGCGCTGCCACTCGGCGTCGTTCGTCGTACCGATGACGATGGTCTGCTCGTCCGCGGTCCGGTACGCGCCGTACGGCGAGACCACTGGACTCGACATCCCGATCGGCTGCGGGTTCACCCCCGTCGCGCGCGCCTGGTGCAACGCCCAGCTCAGCCAGTCGGTGACCACGTCGAACATCGCGACCGATATCGCCGTGCCCTCGCCCGTCCGCTCGCGAGCGAACAGCGCCGCGAGGATCGCGTTGGCGGCGACCATGCCGGTCCCGACGTCGGCGATGGTGATGCCCGGCTTCGCGGGATGGCCCGCAGTGCCGGTGACCGCGCACGAGCCGCCTTCGGACTGCACCAGCAGGTCGTAGGCGCGGGAGCGCTCGCGCGGCCCGCCGTACCCGTAGCCGCTGATGTCCACGGCGACCAGTTGCGGGTGCCGGGCGTGCGCCGATGCTGCATCGAGGCCGAGCCGCTTCGCCGAGCCTGGCGCGAGGTTCTGCACCAGGACATCTGCTTTGACGAGCAGCCGCTCCATCAGGTCGCGACCCTCGTCGGACTTCAGGTCGAAGACCACCGACTCCTTGCCGCGGCTGGTCCAGGCGAAGTACGCCGAGACCTCGCCCACCGCATCGTCGTAGAACCGCGCGGTGTCACCGCCGGCCGACTCGACCTTGATGACGCGCGCGCCGAGGTCGACCAGCTGCCGGGTGGCGTGCGGCGCCGACACGGCCTGCTCGAGGCCGACGACGAGGATGCCCTCGAGGGGAAGCAAGACCAGTTATGCGCGCTGCAGGACCATCGCCGCGCCCATGCCACCGCCGGCGCACATCGAGACGACGCCGATCGAGCGGTCGCGACGGCGCAGCTCGTTCAGCATCGTCACGATCATCCGGGCGCCGGTCGCCGCGATCGGGTGACCGAGGCTTGCGCCACTGCCGTTGACGTTGGTGATCGACTGGTCGATGCCGAGCTTGCGGGTCACCGCGACCGGCACCGCGCAGAACGCCTCGTTGATCTCCCAGAGATCGACGTCACCGATCGACAGGCCCGCGCGGGCGAGCGCGTTCTCGATCGCGGTGATCGGCGCGAGGCCGGTCTCGACCGGGTCGACACCGACGTTGGCCCAGCTCACGACGGTGCCGAGCGCGGTCAGGCCGTGCGCCTTCGCGTAGTCCTCGCTCGTCACCATCACGGCAGCAGCCGCGTCGTTGACGCCTGCCGCGTTGCCCGCGGTGACCGTCGCGTTGTCGATCTCCGGGTGCAGCAGCTTGAGCTCGGCGAGCGACTCCACCGTCACGCCGCGGCGCGGGTGCTCGTCCACCGAGACGACGGTGGTGCTGCCGTCCGGGTGGGTGACCGTGACCGGGACGATCTCCTCGTCGAACCAGCCGTTGTCCTGGCTCAGGACCGCGCGCCCGTGGGTGTAGGCCGCCCACTCGTCGACGTCGCGACGGGTGAGCCCAGCAAGGCGTGCGGTGTTCTCACCAACGGTGATCGACATGTCGAACGCGGGCGCCTCGTCGCTGGTCGGGTGGCTCGGCGGCATCCACTGGCTGGTCGTCCCATCCGGGTTCATCTTCACGCCGAACGGCATCGTGCTCATGCTCTCGGTGCCGCCGGCGACGACGACGTCCGCGACGCCGGAGCGGATCTGCCCGACTGCGGTCTGCACCGCGACCTGGCCGGCAGCGCAGTGGCGGTTGACCGCCATACCGGGCACGTTCGTCAGGCCGAGGCTGACCGCCGTGTGGCGGGCGATGACGCCGCCGCCCTGCATGTTCTCCGCGATGACGATGTCGTCGATGTCCTTGGCATCCACGCCGCTGCGAGAGATCACCTCGGGCACCACTACCCGTGCGAGCTCGAAGGCGTCGACGGTGACCAGGCCGCCCTTGCGCCCGCGGGCGATCGGCGTACGGGCGCCGGCGACGATGACGTTGTTACGCACGGTGCTGCTCCATCTCTCGGAGGTCCTGCCGGACCTTGAACTTTTGTACCTTGCCGGACGGCGTCCGCGGCAGGTCGGCGACCTGGTAGACGAACTCCGGCCACTTCTGCTTCGCCAGGCCGGCGGCGCTGAGGTGTTTCTGCAAGTCGCCGACGGTCGGTGCGGAGGCGCCGTCGCGGACGCGTACGACGGCCGCCGCGCGCTCGCCGAACTTCTCGTCCGGCACGCCCACGACTGCGATCTCGGCGATCGAGTCCATGCGCAGCAGGACGTCCTCGACCTCCTGGGCGCTGATGTTCTCGCCGCCGCGGATGATGATGTCGGCGACCCGGTCGGTGATCGACAGGTAGCCGTCGTCATCGAGCACGCCGACGTCACCGGTCCGGTACCAGCCGTCCGCATCGAACGCGGCTGCCGTCAGCTCGGGGTCGGTGTACCCGAGGCAGAGCTCAGGGCCGCGGCTGTAGATCTCGCCGTCGTCGGCAAGCCGGATCTCCACGCCCGGCATGACATGGCCGTCGGTCCGGTTGCGCTTGTCCTGCGGCTCGTCGATCAGCGAGCCGGTAATCGATGGGTGCTCGGTGCTGCCGTACGACCGGTAGCACTTGATCCCCATCTTCTCCGCGCGCTCGGTCACCGCGGCCGGCACGGTCGAGCCGCCGAGGCCGGCGAACGGCATCAGCGCGAGGTGCTCCTCGGTGAAGTCCGGATGGTCGATCAGGCTCATCAGGAAGTACGTCGCGCCGCCCGCCATCATCAGCTGCTCGTCGAGCATCAGCTGCAGGATCCGGGCAGGGTCGAACACGTCGACGAGGCAGACCGGCAACGTGCGCAGCAGCGGCGTGAGGAACGCATTGACCATCCCGATGAAATGGCCGACCGGCGCCGCCGTGATCTGCGGCGGGCCGATCTCGGGGATCATGTGCGCCAGGTGCCGGGTCTCGCTGCCTATCGTGCGGTGACTGTGAATCACGCCCTTCGGGTCCTTCGTCGTACCCGAGGTGAACGCGATGACCGCCGGCGAGTCGGGATCGACCGGCGCGGGCCCGGCGATGGGATCGGCGTCGAGCAGGTCCGCCAGCCTGCTGGCTCCAGCCGGCAGCGCCGCACCCTGGTCCGACTCGACGACGAACCACGGCGGCGAGCCGTGTCCGGGCAGCAGCGCGTCGTAGGTCTCGAGGAAGTTCGCGGCACCGAAGCGGTCGGCGGTGATGACCGCGTCGGGCTGCGTCACGCGCAGGATGTAGCCGACTTCCTTGGCGCCGTAGAAGTGGACGATCGGTACGACGGCGGCACCGAGGTAGGCGGTCGCCCAGTAGGCGATGCCGGCCTCGACCCAGTTGGGCAGCTGGAAGACGACGACGTCACCGGCACCGATCCCACGCTGCTGCAACGATGTCGCCAGCGAACGCGCTGCGCGATCGACGTCGGCGAACGTGCCGTCCCACGGCTTGACCTGCGAGCGCACCTTGAAGTGCGCGGTCGAGGACTGTGCCAGGCCGCGCTCGACCATCTGGCCGAGGCTGTGGTCGGTCCACAGCCCCTCGGCGAGGTAGCGCGCGCGCAGCTCGTCGGGGACGGCGCGAAGGTTCCAGCGGCTCATCCGTTCTTGGCTCGCATGCGGTCAAGGTTGGCACGCAGCTCGGCGCTGTCGAACGAGCGGTGTTCGGCGGTCAGGGCGTAGTCGATCGTCGCGAGTACGGCGCGCTGCAGGTGCAGGTTGATGACCTTGCGGGTGTCCTCGACCGCCTGCTTGGGCAGCTTCGCGATCTTTCGGGCGCAGGCCATCGCCTCGTCCATCACCTGGTCGTCCGCGACGACGTGGTTGACCAGGCCGATCGCGGCCGCGCGCTCGGCGGGGATCCGGTCGCCAGTCAGCGCGTACTCCTTGGCGAGCATCAGGCTGGTCATCAGCGGCCAGGTGATCGGCCCGCCGTCGGCCGCCACCAGGCCGAGCAGGACGTGCGGGTCGGCGAGGTGCGCGCTCTGCGCCATGTAGGCGACGTCGGAGAGCGCCACCAGGCTGCAGCCGAGGCCGACGGCGGGGCCGTTGACCGCGGCGATGATCGGCACCCGGCAGCCCGCCATCCCGGTGACGATCATCCGGCCGTGGGTGAGGCTGAGCTTGCGCAGCTCCTCGTCGCGGACCAGCTCGTCGATGTAGTCGAAGTCGCCACCCGCGGAGAACGCGCGGCCGTTGCCGGTCAGCACCACCGCCCGCGCCTCGGCGTCCGCGTCGATCTGCGGCCACAGGTGGGCGAGCCCTTCGTGCAGGACGTGGTTGGTGGCGTTGAGCTGGTCGGGACGGTTGAGCCGCACGACCCGGATCGGGCCGTCGTCCTCGACCTGGATCACGTCGGGCAGGGAGTAGGTGCTCATGTGGTCGGCAGCCCCAGGATTCGTGTCGCGACAAGGTTGCGCTGGATCTGCGCAGTCCCGCCCATGACGCTCTGAGCGCGGCTGTACAGGTAGAGCTTGAGCCAGGTGTCGTCGGCGCCCCCGTGACCGGCGCCGCCGACGGACAGCGCGGCGTGACCCACAGTCTGCTCGACCTGAGTCATCAGCAGCTTGTCGACCGACCCTTCCGGACCATGGGTGATGCCGTCGAGCCGGTCGGAGAGCCGCCGGCACACGTGGGAGCGCAGCATCTGCGACTCCACGATCGCCCAGGCGAGCTGCTCGCGCTGGTCCGGCCGTGCCTCGTCGGGCGCCTCGGCGACGAGCTTCGCGAGCTGCTTCACCGACTTGCGGTAGCGGGCGACGTACCCGAGCTCGCCCGGCTCGCGCTCGTGGCTGACCACGGTCATCGCGAGCCGCCAGCCTTCACCCGGCGCGCCGATCATGTCCTGCGCCGCCGCCCGCGCGTTGTCGAAGTGCACCTCACCGAACTCGCGGGTGATGCCGTTGATCATCTTGAGCGGCCGCTGCTGCACGCCGGGCTGGTGCATCGGCACCCGGAACGCGGAGATGCCCTTGTGCTTCGGCACGGTCGGATCGGTACGCGCGAGCACGAGGCACCAGTCCGCGGCGTCGGAGTAGCTGGTCCAGACCTTGTGGCCGTTGATCACGTACTCGTCGCCGTCGCGTACCGCGGTCGTACGCAGCGATGCCAGGTCGGACCCGGCGTCGGGCTCGCTGAACCCCTGGCACCACCGGTCGGTGCCGTCGACGATGCCGGGCAGCAGCCGGCGCCGGATGTCGTCGCTGCCGTGGTGCCAGATCCCCTGGACGAGGTAGCCGAGGCTCGGCCGCGGTGGAGCCCCAGCGGCGGCGAGCTCGTCGTCGACGATCACGTCGTACGTCGTCGGCAGCTCGTGGCCGCCGATCTCCTTCGGCCACGACAGCCCGAAGAAGCCCGCGTCGTAGAGCGAGCGGTGCCAGTCGGCCTGGCCGGCCCAGTACTCGTCGGAGGTCGACGAGGCCGGCAGGTCCGGGGTGTGGTCGACGAGCCACTCGCGGAGCCGGGCGCGGAAGGCCGCCTCCTCCGGGGAGTCACCGAAGTCCAACGCTGCTCCCAAGCTCGTGGTGCAGCTCGTGGTGCAGCTCGTGCTCCAGGACCCGCTGCAGGCTCGTGCCGAGGCCGCCGAACAGCTCGCGCGAGACGAGGCTGCGTCGCAGGTACAGGTGCGCGCGGCACTCCCAGGTGTTGCCGATGCCACCGTGGACCTGGATCGCGGTCTCGCACACCGATCGGGCGGCGCGGGCACAGTAGGCCTTCGCCGACGAAGCCGCGGCGAGTGCCTCGTCCGGATCGAGCGCGTCCACCGCCCACGCCGCGTGAAGTGCCGCGCTGCGCGACCCTTCCATCGCGACGTAGGCGTCGGCGAGCAGGTGCTGAACTGCCTGGAACGAGCCGACCGGCACGCCGTACTGGTGGCGGGTCGTGGCGTAGGAGCAGGCCAGGTCGATCGCACCGCGCATCGCGCCGACCAGGTCGGCGCAGGAGACGGCGAGGCCGAGCGCGATGAAGCGCACGAGGTCCTCGCCCGCTACCTCCCCGACCGGCTCGGCCTCGCCGGCTGCCGGGTCGATGTTCGCCGTACGTCGGGTGAGATCCACCGCGTCGGGACCCGCGGCAACGAGTGGAAGCGCGACCACCCGCACCTGCCCGGCTGTCGTCGGCACCCCCGCGTCGAGCAGCAACACGCGATGCGCCCGAGCTGCATCGATCGCGAGCGCCGGCCGGCCGCGGTGGGCCAGCTCGGCGAGGTCGGGTCGGGTCGCGACCGTCTCCGCAGCAGTCGTGGGAGGTCCACCCGCGAGGCGCCGGAGCTCCGCGGCAAGCACCGGCCCGACGTACGCCGCGTCCGCGGGGCCGCGCGCGAGCTCCTCCGCGACGAGCGCGACCTCGACGGCGGAAGCGAGCGGTGCGCCGCCGTCGTCAGCGGCTCGGAGGTCGCGCCAGCCGGCAGCAGCCACCGCCGCGTCGAGTCGCTGCGCGCGAGCGGCATCGTCGAGATCGGCGACCGAACCGGGACCGAGCCGGTTGACGACACTCGCGGCCGCGTCTCGCAGCGCACGCTGCTCCTCGGAGAGCCGGACGTCCATCGCCCTACTGGCTCACGGTCGTGGCGGAGCGCAACGTGCCGGTGACGTCGTCCCACTGGGCGGCGAGCGTCCGGCGGAGCACCTTCCCGGAAGGCAGCCGGGGGATCGCGTCGACCTGTATCACCGCGCGCGGGTGCTTGTAGGTCGCGAGCGAGTCGACGATCAGCTGCCGCAGCTCCTCGGTCGTGGCGGGCACCGCGGCGTCCACCACCACCGCGGCGACCGGTCGCTCCCCCGCCGACGCATCAGGTACGCCGAACACCGCGCAGTCGAGGACCGCAGCGTGGCCGTGCAGCACCGCTTCCAACTCGGCCGGCGCCACCTGGAAGCCGTTGACCTTGATCATCTCCTTGGAGCGGTCGGTGAGGTGGACCCAGCCCTCGGGCTCGAGCCAGCCCACGTCGCCGGTCCGGTACCACTCGCCGTCGAACGCAGCGGCGGTGTCCTCGTCGGGCAGGTACCCCGCCATGACCGAGGCGCTGCGGACCTGGATCTCACCGATCTCACCCGGCGGCAGCACCTCGCGCGAGTCGAGGTCCACCACCCGGAGCTCGACGCCGGTCGGCGGCAGGCCCGCCGAGTCCAGCCGCCACTGCCCCGGGCGGCTCACCGGGTTGCACGTGATGACCGGCAGCTCGCTCGCGCCGTACGCGGGCAGCCACCGCACGCCGGTACGCCGAGTGACCTCCTCGGCCACGCTCGGCGTGACCGGGGTCGCGCCCCACATGATGTAGCGGAGCGAGGAGAGGTCGTAGTCCTCGATCGACGGGTGGTTCGCCATCGCGAGCGCGATCGGGGCGACCGCCATCTCCAGGGTCATCCGCTCGGCCTCAATCCGCCGGAGGATCTCGTCGAGATCGAACCGCGGATGGAGCCGGACCGTGGCACCGGCTGCCGCCGCCGTCACCAGGTTGAGCAGGCCGAGGATGTGGGACGGCGGCGTCGCGACCTGGAACCGGTCGGCGTCGGTCAGGCCCAGGGCCTCGATCCAGTGGTCGATCGCGTGCGCCATGGACGCGTGCGTGTGGCGGACCGCCTTCGGCAGTCCCGTCGTACCGGAGCTGAACACCAGGACCGCCTCGTCGGCCGGCTCGACGGTGATCGGCGGCGGCGGGTCCGACGCTCTCATCGCCGCCGCGTAACGGTCGGCGTCGAGGTCGACCACGGCGTCGTCGGCAAGCTGGTTGCGCAGCAGGCTCAGCGCCGCGCCGTCGGCGAAGGCGAGCCGCGCGCCGGTCAAGGTGAGCGCATGGTCGACCTCGCGCTGCTTCCACGCGGGGCTGAGCAGGACGCTCGCCGCACCGAGCTTGCTCACCGCGTTGACCACGACGACGAACTCGGGGCGATTCGTCATCATCAGCGCGACGCGATCGCCCGGCGCGATCCGCGACGCGAACGCAGCGGCCAGCCGGTCGCTCATCGCATCGAGGTCCCGGTAGGAGAGCCGGAGCTCGCCGGCGAGCAGCGCGTCCCGGTCGCCATGCCGTGCCGCGGCGGCTCGGAGGCCGTCGTGGAGCACCGACGGCGACGTCACGGAAACATTGTTCTCAAAAGCGGAATCGTGGTCAACACGAGCCGTCGGTATCGTTCCGCGACGTGACCACCGCAGCGTCCGAGACCCCGGAAGACGTCCGCCGCGAGATCGTCGACAACGTGCGCCGGTTCGTGGCGCGCGAGGTGATCCCGCACGCCTCGGAGCTCGAGCACGCGGATTCCTACCCGACCGCGATCGTCGAGCAGATGCGGGAGCTGGGCCTGTTCGGGATCACGATCCCCGAGGCGTACGGCGGGCTCGGGCTCGACCTGCTCACCTACATCGGCGTGATCGAAGAGCTCTCCTACGGATGGATGAGCCTGTCGGGCGTCATCAACACCCACACGATGCTCGCAACGATGCTCGCGGTCCACGGCACGGAGGAGCAGAAGCAGAAGTGGCTGCCGTCGCTGGCCAGCGGCGAGAAGCGCGGGGCGCTCTCGCTGTCCGAGCCCGACGCCGGCACCGACACGCGCGCGATCACCTGCAAGGCCGAGCTCGACGGCGATCACTACGTGATCAACGGCACCAAGGCCTGGGTGACCAACGGCGAGCGGGCGTCGCTGGTGATCCTCGCGGCGCGCAGCGCGGAGGGGATCAGCTCCTTCATCGTCGAGAAGGAACCGGGCGCGTCGTACCAGGGGATCTCGGTGAGCAAGCGGGTGGGCAAGCTCGGCTACAAGGGCATCGAGACGGTCGAGATGTCGTACGCCGATCACCGCATCCCGGCGTCGAACCTGGTGGGCACGCCAGGGCGCGGCCTGCCGCAGATGCTCGGCGTGCTCGAAGTCGGGCGCATCAACATCGCGGCGCGCGCGGTCGGGGTCGCTCGCGCCGCGTTCGACGCCGCGGTGGCCTACGCGCAGCTGCGTACGACGATGGGCAAGCCGATCGGTGAGCACCAGGCGATCCAGCTGAAGATCGCGGACATGGCCACGAAGCTCGAGGCCGCTCGGCTGCTCACCAAGAGCGCCGCGGAGAAGCGCATGGCCGGGCAGCGCACCGACGTCGAGGCCGGCATGGCGAAGCTGTTCGCGAGCGAGACCGCGTTCGAGCTGGCCACCGAGGCGATGCGGATCCACGGTGGCGTGGGCTACACCACCGAGCTGCCGGTCGAGCGCTACTACCGTGATGCGCCGCTGATGATCATCGGCGAGGGCACCAATGAGATCCAGCGCATCGTGATCGCGCGCGGCATCCTCGCCCGGGCTCGTGGCGAAGCCCGCGACTAACCGGGTTGTGAGGCGCCACCCGCGTCGGGGCGCGGCGCGCGCCTCACAACCTCCGGCTACCGGTCGCGGAAATAGTGGTCGCCCAGCACGCCGTCGAACCGACCCGTGGGTCGGCAGCACCGTTTGAAACCGCCGCCCAGAGCCGCACGGGCACAGATCGTTGCCGCCGAGCTTCTCGGACAGTTCCTTGCCCTTGACGATGCGGGTACCGGTCTTGACTCGCGCTTCGCTGAGGGAACCCCCTGCGCCGCTTGCTAGAACGCTCGAAAGGACGATTCGTCGTAGGTACGCATGACACCCTCCGCAGTCGATCGAACTCGGCCAGTGTCGTCCACCCGTCAGCGCGATTTACCGCTGTAAACGGATCGTGAGATAACCGTCGGGTGAACCTCAAGATCGTCGGCGTCAGCGCGGTGCTGGTCGGCCTCGCGGCGACTGCCTGCTCGAGCAGCAGCACCCCCGGCTCGGCGGCGCCGCAGAGCACGACACCCTCGACCCAGCCCGCCGCTGCGTCACCGTCGAGCTCGCCGACGGCGGGGGCGACCGATCTCACGCTGACCGCGGCCGTCCGGGCTGAGCTCATCCACGCTTATGCGCAGGAGGAGCGACTGCCGGACTCGGCGTACACCGGCCTCGCCAAGGGCACGGCGTACTACGCGGTCGACGACGCCACCGGCATCCACTGGGCCGGCGCCGGCCTGATCCCGAGCGATCACTCGCTGCGCGCACAAGTGTCCGTCCAGGACGACGGCGGCTACATCCTGTTCGAGCAGCGCCCCGACGGCACGTGGAAGCTCTGGGCGGTCGGTCTCGAGGGCACCCCGGAATCGCAGCCATGCCCGGTGAGCCCACCTGCCGACGTGCTCGCCATCTGGCACTGGTCAGCGGGCAGCTGCAACCCGTACATGAAGGCGTCGGCCACATCACCGTCACCGGCCACGTCAGCGGCAGCAACGGCGGCAACGAACCTCGCGTTGACCCAGGACGTTCGCCAGCAGCTGGTGGATGCCAAGGCCGCAGAGGTGCATGTGGCCGACACGGCCTTCACCGGACTCGCGAAAGGTACGGCGTACTACGCCGTCGACAACCACACCGGCATCTTCTGGGCGGGGGCCACCGTCCTGCCGAGCAAGCGGTCGCTCCGGGCGCAGGTCTCGACGCAGGACGAGGGCGCCTACGACATCTTCGAGAAGCCGCCGGGCGGGAGGTGGCAGGTGTACGACACGGGCCTCGACGGTCCCGGTCCGCGCACCGGATCAGCGTGCCCGGTCACCATCCCGGCGGATGTCCTCGCCGTCTGGCACTGGCAGCCGGACAGCTGCGACCCGCCGGTCAGCCCCTAGCGGCGCGGGCCCGAAGCTCCTCCTTCATCACCTTGCCGGTCGCGTTGAGCGGCAGGGCCTCGACGATCTCCACCCGGCGCGGGGCCTTGTAGTTCGCCATGTGATCGCGGCACCACGCGATCAGCTCGTCCGGGGCGGCAGAGGCGCCCTCGTGGAGTACGACGAAGGCCATCCCGACCTCGCCGAGTCGCTCGTCGGGGACCCCGATCACGGCGACCGAGTGAATGGCAGGGTGCGCCAGCATCAGGTTCTCGATCTCGGCCGGGTAGGCGTTGAAGCCGCCGACGATGAACATGTCCTTCGCCCGCCCGACGATCCGCAGCAGGCCGGCTTCGTCCATCACGCCAATGTCGCCGGTCCGCAGCCAGCCGTCCTCGGACAGCGCGGCTGCAGTCGCCGCAGGGTCGTCGAGGTAGTGCGACATGACACTCGGCCCGCGCAGCAGGATCTCCCCCGCATCGCCGACCGGGACCTGGGAGCCGGTGCCGTCGACCAGCTTGATCTCGAAGCCCGGCCGCGCCCGGCCCACGGTTGTGGCTACGACCTCGGGGCTGTCGTCGGGATCCGTGCCGCTCGCCGTACCGGCCTCGGTGAGGCCGTAGCCGGACACCACCATCCGGAACGGCAGCTCGTCGTAGATCCGCTCGATCAGCCGCACCGGGATGTCGGCCGAGCCCGTCACCGCGACGCGCAGCGACGACAGGTCGTACTGCGACCGGTCCGGGTGGTCCAGGATCGCCTGGTAGATCGTCGGTGCGCCCGGCAGGACGGTGATCTGCTCCGACGACACTCGCTGCAGCACGCGAGCCACGTCGAACACACGCTCCGGATACATGGTCGCGCCCGCCGTGATGCTCGCGAGGATCCCGGCCTTCAGGCCGAACATGTGGAAGTACGGGTTGACCATGAGGTAGCGGTCCCCGGCCCGCAGCCCGGTCATCGCGACCCAGTCCGACGCGACCCGCAAGGTGCGGCCGTGGGTCTGCACGACGCCCTTCGCGCGACCGGTCGTCCCGGACGTGAAGAGGATGTCCGAAGGGTCGCCGTCGTCCAGCGCCGCGATCCTGCGCTCGACCTCGGCCGCTGCCTGGGCCGCTGCTTCGCCCGCTGCTTCGGCGTCGGCGGAACCGGCGGCCGTGAACTCCGACCAGGTGCTGGCGCCGTACGACGCGTCGCCGCTCGCGACGATCCGGTGCCGCAGGCTCGGCAGCTCCACGCCGGCCCGGCCGAGCATGTCGAGGTAGTCCGCATCGAGAAAGTCCGTGACCGTCACCAGCACCCGGGCGCCGCTGCGCGAGAGGATGTCCGCCGCCTCACCGCCCTTGAAGCGGGTGTTGATCGGGACGAGCACGCCGCCGGCCTGCCAGATCCCGAGCACCGCGACGATCCAGCGAGCGCTGTTGGGCATCCAGATCGACACCCGCTCTCCGGGCTCGAGGCCGCCGGCGACCAGCGCGGCGGCGAACCCCTTCGACTCCTCGAGCAGCTGCCGGTAGGTCAGCCGCTGGTCGCCATCGACGACCGCGACGCCGTCGCCGAGCCGATCGGCGGTGGCAGCCAGGACGCCCGGAATGGTCATGTTCTCCCGTTTCACCCAAGAGTCACGCATCAGCGGTGGAGATCACTCTTCCCGCCCATGAGAATGTTCTTCTCGCGGAGTGTAAGAATGCTGCAGGCAAGAATGCTTCGACGCCGTACCAAGTGCCATCCATCCCGAGCGTGAAGAGGTCCGATGACGGTCGCCGACTCCGACGTCTACTACGACCCGTACGACTTCGAGATCGACACCGATCCGTATCCGGTGTGGAAGCGGCTGCGTGACGAGCAGCCGCTCTACTACAACGAGAAGCACGACTTCTACGCGCTGAGCCGCTGGGCCGACGTGGAGGCGTGCTCGTCGGACTGGAAGACCTATGTCTCCAGCAAGGGCACGCTGCTCGAGCTGATCAAGATGGACTTCCCGATCCCGCCGGGCTCGATCATCTTCGAAGACCCGCCGGACCACGACGTACACCGCGCGATGTTGTCGCGGGTCTTCCGGCCGAAGAAGATCGCCGAGCTCGAACCGAAGATCCGCGAGTTCTGCGCCCGTGCGCTGGACCCGATGATCGGCGCCGGCGGCTTCGACTTCATCGCCAACCTCGGCGCTGAGATGCCGATGCGCACGATCGGCTACCTGCTCGGCATCCCCGAGGAGGACCAGGAAGCGATCCGGGACACGATCGACGCGAGCCTTCGGATCGGCGAGGACGGCAAGCCGTCGGTCGAGGGCATCGACCCGATGGCGATGGCCAAGATGTTCGAGGACTACGTCGAGTGGCGTGCCAAGAACCCCTCTGACGACCTCATGACCGAGATGCTCAATGCCGAGTTCGAAGACGTCGACGGCACGATGCGCAAGCTGAACCGCGACGAGCTGCTCGGCTACATCAACCTGATCGCCGCCGCCGGCAACGAGACCACGACGCGGCTGATCGGCTGGACCGGCAAGGTGCTCGCCGAACACCCCGACCAGCGCGCCGAGCTGGTCGCCCAGCCGGAGCTGATTCCCAACGCCATCGAGGAGCTGCTCCGCTACGAGGCGCCGTCCCCGGTGCAGGGCCGCTACATCACCAAGGACGTCGAGCACTACGGCCAGACGGTGCCCGCGGGCAACGTCATGCTCCTGCTCACCGCGTCGGCAAACCGAGACGAGCGGAAGTTCCCCAACGGCGACACCTTCGACATCCACCGAAAGATCGAGCGGCACCTGACGTTCGGGTACGGCGTGCACTTCTGCCTCGGCGCGTCGCTTGCTCGACTCGAAGGACGGATCGCCCTCGACGAGGTCCTCAAGCGGTTCCCGACCTGGGACGTCGACTACGACCGGGCGGTCCAGGCGCGCACCTCCACGGTGCGCGGCTGGGAGACGCTGCCGGTGATCACCTCATAGCCTCAAGGCCCAACCGACTTAGGAAGCAGGAAGAGATGGGACTGTTCGACGCCTTCCGGTACGACGGCAAGCGGGTGCTCGTCGTGGGCGGTGCGACCGGCATGGGTGCCGCCGTCGTACAGGTAGTGAAGGACGCCGGTGCCGAGGTCGTGGTCATGGACCGCGCCGAGGTCGACGCCGAGGGCGTGACCTTCATCAAGCTCGACCTGTCCGACAAGGGCTCGATCGAGTCGGCTATCGACGAGTGCGGCGGTCCGCTGCACGCCCTGTTCGAGTGTGCGGGCGTCGCCGACGGCACGCCGGGCATCGAGCGCATCAACTTCATCGGTCACCGCCACCTGGTGGAGCGGGCGATCGACAAGGGGTACGTCGGCAAGGGCGCGGCGATCGGCTTCATCTCCTCCGCGGCGGGCTTCGGCTGGCAGAACAACCTGGAGCTGACCAAGGAGTTCCTCACGATCACCGACTTCGACGAGGCGACGAAGTGGGCGAACGACAACGGCAAAGCCGACTACATGTTCTCGAAGCTCGCGATCAACACCTACGTCGCGCAGCAGGCGTACCCGATGCTCAAGAAGGGCATCCGCATCAACGCGATCATGCCCGGCCCGACGGACACACCGCTCGCGCGCGCCAACGCGGACATGTGGCTCGGCTTCGGCCAGGACTACCGCGACGAGACCGGCATCGCCCCGTCGACGCCGCTCGAACAGGCGTACCCGCTGGTGTTCCTGTGCAGCGACGCCGCCGCCGGCGTCACGGGCATCACGATGGTGACCGACTCGGGGTATTTCGCCTCCGGCGTCGTCGGCTCGTTCGAGCCGGCCGCACCGGTCGTCGGTTTCCTGTCCGGCCCGATGTACGGCCAGTAGCAGCTGCTTGCCGGGTTGTGAGGCGCCCACCGCACCCCGATGCGGTGCACGCCTCACAACCTCGCACAACCGTGCGGCGGTAACTGGCGTCTCAGCGGTATGCGACGGCCGCTGCTCGTGTGCGGCGCCGCCGTTGTCCTGGCGGCGTCCTGCAGCTCCACTGCGCCACCCGGTCGGGCGGCGCAGGCTACGACGCCGGTGCCGAACGCGAGCGGCACCGCTAGGGCGGCGTTGACCCGGAGCAGCAATGGCGTGGACATTCGCAGCACGTTGCGGGTCGGGCACCGGCTCTTTCTTGCCGGGGGCGCCTGGGGGCGTGCCGCGAGAAGTCTCGGTCCCCGCTGCGCCGACGGCTGCAACCCCGTCGTGTGGCTCAGCGAGAACGGCCGCCTCCATCCCGTCTTGCTCGTGCCGGCCCAGGGCAGCATCGACGGTGAGCACCTGTCGCGGATGCCCTGGGGGATCCTGCTGCTGAACCGTGCCGAAGGCACCGCTGCATGGGTCTCCCGGACCGGGACGGTGTGGCGTCGGCTCAGCCTTCCGCGCAGCGTCGCCGAGGCGCCACGGCAGGTTGTGAGGCGCCCGCCGCGCCCGGGCGCGGGTGGCGACTCACAACCTGGCGGGGC
>DASZUS010000083.1:0-69260 GCA_035547515.1 Mycobacteriales bacterium
ACCACGCCGAGTGGGGAGAGGGGCCGTGGGAAATGGTCACAAAAGGCCATGGAATCGGGCGCTTCGGTCATCAAGGCTCGTGACAGGAGATCGCGCGGGGCGATCCACCAGGAGCGGTGCTCCAGGAGCCGAGGTACACGATGCAGTTGCGAATGCAGGTGCGGACGCGGAAGGCCAGACGACAGCTGACCGTGAACAGCCGGCCGTACACGACGATCTGCAGCGAGTGCGACGCGATGATGCTGCCGAACTCAGCCGCATGCCGCCGCTGCGGCGGCTTGGCCCTCGAGCGCGACATGCGCACGGAGGCCCTGGGCGTCGCCGACCGCTCGCAGCCGGGGTGCGTCGAGACCCTTCCAGCGGCGAGCCTCGGAGAGCTGCGCGTTGCCGAACCCTCGCCGACGAGGTACGTCGAGACCGCCGCGCCAGCGCCGGCGCAACTGCCAGCCAGCGTCGCCGCGCTGCTCGAAGCGGCCGCGCCCGAGTGGGCCAGGCCGAACCCGGACCGCGTCCCCACGATGCTCGGCTGCTGGCCACTCGGTGCCCTCGACCTGACCGACCACCCGACGACCACGGCCCTCACCCGTACAGCACAGCCGGCCCGCCACCTCGAGCCGGTTGCCGGCCGCGGCGACGTACCGGCCCAGCGCCGCGAGATGGAGTCGGTCCCGTCGATCGGGCCGAACCCGTTCCTCGCCGCCGCGCGGATTCTGGCCGAGCGCGAGGCCGCGCAGGCGGTCTGACGCGCTACGACGACGGCGCCGGCCGGCGGATGAACGACCGCGGCCGCGTGAACGCCCGCAAGCCATCAGCTCCGAGCTCGCGCCCGATACCGCTGATGCCGACGCCGCCGAACGGCAGCCGCGGGTCCTGCGCCGCCATGCCGTGGGCGTTGATCGAGACCGACCCGGCGACCAGCCGCGAGGCGATGCGGTCGGCGAGCTCGTCGTCGCCGCTCCACACCGATGCGGTGAGCCCGAACTCGGTCGCATTCGCCGCGGCGACCGCTTCGCCGATGTCGTCGTACCCGAGGATCGGCAACACCGGGCCGAACTGCTCGTCGGCGACGATCGAGGCCTCGGGAGGTACGCCGGTGACCACCGTCGGCAGCACGAAGTAGCCGCCCGACTCGGCGTCCTCGTCGCGCAGCCGGCCACCGGTCCGCACCGTCGCGCCAGCCGCCTTCGCCTCGGCGATCATCGCCGCCACCCGGTCTCGCCCGGCGGCAGTGTGCATCGGGCCAAGCGTCGTCTCCGGCGCCAGCCCGTCTCCGACCACCTCGCGCTCGCATCGCGCAACCAACGCGTCGGCTAGCTCGCCGACCCGTTCGCGCGGACAGTAGAGCCGCTTGACCGCCATGCAGACCTGGCCCGCCGTCGTGTACGTCGCGGCGTACAGCTGGTCCGCGAGCGCCTCCGACAGCGCAAGGTCCGGCGCGATGATCGCGGCGTCGTTGCCGCCGAGCTCGAGCAGCACCGGCGTCAGGCGCTCGGCCGCGGCAGCCATTACCGCGCGGCCCGTCGCCACCCCGCCAGTGAGCGAGATGACATCGATGCCGCGATGCGCGACGAGCGCACGGCTCATGTCGGCGCCCGGGCCGGAGAGCAGGTTGACCACGCCGGGCGGCAGCTTCGCGGCGAGCACCGCGCCGAACTCCAGCGTCGCGAGCGGCACGGTCGGCGGGACCTTGACGACTGCGGTGTTGCCGGCGACTAGGGCAGAAGTCAGCTTCATCATCGTGACCGACACCGGCCAGTTGAACGGGATGATCAGAGCAGCCACGCCGTACGGCTCGCGCTGCAGTCTCGGGTACGGCGCGGGCGGCTCGATCAGCTCCGCCGCCAGCGCGTCCTCGGCCATCATCCCGAGCACCTGGGCGAGGGCGGGCGCCGTGAGGAACTCGAACTCCGCCTCGCTGCGGACCTTGCCGTGCTCGCGGGTGTAGGTGGTCGCGAGGTCGGCCTCGGCGGCATGTGCGGCGGCAGCCTCGGTCGCGGCCACCACCGCAGCGAGCCGTTCGGCGACAGGCAGCAAAGACCACTGCGCCGCCGCGCGTCGAGCCGCCGCTACCGCGCCGTCCAGCTCCGCGCTGTCCGCGGCCGGTGCCCGGCCGACGACCTCCGCCGGCCGTGCCGGGTTGTACACGTCGTACCAGCCGGCCGCGCCGTCGCCCGTCATGAGCCGCACCTTAAAGCGGATGGCCCATTGCTGTTGCCATAGCCACAGCAATGGCCCATTCGCTCTAGGGTTCGAGCCGTGAGGGCCGCCGTGCTGCGCGAGGTGGGACAGCCCCCTGCGATAGAGGAGCTCACCCTCCGCGCGCTCGGCCCCCACGACATCCGGGTGAAGCTCGCCGCCAGCGGCATCTGCCACACCGACCTGTCGGTGTGCGACGGCGGCATGCCTGCCGTACTCCCCTGCACCCTCGGCCACGAAGGCGCCGGGACCGTCCTCGAGTGCGGGCCCGATGTCCGGGGCCTCGACCCTGGTACGCCGGTCGTCCTCACCTGGAACGTCGCCTGCGGCACCTGCATCCACTGCACCCGCGGTGAGCCCTACCTCTGCCCATCCGGCCTGAGCTACGTCTACGACCAGCCGTACGCCGCGAGCCCCCACGGTGAGGTCTGGCAGTCCCTCGGCGCCGGCACCCTCGCCGAGCAGACCGTCATCCCCGCCGCAGCCGCGATCCCCATCGACCCACGCCTGCCGCTCGACCTTGCCGCGCTGCTCGGCTGCGGCGTAACGACCGGCGTCGGCGCCGCGATCCGGACTGCCCAGATCCAACCCGGGCAGACCGTGGTCGTGATCGGCTGCGGCGGGGTCGGCCTCTCGGCGATCCAGGGCGCGCGGCTGGCAGGCGCCGCGCAGATCATCGCCGCCGACCGGGTCGCAGCCCAGCTCGCCGCCGCGACGAAGTGCGGCGCGACCGACACCGTCGACACCTCGGCGACCGACCTGCCCACCGCGGTCCGCGAGCTGACCGGTGGTCTCGGCGCCGACCACGCACTCGAGGCCGTCGGCGCACCGCAGACCATCCTCGCGGCCTACGCCAGCACCCGCCGCGGCGGCATCGTCACCCTGGTCGGTGCGGGCAGGTACGACGAGCAGGTCAGCCTGCCGACCCTGTCGCTCATGGCCGACGCGAAGCAGATCCGCGGCAGCGTCTACGGCTCGACCGACGCACCGCGCGACATCCCCGCACTCGCCACCCTCGCCCTCGACGGCAAGCTCGACCTCGAGGCGCTGGTCACCCAGCGGATCTCACTCGACGGCGTCAACGACGCGCTCACCGCGATGGCCGGCGGCGACGGCGCCCGCCGGGTCGTCGTCTTCTGAGTGGCGCCGTGTCCTCCCCAGCGCTCGAGCTCGCCAACGCGGCGTACGACGCCCACTCGTGGGACGAAGCCGCACAGCACTACCGCGACGCGGACGCCGAGCGCGATGCCGATCCGCTGTCCGCCGCGGACCTCGAGCGCTGGGGTCTGGCGGCGTACCTCAGCGGTCGCGACGAGGACTCCGACACCGCGCGCGAACGCGCCCACCACGCCTACGTCGCGGCCGGACAGTACGAGGACGCCGCGCGCGTCGGCCAGTGGCTCGGCATCGCGCTCGCCGTCCGCGGCGAGCCGGCGCGCGGCGGAGGCTGGTTCGCCCGCGTGCAGACGGTGCTCGACGAGCACGGCCTGCACGACTCCATCTGGCAGCTCTTCCTGCGCGTCTCCGCCGGGATGATGCGGCTGTTCGGCGGCGACCCCGAGGGCGCCGCGGACCACTTCACGCAGTTGCTCGCCGACTCCGAAAGCTACGACGACCAGAACCTCGCCGTCCTCGTCCGCAACGGGCTCGGCCAAGCACTCGTGGCCAGCGGGCGGCTCGAGGAGGGCATGCGTTACCTCGACGACGTGATGGTGCGCGTGACGACCGACGACCGGGTGCTGCCGCAGTTCGCCGGCCTCATGTACTGCGCCGGCATCGAGGCCTGCCGCCGGTCGCTGGACGTCGACCGGGCCCGCGAGTGGACCGAGGCGCTCGATCGCTGGTGCGCGCGACAGCAAGGCCTCGTGCCCTACCGAGGCCAGTGCCTGGTCCATCGCGCCGAGGTGCTGGTGATGCACGGGTCATGGCCGGACGCCCACGCCGAGATCGACCAGGTGTTCAGCCAGCTGCGCCCCGACCGGTCCAACCTCGCGGCCGCGATGGCGCACTACCAGCGCGGCGAGCTGCACCGGCTTCGCGGCGAGGTCGACAAGGCCGAGGCGTCATACCGCGAGGCGTCGCGTTGCGGTCTCGACCCGCAGCCGGGACTCGCGCTGCTGCGTCTCGCGCAAGGCCGCAACGCCGATGCGCACGCGGCGATCCGTCGCGCGGTCGACGAGACCTGGGCGGCCCACGAGCGGCTGCGCATGCTTCCCGCCTACGTCGACATCGCCATCGCCTGCGGCGACCTCGACGGCGCGCGCACCGCGGCGGCAGCGTTGCGCAGCCAGTCCGACGAGCGCGGCATCCCGATGGTCACGGCAGCTGCGGCGTACGACGAGGGGCGGCTCGCGCTGGCCGACGGCCAGCCCGCCGAGGCGCTGCGCGGGCTGCGGGAAGCGCTGTCGATCTGGCAGCGGATGGCCGCGCCATACGAGGCCGCGAATGCCCGCGTCGAGATCGCGCTCGCCTGCCGCGCCCTCGGCGACGCCGACACCGCGGACCTCGAGCTCGACGCGGCGCGGTGGGCGTTCGACCAGCTCGGTGCCGCGCCGGACGTCGCCCGGACGGACAAGCTCACCACCACCGCGAAGCGCCGGCCGGCACCCGGCGGGCTGACGCCGCGGGAGGCGCAGGTGCTGCGGATGGTGGCGACCGGCGCCACGAACCGCGCCATCGCAAAAGAGCTCTACCTGTCCGAGCAGACCGTGGCGCGCCACGTCGCGAACATCTTCCTGAAGCTCGACGTCAGCTCACGCGCGGCGGCCACGGCGTACGCCTACGAGCACCACCTCGTCTGAGCCCCGATCTACACATCGCGCGGGCCGGAGATACACAATTCTCGGGATGCCGGCGCGCTGACCGCAGACCTACGTTGACCCGCGCCGGGGCCGGATGAGCCCCGCGGAGCAGCGGAGGCAGTCATGCGCGTCACCATCGTCGGAGCCGGCCCGGTCGGCTCCTACACCGCCCTGTTGCTGGCGCGGCGAGGGCACCAGATCACCCTCGTCGACCGCGACCCCGGACCGACGCCGGACGGGCAGTGGCAGCGCAAGGGCGTCATGCAGTTCGCCCTGCCCCATTACTTCCGACCCCAGGTCCGCCACGCCATCTGCGAGGAGGTGCCGGAGCTGTGGTCGGCGCTCCTGCTGGCCGGCGGGCTGCCGGCCACGCCGCCCGGCTTCCCGGAGATGATGACCGGCCTGCAGTGCCGCCGCGCCGTCGCCGAGCAGGCGATCTGGAACTTCACCAGTGCCGAGCCCGGCGTACGACGGGTGACCGGGCACGCCGACCGCCTAATCGTCGACGCCGGCACCGTGACCGGAGTGGTCGTCGACGGCGCGGCGATCAGGTCGGATCTGGTGCTGGTGGCCGGCGGCCGGTCCTCGAAGATCGGCGACGAGCTGCGAGCACCGGGCGAGATGCACGACTGCGGCTTCTCCTATGCCTCCCGCCAGTACCGCGCCCGGCCAGGCGTCGCCACACCGGACTGGGGCATGCCGCGGCCGGCGCTCTACGACGGCTACCTGGCGATCGTGTTCCCGCAGGACGCGGAGACCATCTCCGCGCTGATCGTGCGACCGACCGACGACCCGCGGCTGCTCGACCTCCGGCACAACCACGTGTTCGACGCGGCAGCGGTCGCGATCCCGCATCTCGCGGAGTGGACCGACCCGGACCGGTTCGAGCCGATCACCGATGTACGGTCCGGCAGCAACCTGCTCAACGCCTACCGCGGCCAGCGATCGGTCGAGGACACGACGACGCCCGGGGTGGTCTTCCTCGGCGACGCGGTCCTCACCACCAACCCCGCCGCCGGCCGCGGCTTCCCGCTCGGCCTGCAAGGCGCCCGCGAGCTGGTGCGGCTGCTCGACTCCGGCCTCGGCGCAGATGACCTCGGCGCGGCCTTCGACGACTGGTGCACGGCGAACCTGCGTCCCTGGTACGACGACCACGTGCTGTGGGACACGACCCTGCTGCGGCGCTTCGCCGGGGAGGATCTGGACCTCGACGCGCGGATCCCCTCCGATGTGGTGTGCGAGTGCGGCCAGGTCGACCCGAGCATCATGGCCGCCGCCGGCCCGTACCTCGGGATGTTCGCACTGCCGAGCATCCTCGACTCGGTGCAGGACAAGGCGCGCGACGTGCTGCGGACGGGCTGGCGTCCGCCGTACGCCGAGGGCCCGAGCCGTGACGCGCTGGTGGAGGCACTGCTCGCGCGGGTGTGACTGCGCGCTCCCGGCGTACCGTGGCCTGTCACCCGCATCGGTAGCCAGGGGAAACACATGAAGCCCAGCAAGACACTCGCGATCACTGCCCTCGCTGTCGCCGCCACTATCGGCAGCGCTCTGCCGGCATCGGCCCATACCGCTTCCGCGCCGATCTCGAAGGCGAAGGCCCGCTCGATCGCGAAGGCGATCAACCTGCGCGCCTCGGACTTCCCGGGCTACCGCGCGACGCCGTACCACGAGACCGCTTCGGACAAGGCCGAGGACGCGAAGTTCGAGAAGTGCGTCGGGGCGGCGCCGGACTTCGTCTCGGTCACCTCCCCCGAGTTCGACAACCAGAGCGGGTACGGGTTCTCCTCGTCCGCCTCGTTCGTCGCGTCGGTCCAGACGGTGAAGCAGGACCTGCGCCGCTCAACCAACGCCCGTGCGCAGAAGTGCATCAAGCAGGAGCTCGCCGCGGCAGCGGCGCAGGCCGGCGCGTCGAACCCGAAAGTCACGCTGACCCGGGTCAGCGAGAGCTCGGTGCCTGGGCTCGATGCGATCTTCGGCTTCAAGTTCTCCATGGCCTTCACCGTGGTCGGCCAGACTGAGCACCTCTACGGCTACGAGCTGGACTTCGGCCGCGGCAACGCCGAGGTGTCGCTGACCGAGATCGGTACGGCGAACGTCGCCAAGAGCGTCTGCACCAGCCCGCTGGCGACGCTGATCTCCCGTGCCAAGCAGCAGGTGCCGGCGAGCGGTCTCCGGCTCGCGAGGTAGCCCGCCGCGCAGATCACCGATGATGGTGGTCTGGCTCGGGGACGGGAGGGGAATCCAGTGAACAGTTGCCCGCGGTGCGCCACGGTGCTGCTCGCCAACTCGACGGTCTGCAGCTCCTGCGGGTTGATGCTCAACGCCGCTCCCAGTACGCCGGCCGCCCCCGCGGCGGCCGCGCCACCTGTAGCAGCCCCGCAGACGGTTCTGCCGCAGACGGTTCTGCCGCCGCAAGCGGCGCCGCAGCCGGTTGTGCCGCCCCAAGCGCCTCCGCAGGTTGTGCCGCCGCAGGCAGTGCCGCCGCAGGCGGTGCCACCAGCGATGCCGGCCGCCGTACCGCCCTCGGTGCTGCCCACGACGAACCCCGACATCACGCCGGATAAGGGCAACCGGGAGCCGCAGGACCGCAAGCGGTTGATGGTGCTGCTGGCGATCCTCGTCATCGTCGTGATCGCCGGAGTCGCCTACTACGAGATCCACAACAGCTCGAGCAACAACAGCGCACCCGCGCCGCCCGCGGCCGGCGCGCAGAGTCTCACCGCGCCGTCGACGGCCCCGACCAGCGCGCCACCCCAGGCGGCCCTGACCCAGGCAGAGCAGAACGCGCAGTCCGACCTGCGGCAGCTGGCCGTCGCCGAGCAGAGCTACCTCACGCTCCACAACCGGTACACCACGAGCAGCGCCGGTCTGGACAAGGCCGGCTACCGGCGCGGCCACTTCCGCGGTACGACGTCGTACGCCGGTGTCCGCGGGACCAAGGACTTCTGCCTGGTCGGCAGCGGCGGTGGCAAGGCGCCGTTCTTCCTCTTCGACAGCGCGCGGCGCGGTCTGCAGCCGGCGTCGTTCCCCAGCGCCGCGTCCGCCGAGGGCGCGTGCTCGGACCCGGCGATCAAGCACTTCGCACGCATCACCTGATGTCCTGGCAAATCCTGGGATAACCGGTCGTTTCGACCCTGGGCGTGGGCTGTTCGCGAGCCGTGATTCGGCCAGACGGCCCTACTCGTCGGCATCGCGATCCGTGACCATGGAAGGTGCGGCGGCAGGAGTCGCTGCACTCCGGTCGTTCCTTGTCGTCCTCCAGGGGGTCGTCGTGGTGGTCTGCGCGCGGTGCACGATGCTTCTGACGCCCGGCGCCCAGGTCTGCTACGGCTGCGGTCTAGTGCTCGACACGGTCGCCGTCGAGCCGATCGCCGTCGAGCCGGTCGCCGTACCGGAGGTCGCGATCGAGCCGGACGCCGTACCGGAGGTCCCGGTCGCGCAGGTTGCTGAGCCGGTGACCGAGCCGATCGCCGAGCCGGTGACCGAGCCGATCGCCGAGTCGCAGCCGGCCCAGGGCCAAGCCCTCGTCACCCCTGCCCTCGCGACGCCGGCGGCGCGCGACCGGATTCTTGCGTTCGACCCGTTGCCGCCGCTGACTGCCCCGGTCGGCGAGGACCCCTACGTCACGGCGCCGGCGCCGGCGCCGGTCGCGCCCGCTGCGGAGGTCGAGGTCGAGGTCGAGCCCACGATCACGGTCGAGGACGTCGACGCCCCGGGCCTGGTCCGCGGCCACGCGCTCCCGGCGGACGAGACTCTCGCGGTGCCCGCGGCCTACGCGACGTTCGCACCGGAGACCTACGACGTGCCCGACTACCGGCCGGAGTCCGGTACCGCCGACGTCATCGAGATCAACTTCCCCGGGGCGCTCACCGTCGCGCCGCCTCAGGCACCGGTCGCCGACTGGCCGCAGCCCCAGAGCGACCCCTACGTCACGGGCCCTGCGGCCGAAGCTCGGTAGCCGGGCCGGCGTACCGGCCGCCTGTTAGACTGAGTGACGTCGCGGCGTACGCCGCAATCTCCCGTGGGCGAGCTGCCCATGTGGTCGCAAACGTCAGTTGTTCCTTCATTGGGCCGGCTCTACGTAGTTTCGCGGCCTTAATGCAAGGAGCACCTCCATGTCTTCGCCCACCCGGCATCGGCCTGCCCAGAAGCAGTCCGGCCGCAACAGCCAGCCGCGCAGCGCTAACCAGCCGCGCGCCAACAACCAGCCGCGGCCGAAGTCGCGCCGCCGTACCAACAACAACGACCGGCCGGCGCGCCCGCCGGTCGTCTCCGCGCTCGACGCCGCGCTGACCGCCGCGCAGGAGCGTCCCGAGCCGGAGCCGCGCACCTTCGCCCAGCTCGGCCTTCCGGAAGCAGCGGTCCGCGTCCTCAACCGGCGCGGCATCCATCAGCCGTTCGCGATCCAGGCTCGCGCTCTTCCCGACGCGATCGCGGGACGCGACGTGCTCGCCCGCGCGCAGACCGGGTCGGGCAAGACGCTCGCGTTCGGCCTGCCGATGATGGCCCGGCTCACCGGTGACGGCAGTGCCCGTCGCACGCTGCGCCCCCGTGGTCTGGTGCTCGTCCCGACACGCGAGCTCGCGCGCCAGGTCGCAAGCGACCTCGAGCCGGTCGCCACGATCCTCGGCCTGAAGATCGCCACCGTCTTCGGCGGCGCTCCGATGGGCCGCCAGATCGAGCAGCTGCGCCGCGGCGTCGACATCGTCGTCGCCACGCCTGGCCGCCTCATCGACCTGATGGAGCGCGGCTCGGTGTTCCTCGACGTGATCGAGATCGCGGTGCTCGACGAGGCCGACCACATGGCCGACCTCGGCTTCCTGCCCGCGGTGACGAAGATCCTCGACGAGACCCCGAGCGGGCGGCAGTGCCTGCTGTTCTCGGCGACGCTGGACCGCGGCGTCGACAAGCTGGTCGCCCGCTACCTCAACGACCCGGCGATCCACGCCGTCGCACCGACGCCGATGACCGCCGAGAACATGCAGCACCACGTGTTCGAGCTCTCGCACGAGGACAAGGTGCCGGTCGCGGCCCGGATCGCCGGGCGCCCGGCGCGGACGCTGTTCTTCGTGCGTACCAAGCACGGCGCCGACCGGCTCGCCAAGCAGCTCGTGAAGCACGGCGTCGACGCCGCGGCGATCCACGGCAACCTCAACCAGGGTCAGCGCCAGCGCGCGCTCGACGCGTTCTCGAGCGGCCAGAGCCGCGTGCTCGTCGCGACCGATGTCGCGGCGCGCGGCATCCACGTGGACGACGTCGACCTGGTCGTGCACTTCGACCCGCCGAACGACCACAAGGACTACCTGCACCGCTCGGGTCGCACCGCGCGGGCTGGCGCGACCGGGACTGTCGTCTCGCTGATCGAGCCGGCGCAGACCAGGGCCATCGCGCAGATCCACACGGCGGCATCGATCACCGCGGAGACCGCCCGGGTGACCGATGAGCACCCGGCCGTGCAGGCCCTGGCGAACTCAGGCGAACCGATCGTCGTAGCGCCCCGCGCCGTACCTGAGCGCAAGCCCAACCACGCGCGCCGCCCCCGCCCCCGCCCACGCCCCCGCACCCGGTAACCCCACGGGCGTGATCTTGACCATCCGCACCCTATGAGCGCGTCATAGCGTGCGGATGGTCAAGATCACCGGGGATTAGCCGGCGGCGAAGAGGGCGCGGACTGCCTTGCGGTCGGTCTTGCCGACGGAGGTCAGCGGTACGGCGTCGAGCACCCGCACCTCTCGCGGGTACTTGTACTTCGCCAGGTGGCCCTTCGAGAACTCCACCAGCTCCTCGCCCGTCACGGTCGCGCCCGGCCGCAGCGCTACCGCAGCCACGACCTCCTCGCCGGACTCTGCGTCGGCCTTGCCGACGCAGGCCGCCTGCGTGACGTCCGGGTGCTGCAGCAGGACCTCCTCGACATCACGCGGGTAGACGTTGAAGCCGCCGCGGATGATCAGGTCCTTGAGCCGGTCGACGATCGTCAGGTAGCCCTCGTCGTCGAAGCGCCCGACGTCACCCGTGTGCAGCCAGCCGCCGCGCAGCGCGTACTCCGTGGCCTCCGGGTCCTGCCAGTAGCCCTTCATGATGCTGGGACCCTGGACGCAGACCTCGCCCTCCTCGCCCGCGGGCAGCACGTTGCCGGCCTCGTCCTGGATGGTCACGGTCACCCCCGGCAACGGCTTGCCCACCGTGCCGGGCTTGTTGAAGCCCCACCGGTTCGCGGTCACGCCGGCCGAAGCCTCGGTGAGCCCGTAGCCCTCGAAGATCTCCACGCCGAGGCGCTGCTTGACCTCCTCGCGCAGCGCCATCGGAAGCGGCGCTGCGCCCGAGCCGAACATCTTCATCGAGGACAGGTCGTGCTCCTCGATCGGCTGCGCCAGCACCATCGTCATCATCGACGGCACCATCGCGCTGACCTCGAGCTTGTGCTCCTCGACGAGCGTCACCCACGACGCGGCGTCGAACCACCGCTGCATGACGCTGAAGCCCTGCTCCTCGCTGTGCATCGACGCGCACACGAGCATCAACCCGTACGCGTGCGACAACGGCAGCGGCAGCAAAGACCGCGTCAGCTTGAGCTCGGACTGCAGCGTGCTCTCGTGCAACGAGTGTCCGGCCGACCACAGGCCCTTGTGCGTGAGCATCACGCCCTTGGACCGGCCGGTCGTGCCACCGGTGTAGAGCAGCGCCGCGAGGTCGTCGTCGTCCCGCGGCACGATCTCGCCGGGCTCGGTGTTCTCCAGCGCCGCAAACGACAGCGCGCCCTGCACCGACTCAACGGCAGAGGCATCGCCTACGACGATCATCTGGATGTCGAGCCCGTCGAGCGCGGACTGCAGCAGCGGCACCAGCTCCGGCGTCAGGATCGCCGCCTTCGCGCCCGAGTGCTCCAGCACGTGGTGCAGCTCGGGTGGGCTGATCAGGAACAGGATCGGCGTCACCACCGCGCCGGCCCGCCAGATCGCGTTGTACGACACGAACACCTCAGGGGTGTTCATCATCAGTACGACGACCCGGTCGCCCGGCTCGATCCCGATCGACTGCAGCCCGGCGGCGAACCGCTTCGCCCGCTCGTGCATGTCGCCAGTGCCGTAGGCCTTGCCCTCGAAGAACAGCGACTCGTAGTCCCCGGTCTTCGCGAAGTGCTCCTCTGAGAGGACCGCGAGGTTGTGCTGGCCGGGGCTGCTCATGATGCGGCCGCGATCGCGAGGCGCGCCACCGTGTCGAAGGCGTCGACGTCGTCGCCGAGCAGGAACCGGTCGACCTTCGCCCGCCGCCAGTACAGGTGCGCGTCGTGCTCCCAGGTGAACCCGATGCCGCCGTGCACCTGCACGAGCGTCTCGGCGGTGTGCTCGAGGACGACGGCCGCCGTTCCCTTCGCCGCCGCGGCGGCAAGCGCCAGCTCCGACGGCGACTCGTCGGCGGTCCACGCCGCCCACCACACCAGCGACCGAAGCTGCTCGACACCGACGAACGCATCGACGAGTGCGTGCTTGATCGCCTGGTAGGAGCCGATCTGGCGGCCGAATGCCACTCGCTGCTTGGCGTAGTCGACCGCAACCTCGAGCGCCTTGCTCGCCGTACCGAGACCCTCCGCGGCGAGCACGACCTGGCCGACATGCAGCGCGCGTTCCCAGCGCGCCGCAGCATCGGCGGACACGACCTCGGTGTCGCCGAGCGTCACGTCGGCGAGCCCGCGCGTCGCGTCGATCGGCTCGCGATCGGTCACCGTCCCACTGCCGGACACCACCGCGCCGTCGCGGAAGGCAAGGAAACGGTCCGCGGTCGTCGCATCGAGGACCGGACCCCCATCCTCCTCGATGACCGCGTACGCCGCGCTACCGTCGGCGAAGCCGGCCAGGCGCGCGTCGTCGCCGTCGAGAAGTACGGCGACCCGCGCCGCCGTCACGAGGCTCGGCCCGGCGAGCACCCGACCCGCCTGCTCGGCCACTACCGCGAGGTCGAGCACCGAGCCGCCGCCACCGCCCGCGGACTCGGGGACCGTGATCGCGGCGAAGCCGGTGTCGGCGATCGCCTTGCGTCCCGGCTCGATCGGCGCACCGGCGTCGAGGCTCGCCCGTGCCGCACTCGGCGACGCGGCGGAGGCGAAGAAGTCCGCAGCCGCGGATGCCAGCGCGCGCTGCTCGTCACTGAGGTCGAAGTTCACTGCGCACCTCCCGCCGAGCCGCCACCGAGCTTGAGGCTCTCGTTGAACGACATTCCCTTGTCCGCCCTCGGTTCAGGCGGCAGCCCGAGCACCCGTTCACCGAGCACGTTGCGCAGGATCTCGTCGGTGCCGCCGGCGATCGCCATGCCGGGCAGGCCGGCCTGCGAGGACTGCCAGCGGCCGTCACCGTCGGAGGTCGTCGCGTAGACGCCTTCCTTGCCGAGCAGCCGCACGCCGAGGTCGGCCAGCGCGCGTCCGGTCTTGGTCCCGGCGAGCTTTCCGGCGCTTGCCTCCGGGCCAGGCATGGCGCCCTTGGAGATCGCCGAGAGCTGCCGGTACCCGGTGTAGCGGGTCGCGAGCGACGCGGCGTACTGCCGGCCGAACTCCTGACGCACCAGCGCCTGCCGGTCCTCGGGCAGCTCGCTGATCCGCTTCGCCACGTGTGCCGCGGCGGCGTCGAGGCTCGCGCCGACGTCGGTGCCACCCCCGCCCAGGGAGAGCCGCTCGCTCATCAGCGTGGTCAGCGCGACCCGCCAGCCGTCGCCGACATCACCGAGCCGTTCCTCGTCGGGGATCTCCACGTCGTCGAAGAACACCTCGTTGAACTCCGCGACACCGCTCATCTGGCGTAGCGGCCGGACCGTCACACCGGGCGCGTGCATGTCGACGACGAACATCGTCAGACCGCGGTGCTTGGCGACATCTGGGTCGGTGCGGGCGAGCAGGATGCCGTAGTCGGCGACGTGCGCCAGCGTGGTCCAGACCTTCTGGCCGTTGACCCGCCAGCTGCCGCTGTCGGTCTTGACCGCCCTGGTGCGAAGCGCCGCCAGGTCGCTGCCCGACGCCGGCTCGCTGAACAGCTGGCACCACACGTCGTCGGCGCGCAGCAGGCGGCCGAGGTAACGGCTCTTCTGGTAGTCGCTGCCGTGGGCGATGATCGTCGGCCCGCACATGCCGAGGCCGATCACGCCGACCAGGCCGGCCAGGCCGGCCTTCGCGACCTCCTGGTTGACGATGGCCTGCTGCATCTGTGTCCCGCCCTGACCGCCGTACTCCTTCGGCCAGGTCACGCCGACCAGCCCGCCGTCGTACAGCAAGGCTTGGTGCGCCTTGGCCGCAGAGAGGTCCATCGATCGGCGGCCGCCCTCGCTGATCGACATCAGCTCACCGCGGTGCGCCTCGATGTAGTCGCGCACGGTTGCCCGGTACGCCGCCTCTTCAGGTGTGTCCTCGAAGTCCATGGCGCCCAATCTTTCGCAGCGGAAACATCCGGTCAAGGCAGGCACTTACATGCACCCGCGAAGGTATGTACGCCTCCGGGTTACATCGTTACTGTGGCCCGATGGCGACGGACGCGAGCATCGCAGACCGCCCACGTCAGGCGCGTCGCACCCAGGCCGAACGACGCGCCACCACCCGCCGCGCCCTCCTCGACGCCACCCTGGCCGAGCTGGACGCGGTGGGCTACGCCAACCTCACGACGGCGTCCGTGGTGGCTCGTGCTGGCGTCACCCGAGGCGCGCAAGCCCACTACTTCGCGACCAAGGCCGACCTCGTCGTGCAGGCGCTGCGACACATCACCGACCAGCTGATCGCCGAGCTCATCGCGCAGCCGCCGAAACGCTCGGAATCGGTACGGGAGCAGTACGAGCTGTTGCTGAACCGCCTCTGGGAGCTCAACGCCGGGATCGCCTCGACCGCGCTCATCGAGCTCTGGGTCGCCTCGCGCACCGACCCCGAGCTCGCCGAGCACCTCGACCGGTTCCAGAAGGAGATCGCCCGCCAGCTCGCCGAGACCGCGCAGGCCGTCGCCCCTGAGTTCAGCGCGCGGCCCGAAGCCGGCCACCTGCTGATCAACGGCCTCGCGATCATCCGCGGCCTGTGGCTGATGCGCGCGGTCACCAGCGAGCGGCGGATCCGCCGGTTGTGGCCGGCCACGCGCGACCAGCTCGTCGCGGGCGCGGGACTCGAATGAGCGGACGCGGCGAATCTGTGCGCTACTTACATGCGACAGTGCATGCAAGTTGTGGCAAGGTGACGCCGTGACGACGTTCGTCGCGCTGACGCTGGTCGGTCTCGTCTCCGGCTGCGTCTACGCCCTGACCGCAGCCGGACTCGTGGTGACCTACACGACCGCCGGCGTCTTCAACTTCGCCCAGGGCGCGATGGGCATGATGGGCGCCTTCTCGTTCTGGCAGCTCTGGCAGGCATGGAATATCCCGCTCGGGTTCTCGCTGCTGATCGTGCTCGGCATCTTCGCCCCGCTGTTCGGCGTCATCGTCGCTCGGTTCCTGTTCAACGGCCGCGGCTCCGGGGCGGACCAGTCGCTGGCGCTGACTCTCGCGCTCCTGCTGGTCCTGCTCGGCGCCGCCAACGCGATCTGGAAGCCGACCACCGCGCGCAGCGTGCCGTCGTGGGCCGGCAACGGATCGGTCACCATCGGCATCCTCAACATCAACGCGATGCAGCTGCTGATCATCGCGACCGCGGCCGCCATCGCGATCGGGCTGCGGCTGATGTTCACCCACACTCGCCTCGGCATGGCGATGCGGGCCGCGGTCGACAACCCGGACCTGCTCGCGCTCTACGGCCAGGAGCCGGCCCGGGTACAGCAGGTCGCCTGGGCGCTGAGCTCGATGCTCGCGGCGCTCGCCGGCGTACTGCTCGTGCCGTTGATCCAGATGAACATCCTCAACATGACGCTGCTCGTCGTGAACGGCTACGCGGCGGCGATGATCGGACGTCTGCGCAACCTCCCGCGCGCCACGATCGGCGCGCTGGTGCTCGGCCTCGCGATCTCCTACGCGATCGGCTACGCGCCGCAGCTGCATCTGGACAACCACCAGGCGACCGAGATCACGCTGCAGCAGGGCATGCCGATGCTGCTGCTGTTCGCCGTGCTGATCTTCCTGCGACCCGATCCGTTGCGGGCCGGCGTGATCGCCGCGCGACGGCTGCCCTCGATCACCTCACTGACGCAGTCACTCGCCGTCGCGGCGCTCGGGCTGATCGTGGCGATCGTGCTGTCGCGAACGCTCAGCGACAGCAACCTCGAAACCGCGTCGCTCGCCGTGGTCATGGCTTTGATCGCGACCTCGCTCGTGCTGCTGTCCGGGTACGGCGGGCAGACCTCGCTGTGCGTGCTGACCTTCGCGGGCGTCGGCGCGTACATGATGTCCAAAGCGGGCTCCCACACGATCCTCGGCCTGGTGCTTGCCATCGTGGTCAGCGCTGCGGTCGGTGCACTCGTCGCCCTGCCGACGCTTCGGCTGCGCGGCCTGTTCCTGGCGCTCGCGACATTCGCGTTCGGCGAGATCATGGACATCGCGTTCTTCGGCCAGCGCTTCGGCTCCGGCGGCAGCCTCGACGTACACCGCCTCTCGATCCCCGGCCTTCACCTGAGCTCGGACCGCGGCTACTTCATCTTCTGCACCGCCGTGTTCCTTGCCGTGGGCGTCGCGCTGCTCGCGGTACGCCGCGGCCGTTACGGCCGCCAGCTCGCCGCACTCGACGACTCACCAGCCGCGTGCGCGACGATCGGGCTGCGGATCACCCGGCTCAAGCTGGTCGTCTTCGCGGTGTCCTCGGGCCTCGCGGGGCTGGCGGGGGCGCTCTTCGGCGGGCTCGGCGCGCAGATCATCAGCACCGGCGACTTCGCCACCCTGCAGAGCGCCGTGCTCTATCTCCTCCTGCGCGTGGGCGGGGTGAAGACGATCACCGGCGCGCTCATCGCCGGCGTGGTCACGGCAGTTCTGCCGGTGATCCAGCAGCACGTCCCGTCACTCGGCGGCCTGGCATTCCTCGTCACCGGGATCGCGTCGCTGTTCATCGGCCGATTCCCCGCCGGGTTCGCCGGCGAGGTCGGCCGCCTCCTGTCGCGCCGGCCGAGGGTGGAGCTGCCGGCGGTCATCGAGCGGAAGGAGCTCGCCGGTGCCAGCAGCTGACTCCCGCTCCGGGTCCGCCGTGGCCCAGGCGATGTCCCAGACATCGGCGCCGCAGCCGGCACTGGAGCTGCGCGGCGTGCGTGCCGGTTACGGCCGGATCACCGTGCTGCACGACGTGGACCTCGTCGTACCGGCAGGCAGCATCGTCGCGCTGCTCGGCGCGAACGGCGCCGGCAAGACCACGACGCTGGGCGTCGCCAGCGGCCGGATCCGTCCCTCGCGCGGGCATGTCCACGTCGCGGGAGTGCACGTCAACGGCGCCAGCCCGGCGGCGCTGGCGCGTGCCGGTGTCTGCCTGATCCCCGAGGGCCGCGGCATCTTCCCGCGGCTGACGGTGGCGGAGAACCTGCGCCTCGTCACCTATGTCGGCGACAAGTCCGCGCAGGACGTGGCAGAGCTGGCCTACGAGCAGTTCCCCAGGCTGGCCGAGCGGCGCAAGCAGGTCGCCGGGACGATGTCAGGCGGCGAGCAGCAGATGCTCGCGATGGCCCGCGCGCTGGCGACCTCGCCGAAGCTGCTGCTGCTCGACGAGATCTCGATGGGCCTGGCGCCGAAGATCGTCGCCGATCTCTACGAGATCGTCGCCAAGGTGCGCGACCAGGGCATCACCGTGCTGCTCGTCGAGCAGTTCGCGCACACCGCGCTCGCGATCGCCGACTACGCCGTGCTCATGGCCGCCGGGCGGGTGATCCGGGTAGGACAACCGGCCGACGTCGCGAACCATCTCGATGAGACCTACCTGGGAGAGTCCGCATGAGGCTTCGCCGGCTCGCCTTCGCCGTCTTCGCACTCACGTTGCTCGTGCCAGCCGAAGCAGCCTCCGGCCTCGCCGCTCGCGACACCCACGGTCACGTCCCGGTGGGCTCCGGGCTGCTCAGCTACACCGCGCTCGCCAACGCACCGGGCATCGGCATCACCGGCATCTACATGGGTGTCTCGCTCGACATCCCGCAGGCCAACTCCTCGCTGACCACCGGCGGCGTCGGCGCGGGCCTCGCGTCGATCGCCTGGCCCGGGGACGTCGGCGGCAACGCCGGAACCGCGATCCAGGTGCTCGAGCCCAACGCGCCGTCCTTCGTGACGATCCTCAACGACCCAGTGAAGGCCGAGACGCACAGCACCGGCACCCACCACGCCGTCAACAAGTCGATTCCCGGCACAGTGATGGAGTCGAGCGCGACCCACACGCTGGTCACGGCATCGTCGAAGACCAGCCTGGCGCTCCCGACGCTCGGATCGCTCGGCGCGTTCACCGGCTCCAGCTCCGCCAAGCTGGTCGGGCCGCACACCATCCGGGCCGTTGCCGACAGCACACTGGCGGGCATCAAGCTCGCGGGTGGCCTGATCAAGATCGGCGCGCTGACCTCTCACGCAGTGGTGCTCAGCAACGGCAAGACCTCCCACGGCCATGCCAAGACCACCGTCGCAGACGTCACGATTGCGGGCATCCCGGTGTCCATCGACAAGCAAGGCATCCACCTCGCCAAGTCGGTGATCCCGACCTCGGCGGTGACCTCACTGCTGTCCAAGACGCTGAAGGCGCTGCACCTGTCCGCAACCTTCACACCGACCCTGTTCAGCCATGCCGGTCCGTCCGCGTCGTACGACGCCGGCGCCCTGCTGCTCACGTATCACCCCGGCACCGGTACGACGAAGTACACGCTGACCCTCGGCCGGGCGATGGCACAGGTGGGCGCGACTGCCTCCTTCGCGCCGGGGTTGGTCACGGGGCCGACGACCTCGGCGACCACTCCGCCGTCGACGTCCAGCCCGGGCTCGTCCTCACCCGGCGGTGGCGGTGGGTCGTTCCCGCTGCCGTCGGGCGGTGCGTCGACCGTCGGGACCGGCGGCAACGTCCAGCCGCCGACAGTGGCGAGCCCGGTCGCGAATGCCGCCGACGACCTCGCGGGCGGCCCGACCGGATGGATGATCTTCGGCGTGATCGCGGCAGTGCTGCTCGGCGCACTGTTCCTGCCCAGGATCGCCGGCGCGTTTCTTGCCGCACCCGCCAACTCCGGCTGTGAGGACAACGAATGAGCACGCAGTCTGACGAGTCAGCGCGGTCGAACCTGTCCCAGCTGCGCGAGGCGGTGTCCGGGTTGCGGCCCAGCCGGATCAGCTGGTCGGACTCCTGGCTGCTGATCATCGGCAGTGCGCTCCTGCCGCTGGGCGTCGGGCTGATCCTGCTGGGCTGGTACGGCAGCGCGCAGACCTCACTGGACTGGGAGCAGACGCCGTACCTGATCTCCGGCGGCCTGCTCGGCCTCGGCCTACTGGGCGTCGGCACCGCGATGTTCTTCTCGTACTGGATGACCCGGCTCGTGCGCAGCACCGAGGAGGCCGCGCGCCGCGACCGTGAGCACCAGCTGCGCGTCGAGCAGCTGCTCACCGAGATCTCGGCCGGCCAGCGCGCCGCCGGGCGGCCAGCGGCGCGGGCCGCGGAGGCGCTGGTGGTCACCCCGGGCGGCACGATGCTGCACCGGGCGGACTGTGTCGCCACCCGAGGGCTGGAGGTCACCAAGCCCAAGTCCTACGCCGGCCTGGAGCTCTGCGGCATCTGCCGGCCGACCCCGCCCAACCAGCGTCGGGCATCGAGCCGGTCGTGACGCCGCTGCTCGAGGTCTCCGACGTCACCGTCCGCTTCGGCGGGCTGGTCGCGGTCAGCGAGGTCACCCTCGGCGTGGCCGCCGACTCGGTGACCGGCCTGATCGGGCCCAACGGTGCCGGCAAGACGACGCTGTTCAACGTCATCAGCGGCCTGCAGCAGCCGACGCACGGGCGAGTCAGGTTCGACGGCGACGAGATCACCAGCTGGTCCGCGGCGCGGCGAGCCCGCGCGGGGATCGCCCGCACCTTCCAGCGGCTCGAGGTGTTCGGGTCGCTGTCGGTGCGAGACAACGTGCTGACCGCTGCCGAGCTCAGCCGCGGCTTCCACCGCGACGCTCGGCCGGCGGCCGTGGTCGCCGACGAGATGCTCGAGCGCGTCGGCGTCTCGGCGTACGCCGATGCGCCGGCCGACGCCGTACCCACCGGCGTGGCCCGGCTCGTCGAGGTCGCCCGGGCACTGGCCATCGCTCCCAAGCTGCTGCTGCTCGACGAGCCGTCGTCCGGGCTGTCACCGAGCGAGACCGACGCCTTCGGCGCACTGCTCCGTGAGCTGGCGGCGTCCGGGGTCGCGGTGCTGCTCGTCGAGCACGACGTCGACCTGGTGATGCACGTCTGCGACACGCTGCACGTGCTCGACTTCGGCCGGATCATCGGCGCGGGCACTCCCGCCGAGGTGCGCGCCGACCCCGTCGTACAACATGCCTACCTCGGCGCCACCCCAGAGCTCGCCAGCTGAGCGCATACGCCAACCGCTACGGAGGATCACCATGACTGTCACCGCCGGCGCCGACCTCGGCATCAACCTGTCCGACGAGGCGTTCTGGAGCCTGCCGCAGGAGGAGCGGTACGCCGCGTTCGCGCGGCTACGGGCGGAGGCGCCGATCGCGTACTTCGAGGAGCCCGAGATGCCGGGCTTCCCGCTCGGGCCGGGTTACTACGCGGTGACGCGGCATGCGGACGTCGAGCACATCAGCGCGACGCCGGAGCTGTTCTGCAGCGGGCAGGGAGCGGTCTCGATCCTTGACCTGCCGATGGAGATGCAGGAGTTCTATGGCTCGATGATCTCGATGGACAACCCGCGGCACGCGAAGATCCGCCGGATCGTGTCCTCCGCCTTCACCCCGAAGATGCTCGACGACGTGGTCAACGACGTCGACGTGCTCTGCCGCGAGATCCTCGCCGACGCGCGTACGACGGCTGAGGCCAGCGGCGGCGAGTTCGACCTGGTGAGCGAGGTCGCGGCGCCTCTCCCGCTGCGGATCATCTGCCGGATGATGGGCATCCCGGAGTCCGAAGAGAAGATGGTGCTCGAGCAGAGCAACGTGATCCTCTCCGGCGGTGACCCGGACTTCATCACCACCCCCGAAGAGGGCATGACGCTTGCTCTCAACGCCGGGATCGCGCTGTCCGGGTTGATGACGCAGCTCGCCGAGGAGCGCAAGGCCAGCCCGAAGGACGACCTCGTCTCCGCCCTGGTCAACGCGGAGATCGAGGGCGAGTCGTTGAGCTTCCAGGAGATCGCGTCCTTCTTCATCCTGCTGTGCGTCGCCGGCAACGAGACGACGCGCACCGCGATCAGCCACGGTGTGTACGCCCTCGACCGCAATCCCGAGCAGCGCGCGGCGTGGATGGCTGAGGAGTCGCTGAGCAAGACGGCCGTCGAGGAGATCGTCCGCTACGCGAGCCCGGTGACCTGGATGCGGCGTACCGCGACCCAGCCGGTGACCGTCGGCGGTCAGGACTTCCCGGAGGGCTCGAAGTTCATCCTGTTCTACAACTCGGCCAACCGCGACGAGGCGGTGTTCGAGAATGGCGAGGCGTTCGACATCCGGCGCTCACCGAACCCGCACGTCGGCTTCGGCGCCCGCGGGCCGCACTTCTGCCTCGGCGCGAACCTGGCCCGTCGCGAGATCGCGGTCGCCTTCCGCAACCTGTTCGAGCTGATGCCGAACCTGCACGTAGTCGGCGAGCCGGACCGCCTGCGCAGCTCGTTCGTGAACGGCATCAAGCGGATGACGGTCAGCATCAGCTGACCGTCACGCATCGCTACGCAAAGTCGGCGCGGGCGACGAACTGCCCGGACCAGTCAATGATCACGTGCTGCGCAAACGGCCTCGGGAGGCCAGAGTTGATGACGAGGAGCCGCACGCGCGACTCCGCAGCGACGAGGTGCATCCCGGCCGACCACATCCGGCCGGCAAGACGCCGAGACCTACTGTTTGGGCGTCATTTCTTGCTTTTAGCGCCCAAAAGGTTGGGCTCGGCGGGATCAGCCGTGGGTGCCTTGGCAGACGAACTTGGTGGGTGACACCCCGGTACGCACGTACTGGCCGTCCTTGATCACCCACGGCACGAAGCAGTTGCCGGCCTGTTTCGCGGCCGGGTCCGATGGCGCGAAGAACCCGTCGGCGTCGTAGGAGTGGACCTTGCTCAACGCGGCAAGCACCTTCTGCCGCGTCAGGTCAGGTCCGACAGAACCGATCGCGTCGACCAGCAGCTCGGTCTCCGCCCACGCGTCCGCCGCGAACGAGTCGGCCGGCCCGTTGCCGGTGACCGCGGCGTACCACTTGTGGAACAGCGCGGTCGCCGGGATGTGCGCGATGTCGCCGGCGCTGAAGAACATCGTCTCGCCGTTGAACCCGTAGATGCCGTTGGCGAGCGAGGCGTTGCCGAGGTCGGTGAAGAAGGTCTGGTCGTACGCCAGCGGCGCGACGATCAGCGGGTGGAAGTTCTGCTGGTTGGCGTTTCGGACGAACTCCGCCAGCTCCTGCGCGTCGAACAGCGTGTAGAACAGCTTCACCCCGGCCTGGCGCATCTGGATGATCTGCGCGGTGAAGTCGGTCGACGTCGGTGACACCGACGAGTGCACGATGAACTTCCAGCCAGCGGTCGCCGCGCTCTGCATCGACAACGACGCGACGTTGTTGACCGCGGGCAGGTTCGCCCAGAGGAACCCGGTGTGCTCGACGTCGTCACGTCCGAAGCGCGAGGTTCCCCACTGGAACTCGCCGTTGCCGACCTTGGTGCCGATCGGCGTGACGCTGTAGTTGTTGGGCAGCGCGTTCGCCTGCGGCGTGACCGCAAGGTGCGCATCCGGCACTGTCTTGTGGGCTGCCAGCACCGTCGCGCCGCACTGGTCGTTGAGCGACGCGGAACCGGCGAACGCGAAGACCTTGCCGACCTCCTCGTCGATCCCGTTGCGGTCACCTTCACAGGAGGTCTGCGAGTCGGCGACATCGATCTTCAGCTGGCGGCCGTAGATGCCGCCGAGGGAGTTGACGTAGGCGATGTAGGCGTTGGTGCCGTTGACCGCGCTCTGGAACAGGCCGGGCTGCGGGCCTGACAGGTCGCTGACGTTTCCCAGCAGGATCTGCGTGGCGGTCACCCCGACATCAGTGGAGCCGCCGTTGCCCCCGGCCGGCGCCGGGGCGCCGACGCCCGGCGGCAGCCCGTTCGAAGACGTGGTGGAGGTAGTGGTCGACCCCGTCTTGCCGCCCGCCTTGCCGCCGGTCGTCGTGGTCCCGGAGCCGCCGGTCCCGCCGCTCTGGGCGCCGCTGCCACCGGTGACGGGTGGTAGCGAACCGACCGTGCCCGGCTCACTCGGCACTGTCCCGGGGTTGACCGGCTCCGAGCCGCCGGTGATCGGGGCGGTGTTCGCGACCCCACCTCCGGTCTGCTCGAGCTGCTGGGCGGCCAGCTGCCGGCGCGTGGCGGAGTTGACTTGCGTGCCGCACGCAGCGAGCAGCCCGACGACGGCGGTCAACGCAAGGACGGCACGGGTACGTCGAATCACCTCCGGAACGTAACTTCCGTGCACTAGTGCACGCAAGTGACCCCGCGGGTGCCGTGCCGGTCACCCGAGTAACCCGTCCCGATTCGTGGACGTACTCGCGGCTGAGCGCGGGTATCGAGTCGCCAACTATGACGTCCCGACCGGGACGTAGACCTGGGAGGCGACGTGTTCTCGGCCCTGCTGCTTGCTGGGCTGTTCGCCGCGCCGATCGCCACGCTTGCGCTGTTCGTCAGGGCGCCGTTTCGCGGTCGTGGCATCGGCACTTGGGCGACGACGCGACGACTGCTGCTCGCGGTCGTCGGCAGCGCCGTGCTCGCGGCGATCGTCGCGGGCCTGCTAGCCGCGCTCGGCGCGACCAACCGGAACCTGATCGCAGGTGGCGCGGCCCTGCTGCTCACCAGCGTGCTCTGGCTGCCGTTCACCCGGCGATGGAGCGCACGGGCCCACCTGTGCTGGTCGGCGACGACGTACCTGTTCGTGATCTACCTCGCCTTCATGATCTGGTGGACCTTCGTCAGCCACCTGGGCGTCGCCGGAACGACCGGCGGGCTGATCCTCTGGGTGCTCGAGCTGTGGGCCGCGTTCCTCGCCGCCGCCTACATGTGGGAGCTCTGCGACGCGCTCGGCCGAGAGGCGTGGCTGCGGCGAGTGCGCTCGGGCGTACCGACCGAGCAGCTGCCCTCGCCGGACGCGCTGCCATTCGTCAGCCTGCACGTGCCGGCGTACAACGAACCGCCGGACATGGTGATCGAGACGCTGCGCTCGCTGATCGCGCTCGACTACCCGCACTACGAGGTCATCGTTCTCGACGACAACACCACCGACGAGTCGTTGTGGAGGCCTGTCGAGTCCTGGTGCCACGAGCACGGCCTGAAGTTCGTGCACCTCAGCGACTGGCCCGGCTACAAGTCCGGCGCCCTCAACTACGCGCTGCGGGAGATGATCGACCCGCGCACCGAGCTGATCGGCGTCATCGATGCCGACTACCAGCTCGAGCCGGACTTCCTGCGCCGATGCGCGCCGCTATTCGCCGACCAGAGCCTCGGCTTCATCCAGGCACCGCAGGACTACCGCGACTGGGAGCAGGCGCCGTTCTACCGGCGGCTCTACTTCTCCTACAAGTACTTCTTCGCGGTCTCGCAGCCCTCGCGCAACGAGCGGGACGGCGCGATCTTCGCGGGGACGATGGGCTTGATCCGGCGTAGCGCACTGGAGCAGGTCGGCGGCTGGGACGAGTGGTGCATCACCGAGGACGCGGAGCTCTCGCTGCGCCTGCTGCGCAACGGCTGGTCCGGCGTCCACGTCGACAAGTCCTTCGGCGTCGGCGTCATGCCGCTGACCTTCGAAGCACTCAAAGGCCAGCGCTTCCGCTGGTGCTTCGGCGGCATCCAGATCCTGCGGCGCAACTGGCGGCTGCTGCTCCCCGGCCCGCGATCGAAGGACAACCAGCTCGGGATGGGGCAGCGCTGGGCATACCTGTCCGGAGCACTGCAGTGGTACGGCGACCTGGTTGCACTGCTGTTCTTCCTGTTCCTGCTCGTCGGTGCCGCCAATGTCGGGGAGGGCGGCGGCTTGCTGTTCCGCAAGCTCACCGGCTTCCTGATCGCAGCGATCCCGGCACTGTTCCTGCTCGGGCTGGTGCGCGCGGTCGCGCTGCTTCGCCGCCGCACCGGCGCCGGCTGGCGAGACGCGCTCGGCGCCTTCATGATCTGGCAGTCGACCAGCCTGGTTGTGGCACGGGCCTCGGTGCAGGCGCTTTATGCGAAGGAAGCCGAGTTTCTCCGTACGCCGAAGACCGCCGAGGACGGCCACTGGTGGGATGCGGTCCGCGGCAACCTCGGCGAGACCGCGCTGGCCGTGCTCGGCCTGGCGGGAATCGCCGGCGCGCTCAGCCGCGCGTCGGGCCGCGGCGGCTGGCTCACCGCCGCGCTGCTGGTCTGGCCGACGCTGGCGTACGCCGCCGCTCCGCTGAACAGCCTCGCCGCGCAGCGCGCCGCCCTGCCGGCCGACTTGAGCGCCCGTCGCCGTACCGAGGCTCAGCGCTACGGCACAGCCCGGCGCGTCACCATCGCGGCCGGCAGCCTCGGCGTCGTCGCCGCGACCGTCGCGGTCGCCGTTGCGTTGCTGAGCCCGAGCAAGGTCCCGGTCCTCACCCCGCAGCTGATCGGGCCGGCGCAGGGCCACCCGGCCGACTACTCGAAACCGCACCGGGGGCCGTCGGCCACCCCCAGCCCGACGTCGTCCACGGCGCCGGCTTCCAGCCCGAGTGCCAGCCCCAGCCCGAGCCCGAGCCAGTCGCCGTCGAGCTCGCCGAGCCCCTCAGCCTCGCCCACCCCCTCGAGCAGCCCAACGCCGTCAGCGTCGGCTACCCCGACCGCCACCCCGACGGCAACCGGCAGCGGCTGACCCAGTTTCAGGAGATCGCGTGAACGAAGTCGACATCACCGCACAGGCCATTGATCGCTTCTCCGACGTCCTCGCCGCTGAGGACCTCGAACGGTTCACCCGAGCGCTCGCTTCCGCCCGCAAGCGGCTCGACGGCCACACCTTGTGGCACGTCAACTCCACCGCGGAGGGCGGCGGCGTCGCCGAGATGCTGCAGTCGATCCTCGGCTACCTCACCGCCTGCGACGTCCCGGTCCGCTGGCTGGTGATCGACGGGAATGACGACTTCTTCACGGTGACCAAGCGCATCCACCATCTGCTGCACGGTCGGCCCGGCGACGGCGGCAACCTCGGCGAGGCGGAACGAGCCGTCTACGAGCAGGCGCTCGCGGCGGAGCTGCCGGCTCTGCTCGACTGCATCGGCGAGGGGGACGCCGTCGTCCTGCACGACCCGCAGACCCTCGGCCTGGCGCCGGCACTCGAGGGAGCGGGGGCATCGGTCATCTGGGCCTGCCACATCGGCGCGGACGAGCCGAACGAGCACACCCGCCGGGCCTGGGACTTCCTTGCGCCGTACGCCGAGCACACCCGCGGGCAGGTCTTCTCGCGGGAGCAGTACGCCTGGGACAACCTCGACCGCGCCCGGATCGCGGTGATCCCGCCCTGCATCGATGCCTTCTCGGCGAAGAACCAGGATCTCGACCCTTCAGCTGTCACCGCGATCCTCGACGCAGCCGGCGTCATCCCGGACCCGAATGCCACGGCAGAGCCCGCCTACCTCGACCGCGACGGCGCGCGGGCACGAGTCACCCGGCGCGCCACCATGTTCGAGGACGCACCGATCCCGGCTGAGGCCGCGCTCGTGGTCCAGGTCTCCCGGTGGGACCCGCTCAAGGACCACATCGGGGTGATGACCGGCTTCTGCGAGCACGGCCCGGACGCCCACGACAGCCACCTCGTGCTGGTCGGTCCGGACCCCGCCTCGGTCTCGGACGACCCGGAGGGCAGCGAGTCGCTCGCAGCGCTGAAGCATGCCTGGCAGGACTTGCCCGCCGACCGGCGCCGGCGGGTGCACATCGCGTGCCTGCCGATGGACGACGTCGACGAGAACGCCGCGATCGTCAACGCGCTGCAGCGACGCGCCGACGTCGTCGTGCAGAAGAGCCTCGCCGAGGGGTTCGGGCTGACGGTGGCGGAGGCGATGTGGAAGGCGCGGCCGGTGGTCGGCAGCCGCGTCGGCGGCATCCAGGACCAGATCGAGTCCGACGTCAGCGGCGTGCTCGTCGATGCCGGCGATCTCGCGACATTCGGGAAGACGGTGGCGACCCTGCTCGACGACCCGGCCACGGCTCGCGAGCTCGGACGGCGGGCACATGAACGCGTCGCGCGCAGGTACCTCGCGCCGTGCCACCTCGCGCACTATCTCGAGCTGGTCTGCTCCGCCCCTGCGTGAGGACCCCCGCGACCGCGTCGTCACCGGCACGGGATGATGCCGCGATGCCAGACGAAGTGACACCCGGCGGCGCGGAGTCGGTACGCCGGTTCCTCGAGGTGCTCGAGCTCGAGCAGGTCGACCGCGACATCTTCCGCTCCTGGAACCCGCCGCGCGACCACAAGGGTCCTCGCGACACGTTGTTCGGCGGCCAGGTTGCCGCGCACTCGCTGCGCGCCGCGAGCCTCACGGTCAACCCGGACCACCACCCCCACTCGTTGCACGGGTACTTCCTGCGACCCGGAAAGGACGACGCCCACACCGTGCTGCGGGTCGACCGGATCCGCGACGGGCGATCGTTCACCACCCGCACGGTCGTCGCGCAGCAGGATGGCGAAGCGATCTTCACGCTGACCGCGTCGTTCCACCGCGACGAGCCCGGCGGCGAGTTCTCGACGCCGATCGCGGGCGACGTGCCGCCCGCCGACGAGCTCCTCGCCACCGAAGGCGAGGCGCGCTTCGCCTGGGAGACCGACCAGCCGTTCCAGCGCGTCGAGATCCCGGAGTTCTCCCACACCCGCGACAGCGACCGGCCGCGGCGCGTCATGTGGCTGCGGCCGCGGGCCCCGATCCCGTCCGACGACCCGCACCTGCACGCCGCCGTACTCACCTACATCTCCGACATGGGCGTGGTCGGCGCGGTACGCAGCGCGCTCGGCCGCTGGGACGCGCACGGCATGGGTGCCAGCCTCGACCACGCGTTGTGGTTCCACCGCCGGATCCGTGCCGACCAGTGGCTGCTGTTCGACGTGTCGTCGCGATCCAACTCGGGCTCGCGCGGCCTCGGTGTCGGCTCGCTGCACACCGCGGACGGCATCCACGCGATGACGATCGGCCAGGAGGCGCTGGTCCGCCTCAGCGACTGAGCGGGCTCACGACGGTGGGCTCGGTGACCGCCGCGTCGAGCTCGTCGCCGTAGGTCTGCGGAGAGTCGTGCGGGTAGTCGGACAGCAGCACCGGTGCCGAGAGCACGAGGTCGTCCCGGCCGCCGTCACCGGCGAGGACGGGAAACGCATGCATGTTCGTGCATTCGGCGACCGCGTCGGCGGCAAACGGCGGCGGGTCGAGCGACGACACGAACCCGCCGTCGCTGAGTGCGAGGAAGCAGTGGGTCGCGACCATCGAGTGCTCTGCCGCTATCGCGGGCTCGGCATCCGCCGCGGCACCGGGCGTGACGTTCTCCACCACGACCCGCAGCCGCACCATCGGCACGACCAGCCCGGTGTCGACGGCGGCCACCTCCATCCGTGCCGACAGTGGGCGGCAAGTACGCCGGACCCGGCCGTGCACCACCCCTGTCGCGTCACGCAGGACCTCGAGCTCGGTGACGCCGGCTGCGTCGTACGCGGCCTCGACTGGGCCGGACCGCGCGGCGTCGAGCGGCACTGTGAGGTCACGCTCGTGCCGGACGAACTCCTCGCCGGCAGACACCTCGCGGTCGTCCACCACGACCCGCGCCGCCGGCACGAAGCCGGTCCCGTCGACGTAACGCTCCACCGTCCGCCGCTGCGGTTGCAGGAACCGCAGCCGGACCGTGATGACCGTGCCGGGCGCGGACTCGGCCACCACCTCTGTACGGGCGAACCATGACTCGACGGTCCCGGCCACTCCGGTGTCGAGCGGCAGGTTCGCCTGCGCCCAGTCGCGCGGCGTGAGGACGCCGACCCGCCGCCGGCCGTCGTACAGGATCGCGTCGGCGGCGTGCCGGGCGCGCAGATATGCCTCCGGCGCCACTGACCCGAGACCTGGCACGGGCACCCCGTACCCCTGGCCCGTGGCGATTACCCGCGCCCGGCACCCCGAAGCGTCAGACCCCGACGAGGACCGGCTCGACCTCCGCCGTGTCGTCCGGCGTCTCGCCGGCCGCCGGACCGTGCGGGCGCCGGATCAGCACGCCCACCGTCACGGCTGCGGCGACCGCGATGACGGCCGACACCGCGAAGGCGGTCGTGAAGCCGTGGACCTCGGCGGCCTTGGTGAAGCCGCCGTGAGCCGAGGCGTAGGAGGTCGTCGCGCTGGTCGCGATCGTATTGAGCAACGCGATCCCGACCGAGGCGCCGATCTGCTGCATCGTGCTGACCAGGGCACTCGCGGCGCCGGCGTCATGGTTCGGCACGCCGAGCAGCGCGGTCGAGGACAGCGGCACGAAGACCTGCCCCATGCCGAGGCTGATCAGCAGCTCGGCCGGCACGACGTGCGTGAGGTACGCCGGCTGAGCGGGCAGCTGCGTCAGCCACAGCGCACCGGCGGTGACCATCAGGAACCCGAAGATGCCGAGGGCCCGTGGACCGAACCGCGGCAGGGTCCGCGACGCGATCGCCGATGAGGTGATGACGCCGAGCGGGAACGGCAGGAACGCGATGCCGGCCTTCAACGCGCTGTAGCCGAGCACGTCCTGGAAGTCGTAGGTGAGGAACAGGAACGTGCCGAACATGGCCAGCGTGGCGAGGAAGAACGCGGCGAACGAGCCGCCTCGGTTGCGGTCGGCGATGATGCGCAGCGGCAGGATCGGGTTCGCGGCACGGGTCTCCCAGCCGACGAACAGGCTGATCATGATCACGGCGACGGCCAGCAGCGCGATGGTGCGCCCCGCCGACCATCCGTGGATCGAGGCCTCGGTGAAGCCGTAGACCAGCAGCGCGAGCCCGCCGGTCACGAGCACGGTGCCGGGCACGTCGAGGTTGCGGTCGCCGTCCGCGCGGCTCTCCTTGAGCAGCGGGTACGCCGCGATCGCGGTCACGATGGCGATCGGGGTATTGACCAGCAGCGTCCAACGCCACGACAGGTACGACGTCAGCGCACCACCGGCAACGAGGCCGATCGCGCCACCCGCGCCGGAGATCGCGCCGTACACGCCGAATGCCTTGGCGCGCTCCTTCGCCTCGGTGAAGGTGGTGGTCATCAAGGCGAGGACGGCGGGCGCAAGCAGCGCGGCGAACACGCCCTGGATCGCACGGGCGGAGTAGAGCCACGTGCCGGACTGCGCGGCGGCGCCGAACGCCGAAGCCCCTGCGAAGCCGAACAGCGACAGCAGGAACACCCGCTTGCGGCCGAAGTAGTCACCGACCCGCCCGCCGAGCGGCAGCAGCCCGCCGAAGGTCAGCGTGTACGCCGTGATCGCCCACTGGCGGTCCGCGTTGGAGATGTGAAGCGCGGTCTGCGCCTTCGGCAGAGCGATGTTCACGATCGATGAGTCGAGGACGATCATCAGCTGAGCGATGCCGATGACGACGAGTGCCAGCCAGCGCCGGTCGTGGTCTGTGGTCATGGTGGTCCCTTGCTAGGTCTGTCGCTTTACGTGTCTACGTCGGAGACGTTGCGGAATGTTTGCCATCGGCTTACGCTTGTGACATAAGCGGAGGCTGCTTCCGTTACCCTAGCGGAGGCAACCTCCGGTTAGCAAGCAGTTATTCCTGTGACCTGCCCCACAAGCGAGGACGAGGCGATGACCACCGGGACTCGGCCGTTGCGCGCGGACGCGCAACGCAACCGGGATCGCCTCGTCGAGGTCGCCGCTGACGCCTTCTCGCGCGACGGCATCGAGGCCTCGCTCGAGGAGATCGCCCGCACCGCCGGCGTCGGCATCGGCACGCTCTACCGCCACTTTCCCAACCGGGACGCGTTGCTGGAAGCGGTTTTCCGCCGCAACGTCGATGACATCTCCGCGCAGGCCGATGAGCTGCTCGGCCAGCTGCCCGCCGACCAGGCCCTCGCCGAGTGGATGTCCCGCTTCGTCACCTACGTCGCCGGCAAGAAGGGCCTGGCGATGCACCTGAAGTCCGTCGTGTCGCACGACGCAGAGATCTTCGCCTACAGCCATGACCGCATGGAGTCGACGATGAAGCGGCTGGTCGAAGCGGCCCGCACCGACGGGACGATCCGCGCCGACGCCGACTACAACGACGTGCTGCGCGCGCTGTCCGGCGTCTGCATGATGTCCGACGTACCGGGCTGGCAGGAACAGGCCTGCCGCGTCTCCGGCCTACTGATGGACGGCCTGCGCTACGGCGCCGCGCCAGCCCCGAAGAAGCGCCGCTCCGCCTAGCTGCCCCGGGACGGGAGCGGATGTGCCATCCGCTCTAGCAAGATGAGCCCGTGACGGAGCTTGCGGAGTCGCTCGCGGCGGTGGTCGCGGAGTCACTCGGCGTCTCGGCTGTCGAGGTGCGCGATCTGGTCCGGCTCTCCGGCGGCGCATCGAGGGAGTCGTGGTCTTTCGACGCGTCGTACGACGGCGGCGTCGAGGAGCTGATCCTTCGTCGTGCGCCCGCCGCGATCAGTGACGCGATCGGGCCGACCATGATCCTCGAGGCCGAGGCGATGCGTGAGGCGGCGCGAGTCGGCGTACCGAGCCCCCGCGTGCTGTTCGCCACGGCGGACCGCGAGCCGCTCGGTGGCTCGGGCATCGTGATGAGCCGCATTGCCGGTGAGACGATCGGCCGCAGGATCGTGCGCGACGACAGCTTCGCCGAGGTACGCCCGACGCTGGCGGCGCAGTGCGGCGAGATCCTCGCCAACCTCCACCGGATGGACACTTCAGCGCTGCCACCCATGGCGGACGCCTATGCCCTGGACGCGCTCCGCGGGTTGCTCGACAACTCGGAGGTCGCGAGCCCGATGCTCGAGCTCGCAATGCGGTGGCTCGAGCTCAACCGGCCGCCGACGAGCCGCAAGACCGTGGTGCACGGCGACTTCCGCAACGGCAACCTCGTCGTCGGCGCCGACGGGGTGCGCGCGGTCCTCGACTGGGAGCTGATCCATCTCGGCGACCCGATGGAGGACCTCGGATGGCTGTGCACCCGCGCCTGGCGCTTCGGTGGCGCGGGACCAGTGGGCGGGTTCGGCGAGTACGAAGACCTGTTCGCCGCTTACGAGACCGCATCCGGCCTGCCGGTCGACCGCAAGGCCGCGAAGTGGTGGGAGCTGCTCGGCACCGTGAAATGGGGAGTGATCTGCATCGTGCAGGCGAACCGGCACCTCGTGGGTGGCCAGCGATCCGTCGAGCTCGCCGCGGTGGGACGACGGCTGGCCGAGCAGGAGTACGACTGCCTCGACCTCTTGACCGAGCTGGCGACGCCATGAGCGACGGCTTCCCTACCGCGGCGCAGCTGGCGGAGGCGGTCGAGGAGTTCCTGCGCGCTGAGCTGCTGCCGACACTCGACGGCCGGCTTCGGTTCCAGACCCTGGTCGCCGCGAACGTCATGGCGGTGCTGCAGCGGGAGCTGACCGACGGCCCAGCACTGCGGGAGGCACACGCGGAGCGCCTCACCTCCCTGGGCGTCGCCGGCGACCGGGAGCTTGTCACCGCCATCCGTAGCGGGGACTTCGACGCGCGGTTCGCCGAGCTGCTCGACGTGCTGCGCCCCTCGGTCGAGGCAAGCCTGAGGATCGCCAACCCGAAGCATCTGAGGTAAGAAGCAGGCAGCCGCCGGTGTCGTCGGCGCCGCCGCTGGCGGGTGGGAGGTGGACGTGGACTTCGCGCTGCCCGCTGAGCTCTCGGCGTACCTCGACGAGCTGGACGCGTTCATCGAGCGCGAGATCAAGCCGCTGGAAGCGCAGGACGACAACATCCGCTTCTTCGACCACCGGCGCGAGGACGCGCGAACCGACTGGGACAACCACGGCCTGCCGAACCGTGAATGGGAGCTGCTGCTCCACGAGGCGCGGCAGCGCGCGGACAAGGCCGGGCACTATCGCTTCCCCTACCCCAAGGAGTACGGCGGTAAGGACGGCTCCAACCTCGCGATGGCGGTGATCCGCGAGCACCTCGCGGCCAAGGGACTCGGGCTGCACTGCGACCTGCAGAACGAGCACTCGATCGTCGGGAACAACGTGGCTCTCCTGCTGATGCTGCACTACGGGACCGCGCAGCAGAAGGCCGAGTGGGTAGACGGCCTGCTCGAAGGCCGCATGTTCTTCGCCTTCGGCATCACCGAGCCGGACCACGGCTCGGACGCGACTCACATGGAGACCACCGCGGTGCGCGACGGCGAAGAGTGGGTGATCAACGGCGAGAAGACGTTCAACACCGGTGTCCACGTCGCCAACGCCGACATGGTCATGGCGCGTACGTCAGGTGAGGCCGGCGACGGGGGCGGCATCACCGCGTTCCTCGTGCCGACCACCGCCGAGGGCTTCACCGTCGAGGAGTACCTCTGGACGTTCAACATGCCGACCGACCATGCGCGCGTCCGGCTCACGAACGTCCGGGTGCCGGACTCGGCGATCTTCGGCGGCGAAGGCCGGGGACTGCAGGTAGTCCAGCACTTCTTCAACGAGAACCGGATCCGCCAGGCGGCGTCGAGCCTCGGTGCCGCTCAGTTCTGCATCAACGAGTCGGTGGAGTACGCGAAGGTGCGTGCCCCCTTCGGCAAGCCGCTGGCCTCGAACCAGGCGATCCAGTTCCCGCTGGTCGAGCTGCAGACCAGGGCGGAGATGGTGCGCGCGCTGATTCACAAGACCGCTTGGCGGATGGACACCGAGGGGGTCTTCGCGGCTTCGCGCGAGGTCTCCATGTGCAACTACCAAGCGAACCGGCTGTGCTGCGACGCCGCTGACCAGGCAATGCAGGTGCACGGTGGCCTCGGGTACTCGCGGCACAAGCCCTTCGAGCACATCTACCGCCACCATCGCCGGTACCGGATCACCGAGGGCTCCGACGAGATCCAGATGAGACGGATCGCCGGCTACATGTTCGGTTTCATGAAGCAGCAGGCGCCGAAGGGCGTCGAGTGAACAGCCACTCCGCGCCTGACGTCAATGGCACGTCCGGCTCATCGCTGACTAGTCACGGGCGGGCTGCGCGGGACAGATGACTAGCCCGTTCTGACCGAATTCCCCACTTGCCGAGATTTGCCCGTTTGCTCCCGTCACCTGCCAGGATTTTGCTCCGACACTGACTGCATGAGCCTGGCCGTTGTCGGCGTCTCGCAGCTGCGACGCAGCTCGTCGAGCAAGCTGGTCCCGTTCGTCGCGATCGGCACGACGTGCACGGTCGCCTACATCGGGATCTACGCCGGTCTGCGCACGGCGATGCCCGCAGTGATCGCGAATGCCGTCGCGCTGCTGGTGACCGCCGTCGTCAACACCACCGCGAACCGGCGGCTGACGTTCGCGGTGCGCGGTCGGGTCGATCTGCTGCGCCATCAGCTCCACGGGCTCGGGGTGTTCGGGGTCGCGCTCGCCGTGACGACCGGCTCGCTCGCGCTGCTCCACCTGCTGTCACCACACCCGAGCAGCACCACCGAGGTCGGCGTACTCGTCGCTGCGAACCTCGCCGCTACGGCGTTCCGGTTCGTCGCGCTGCGCCGGGTGTTCGGCTGCCACGCGCAACCGCGATGATCCGGCGGCTCGCGCGCGGCAGGCCGGACGACCCGGCCTGGGTACGCCCGAGCGTCCTGTCCCTGCTCGCGACGACCGCGCTGCTCTACCTCTGGGGCCTCGGGTCGGGCGGCTGGGCGAACAGCTTCTACAGCGCCGCCGTCCAGGCGAGCACCCACTCGTGGAAGGCGTTCTTCTTCGGCTCGCTCGACTCCGCCAACGCGATCACTGTCGACAAGCCCCCGGCCGCGTTGTGGGTGATGGGGCTGTCCGCGCGGGTCTTCGGGCTGAGCAGCTGGTCGATCCTCGTGCCCGAGGCGCTGATGGGCGTCGCCTCCGTCGGGTTGCTCTACCTCACGCTGCGCCGCGTGTTCTCCCCGGCAGCTGGTCTGCTCGCCGGCGCGGTGATGGCACTCACGCCGGTCGCCACTCTGATGTTCCGGTTCAACAACCCCGACGCGCTGCTGGTCCTGCTCCTGGTCGCAGCGGCGTACGCCGTAACCCGCGCGATCGAAGTCGCGTCGACGCGATGGCTGGTCGCTGCGGGACTGCTGGTAGGGACCGGGTTCATCACGAAGATGCTGCAGGCGTTCCTCGTCGTACCTGCCTTCGGCCTGGCCTATCTCCTCGCCGCCGACACCTCCGTCAAGCGGCGCATCGTGCAGCTGGTCGCAGCAGCAGCTGCAATGCTCGTCGGCTCCGGCTGGTGGGTCGCCGTCGTGTCGGCCTGGCCGGCGTCCTCGCGTCCCTACATCGGCGGCTCGCAGGACAACAGCGTGCTGAACCTGATCTTCGGCTACAACGGCGTCGGTCGACTCACCGGTCACGAGGCCGGCAGCGTCGGCCACTCCGGCCGGCCGGGGCTGTTGCGGCTGTTCAGCCTCGAGTACGGCACGCAGGCCACCTGGCTGATCCCGGCCGCCCTGCTCATGCTGGTCGCGATGGTCTGGCTGACCCGCCGCGCGCCTCGTACCGACCCGGCGCGCGCGCAGGTCATCATCTGGGGTGGGTGGCTGCTCGGCACCGGCCTGACCTTCAGCCTGATGTCCGGGATCACCCACCCGTACTACACAGTCGCGCTGACCCCGGCGACCGGCGCGGTGGTCGCCATCGGTGCGACGACGCTCTGGGTGCGCCGCGAATCCGCACTCGCCAGAGCGATGCTCGCTGCGGCGGTCGGCCTCACCACCTGGTGGGCGGTGCAGCTGCTCGACGAGACGCCGACCTGGCAGGTCTGGCTTCGGGTGTGCGTGCTGTTGACGGGTGCCGCCGGCGTGGTCGGCATCGCCTGCAGCCCGGTGCTGCGGCAACGGCTCGCGCCGGCGATCGCCGGAGCGGCGTTGCTGTCCTCGCTCGCCGGCCCCACTGCCTATTCAGTCGCCACTGCAGCGACGCCGCACGCCGGCTCGCTGCCGATGGCTGGTCCGGTGATCAGCGCCGTACCTGTCGACGACCGGGAGCGCAGCGACGCGATCACCGACAACCCGTACTTCGAGCTGCTCAACGCGCCGACCGTGGCCCCGTCGCTGACCCGAGCGCTCGACGACCACGCGTCGAGGTTCCGCTGGGTCGCCGCCACCGTCGGCTCGGAGAACGCCGCGGGCTACCAGCTCGCCAACGGCAACCCGGTCCTCGCGGTCGGGGGCTACAACGGCACCGACCCTGCTCCGACACTCGCGCAGTTCCAGTCCATGGCAGCACGGGGCGAGATCCACTACTTCATCCCCGGCGGCACGGGGATCCCGAAGCGGCTGGCTCAGCTGCTGAGCTCGCTGCAGATCACGTACTGGGTCGAGCACCACTTCCGGCCGGAGTCGGTCGGGCACACGAGGGTGTACGACCTCACAGAGAACTAGCAGGTGCGGCTCATGTTGCTTTGAGGAGCAGCGACGAGCCTTGAGCCATGAGCAACACCGCCGCTGCCCGGATCACGGCGCGCATCCCGGCCGCGGGCGAGGTGGCTCGCTTCGTGGGAGTCGGCGTCGTCAGCACGATCGGCTACATCGCCCTCTACGCGATCTTGCGTACGACGATGCCGGCGCAGGCGGCCAACGCGCTCGCCCTGCTGGTGACTGCCGTCGCCAACACGGCGGCGAACCGGCGGGTGACCTTCGGCGTGCGCGGGAGCGCCGGCGCCTTGCGCCACCATCTGCACGGCCTGGCCGCCTTTGCACTCGCCCTCGCCGTCACCTCCGGGTCGCTCGCCGCGCTGCACGCCACGACCGAGCGGCCAACGCGGGGGCTGGAGCTCTCGGTGCTCCTCGCAGCCAACCTGGGCGCCACGGCGCTGCGGTTCGAGGTCTTGCGGCGTACCTTCCGCCCGGCGTCGGCGGGCGCCACGGCCCCGGTTACGACGCAGGTCCCCCAGCCGGTGGCGGGCGATCCGCGATGGGTGCGCCCGAGCCTGCTCGCTCTGCTCACCAGCACCGGCTTCCTCTACCTGTGGGGGCTCGGGGCGTCGGGTTGGGCGAACAGCTTCTACAGCGCCGCCGTCCAGGCGAGCACCCATTCGTGGAAGGCCTTCTTCTTCGGCTCGCTCGACTCGGGCAACTCGATCACGGTCGACAAGCCGCCGGCCTTCCTGTGGGTGATGGACCTGTCGGCGCGGATCTTCGGCGTCAACAGCTGGGCGATCCTGGTGCCCGAGGCGCTGATGGGCGTCGCGGCAGTCGGCCTGCTCTACCTGACCGTCCGCCGCCACTTCGGCCCCGCGGCGGGGCTGATCGCCGGCGCAGCGCTGGCGGTCACGCCCGTCGCCACGCTGATGTTCCGGTTCAACAACCCCGACGCGCTGCTCGTGCTACTGCTGGTCGCTGCGTCGTACGCCGTCAGCCGCGCGGTCGAGTCGGCATCGACGAGGTGGCTGCTGATCGCTGGGCTGCTGGTGGGGACCGGCTTCATCACGAAGATGTTGCAGGCCTTCCTCGTGGTGCCCGCCCTCGGGCTTGCCTACCTGGTCGCCGCCGACACGAGTCTCAAGCGGCGCGTCACGCAGCTGCTCGCCGCGGCGGGCGCGCTGGTCGTCGCGTCGGGCTGGTGGGTCGTGATCGTCGAGCTGTGGCCCGCGTCGTCGCGGCCCTACATCGGCGGCTCGCAGAACAACAGCCTGCTCAACCTGATCTTCGGCTACAACGGCCTGGGACGCATCACCGGCAGCGAGACCGGCAGCGTAGGCGGCGGTGGCGGTCCCGGCGGGATGTGGGGCAAGACCGGGCTGCTGCGGATGTTCAGCAGCGAGTTCGGAGGCCAGGGCGCCTGGCTGATCCCGGGCGCGCTGCTGCTGCTCGTCGCCACGCTCTGGGCGCTGCGGCGCGCGCCGCGCACCGACCTCCGGCGGGCGCAGCTGGTGATCTGGGGTGGCTCACTGCTCGTGACCGGGCTGACCTTCAGCTACATGTCCGGGATCATCCACCCGTACTACACGGTGGCTCTCGCGCCCGGCACCGCCGCGCTCGTCGGCGTCGGCGCGACGACGCTGTGGCAGCGCCGCGGCGAATGGACGGCACGTCTCGCGCTGTCCGCGGCGATCCTGCTGAGCTCGTGGTGGGCGTGGGCGCTGCTGGACCGGACGCCGGCCTGGCACCCGTGGCTGCGGCTGATCGTGGCGCTCGCGGGTACGACGGCGGCGGTCGGTATCTGTGCCGCGCCGTACCTCGGCCGGTGGCTCGCTCCGGCCGTCGCGGCGGTCGCGCTGGTCGCCTCGCTGGTTGGCCCGGCGGCCTACTCGCTGGCCACTGCAGCGACGCCGCACACCGGCTCGCTGCCCTCCGCGGGTCCCTCGAGCAGCGCACGGCCCGGAGGGTTTCCCGGTTTTGTCCAACGGCCCGGCGGGCACACCGCAGGAGGTTTTCCCAGCTTGGGCTTCCCCGGCGGCAGTTTCGGGCCGGGCGGTCAGCCGATGACGGGCGGGCTTCCCGGAATCGGTGGTCAGTTCGGAATCGGCGGACCGCCCGGCTGGGGCTTGGGTCAGACCTTCAGCCCCGGGGGACGTAGCGGCGGCGGCCTGCTGAGCTCGCCCACCCCTTCGGCCGCGCTCGTGTCGGCGCTGAAGGCCGGCGGGTCCGGCTACCGCTGGGTGGCGGCGACCGTCGGATCACAGAACGCCGCCGGCTACCAGCTGGGCAGTGACGAGCCGGTCATGGCGATCGGCGGGTTCAACGGCACCGACCCCTCGCCCACGCTCGCGCAGTTCCAGGCCTGGGTCGCCGCGGGGAAGATCCACTACTTCATCCCCGGCGGGACCGGGTTCGGAGCCCGCGGTGGCCTGGGGCAGGGACAGAACCAGGCCACCAGCACCGCGTCACAGATCACCTCCTGGGTGGAGTCGACGTACCGCTCGACGACGATCGGCGGGACGACCGTCTACGACCTCACCGCCGCGACGACCACCTCGCCCGCGGCGAGCACCACCTGACCTGACCATTGCTGCGCGAAGGCTGACGCTCGTGTCAGGCTTAGCCGCGGCGGGGCACGGGGCGAGGAGGCACGGTGGGGCTGGCACGTGGGTTCACTCGGCGGCGGGTGTTGCAGAGCGCGGCCCTGGTCCCGCTGAGCGCGGCGGTGCCGTCGCTGCTCGCGGAGTCGCGCGCGGCAGCAGCCGGCAAGAACGGCTACCGCTTCTTCACCGCGCACGAGGCCGCAGTGATCGATGCGGCGACCAGACGGATCGCGCCGGGTCCCGAGGACGACATCCTCGAGACCGGCCACCCGGGCGCGCACGAGTGCGACGTAGTCCGCTACATCGACACCATGCTGGCGATGTTCGAGTTCTCGACACCGAAGATCTTCGCGGGCGGGCCCTGGAGCAACCGCCACACCAAAGGCCCCGACTACATGAAGAAGTTCGTCAAGCCCGACCGCGCGCAGGCGCAGGCCTGGCGCGGCCGGGTCAAGGAGCTCCAGCGGACGTATCGCACGGGGATCAAGTCACTCGACGCTCACGCCGGCGGCGACTTCACCAAGATCGCCGCGCCGCAGCAAGACCTGATCCTCGCCAAGCAGGCAGTGGCGCCGTTCACGACGGTGATGTTCGGCCACACCATCGAGGGGATGTACTGCAACCCGGAGTACGGCGGCAACAAGGACCTCGCCGGGTGGAAGGAGATCAGCTACCCGGGCGACATCCAGCCGCGCGGCTACACCGCCGCCGAGATGCAGAAGATCGACGTGGACATCGTCGACCCGACCGGGATCGTGTCGATGCTGCTCGCGGACTTCGAGAAGGTCGCGCAGACCTACGCGAGCGGGGTGTGGCGGCGTGCGTAAGGCAGTCATCGCGGGCTCGGGGGCCGGTGCGAGCGTCACTGCGCTCACCCTCGCCGAAGCCGGCTGGCACGTTGTGATGCTGGAGAAGGGTCCGAACTACTTCACCGGGCTAGGCAAGCACTGGCCGCCGAAAACCGTCTTCTCCAACGACAACCTCAAGCTCACCCGCAACTTCGAGCTGCCCGATCCCGTCGCGTATCCGCGGACGTTCCGCACCAGCGCCAATCAGAAGAGCGGCTACTACGTCGGCCCCGTCAACGAGCTCCCGGTCGCGGTCGGCGGAGGCACGATTCACTACGGCGCCGCCACCCCGCGGTTCTGGGACATCGACTTCAAGCAGCTGTCGATGCTCGGGCCCCAGCCGGGGGCCGACGTCGCGGACTGGCCGTTCGAGTACCGCGACCTGTCCGACCACTTCGACTACCTCGAAGAGGCCATCGGCGTCCAAGGCGACGACGCAGGCGTACCTCACGACCCGGTGCTCAAGCACGCCCCGCGCGCCAAGAAGTACCCGATGCCGGCGGGACCGCCGCAGCGCGCCTCGCAGCTCGTCGCCGACGGCGCGAAGGCCCTCGGCATGCATCCCTACGCGTTCCCGCACGCGATCAACTCGCGGCCGTACAACGGCCGGCCGGTGTGCAACAACTGCGGCTTCTGCGACGCGTACGGCTGCCCGACATCGGCCCGCGGCAGCTCGCTCGACCTGCTGCACCGTGCGCTGCTGACCGGCCGGGTCGAGCTGCGCGCCGAGACGATGGTCCACCAGGTGGAGATGAAGGGCCGGCGAGCGGTCGGCCTGCGGTGGATCGACCAGAACGGCCGGCGCGGCGTCGAGACCGGCGACATCGTGGTGCTCGCCGCCTCCGCCATCGAAAGCGCGCGGCTCGCATTGATGTCGCACCTGCCGGACCCGCACGACCGGATCGGCCGGCGGCTGATGTTCCACTACTTCACCTCGGGCTTCGGGGTGTTCCTCGACGAGCGGCTCCACGCGTACAAGAGCTGGGGTGCCGAGACCAACTGCCTCGAGGACTTCTCCGACCCGGACTTCGTCGGCGCCCGGGCCTTCGCCAAGCTGCAGGGTCTGCCCTACATCCGCGGCGGCCTGTGCGAGCTCGGCGGCAGCGAGGAGGTGCTGGCTGAGGCGCAGTTCTACCAGTACATCCTCAGCGCGATCTCACCCGAGCAGCCCTTCGGCCGGACGTTCAAGGAACTCATGCGCACGTCGCTGCTCCGCGACCGCATCGCCGGCGTACAGATGCTCGGCCACGACCTGCCCTACCTGACCAACACGGTCACGCTGGACCCGAAGGTGAAGGACCGCCACGGCTTCCCGGTGCCGCGCATCACCTACGCCCCGGGCAAGCACGAGAAGGTCGCGCAGGAGTTCTACATCCCGATCATCACCGCCGTCCTGAAGGCGGCCGGTGCCACCGTGTCGGCCGCAGTCCCCGCCAACACCCCGCTGATGGGCGCCACCGGCGTGCTGCCGTTGACCCGGCACATCCTCGGCGGCATGCAGATGGGGGTGGACCCGAAGACCAGCGTCGTCGACGAGTGGGGCCGGGTTCACACCACCGACAACGTCTACGTCCACGACGGCGGGGTCTTCGCGACCTCAGGTTCGAACAATCCGACGCTGACGATCATGGCGGTGGTGCGCCGGATGGCGAAGCACCTCGCGGCAACAACGGCCGACCACTAGCCAGCCGCGTGATCCGCTCCACGAGCGATGCCGCCGCTTCGAGCCCGGCGGACAGCTCGTCACGGCCGGGCTGTCCAAGTACGACGCCGGTGATCGTGCTCGGCTTGCCGTTCACCGCGCGTACGGCGCGAAATGCGAAGCAACCACCGGCGGCGCTGTCAGAGCCGGTCTTGACCCCCACGAACCCGTCGCGACCGAGCAAAGTGTCGGTGTTGTAGACCGTCCCGGCGACGGGCAACCATGCCGAGCGCATCGCCACGACGCTGGCGAAAACCGGAAGCTGCATCGCAGCCTCGACCACCTTCACCTGGTCGGCAGCTGTCGACACCGTGGAGTCGTCGTAACCGCTGGGATCGGTGTAGCGCGTGTGGGTCATCCCGAGCAGGCGTGCCCCGGCATTCATACCGTCGACGAACCTTGCCACCGAGCCGTCATCCCACGCGGCCAAGACCGCCGCGATGTTGTTGGCCGACGGCAGCAACAGGGCTTGCAGCGCTTGCAGCTCGCTGAGGCGCTCCCCCGCGGCTACCGCCACCACCGACTCGCCCCGGCTGCGCCGGGCTTCGTAGTCCGCGACGTCTGCGGCGGACAGCGTGATCGTCGGGCCCTGCTCACCCACGAGCAGTGGGTGGTCGCGGAGGACGACGTAGGCGGTCATCACCTTGGCGACGCTCGCGATGGGTACCACGCGCTGCTTGGGGCTCGCGTGCAGCTGCGAGCTGCCGGATTCGGCGTACGCGGCCTCGCCGTACGCCGGCCACAGCGCGCGCGGCAGGGCCGCAGACGCCGTCCGCCCGTGAGCTGCGGCCACGATGGCCACGGCGCTGGCAACCAGCACCGCGCTGCCCGTGAGATGGCGCCTTCGGTGGAGCATGGCGTCAGTGAAGGCGGCGAGCTGTTGCCGGAGCGTTCGCGGATTTCGATACACCGACGACAGGTCGCGGCTGGGACCATCGAGTGGTGCGGGTGCTGGTTGTCGAGGACGAGCCGTTGATGGCCCAGGCGATTCGAGACGGCCTCCGGCTCGAGGCGATCGCGGCGGACATCGCCGGCGACGGCGACACCGCCTTGGAGCTGCTCGCGATCAGCGACTACGACATCGCGGTCCTCGACCGCGACATCCCCGGCCCGTCGGGTGACGACATCGCGCGGCACATCCTCGCCGAGGGCAGCGGGATACCGATCCTCATGCTCACTGCGGCGGACCGTCTCGACGACAAGGAGTCAGGCTTCGAGCTCGGTGCCGACGACTACTTGACGAAGCCGTTCGAGCTTCGCGAGCTCGTACTCCGGCTCCGTGCGCTCGATCGACGCCGCGGCCACAACCGGCCGCCGATCCGAGAGACTGCCGGGCTGCGGGTGGACCCGTTCCGCCGAGAGGTCTATCGCGATGGTCGCTACATCGCCCTCACCCGCAAGCAGTTCGCCGTGCTCGAGGTGCTGGTGGCCGCGGACGGCGGCGTCATCAGCGCCGAGGAGCTGCTCGAGCGGGCGTGGGACGAGCACGCTGACCCGTTCACCAACGCTGTGCGCATCACCGTCTCCGGGCTGCGCAAGCGGCTCGGCGAGCCTTGGGTCATCGCGACCGTGCCCGGGGTCGGCTACCGCATCGACCCCATGGCAGGCGGAGACCGGACCGCACAACGTGGATAGGCGGCCCGGGCTGAGCGTCCGGCTCAAGCTCACCCTCAGCTACGCGGGCTTCGTCATGCTCGTCGGCGCACTCGGGCTCACCGTCGGGTACTTCTCACTCTCCCGCGGATCCCATCCCGGCGTGATCTTCTTCGCCCGCAGTCACACCGACCTGCTGCGCGACTTCGCTCCCACCGCCATCACGGTGATGTCCGTGCTGCTCATCGTCGGCCTCGTCGGGGGGTGGTTTCTGGCCGGCCGGATGCTCGCCCCTCTCAATCGCATCACCGAGGCGACCCGGGTGGCGGCGTCCGGGTCGCTCTCGCACCGGATCGCGATGGGTGGTCGGCAGGACGAGATCCGGGAGCTGGCGGACAGCTTCGACACGATGCTCGGCAGGCTCGAAGCGCAGGTCGCCGAGCAGCAGCGCTTCGCGGCCAACGCCTCCCACGAGCTGCGCACTCCGCTGGCGATAACGCAGACCCTGCTCGATGTCGCGCGCAAGGACCATGGCGACCCCGCCGTACTCATCGAGCGCCTGTACGCCGTGAACACCCGAGCTATCGACCTCACTGAGGCCCTGCTGACCCTGAGCCGCGCCGGCCAGCGGTCCTTCACGGCTGAGCCCGTGGACCTTTCGCTCATCGCCGAAGAGGTCACCGAGACGCTGCTGCCCCTTGCCGAGAAGCACGGCGTCACCATCGAAGCGGCTGCCGACGTCGCGATGGCTCGGGGCTCACCGCCGCTGCTGCTCCAGCTGGTGACCAACCTGGTGCACAACGGGATCGTCCACAACCGCCCCTGTGGTGGAACGGTGCAAGTCACCACGCGGACCGAGGACTCGACCGTCGTGCTCACCGTGGAGAACACCGGCGAGCGGCTCGACCCACAACTCGTCGCGACCTACGTCGAGCCCTTCCTGCGCGGGACGCAGCGGGTGCAAAGCGATCAGGCGGGTGTCGGCCTCGGCCTCGCCATCGTCGACCGGATCGTCCGGGCACACGACGGCACGCTGACGCTTGCCCCACGCGACGCGGGAGGGTTACGCGTCACCGTCTCGCTAGTGGTTGGCTTACCCGAGGGCGGCGTGACGTCCCTCGCGGGCGTTGACGCGCTAGGGAGTCGGGCAGGTCTGCGCGTAGGCACAGACGTTGAACGACTGGCCATCCGCGGCCAGCGCCGACGGAGTCGCCTCGTTGATGCCGATGCCCGGACCCATGTCGATCATCGTCGGGTTGCCCGACGCGATCGTGTGGGTGCCGCTGCTGGTGGTGTAGGTCGACGTCGGCCCGAAGTGCGTCGTCCCGGTGCCCGCAGGGATGGTCTGGACGAGCACCGTCGGCGCCTCATAGATCCACTCGGCCGAGGAGCCCGTCGAGGTGTAGGCGATGCTCTTGTCGAACGTCCAGCCCTCGGCCGGGTCCTTCAGCGAGACATCCCACTGCCCCGAGGACGTCTGGTTGATGTTGACGCTGACCACATCACCGGGCTTGACGGTGCAGGCGCTGTTCCCGCTGCAGTTGGAAAGCGGCGTCTCGGTCGCGGGCAGGATCTCGTACCAGGCGTTGTACTGGCCCCCGCTGATGAGCCCGCCGATCGGGGAGTTCTCGCTGACCCCCGCCTGGATCAGGTCCGAGGTGTTGTAGCCGCCGATGCCGGCCCAGGTCGCCGAGAAGCCAGGCGGGAGCAGCCCGGCGCTCGGAACCGTGAACGTCGAACTGACGCCGGTGATCCCGCTGCCGGGCGTGACGGCGTACCCCGACCAGTTGAGGCTGCTCGCCGTACCTCCATGGGTGGGCAGGACCTCATGAGCGCTGGTCTTGAGGAGTGCCTGGTTGGCCACGCCACCCGCCGCGGTGGCGGGAACTGCTGCGCATGCGATGGCGCAGGCGGCGGCTGACGCGATGGCGATCCGGAGCGAAAGACGATGCATGCCCTGCCCTGTCTGCTGAGGTGGGAGGGGGCAGGCGCCGAGGGTGGCCCACGCCGACTTGCCCTGCCGACAATGATGTCGCGTCCGGGCTTCCCTGAAAAGCCAGGCCTGAAACGGGGCGCCGGTCAGCTACCCGCGGGACAGGATCAGCGCCCGCGTCGGGCAGGCTCGTGCGGCCCGGCGGGCGTGACCCAGCACCTCGACCGGCAGCTCGCCGTTGTCGAGGATCGGGTAGCCCCACTCGTCCAACGTCACGCGCTCCGGGAGCAGGTCTGCGCACAGCCCGTGCGCGGTGCAGCGAATCGGGTCGAGCTCGAGTCTCATCGCGGCACCGGGAGAAAAGGCGCGGCGGCGACGCCCGCACACGGCTTACCGGCCCGGTGCCGAGCGACGTCCTTGGCAAACGTGGACAACGCGCTTGCCACCAACCGTACGGCGCCGTCCGGGTGCCGGCACGCTCCACGACCCGGCACGACATCGAGCCAGCGGTTGAGGGCCCGCCAGCTCGACTCGTTCCACGTCCCCGCTGCGAGCGCGGTCATCGCCCCGGCGATGGCCGGCAACCCGTTGAGGCATGGTCCGCACTGCTGGGCACTGGAGGCAGCGAGGTAGGACACCACCCGTGCTGTCTCGGCGATGCCGCACGCGCCGGGCGGCAGCACGGCCAGCACGCCGGCTCCGAGCGCAGCGCCCACGCTTCGCAATCCGCCGTGGCTCAGTGGCACTCGTGCGGCCTGCGTGGCAGGCAGCCAGCTGCCGAAGTAGCCGCCGACGAGCACGGCGGTTGAGGCCTCGAGTGGCAGGCCTGCGGCGGCGGCGACCCGCCCGATCGTCGTGCCGGTCGCGACCTCCGCGACCCGCGGCTCGAGGTTCGATCCGCTGACCGTCACCAGCATGGTGCCGGGCTCCGCGGGGTCACCCACGGCGCGGTACCAGTCGAATCCGCGCATCGCGATGGTTGCCAAGTGCGCGAGGGACTCGACGTTGCTGATCAACGTAGGCCGGCCACGCACGCCTTTCTCATAGGGCCTCGGCGGCGTGTATGCCGGGACCGCCTCGCCGCCGTTTAGCCGGCTGACGAGCGCAGACTCCTCGCTCGCGACGTACCGCGGTGCCGTTGTCTCGATGGTGACCGGCACTCGCTCGCCACCGCGCTCGAGGAGGGCGGCACGCAGGTACCCGATCGCGGGTGACCCGGCGTGCACGACGACGTACCCGCGATCGGCGCCCACAGCGCGAGCGGCGAGCTGAATGCCGTCGAGCACGAGGTGCGGCGCCCAGGTGAGAAGCATCGTGTCTTTCGCGCTGGCCGGCTCCCCCTCGCAGCCGTTGGCCACGACAACGGCCGGACCCTTGCCGGCGCCGACGGAGGCAAGCTTGCGCGCTACCGGAAAGCCGGCGCCGCCGCGTCCGAGCAACCCGGCGGCGGCAACCTGTTCGACCAGCGCCGCGGCGCCGACAGCCGGAAGCGGTCCCCAGACCTCGCGGTGGTGTGCCAGACCCATCGGACCGCCGCGGGACAGGCCCGCGAGCAGGCGCCCGCCGGCCTGCGCGGCGCGCGGCTCTTCGAGAGTCACGGTCACCGCAGACCTGCTACGCGCGGCATGACGGTCAGCGAATGCCGACGGGCGCTGGTCGACCAGCGAGCCGCCGTCGCCGCCACCAGCACGCCGAGCGAGGCGAGCGCGAGGTAGAGACCCCATCGGCCGTGGGCGGCGTCCGTGCCGGTGATCAGGAAGTGGCCGAACGCGAGCGGCCACATCGCGTAAACGATCCAATGGATCGCGCGCCACGCTCGAAGCGAGATCCGCTCGCGCACCAGGCTGGTGCCGATCACGAGAAGGATCGCGTCGAAGGCGAACGTCCCCATGGCGACGCCGAGCGAGTCGTAGGTCGAGGTGAACGGAACCGCCACCGCCCACCAGCCGACCTGCACGAACGTGTCGATGACCGTCGTCAGGATGTGCATGACGGTGAACCCGAGAGCGAGCAGCGCGACGTTGCGGTGCAGCTGCTGCGTGGCGAACCGGGGCCAGTAGCGGCTCTCGCGCAGCCGTTGCGTCGACGCCAGTCCCAAGCCGAAGTCCACGGTCAGCAAGACGAACGCAACGATCGCCGTGGCGCGGGTCAGGTACCAGAGCTGGGGTGAGGCGGTGAACGACGCGGCGAGGGTGGTCACGGCTCTACCGCCTGGTCCACGGGCCATTCGCCGACCTGGGATACCGCGCCGTCGTGGGTGACCAGCCGCGCCGCGAAGCCACGCGTGGCGAGCCAGCTCTCGGCGGCCTCGCCGGCAATGATCGCGGCGGTGGACGCGGTGTTCGCCAGCGTGCACGTCGACGCCGCCACGCTGACGGTCCGCCAAGGGCCACTCGCTGGCCCTCCGTGTCGCGGGTCGATCAGGTGGTGCAGCTCGCTGCCGCCGCGACGCCAGCGGCGCGCCCGTGTGCTCGACGTCGCAAGCCCGCCGCTGTCGAGGGTGATGTGCTGCGTCAGCCCGTCGTCAGCCGGCAAGCACGGGTCGCTGCGGTCGGTGACCGCGATCGGCCAGCCACCTGCCGGAGGCAGCCCGTCCACGCTGATGTCGCCGCCGAGGCTGACCAGCACACCGCCACCGCCGGCCTCGAGGGCCGCCGTCGATGCGAGGTCCGCGGCGAGTGCCTTGGCGGTCGCACCCAGGTCGACCACCGCGCCCGCGCGTACCCGTGCCCGGTGGTTGCTCTCGTCGAGGTCGATCGCCGCAGCACCGGGCACGTCCCGTACGCCGATGACCCGCGGCCCGTCCGAGGCGATTGCGCTGAACGTGCGGTCGTAGCCGTGGTCGATGAGTACGCCGCCCACCGTCGGGTCGACCAGGCCGTCCGTCCACTCCGCCGCGTCGATCGCGACCCGTAGCGCGCGGGTGAGCAACGCGCTGATCGGCACCCATTGGCCCTTCGCCGCGTTGAGCCGTGAGAGCTCGGAGTCGGGCCGGAACCGGCTGGCTGCGCGATCGATCTCGATCAGGACTTGCTCCACCGCCTCACACGCGTCGTGCACGGATGAAGCGTCGGTGACGATGAGGTGGACCGCCGTTCCGAGCGCGGGCCAGTCGGCGATGCCGAAGGCGTGCTCGGCGGCATAGGCGCGATGCAGGTCCCGCCGGGTCACGGCGGGGGCGCTCATCAACTGCCTCCGCTGGTGCCGCCGGTCGGCTGTTGCGGATAGCTCGGGTACGTCGGGTAGGTCTGGTACGTCGGGTACGTGGGCGTGGTCTGCGCCGTCGTGGGGGCGGCGCTCGGCTGTGTCGTGACGGTGGACCTCGGCGGGGACTTCACGGTGGAGGTCGACGTGGAGGTGGACGTCGTAGCGCCGCCGGAACGAGGAGACACCGTGCTGGCTCTGTGGGTTGGAGCGGTGGCCGGCCTCACCGCTGAGGAGCCTGTCGAGGAGGCAGTCGACGCCGCTGGCTTGGGGCGGACCCGGGCGGGCCGCTTGGTCGTGGTGAGCGATTTGGGCGGGGAAGGCGCGGCTGAGGTTCGCGTGGCCGGCAACGAGAGCGACGTACCGGGGTCGGCCGATGCGGAGCTAGCCGGAGCGTCGAGCGCTACCGCAATCGTGCCGGCACCCAGCGCGGCGCCGACGCCGGTGAGTGCGGTGACTCGCCGCACCCTGCGACGTACCCGGTCACGTTGCGAGACCGCGGATGCTCGGCTTGCTGCGTCCATGACTTCACGCTGCTCGCCGTCACTGAGAGCGGCCTGAACCGTCCCTGTGGGTTCACCGCGAGTGCGGGATGCGGACACCAGTTCATTACACGGCGCTCGGGCGCCGGCCCGCATCAGTCTTATGTCTCATTTGCACATGGGCATTTCGGGTCATATCCGCCGCGTCCGGTCGTCCCAGGCGGGATGAGAGTGTGTACGGCGTGAACGGGGGCTCCGTCGACGGCGCAACGCCGGCCATCGTCGGGGCCGCGCAGACGATCCAGCGGCCCGACACATCGGCGAGCGTCGCCGACCTGCGCGGGCCGATCGAGCTGATGGTCGACGCCGCGCGCGACGCCGCGGAAGACGCCGGCTGCCCTCGGCTGCTGAGCAGGGTGGACTGGGTCGGCGTGGTGGGCGGGTTCTGGAGCTACCAGAACCCAGGCAAGCTGATCGCAGAGCGGATCGGATCACCTGACGCGGGCACGTGCCTGACATTCCTCAGCGGCACCTCACCGCAGGAGCTGGTCTCACTGGCGTCGCAACGCATCGCCGATGGCGAGCTCGAGGTGGCGCTCGTCGTGGGCGGTGAGGCCCGGTGGTCGCGCGAGCGTCTGCAGCGCGAGGGCATCGAGGCCCAGTGGTGCAAGGACCCGGGGACCGGCGAGCCGGAGCGGATCGCCGACATCCCCGAGGAGGTCATCGTCGAGACCCTCGAGCTCGGCGGCCCGGTCACGTTCTACGCCTTGTTCGAGGACAGCCTGCGCCGCGCGTCGGGCGCCTCCGTCGACGAGCACCGCGACCGGATTGCCGCCCTGTGGTCGCGGTTCAACGACGTCGCGGTCGCCAACCCGTACTCGTGGGACCGGCGGGCGTACGACGCGAAGACCATCCGCGACCCGGCGCCAGACAACCGGATGATCGCCTTCCCGTACGCGAAGAGCATGGTGGCCAACAACCTCGTCGACATGGCCTCAGCGGTGCTGCTGTGCAGCGTCGACGCGGCGCGGTCGGCAGGCGTCGCGGCGGACCGGATGGTCTTCCCAAGGATCGGTACGACGAGTCACGAAACCTGGACGGTGGCGCAGCGCCGGCTGCTGCACGGCGTACCCGCTCTTGCCGCTGCTGGCCAGGCCGCGCTGCGCGAGTCCGGCCTCGTGATCGAGGAGATCGAGCACATCGACCTCTACGCGTGCTTCCCATCGATCGTGCAGATGTCTGCGGCCGCGCTCGGCATCGATCTCGAGCGGCCACTGACGGTCACCGGCGGGCTTGGCTTTGCCGGCGCACCGATCGCGAACTCCTCCGGCCACGCAATCGCCGCGATGGTGCCGCTGGTCCGCGAGGGCGGCGACGGGCTGGTCCACGCCAACGGCGGGTGCGCGACGAAGCACGCGTTCGGGATCTACTCGACCACGCCGCCGGCGGCGTACCGCTACATCGACTGCAACGACCAGGTCGATCACGACCCGCGGCCGGCCGGGCCACCTGGGGACCCGGCCGGCGGGATCGAGGAGGCCAGCACGGTGGTCTATGACCGCAGCGGGCCGACCCACACGGTCGCTTCGCTGGTGACGCCCGACGGGTGCCGGGTATTCACCAAGACGCCGGTCGCTTAGGTGGCGGTCGGAGCGGGTCGGATGGCCGAGCTGGACAAGATTCCTCGAAGTAGCACATGACCGAGCCGCAGCAGCCCCGCGAACCGGACACGAGGGACACTTCGACCGCGGCGCGGCGGGGTCAGGTGCTACTTCGAGGGAAACTTCGGCCAAGCATGCGCCACCGGCCTCGTCGCCTAGGGCCGGTTAAGGAGTCTCGACGCGGAACTGTGAGATGGCGGCGCGCAGCTCGGCAGCAAGGTTCGTGAGCTGCGCTGCAGCGGCCGCAGACTGCTTCGATCCGATCGCGTACTGCCGGGAGACATCAGATACCTGAGTCATCGCAGCCACGACCTGGTCGGAGGCCGACCGCTGCTGCTGGGTGGCAACCGAGATCTCCTTGGCGGCAGTCGTCGTCTCGTCGACCATGCCGGAGATCCGCTCGAGTGCCACGACCACCCCGCGAGCCAGCTCCGATCCGTGACGAACCTCTTTGGTCCCCTCTTCGCTGGCGAGGATGGTCGCCGAGGTCTCCGACTGGATCTCCGAGACGATCGCGGAGATCTGGCCTGTCGACTGCTGAGCCCGCTCGGCGAGCTTGCGAACCTCTGCCGCCACCACGGCGAAGCCGCGGCCGTTCTCTCCTGCACGAGCTGCCTCGATCGCCGCATTGAGCGCGAGCAGATTGGTCTGGTCGGCCAGGTCGTTGATGACGTCGAGGATCCGCCCGATCTCGTGACCCTTCTCACCGAGAGCCAGCGCGCGGTTCCCGATCTGCTCCACCCGCAACGCGATCGTGTCCATGGCTTCAACGGATGCGGAGACGGCGTCGCGCCCGTCCTCGGCATGGCGCAGCGTCTCGCCGGCGTAGCGCGCCACAGCCTCCGCCGTGTCGGCTATCTGAGCCGCGGTCGCCGCGAGCTCCTCGATCGTCGAGGTCGTCTCGGCGACAGCGGACGACTGCTGCGTCGCCGAAGCGGCGTGCTCCTCCGCCGTCGCGAGCAGCTCGTGTGCGGACGCGACGATCTGCTCGCCACCACCGCGGATCTTCCCCACCAAGGACCGCAGCGATCCGAGCGTGTGGTCCAGCGAGCCGCCCAGCTTCCGCAGCGACTCGTGGTCGAAAGCGTCGGTAGGGATGGAGGCCGCGAGGTCGCCCTGGGCCGCCTGGGCCATGACGCTCGAGAGCTCCTCGACCCCACTGCCCAACCGCTCGTTGTCCGCGACCGCTCTCTCCTGCGTTCGCCTGATCCCGTCGGTGATCGTCGCGACGTACCAGGTAGCCGCGGGGAGCAACGCGCACACGAACAGAAGCGAGCCGCGGTTGTTGTCGGTGGCGGTGTTCGCGATAAACGACGACAGCACCACACCGCCCGAAGCCAGGAAGCCGAACCCGACGGTCACCGCGACCGGGAGGCTGAGCGCAGCGGGAATCTGCCCGATGAGAAAGAACAACCAGAACGGCCGCTCGATGCCGTCGGTGACGGCGCACAGCCAGGTCAGGCCTGCCGTGCTCACGATCAGCTGTACGACGGAGGCTTGCGGTGACAGCCTCAAGCGACCGACCGCGCCGGTTCGGCCGGCGATCAGCAGCTGGGCGCCGTAGCCGATCGCGATCAGGGCGCAGATCACCATCACCAGCACGTAGATCCACTGCCGTAATGGATGGTTCGAGCCGTACTGGTCGAAGCTGAGCGTGCCCGCCAACGCGGCCGCGGTGATCCACGAGACGTAGGTCCCGACGCGGTCGAACCTTCGCTGGAAGTCCTGCTCGTCCACGGCCGAAGTCCAGCAGGTTCGGCCCCTAGGCGCTACGTAGGTTCTCGACGATCCGATCCGGCGGGGAACGCCCTCCGCGAGCATGACCCCGCGTTGACTGCCTCTCCGCTAACAGTCATCATTGACTGTTAATCCCCGAACCGCGCACTGCCGAAGGAGCCACATGCCCGCGAAGACCTACGTCATCGGCGTCGGGATGACGAAGTTCGAGAAGCCCGGAAGCCGTGAGTGGGACTACCCAGACATGGCGCGTGAGTCCGGGACGAAGGCGCTGGAAGACGCTGGCATCTCCTACGACAAGGTCGAGCAGGCGTACGTCGGCTACGTGTACGGCGAGTCGACCTGCGGCCAGCGCGCGGTCTACGAGCTGGGCCTGACCGGGATCCCGGTCATCAACGTCAACAACAACTGCTCGACCGGATCGACCGCGCTCTACCTGGCCAACCAGGCAGTCCGCAGCGGCGTCGCCCACTGCGCACTCGCGCTCGGTTTCGAGAAGATGCAGCGCGGTTCGCTGCAGTCGACCTTCGACGACCGCGAGAACCCGATGCAGAAGCACGTCCTCGCGCTCAACGAGAAGCACGAGATGGCGTTCCCCCTCGCGCCGTGGATGTTCGGCGCGGCCGGCGTCGAGCACATGGAGAAGTACGGCACCACGCCCGACCACTTCGCCCGGATCGGCGAGAAGAACCACCGGCACTCGGCGAACAACCCGTACGCGCAGTTCCAGGACGTCTACACCCTCGACGAGATCAAGGAGTCCAAGGTCATCTACGACAAGCTGCCGCTGACCAAGCTGCAATGCTCGCCGACCTCCGACGGCTCCGGCGCTGCGGTCATCGCCAGCGAGCGGTTCGTCGAGGAGCACGGGCTCGGTGACCGTGCCGTCGAAATCGTCGGCCAGGCGATGGTTACCGACATGCGCAGCACCTTCGAGAACAACTCCGCGGCCACGCTCGTCGGGTTCGACATGAGCAAGGAGGCCGCCCGCCAGGTTTACGAGCAAGCGGGGATCGGCGCCGATGACGTCCAGGTCATCGAGCTGCACGACTGCTTCTCGGCCAACGAGCTGCTCACCTACGAAGCGCTGGGCCTGTGCGCCGAGGGCGAGGGGGGCAAGCTCGTCGACAACAACGACACGACGTACGGCGGCCGCTGGGTCGTCAACCCTTCCGGCGGCCTGATCTCCAAGGGCCACCCACTCGGCGCGACCGGCCTCGCGCAGTGCGCCGAGCTCACGTGGCAGCTGCGCGGTGAGGCGGGCGCGCGTCAGGTGGACGGCGCGAAGGCAGCGCTGCAGCACAACATCGGCCTCGGCGGCGCGGCAGTCGTCACGGCGTACCGGCCGGCGAACCGATGAGCGACACCAAGTTCAAGCCGGAGGGCGTCGGCGTCTGGAGCGAGCCGAAGAAGTTCGACGTCACTGCCGAGCGGATCGCGGCGTACGCCGCGGCGACGAACGACCCGATCGCGGCGCACCTTTCCGGTGAGATCGCGCCGCCGGTGTTCTCCGTCGTACCGGTCTTCGACATCTTGCTGAGCCAGCTGTTCGCGGTCGCGCCCGAGTCGGTCGCCCCGTTCGTGCTGCACGGTGAGCAGGACTTCAGCTACCACCGACCGATCAAGGCCGGCGACCAGCTCACCTCACGCGGCAAGGTCATCGGATACGCCGGCAAGGCCAGCGGCACCGTCGGCTGCGTCTACATCGAGACCCGCGACGCGGAGGAGAACCTGGTCGTCGAGCAGTACGTCTCGACGTTCATCCGCGGGATCGATGCAGGCGAGACGGTCGGCGAGCAAGCCCCGGACCACCGCTTCGATGCAGCGGCGGCGGGGCTCTCGCCAGTGGCGAAGACCGTCCAGCACGTGGACGATGACCAGACGTTCCGCTACTCGCCGGCGTCCGGCGACCCGATGCCGATCCACCTCGACGAGGAGTTCGCGAAGTCGGTCGGGCTGCCGGGAATCATCGCCCACGGCCTGTGCTCGATGGCGTTCACCTCCTGGGCGGCGCTCACCGAACTGGGCAACGGCCACACCGAGCGGCTGCGCCGTCTTGCGGTTCGGTTCTCCAAGCCGGTGATCCCCGGCCAGGACATCGAGACCACGTTCTTCGCGGCCGGCTCGTCCGCCGGTGCGACCAACTACGCCTACGAGACCCGCGTGGGCGACGACGTCGTGATCCGCGACGGCCTCGCGGTCATCGCGGACTAGGAGAGCCTGCCGATGATCAGCTGGTCCGACACTGAGCTCGCGATCCGCGATGCGATCCGGGACTTCGTCAACGCGGAGATCCGCCCCCACGCCGACGAGCTCGAGTCGGGTGAGCTGCCGCCGTACCCCTTGATCCGCAAGCTGTTCTCGACGTTCGGCATCGACGCGATGATGGCCGACGCGTTCGACAAGCGCATCGCCAATGAGAAAGAGGGTGCGGGTCGTTCGTCCGATGCCGATGGCGAGGGCGCCGGAGGTGACGACGCGATGCAGCTGATCCTGTCGATCGAGCTGACCAAGGTCGCCATGGGCCTCACCGCCGCGATGGGGGTGAGCATGGGCCTGGCAGGCGGGACGATCATGTCGCGCGGCTCGGTCGAGCAGAAGGAACGCTGGGCCAAGGACCTGATGACGTTCAACAAGGTGGGCGCCTGGGCGATCACCGAGCCGAACTCCGGTTCCGACGCCTTCGGCGGCATGACCACGACGGTCCGCAAGGAGGGCGACGGCTACGTCCTCACCGGCGAGAAGACCTCCATCACCAACGGTCCGTACGCCGACACGGCGGTGGTCTACGCCAAGCTCGACGACGGCACCACCGACGACAAGCGGCGCCGGCCGGTGCTGACCTTCGTGCTCGACTCCGGCATGGCAGGGTTCACCCAGTCGAAGCCGTTCAAGAAGATGGGCATCCACTCCTCGCCCACGGGCCAGCTGTTCTTCTCCGACGTCTATCTCGAGCCGGACCGGCTGCTCGACGGCGGCGGGAGCGGCGCCGCGGACGGCCGCGAGAGCGCCCGCTCCAACTTCACCACCGAGCGCGTCGGCATCGCCGCCATGTCGCTCGGAGTGATCGAGGAGTGCCTGTCGCTGTGCATCGACTACGCGAAGAACCGCGAGCTGTGGGGCCAGAAGATCGGCGAGTTCCAGCTGATCCAGCTCAAGCTGGCCAACATGGAAGTGGCGCGGCAGAACGTGCAGAACATGGTGTTCCGGACGATCGAGCTTCGCCGGGCCGGCAAGATGCCCACGCTGGCGGAGGCATCGGCGATGAAGTACTACTCGTCGCAGGCCGCGACCGAAGTCGCGATGGAGGCCGTACAGCTCTTCGGCGGCAACGGCTACATGTCGGAGTACCGCGTCGAGCAGCTCGCCCGGGACGCCAAGTCGCTGATGATCTACGCCGGCAGCAACGAGGTCCAGATCACCCACGTCGCGCGCGGCCTGCTCTCGTAGGCCGGGTTCGTGACCGTCGCCGCTCGGCGTACCCAGGCTGAGCGAAGTGCGGCGACCCGTGCACTGATCATCCGGGCGACGGTCGACTCGCTGGTCGAGCTCGGTCACGCAGGCACGACGACGCTCGAGGTGCAACGCCGCGCCGGCGTCTCACGTGGCGCGCTGCTGCACCATTTCCGGTCGCGGGCGGAGCTTCTGGTCGCAGCTGTCGACGAGCTCTTCGCGGCGCAGCGCGAGGCGTTCTACGCCGCACCCAAGCGTCGCGGGATCGACGAGGGCATCGACGCGCTGTGGCGCACCTTCAACAGCCCCCTGGCTGTGGCGGCCGACGAGCTGTGGTCCGCGGCGCGCAACGACGCCGAGCTTCGGGAGGCGCTCGCGCGGCAGAACCGCGCGCTTCGCGACCAGGTCCGTGACATGGCCGCCGAGCAGTGGACCGACCTCGTCAAGCATCCGAACTACGAGATGGTGCTGCTCGTCGTCGTCGACGCGATGCGCGGTGCCGCCAGGGCCCGGGTGGTACGAAGCGATCGCGCGACCGCCACCCGCATCGCGGCCTGGAAGCGGCTCACCCACCTCCTCCTCGACGACGCCACCTCGAAGCGCGATGGCTCGGCTGTCGGAGGGCGCTGACACGATCGGGGCATGCAGACATCGGATGCCGTCCTCGCGCGGATTCGCAAGCTCCTCGCTGTCGCCGAGCATCCGGCAACCCCGCCCGCCGAGGCTGAGTCCGCGGCGGCTACGGCTGAGCGGCTGATCATCAAGTATGCGATCGACGAGGCCCTGCTCGAGGCCCGGGCGGACGTCCGGAGCAAGCCGGAAGTGCGCACGATCACGATCGAGGCGCCGTACGTGACCGCCAAGGTCATGCTGCTCGCCGCGATCGCCGGTGCCCACAGCGTCCGGGTGATCACCGGCCGCGGGGATGAGGCCCGCATGGCGACGATGGTCGGTTTCGACAGCGACCTGCGGCTGGTCGACCTGCTGTTCACCAGCCTCCTGCTGCAGGCCGCGACAAGCCTCCGGCGCGAGCCGAACCGCGGCAAGGCTTTCCGCCGGGCGTTCCTGATCGGCTTCGCGCGAGAGGTCGGCGACCGGCTGCGGCGGATCCGTGAAGAGGCAGTCGCGGAATCCGGCGGCACCTCGACGGCGCTCGCGCTTCGCGACCGCCGTGACGCCGTCGAGCAGGCCGTCCGGGAGCACTTCCCGCGGCTGTCAACCGCGCGGGTCACCTACTCCGACCGCGGCGGGCTGATGGCAGGTCGGCGGTCCGGGGCGAGCGCCAACCTCGGGACCGGTGAGCGCAACCTGGCCGGTCGCCGCGCGGCGATCGAGTAGCCCCGCTCCCCGAGAAGCCCTACAGCACAAGTACGCGGCCAGCCAGTCAAGGTCCGGCCTGGCGCGCCGAAAAAGAAGAGTGGGCCTGGTTCACGGGCTTGTCGGGTTTGCCCTCACCACGACCATGGGCAGCGCTGCCATCGCAGTGGCCGCGCCCGCCGAGGCTGCTGGTGCCCCGCAGACCTACTACGTGAGCGCGTCCGGCGACGATGCACTCGCTGGAACCAGCCCGGCAACCGCTTGGCGCACCTTGCAGCCGGTCAATGCACGCGTCCTTGCCGGTGACACGGTCCTCCTCCAGGGTGGCGCGACCTTCGCCGGCCCGCTCGACCTGAACAGCCAGGACAACGGTGTCACGGTCGGGTTCTTCGGTCCGGGTCGCGCGAGCCTCACGGGCGCTGGCATTACCGGATACGACGTCAGCGGCGTGACGCTGCGCGACCTCGATCTGGACGGAGACCCCACGGCGTTCACGAGCCAGGCCGTCGCGCGGCAGTGCGCGGTGCTGGGTCCTCGAACTCTCTCGTGACGGATGCGGGGCGCTGCGGCTCTGCTAGCTCGATGAGTGCGGACATGGTGGTTCGGCTCGCTTCGGCTGGTTGCTACGTACGTCCGCTCTCCGAACGGCGTCTGACCAGCCCCACCGCGAGCGCGCCTGTGATGACCAGCAACAGGCCGACGACGACCAACGTCATGATGTGGCTCGCCCCCGTGAAGGGAAGCGAAGTCAGCACCGACGCCGGGGATGCATGCGTGGTCTTGGTTGCGGCCCCCCGCCGACCAGAACGCCGACGAGGCCGGCGCCTCCTGTTCCAGCGGAAACACTCATGGCGAACGTCCTTTCACTGCATGCCAAAAGAAGCGGTAATAAACCGCGGGGTGGTGACGGGTTGGTGACCTTTCGGTCACCGGCGGGATTCCCGGCCTTCACACATCCATACCGGGATGCAATAGCCATTTGGGTGGTTCTTCGACAGGCCGGTGTCAGCGGCGTGTGCGCGGCGTGCCAGCGTGCTCGGCCAACCTGGTGCCATGACCAACGCGATCGAAGCCGAGGGCCTCGTCAAGCGCTTCGGCGACACCCTCGCCCTCGACGGCATCAACCTTGCCGCCCGGGAGGGCACGGTGCTCGGCGTGCTCGGGCCCAACGGGGCCGGCAAGACCACGGCGGTGCGAATCCTTGCGACCCTGCTCCACGCAGACGGCGGTACGGCGCGCGTCGCCGGGCTCGACGTCGGAAGGCACGCCCACGAGATCCGCCAGCTGATCGGCCTGACCGGGCAGTACGCCTCGGTCGACGAGGACCTGACTGGCTTGCAGAACCTGGTGATGATCGGGCAGCTGCTCGACCTGTCGGGCAACGACGCGAAGGCTCGCGCCCGCGAGCTGCTGCGCTGGTTCGACCTCGAGGAGGCGGCCGGACGACCGGCCAAGACCTACTCCGGCGGGATGCGGCGCCGTCTCGACCTCGCGGCATCGCTCGTTGGCCGGCCGTCGGTGATCTTCCTCGACGAGCCCACCACCGGTCTCGACCCGGCCAAGCGCGAGGACATGTGGGACGTGATCCGCGACCTGGTCGCCGACGGGTCGACAGTCCTGCTCACCACGCAATATCTCGAAGAGGCCGACGCGCTCGCAGACGAGATCACCGTGATCGACCACGGCCGCGTGATCGCCCACGACAGCCCTGAAGGTCTCAAGCGCCAGGTCGGCGGCCAGACGCTCACGGTCCGGCCCACGGACTCGAGCCGGCTCGACGAGGTCGCCACGATCCTTCGCCAGGTGGCCACCGCGGAGCCAGAGCTGCTCGGCCGCGGTGTGCTCTCGGTCGCCGTACCCGGCGAGGAGGCGCTCGCCGCCACGGTCGATCGTCTCCGAGAAGCCGGTATCTCGGTCACGGAGCTGTCGCTCCACCTCCCCAGCTTGGACGAGGTGTTCTTCACCCTGACCGGCGCCCGAACGAGCAGTGACGAGGAGGACGCGGCGTGACCACCGACACGATCACCACCGCCGGACCTGGCAGCGCGTCCGCTGGCCGCAGCGACGTACCCCGCACAGAGCTACGCAAGACCGACTCGCGGATCCCGCGCACCCTGCGGCACGCGCTGGTGATGGCCAGGCGCAACCTGATCAAGACGATGCGTACGCCTGAACAGCTGATCGACGTGACCTTTCAGCCGATCATCTTCCTGCTGATGTTCACCTACATCTTCGGGGGCGCGATCACCGGCGGCTCGACGCACGACTACCTGGAGTACCTGCTGCCCGGCATGCTCGGGCAGTCCATCGCGATGGGCAGCGTCGCACTCGGCCAGAACATGAACGCCGACATCGAGAAGGGAGTGTTCGACAGGTTCCGCTCACTGCCGATCGCCCGCTCGACGCCCTTGGTCGCCGCGGTGCTCGCCGACTTCTTCCGCTACCTGCTGCTGTGTGGGATCACGCTTGGATTCGGGTACGCGATCGGCTTCCGGATCCAGACCGGTTTCCTGCCGACCGTCGCCGCGATCGGCCTCTCACTCGGCTTCGCACTGTGCTTCTGCTGGATCTCGGTGTTCATCGGGATGAAGGCGCGCACGTCGGGGTCGGTGCAAGGAATCATGTTCCTGATCGTGCTGCCGCTGTCGTTCGCAAGCAGCACCTTCGTGAAGCCTTCGACGATGCCGCGCGGCCTGCGCGACTTCGTCGACGTCAACCCGATCTCGCACCTGGTCGGCACGACCCGCGGCCTGATGGTCGGCGGACCCGTCGCCTCCAACCTGGCCTGGACCCTCGGCTGGATGGTCGGGCTGCTCGTGGTGTTCGTGCCCCTCGCCGTACGCGGCTACAACAAGCGCGCCTGACGAGGGTCGATCCGGGCGATGGCTTCTTGTCTGGCCATCGCCCGGCCTCTTGCGTACGCCGACGCGTGCGGACCTTCGAGCAGTCCACCGAGCCGTTCCGCCAACCGGACAATGTCGATCTGGGTGAAGTCGTCGGCGCCGCGCAGCGCGGCGGCGGCGCCCAGCACCTCTGCGGCGCCGTCGAGGTCTTCCAACGTGACCGACGTCAGCGCCAGCGCCACCCCGACGGCGGCGATCAGCGGTAGGTCCTTGGTTTCGAGAGCCTTTTCGTACGCCTCGCTGAGATAAGGAGCGGCAGCGGCCGGCCCGTTGCCGAGGTCGAGCTCCACCTTGGCCGCGGTCGAGAGCATGATCGCCAAGCCGTGCGATTGCATCGGGTGGGCCGCCGAGAGCTCGCGCAGGGCGCGGATCGAGATGTCGCGAGCCCGCGCAGCTTCCTCGATGTGACCCATCGAGCGCGCGATCTCGACGTCGACGATGCCGGTGAACAGCACCTCGACCGGAGAACCGGACTGCTCCGCAGCTTCCCGGCCGAGCTCGATCTGCGCCCGCGCGGCGTCCAGGTCACCGAGGCGGCTGTAGATGTCGGCCAGCCGAAGCCGCATCATCGCCACGTCCTCGCGGCTTCCCATCCCCACTGCCAGGTCGAGCGCCTCGCGATACGAGTCGGCCGCGGACTCGATCTTGCCTTCGAGCAGATCGATCTGGCCGAGGATCTGCAGGCTGTTGGCGATGCCCCACCGTTCGCCGAGCTGGCGGAACGCCGCCAGCGCGATCTCGGCGTCCTCGCGCATCCGAACGACGTCACCGACGTTCTCCGCCATCGCAGCGCTGAACGCACGGGCCGCGGCCGCCACCCACGTGTCGGGGCTGGACAGCGCCTTGGCCACGAGCCGTTCGGAGAGCTCCTGGTCGTCCGCGAACATCGCGACGATCGGCGCCAACAGCTCCAGCATCGACGGGGCGTTGCCCGAGTCCACTAACTCCGCGACCTCGCCGGCGAGCTGCCGCACTCGCTCGACGTTCGCCGCGACCTGCTCGTCGTCATCGTCGCCTCGGGCCATCCACCCGATCGAGTTGACGATGAGGAACGACTCCGCGAGCAGTCGCTGCGCCGGATCGATGTCGCCGGCGCCGTCGAGCACGAAGGAGACCCAAGTGAGGATCTCGCCGTGGTTGCCGACGGTCATCCAGTGCCAGCCGAGCTTTCCGATGAGATCCATCGCGTCGTTGGCGCGACCGATGTCGCTGAGGTACTTCACGCCCGCGAGGATGTTGTCGCGCTCGACCTCGAGCATCTCGATCCAGGGCAGCTGCGCCGCGGTTCGCAGGTACTGATCTGCTTCGTGGACCCGAGCGGCGAAGTACTCGGCGTGCGCCAGCCGAGCCTCACCGACCACTCCGGCCTCCGCCATCCGCTCGAGACCGAACTCCCGGATCGTCTCGAGCATCCGGTAGCGCGGCGTCGTACCGAGCTTCGCAGCGACCTGCAGCAGCGACTTGTCGACGAGCGATGCGAGCAGCTCGTCGACGTCTCCGTCGCCGACAGCGCCCGCGCACACTGCGGCAGCCGCCGTGGGGGTGATGCCGCCGCTGAACACTGCGAGCCGCTGCGCGAGTTGCCGTTCGTCCACGGAAAGCAGGTCCCAGCTCCACTCGACGACGGCGTGCAGTGTGCGATGCCGCGGCATGGCCGTACGGCTGCCGCCCGTCAGCAGCTTGAACCGGTCGGAGAGCCGGCGGGCGATCTCGTCTACCGGCAGGGCGCGCAGCCGGGCTGCCGCGAGCTCGATCGCCAGCGGCAGCCCATCTAGGCGGCGCACGATCTCGACAACCGACCCCACCGTGGTCTCGTCGACCGCGAAGTCGGACCTGACGTCGCGGGCACGGTCGGCGAACAGCTGCACTGCGGCGTACCGCAGGGCCTCTGCCGGATCGGCGTCGGCGGCCGGCTGGTCCAGCGGAGGTACGGCGACGAGCGCCTCACCGAAAATCGCGAGCGGCTCTCGGCTGGTGGCGACGACCCGCAGATCCGGGCACTCGGCCAGCAGCCGGTCGGCGAGCTGCGCCGCCGCCTCGACCAGGTGCTCGCAGTTGTCGAGGACGAGCAGGACATGCCGCCCGCTGAGGGCGTCGACCAGCCGCCCCATCGCGTCTCGCGGGCTGGTCGCCTGCCGGTCGAGCAGCATGGCGTCGCGCTGACCCAAGGCGCCGAGCACGGCCGCGGGAACGTCAGCCGGGTCGGTCACCGGCGCGAGCTCGGCCAGCCACACCGAGCCGCCGCGGCTGGCCGCCGCCGCGGTCGCAAGCCGGGTCTTGCCCGCACCGCCGGGACCGACCAGTGTCACGAGCCGCGAAGTCTCGAGCAGGTTGCCGATCTGGACGAGCTGCGTTTCGCGGCCGACGAAGCTGGTCAGCGTCGCGCGGAGGTTGCCACGCGGCTGCTCTACCGCGTTGGTGGGCGCCGGGTCGCCTCGCAGCACCGCGAGATGAGCAGCCTGCAGGTCGGGACCCGGGTCGGCGCCGAGCAGATCGGCGAGCGTGGCGCGGGTGCGCTCATAGCTTGCCAGCGCCTCGGCGCTGCGCCCGGAGGCGTGCAGGGCTCGAACCAGCAGCTCGGCGTACCGCTCTCGCAGCGGGTGCTCGACGACGAGACTCTCGAGCTCCGGGATGACCTGCTCGGCGCGGCCTAGGGCGAGTCGCGACTGGGCGAGGTCGGCGAGCGCCTCGAGCCGCACCTCATCGAGGCGGGTACGCACGGCGTCGGCTGCCGTAAGCCCGTCCAGCGGTTCGCCTCGCCACAGCGCGACGGCCGCAGCGAGGTCGCGCTCGGCGCTCGCCGCGTCGCCGGCGCGAAACGCCTCGCGGCCCGCCCTGGCCAAGGCCTCGAACCGGTTGACGTCGACCTCGGGGCTCTCGACGGCGAGCTGGTATCCGCTGCCGGCCTGCTGGACCACGCCGGCCGCGCCGAGCGTCCGCCGGAGCCGGGAGACCAGCGACTGCAGCGCGTTGGCCGCATCTGCCGGCGGCTCATCCCCCCACAGCGCCTCGACGAGAGCCGAGCTGCTGACGGCGCGGGGCGCGTCGAGGGCCAGCATCGCGAGCAGGGTGCGCAGCCGGCCGCCGGAGATTTCGATGACCGTCGCGCCATCCCGGACCTCGAGCGGTCCCAGCAACCCGATCTGCACCCGGCCATTGTCCGCGCGGGACAAGCGTTCGCGACGCCGTCGCGGCAGCCATTTGTCCATATGATCCGCGTTGATGAGCGACTCCACGCGGGGGTCGGCAGTCCCTCGCACGCTGACGGCGTCCGTTTTGTTCGTTGACGTCGTCGGATCGACCGCGTTGCGATCCGAGGTCGGCGAGGAGCAGGCGGACGTTCTGTCGCGAAACCTGGAAGCGCAGATCGGGCAGGTGATCGGGGATCACCGTGGCCGAGTGGTCAAGGGACTCGGCGACGGCGTACTGGCAGTGTTCGAGTCCGCCGTCGACGCGGTCGGTGCGGGGGTCGCCGTCCAGCAAGCTGCCGAACTGCAGCGGCGGCTGGGCGGCGCCGGGGCGGTCGAGCTGAGAGTCGGAGTCTCGGCCGGCGATGTGTCGTTCGACAGCAGTGACGTCCTCGGCGCGCCGGTGGTGGAGGCCTCCCGGCTGTGCGGATCCGCCCAGCCCGGTCAGGTACTGGTCGCTGACCTCGTTCGCTCGCTGTCTCGTGGTCGTGGCAGCTTCGTCTTCGAATCGGTGGGAGATCTCGCGCTACGCGGTCTCCCGGAGCCCGTCCCGGCGTGCCAGGTCATGTGGGATCCGCTCCCGGCGGACGGTGAGGCGGCATCCAGCGGCCTGCCGTTTCCTGGCCTGCTGGCATCCGGCGGCGGGACGTCGTACGTCGGTCGAGAAGCCGCACTCGCGATGCTGACCGCCAGGCTGGACGCCGTGCTTGCGGGGACCGCGCACCTCTCCACTGTCTTGCTGTCCGGAGAGCCGGGCATCGGTAAGACCCGCACGGCAGCCGAGCTGGCACGTCGCGCGCACAGCGCAGGCGCCGTCGTGCTCTATGGGTGCTGTGACGAGGAGCTCGGGGTCCCGTTCCAGCCGTTCGTCGAGGCTCTGGACTTCTACAGTGCGCACGAGGAGTCACCGCGCCTGGGACGGCTGGCCGGAGAGCTGACCCGGCTGTGCCCGGAGCTGTCTGCACGGGTCCAAGGGCTTCCGGCACCGGTGACCTCCGATCCGCGGACCGAGGAATACCGGCTCTTCGAAGCCGTCACGTCCTGGCTGACCGAGTCCTCGCGGGAGACCGGGGTCTGCATGGTTCTCGACGACCTGCACTGGGCGACCAGGTCGACACTCAATCTGCTCGTGCACCTCCTGCGCGCCGCTGCCGCGACTCCGCCGGCGCGGCTGATGATCGTCGGCACCTACCGAGATACCGAGCTCGACCGGATGCACCCGTTGACGTCGGTGCTTGCCGACCTGCGAAGGATCGAGGGAGTCGAACGGCTCGACCTTCAGGGGCTGAGCCTCGGAGAGACCGTCGCGCTGGTCGAGACAGTCGCCGGGCACCAGCTCGACGACGACGGTCGCCGGCTCGCCGAAGTCGCGTTTGCGGAGACCGAAGGCAACCCGTTGTTCATGGGCGAGATGCTGCGGCACTTCGTGGAGACCGCCACGGTGGCCCTCGTGGATGGTCGCTGGCAGGTGAACGAGCTCGGGCCGATCGCGATCCCCGAGGGCGTCCGGGACGTGATCGGTCGCCGCCTCGGCCGGCTCTCCGAGAGCGCGAACCGGATGCTGTCCGTCGCTGCGGTGATCGGCCGCGACTTCGATCTGGAGCTGCTCTCCTACGTCAGCGACGTGGACGACAACGCGTTGCTCGATGCTCTCGATGAGTCCTGTCGCGCCAGAGTCGTGGAAGAGATCGGCCCGGAGCAGTTCCGGTTCTTTCATGCCGTCGTCAAGGAAGCGCTGTACGGGGAACTGTCGACAGCGCGCCGTCGCCGATTGCATCGCACGGTCCTCGAGGCCCTGGAGAAGCTGCGCCCCGACGACGCGGTCGCACTGGCGTATCACGCGATCGAGGCGGGGCCAGCAGCAGGCGACATGGGGGCAGCAGTGACCCACCTGCTCGAAGCAGCTACCCAGGCGTCCGGGTCGCGTGATCTTGCCGGCGCTGAGAGCTACTACCGGCGGGCGGTCGAGTTGATCGACGCCGGCCAGCCGGACCCGGTCCGCCGAATCGAAGCCGTCTGCGGGCTGGGCGAGGCCCAACGCGACCAGGCCGACCCGGCGTACCGGACGACCTTGCTCGAGGCCACGCACGCCGCCCTCACGCTGGGCCGGGCGGACCTGGCCGCCAGCGCGGCGATCGCCAACTTTCGTGGCGTGACGAGCGCGGTGAACCAGGTCGATGTCGAGCGGGTCGCCGCGTTGCGGCTCACCCTCGCCAGCCTGGAAGGCGAACGCACTGCTGACACTGCGCTCCTCGCGGCGACGCTGGTCGCCGAGATCAACTATGACCTCAACGTCGCGATCGAGGAACGCGTCGCGCTGACCGACCAGGCTATCGAGATCGCTCGGGAGAGCGGCTCTCCGAAGGTCATCGCGGAGGTCATCCTCCGGACGGGACGGGTGCACCTCCTGCCGGATCGTGCCGAGCAGGGCTGGGCGCTGGTGAGCGAGGCGATGGCGCTGGCCGATGAAACCGGCGATCCGGCGCAGCGGGTGCTGAGCCGGGTGTTCGCCAACGCGAGCAGCTGTGGGTTGGGTGACTTCAAGCGGGCAGAGCAGCTGATCACGGAGGGAATCGAGATAGCGAGCCGGGATTGCGCACCGTTCTTCCTGGCGCTGTCCGAGGCCAACGCGTTGCAGCACGCGATCTACCGAGGCCAGCTCGATGACGCCACGCAAGCAAACGATGACCTACTCGGCGTGTATCAGCAGCTTGGCGTGACCGATGGGGAACAGTGGTGGGCGGCGATCGCGATGTCCATTGCCTTTCACCGAGGTGCGCTCAGTGATCTGGCCGACCCGGCTGCGGAGTTCGCCGAGCGGTACCCGACCGCGGTCGCGTGGCGCGGCACTCAGGCATGGACGCTTGTCGAGGCCGGCCGCCATCGCGAAGCGAGAGAGGTCGTCGCGCGGTACCGCTTGGACCAGCCCGAGCAGTTCCCGATCGACGAGTTCATCTTGTCGAGCTGGGGCTACGTCAGCCTGCTCGCATTCCTCCTCGACGACGTCGGGCTGGGCGCGAAGGCCGAGCGTCTACTCCGCCCCTACGAACATCTCTGGATCAGCATCCAGATCTACTCGATGGGTCCAGTTGCCTGGATGATCGCCCTGTCCCTTGCCGCGCAACGGCGCTACGACGAGGCGGAGGATGCGTTCGAGGGCACCGATCAGTTGCTGGCGGAGCGGGGACTGGCGGTGCACCGCCCCGCGCTTGGCTACTACCGCGCCCTGTCGCTGTCACGTAGTCCCTCGATCCAGCACATCGAGCGTGCCCGCACACTCGCCCAGAGAGGCGTCGAGGACTCGATCCGGTCTGGAGCGCCCCGTCTCTCACAAAGGTTCCAAGCCCTGTTGGATGCGCTTCCCTAGAGACGGACTAACTGACAAGCGACGTAACTTACGTGCCACGTCAGTTGATGGCCCGCGCTGATAACTGGGTCGTCTCCCGCAAGTTCACGTACGCGACGCTTGCGATGCACCGACCGCCTCCTGAGGATGTCAGGCCTATCGATTCGTACCCCGCGATAACCGAGAACGGTATCCGGCTTTATTTGAGGTTATGCCTTAACCTCAAATAAGGAGGCCGCTATGGCGAAGGTTTTGCGACGGCGATGGAACAGCGACATCGCGGGTCTTGGGATCCCAAGACGGGACCGCAGATCGTGTGACTACGAAGCGTATGTCCCAGATCCTCTGGTCGCCCGCACCTTCGCCTTCGCTGGTGAGGTCGCGGCCGATGTCGCTGACGCCGAGGTCGCGATCACCAGACTCAACCAGGAAGCGATCGCACTCGTCGACACCGAAGCCCTCGCCCGAATCTTGCTTCGCAGCGAAGCCGTCGCCTCATCTCGAATCGAGGGCCTTGAAGTTGGCGCTCGGCGGTTACTCCATGCGGAGGTTGAGCGGCGAACGCCCGACGGGAGCAGTGACGTCTCAGCGTCCGAAGTCCTCGGAAACATCGACGCCATGGTCTACGCCACCGAGGCGGTAACGGTCGGAAGCGACATCGGGGTCGACCTTCTTCTCGAGACCCATCGTCGGCTGGTCGCTGACACCAGGCTTGAAGCAATCGGCGGCGTCGTGCGCAAGGAACAGAACTGGATCGGTGGAAGCTCATACAACCCGTGCTCAGCCGCGTTCGTTCCACCTCCACCCGATCGTGTGCCCGACCTGCTCGCCGATCTATGTGCCTTCAGCAGCGGCGACGACCTTCCAGCAGTTGCCCAGGCCGCAATCGCACATGCACAGTTCGAGACCATCCACCCCTTCGCTGACGGCAACGGGCGAACCGGACGGGCGTTGATTCATCTCATCCTTCGACGCCGCGGTCTCGCGCCACGCGTGCTCCCCCCGATCTCATTGGTGCTCGCCACCTGGGCGAAGGATTACGTGGGCGGCCTCACGGCGTACCGATACCTCGGAAAGCCGGACAGCGAAGAAGCGATCGAGGGCTTGAACCGTTGGACCGAGCTGTTTGCAGCCGCGTGTATCCGCGCGGTCTCGGACGCTCTGAGCTTTCAAAGCCGAGTCGAAGAACTCGAGCGCGGATGGCGCGACCGGCTCGGCACCGTTCGCGCTAACTCGGCGACGGACCGCTTGCTCCGCGCGCTGCCAGGGGCTCCTGTACTGACCGTCGACGGTGCGGCCACCCTTATCGATCGCACCTTCAACCCCGCGAATGAGGCGGTCAAGCGCCTCGCAGATGCGGGAATCTTGAGACAGATCACGATCGGGCGCCGCAACCGAGCGTTCGAGGCGCCCGAGGTCATTCGCGCCTTCACCGCACTAGAGCGTCAGTTGGCCAGTCCTGATGGCGATACGCAACGGTCTAGGCCATCTCGGCCCGTGCCGGCTCGGCAAAGATCGAGGTAGCACGCGGCGCGCCCAACTCCACTCAAGGGCGACAGTCCGCGCCGTGACGCGAGAACCGCAATCGTCGCCACGAGAGCGCGAGCGAGGAAATAAGCAAATCTGACCTTGCCCCGCTATTGAACCGCCCGGGGTTCGTTAGAGGCTCTTGTCATTGGATTCCAACCCCGGCGGGGGTCGGGCTGTCGGGCAGCGTAGAAGGCTGCTTCGTATTCCGGTGGCGGGATGCCGTTGCAGTGGCCGTGCAGCCGCTGCTCGTTGAACCAGTGCACCCAGGACAAGGTGGCGAGTTCGAGCTCGTCGACGTCGTCCCAGCCGGTGGCGCCGGCCCGTAGACGCACTCGGTCTTGTAGAGACCGTTGGTGGTCTCGGCGAGCGCGTTATCGAAGGAGTCGGCGACGGTCCCGATCGAGGGACGCGCGCCGATCTCCTCGAGCCGCGACCCGCCACCCGACGATCCGCCGGCTGAACGCATCGACGATGAAGCAGACGTAGGCCATCCCCGAGCGGGTCGGGACATAGGTGAGGTCGGTCACCCACAACGCGTCGGGTCGGTCGGCTGTGAAGTTGCGGTTCACCAGGTCCGGCGCCCTGGTCGCGTCCGGGTCCTGGCGGGTGGTGAACACCTTCTTCCGCAGCCGAGACACACCTTCAATCCCGAGCTGGCGCATCCACCGGGCGACCTGGTCCCGGCCGATGTCATGCCCGGCCCGGTGGGCGGCCTTCCAGAGCTTGTCCGCTCCGTAGACCTTCCGGTTCGTGACCCACAACGCGAGCAGGATCTGCATCATCACCGAGTCGCGCACCGCCCGGGCCGACGCGGCGAGCTGCCGCTTCTTAGCGGCGTAGTAGGCGCTCGGAGACACCCGCAACTGCTTGCAGACGACGTGATGCTGCCCCGTCGGCAGTCAATTAAGGCAGCGCCGTGAACTCACCGATAGGACCCACGGCCACCCACCGAGACGGGCCTTCGAGGGCCTGAGTCGGCCCTCTTACGCCTTCAACTGTCGAGCCGACGCCAAGTTTCCTTGGTCCGGCGTGACCAGAGAACGCCGAATGCTGTGCGAGTGCTTGCTGGCGATCATGCAAGATCGTTGATCATGGCCTTGACCTGCGAAAACGTGGCGCGCTCGGAGGGACTCGAACCCCCAACCTTCTGATCCGTAGGGCCCCTGGACGCCGTCCGTCGACATCCAGATTCGTGCAAAGCTGCAGGTCAACGGCCCGGTCGAATTCCA
>DASZUS010000084.1:0-4758 GCA_035547515.1 Mycobacteriales bacterium
GTCGAGGGTGAGCAGCGCGTAGCCGTGGTCGAGACAGATCCGGCTCAGCTTCTCGTCGACCTCCTCGACCGCCGGCTTCGGATCCGGGATGACGTCGAGATCGACGAACGGCTCGCGGCGCAGCGTCTCCAGCGTCTCCAGGCCGCGGCGGCCGCGGTCACGACGTACCGGGTCGCCGAGCCTTGCCAGGCGGTCCAGCTCGTCGAGGACCGGCTGGATCACCAGCACCTTGCCGTGCAAGAAGCCGGCGCGTACGACGTCGACGATCCGGCCGTCGATCGCCACGGACGTGTCGAGCAGCTTCGTGAGCGCCGAACCCGCCGGTCGCCGCGGGAGCACGCCGGTGCGGAAGCCGATGACAGCGAGCACCTCGTCGCGCTTCGCCGTACCGATCCGGAAGCCGACATAGGACATCAAGACGACGACGAGACCGAACAGCGGCGCCGACACCGCGATGCCGGGGATGAAGAACAGCGGCCAGCCGATGATCAGGCCGATGACGGCGCCGACCAGGCCACCGAACGAGCCGGCGAGCAGCGTGTCGGCGGAGACCTCTCGCAGCGCGGCCTCGGTGCGATCGGCGGTCGTCGCCGCGGTCCGGCCGACGATTCCGCCGATGACATAGCCCACCCCGGAGCCCACGATCACGCCGAGCGCGGCGCCGCGGAACGGCCCCAGGGTGATCTCGTGGAGGTGGTCCTTGCTGAGCTGCCCGACCTCGACGCCGAGACCGATGAAGAAGACGACGATGAGCAGCCGCAGTACCTCGACGAGCGAGGTCGGCGCCCGGCGACGCCGAGGTGCGCTTCGGGGGCTCACCTGGTGATTCTCGGACGACTCAGCCCGGAACTTCCAACCAAACGGCCTAATCGGGGTAATCCGCTACCGGTGATCGGCGCGGATGAGATGCAAGGCGGAGAGGGACGCCGGTACGACAACGCCGCAGATCGCCGCGCTGGCGCCGCTACGCCTCCGACAGGACTTCGTCGAGGATGGTCTCGGCCTTGTCCTCGTTGGTGCCCTCGGCGAGCGCGAGTTCGCTGACCAGGATCTGCCGGGCCTTGGCCAGCATCCGCTTCTCGCCGGCCGACAGCCCGCGCTCACGATCCCGGCGCCAGAGGTCGCGCACAACCTCGGCGACCTTGTTCACGTCACCCGAAGCGATCTTCTCGACGTTGGCCTTGTAGCGCCGCGACCAGTTGGTCGGCTCCTCGGTGTGCGGAGCCTTGAGGATCTCGAAGACCCGCTCCAGGCCCTCCGCGCCGACGACATCGCGTACGCCGACATACTCGGCGTTGTCGGCGGGAACGCGGACCGTCAGATCACCCTGGGCGACCTTGAGGACGAGGTACATCTTCTCTTCGCCCTTGATGGTCCTGGTCTCGATTGCTTCGATGAGTGCCGCCCCGTGATGGGGGTAGACGACAGTCTCGCCGACCGTGAACGTCATGTGCTTTGTTTCCTCTCGCCGACGTTCAGGATATCACGCAGCGAGGACTCGACGGCCTCGCCGAAATCGGTAAAACCGCAGGTCAGGGCCGTGTTCGGTGTCAAAAGAAGGCTTGACAGGACCGCCTCGCGCGTGCTCTGAAGGCGTCACTCGCCCACTGGTTACAGGTTGCCGTAGGCGGCGCATACTTAGGTCGTGCCGGACGAAGACGACCGTCCGCGCGACGCCTCGGGATCGGCCGATCGACCGGCCGGGGCAGACGCCGACGCCACGTGGTCGGACATCGTGGTGCCCGACGACATCAGCGAGCTGTCCCGGGACGTTGCGGCGTACCGCCGCGAGGTGCGCCACGCCGCGCGCGCCCGCCGCGTCCGCCGGATCCTCGCCCGTCGCGGCGCCGTTCCGGCCCTCGTACTCACCGGCGCGACACTGCTCGCGGGCATCGTCGCGGTGCTGCTGACGATGATGGCGCCTCGCACGCTGGGCCACCCGCCGGCCGCGACGGCGCTCGCCGCGCCGACCAAGCCGCCGGGCACGCTGCACGGCCTGGTTCCCAGCGCGGCGCTGCGGACCCAGGACGGCACGCTCGTCGACACCCGCTCCGCGGTCCTTCGGCCCGAGGTCTACGCGCTGGTGCCGGTGAGCTGCGGATGCGGCGAGCTGCTCAACGCGCTGTCCGGGCAGGCGGGCAGCGAACAGCTACGCCTCGGGATCGTCATCCCGGCGGCGAAGGACGACACGACCACGAGCCTCCTCACCGATCTCCACCGTGGGCGGCCTTCGGTCTTCTACGACTCACACGCCACCTTTGCCACAGCCGTTGCGAGCAGCGGAGTGACCGTGGTCGTCGTCGCGGCCGACGGCACGATCTACGACGTCGAGAAGAACATCACCGATCCGGCCACGACCAACCTCGACGCCGTCCTGCAGAGCATGCTGCTGCGCCAACGGTCGTAGCACTGGCTGACGCTCGCGGGCGCCGGATGACCGGCCTGGTGCTCGCTACCCACCCACTGCCGTGCCTGGCCGTCAGCGCGTTCGTGACCGCGATGGCCGTCGCCGCCGGTCTCGACGCCAAGGCGGCGCTCCTGGGAGCGGCGGTGCTGTGCGGGCAGCTGTCGGTCGGGTGGTCCAACGACGCGATCGACGCGCCCCTCGACACCGCCGCGCGGCGACCCGACAAGCCCATCGCGCTCGGACACGTCAGTCGCCGTCTCGTCGCCGCCTGCGCGGCCGTCGCCCTGCTGGCCGACATCCCGCTGTCCCTCGCCGTCGGTGTGCGTGCGGGCCTGCTCCACCTCGGCGCGGTCGCGCTCGCCTGGGCCTACAACCTGGGCGTGAAGCGGACGGTCGCGAGTGCACTGCCGTACGCCGCCGCCTTCGGTCTGGTTCCCGTCGTCGTTGCGGCCGCCAAGGACGGGGCGCCGTCGCCGCGGGCGGCGCTGGTCGTCGCAGGTGTCGCCTGTGGCATCGCGGCCCACTTCGCGAACACCGTCGGCGACAGCGCCGAGGACGCGATGACCGGCGTCCGGGGTCTCCCGCAGCGGCTCGGGCCCGCGGTCTCCACCGCGGTCGCCGGCGCGTTCATCGCGGTCGCCGCCGTCGCGGTCCTCGTCGCGGTCGGCCCGCAGCCGCTGCCGATCGTCGCCGCGGCAATCGACGTCACCCTCGCCGGGACGGTCCCGTGGCTGTTGCGCGGACCCACGACGAGGCGTCGCGCCTTTCGCGTCGTGATCGGCGGCGTCGCCGTACTCGTCATCGCGTTCGTCGTGGCGGGTGGTTCCAAGCTGACCTGAGCGCGTCAGTAGGCTGACCGAGCTTGTATCGCCGGACCGCCCGAGGAGTTTGTGTGGGACCCCGTCGCGCCTCGCGCGCCAATGTGCAGCGCGCCGTCGTCTTCGCTGCGCTTGCGCTCGCGACCCCTGTCCTCGCGGGTTGCGGCATGCAGGCGAAGGACGAGACGAGCAAGGAGCACAGCCAGATCCAGGCCGCCAGCAACCACATCGGCGCGGTCCGGATCCGCAACGCGTTCATCACCACGCTGCCCAGCGCGACGTCGGGGACGCCGAGCACCTACCTCGTCGTCACGTTGCTCAACCGCGGGACGGTGCCCGACGCGCTGACCGGCGCCTCGACCTCGATCGGCGACACCACCCTCAAGGCCGGACCCGACGCGTCCGTAGCGACAACGGGTGTCGTCCTTCCGCCGCACGTCCTGGTGCAGGTCAGCAACCCGGAGATCAATCCGGACGCGGCGACACTGCAGATCGCGGGACCAGCGCCGGTCGTCGGCACCAGCGAGTTCGTGACCTTCACGTTCAAGAACGCGGGCACGACCGGACAGATCGCCGTACCGGTCGTCAGCCCCGGCGGCAGCCTGTCACCGACTCAGGTGATCCCGACCGACACCCCCACCTTCACCCTCCCGATCGAATAAGCAAAGCGGCATCGCTCGCGTCATTGCCACCCGAAGCGGCATTGCCCAGCGGCTAGCGGCCTTGGTTGGCTACTGCTTCGGCCGCTGCCTTCGCGGCTTCCGCGTCGAGGTACTCCCCGCCCGGGCGCACCGGACGCAGTGAGTCGTCGAGCTCGTAGAACAGCGGGATCCCGGTCGGGATGTTGAGACCGACGATCTCGTCGTCGCCGATCCCGTCGAGCTGCTTCACCATTGCGCGCAGCGAGTTCCCGTGCGCCACGACGAGCACCGTCTTGCCGGCGCGGAGGTCGGGCGCGATCGCATCGTCCCAGTACGGCTGCAGCCGTACGACGACGTCGGCCAGGCACTCGGTGCGCGGGACCTCCTCCGGCGCCAGCGAGGCGTAGCGCGGGTCACCGACCTGGGAAAACTCATCGTCGTCCGCGAGCGGGGGCGGCGGGGTGTCGTACGAACGACGCCACACCATGAACTGCTCTTCGCCGAACTCCTCGCGAACCTGCGCCTTGTTCTTGCCCTGCAGCGCGCCGTAGTGCCGCTCGTTGAGCCGCCAGCTGCGCCGTACGTCGATCCACTGCCGGTCGCACGCGAGCAAGGCGTTGTCGGCGGTGACGATCGCGCGCTTCAACAGCGACGTGTGCAGCAGGTCGGGCAGCAGGTCGTGTTCGGCGAGCAGCTCACCGGCCCGCGCCGCCTCGGCGGCACCCTTCTCGGTCAGCCCCACATCGACCCAACCGGTGAAGAGGTTCTTGGCGTTCCATTCGCTCTCGCCGTGGCGAAGCAGCACCAACCGAGCCGTGGTCATGACGAAGGATTGTGGCCCGTCAGCCGCGGCCCTCGGTTGGCGGGTTCGGCGAAGTGGGCAAAGGCCTGC
>DASZUS010000085.1:0-27891 GCA_035547515.1 Mycobacteriales bacterium
CGGCGAACAGACCGGCCCAGCGCGCGTCCACCGCGGCGCGGGCGACCGCCACGACCCGTTCGCCGTCACGCAGCGAGGCGAACACCGCCGCCGGGTGACCCTCGACCACCGCGCGCCTCGAGGCGGCGACCTCGTCCGCGCCCTCCGTGTAGCAGGCATACCAGCTCTCGTCGGGTACGTCGGCGAGCTCGACCACCAAGCCGGCACCAACCGCGGAGCGGACCGCGTCGGGCATGCCGCGCAGCGCGTGCGCGATCTCACCGGTCATCACATGGGTCTCGTTGCGCGGCGAGCAGCCCCGCGCTGCAAGCGCATTCGCCAGCCCGCTGGGTGAGGCTTCATCGGCCTGCATCACGACCAGCGGCAGGTCACGTTCGGCGTACCAGTCGCTCGCGACCTCCAGCGCTGCCGCCAGGTCACAGCCGGGATCGCCGACCGCCAGCACCGAGTTCGCCCGCTGGGTGAAGCCGCCGGAGGCGCGCAGCAGCCACTCGCCGAGCCGCACGGTCTCCTGGGCGCGCCAGCCGAAAGCGGCGATCTGCTGCACCTCGGCGACGCTCGCCGTCACCGACCGGCCGGGCGGCACCTCCCGTCTCGCCTCGATCGCAGCGACCGTCACGTCGACGACCGACCCGTCCCGGCGGCGTACCGACCACAGGTCAGGATCGGCCGCGACGACCTCCCCGACCACGCTGATCGGGCCGACCGGTGTCGCCACCCGGAGGGTCACCTGGGTCCCGACAGCAGGCACCGGCGGGAGCGGATCAGGCACGAAATGCGCTCCCGGTTTCGCAGGAGGTCCAGGCGACCGTGATACTAGAAGGCGTTGCAGCCGAGGGAGGATCTGAACAGTGACGTACGTCATCGCCGAGCCGTGTGTCGACCTGCTCGACAAGGCGTGTATCGAGGAATGCCCAGTCGACTGCATCTACGAGGGCGCCCGCATGCTCTACATCCACCCCGACGAGTGCGTCGACTGCGGTGCGTGTGAGCCGGTCTGCCCGGTCGAGGCCATCTTCTACGAGGACGATGTGCCCGACAACTGGAAGGACTTCTACAAGGCGAACGTCGAGTTCTTCGAGGAGATCGGCTCGCCCGGTGGCGCCTCGAAGATGGGGAAGATCGACAAGGATCACCCGTTCGTCGCGGCGCTCCCGCCCCAGGTGCACGACGAGCACTGAGCTCGTCGTAGAGGTCCGCTCGTGACCTCTCGCCTGGGAAGCCTGCCGGACTTTCCCTGGGACCTGCTTTCGCCGTACGCCGAAAAGGCGCGCGCGCACCCCGACGGCATCGTCGACCTCTCGGTCGGTACGCCGGTCGACCCCACCCCCGATGTCGTCCAGCGCGCGCTGACCGAGGCGGCTGACGCACCCGGCTACCCGCTCACCGCCGGCACCCCGGCGCTGCGCGAAGCGATCGCGGCCTGGTTCGCGCGCCGCTTCGGCGCGACGCTCGATGCCAGCTGTGTGCTCCCGGTGATCGGCACGAAGGAGCTCGTCGCCTGGCTGCCGACACTGCTCGGCGCCCAGACGGTGGGTTACCCGTCGCTGGCCTATCCGACGTACGACGTCGGTGCGCGCATCGCCGGAGCGAACGGCCTCGCGGTCGACGCGACGGTCTCGGTCGGACCGCAGCGCCTCGACCTGCTCTGGGTCAACTCCCCGAGCAACCCAACCGGTGCCGTCCTGCCGGCGGCACACCTGCGCAAGGTCGCCGACTGGGCGCGTGAGCGCGGGACCGTGCTGGCCAGCGACGAGTGCTACGCCGACATCTACTACGGCGACGACGCCCCGGTGTCGGTGCTGAGCGCGGAGGTCTGCGGGGGCGACCACACCGGCCTGCTCGCGGTGCACTCGCTGTCGAAGCGGTCCAACCTGGCCGGATATCGCGCGGGGTTCGTGGCCGGCGACCCGGAGCTGGTGAAGCGGCTGCTCGAGGTGCGCAAGCACGCCGGAATGATCGTCCCCGCACCGGTGCAAGCGGCGATGATCGCGGCGCTCGGCGACGACGATCACGTGGTCGCGCAGCGGGCGCGCTACGCCGCGCGCCGTACCTTGCTGCTCGGTGCCCTGCGGTCCTGCGGCTTCACCGTTGAGGACACCGGCGCGGGGCTGTACCTCTGGTCTACCCGGGACGAGGTCTGCTGGGAGACCGTCGGATGGCTCGCCGAGCGCGGCATCCTGGCGGCCCCTGGCGAGTTCTACGGCGCAGCCGGTGCGCGCCACGTGCGGATCGCGCTGACCGCGACCGACGAGCGCGTAGCCGCCGCGGCCGCCCGTCTTGTCCTTGCCTGAGGTCGCCCGTCTTGCCCTTGCCTGAGGTCGCCGTACCGAGCGGAGGCACGGACAACGCAGTCAGCTTCCGGCCGATGAGCCGTGCCGACCTGCCGATGCTGTTCGAGTGGCTGCGCCAGCCGCACGTGGCCGAATGGTGGCGCGACGTACCTCCCGACCTGGTGGCGGTCGAGGAGGAGTACGGCGCCTGCATCGACGGCGAGGATCCGACCGAGCTGTTCGTCGTCGTCTACCAGGGACGTGACATCGGGATGGCGCAGCGCTACCTGCTCGAGGACGAGCCCGCGTGGTCACGGGCGCTCGAGAACACGGTGATCATCGCCGACGCGGCGGGGATGGACTACCTGATCGGTGAGCCCGACGTGGTTGGCAGAGGAGTCGGCACCGCGATGGCGATCGCGTTTGCCGCCGGCATCTTCGACTGGCGACCGGTCGCGCGCATCGTCGTCAACGTGGACCAAGCCAACGTCGCGTCCTGGCGGATGCTCGAGAAGGCCGGCTTTCGCCGCAGCTGGGCCGGAGAGCTGGACAGCCCGGACCCGTCCGACGACGGCCCGCAGTACCTCTACGTCCTGCGCCGAGCGGATGTCACATAGGTACTGCCCGGCGAGTACCTATGGCACATGCGTACCGCCATACCGATACGTATGTGCCATCCGCTCAGCTGAGGGTTTTGCGGAACCAGTGCGTGGCCTCCGCGTTGTCGTTGTACGGCGGGACCTCTTCCCATCCGTTCGCCCGGTAGAGCGCAAGCGCCGAGGTCAGCGTGGCGTTGGTGTCGAGCACGCCGACCGATGCGCCGAGCTCCACCGCGGCAGACTCCAGCGCCTGAAGCAGCGCCCAGCCCGCGCCGCGTCCGCGGATCGACGGGCTGACGTACATCCGCTTCACCTCTGCGGTCGCCGGATCCAGCAGCCGAACCGACCCGCAGCCCACCGCGACGCCCCGCTCATCGCGCACCACCAGGAACCGGCCGTTCGGCGGCTCGAAGTCCTCGTCGGACACCGCACCGGCGCGCGAAGCGTCGTAGCCGAACGCGCGCCCTACCTCAGTGAGGTACGCCGCGACCAGGTCGCGCGCTTCGTCCGATCGAGGGTCAACCGCGTCGATCGTCAGGCCACTGCGGTCCTCCGAGGTGCTCACCGCCGGCTCGCTTCCTACCGAGTCCTACTGAGACGACTGAGACCGACTGAGGTCTACTGGGCGTGGAGTGCGGCGTTGAGCCCGCCCCACGACCCAGTGCGGGGCCTGGCCTCGAGCGCGCCGGTCACTGTGTTGTTCCAGAACTGCATGCCCGATATGCCAGCGAGCTCGCGGGCGGCCACCACCTCGCCGTCGGGCAACGTCACCTTCGACCCAGCCGTGACGTAGCAGCCGGCCGCAACGACGCAGTCGTCACCGAGCGGGATACCCAGGCCGGAGTTGGCCCCGAGCAGGCAGCGCTCGCCGAGCGACACCACCACCTGCCCACCACCGGACAGGGTGCCCATGATCGAGGCGCCACCCCCGATGTCCGTGCCGTCGCCGACGACGACGCCCGCCGAGATCCGGCCCTCGACCATGGACGTGCCCAGCGTGCCCGCGTTGAAGTTCACGAAGCCCTCGTGCATCACCGTCGTACCCGGCGCGAGGTAGGCACCGAGCCGCACCCGATCGGCGTCGGCAATCCGTACGCCGCTGGGTACGACGTAGTCGGTCATCCGCGGGAACTTGTCGACGCTGTAGACCTCGAGCCGCACTCCCGCGCCGCGCGCTCGGGCACGCACCGCGTCGACGTCGTCCGCGCCGATCGGGCCGAGCGAGGTCCATGCGACGTTGGCGAGCAGGCCGAAGATGCCGTCGAGGTTCGCCTCGTGCGGCCGCATCACCCGGTGAGACAGCAGCTGCAGGCGCAGGTAGGCATCGGCCGCGTCCGCCGGCGGGTTCGCGAGCGAGCCGATGGTGACCTCGACCGGCTCGAGCTTGACCGAGCGGATCTCGTCCACGCTCGGCCGCAGCGGCTCAGCAGGCTCCGCCGGCGTCGCGCCCAGCGTGGGCTCGGGAAACCACGCCTCCAGCAGCCGGCCGGACCCGTCGTACGTCGCCAGCCCGCGCCCGGACGCCGGTTCGTCGCGAAACCCCACCCGCTCACCCTATGAGGTCCGACAAAGCCGGATTTGCCGCCCGCCACCCGTAGCGTGTACGCCGTGATCGACCCGACCCTGTCCGGCGAGGCACTGACCGCCTCTCTCGTCGACATCCCGTCGCCCTCGGGGGGCGAGACCCGTCTTGCCGACGAGGTCGAGTCGATCCTGCGTGGCGCGACCCACCTGCAGGTCGAACGCGACGGCGACGCCCTGATGGCCCGCACCGATCTCGGGCGGCCGCAGCGCGTCGTCATCGCCGGTCACCTCGACACCGTGCCGGTCGCCGACAACCTGCCGAGCCGGCGCGACGGCGACAAGCTCTACGGCTGCGGCACCTCGGACATGAAGGCGGGCATCGCGGTAATGCTGCGACTCGCGACCTCGGTCGAGCAGCCGAGGCACGACGTCACCTGGTTGTTCTACGACAACGAGGAGACCGACGCGGCCCACAACGGCCTCGGCAGGGTCTCGGAGAACTCACCGCACTGGCTAGAGGCTGACCTTGCGGTCCTCATGGAGCCGACCGCCAACCGCGTGGAAGCCGGCTGCCAGGGGACGCTGCGGGTGCTGGTCGTCGTGACCGGCCGGCGCGCGCACTCGGCACGGTCGTGGCTCGGCGAGAACGCGATCCATGGTGCCGCCGAAGTGCTCGCCCGGCTCTCGGCGTACGAGCCGCGCCGCGTCGAGATCGACGGCTGCGAGTACCGCGAGGGCCTCAACGCGGTCCGGATCGAGGGCGGGGTCTCGGGCAACGTGGTGCCCGACCGCTGCACCATCGCGGTCAACTTCCGCTTCGCGCCCGACCGCACCGAGGAGCAGGCCCTGGCTCACGTCCAGGAGGTGCTCGCGCCGTACGAGTGCGTGCTCACCGACTCCGCACCCGCCGCACCACCCCGGCTCGGCGAGCCGGCAGCGCAGGACTTCCTGCAGGCCGCCGAGGGTGAGCCGCAGGCGAAGCTCGGCTGGACCGACGTCGCGCGGTTCGCGGCACTGGGCATCCCGGCGCTGAACTTCGGGCCCGGCGACCCGAACCTCGCGCACACCCGCGAGGAGTACGTCGAGGTGCCGCTCATCGCCGACTGCGAGCGGATCCTCCGCCGCTACCTGGGCAGCGAGTAAGCCTCGCACCGCGGCCTGCCCGGCGATCCAACGTAGGGTCCGATCGTGATCCCTCTCGACCCAGACCGCCTCCCCGACAGCGACGGCACACCGGAAAAGCAGCGCGGGCCCGTCGTACTCCGGCGCGGACAGGTGCAGTCGACGACCACCGACCAGCGCCTGCTCGACACCCGCGGGCCGTCCGACTGGGTCCACACCGACCCCTGGCGTGTGCTGCGTATCCAGTCGGAGTTCGTCGAGGGCTTCGGCCTGCTCTCCGAGGTCCCGCGGGCGGTCAGCGTGTTCGGCTCGGCGCGCACGAGGCCGGACGCGCCGGAGTACGCCGCGGGCGAGCAGCTCGGCGCCGCGCTCGCCCGAGCGGGCTGGGCGGTGATCACCGGTGGAGGCCCCGGCGTCATGGAGGCGGTCAACAAGGGAGCGAGCGACGCCGGTGGCGTCTCGATCGGGCTCGGCATCGAGCTGCCCTTCGAGCAGAAGCTCAACGACTGGGTCGACGTCGGGGTGAACTTCCGCTACTTCTTCGTGCGCAAGACGATGTTCGTCAAGTACGCCCAGGCCTTCGTGGTGCTGCCCGGCGGCTTCGGCACGATGGACGAGCTGTTCGAGGCACTCACCCTGGTGCAGACCCGCAAGGTCACGTCGTTCCCAGTCGTGCTCTACGGATCGGCGTACTGGGGTGGCCTGCTCGACTGGCTTCGTACGACGATGCTGACCGACGGCATGATCAACGAGGTCGACCTCGACCTGATCCAGGTGAGCGACGACGTCGATGAGATCGTCGCGCTCATCGACCAGAGCCAGGCCGGGCATCCCGACGTACCAAGTGCGTGACGTGATGTGGCGCCGTACGGCGGCTGGCGGCTTGCTCGCCGCGGCTCTGCTTGCGCTTGCTCCGATCGCCTCGACATCAACCGCGTCGGCGAGCACCGCGCACACGGCGCGCACCGCGCACACCGGGTTGAAGCACTGCGCGCTGCCGGGAGCCGGACAGCCGATCGGGCGCGCGACGGCGGCGCAGGAGGATCTGCGCGCGGCCGACGTCGCAGATGCGGTCAACTACGCCGACACCCACCTTCGGGCCAGCGTCCAGATCTTCCGCAACAACTGCCGAGTGGCCGCGGGCCTGCTCGACCCGATTACCGACAACGCTGCCTACGAGGTCTTCAGCTCCACCAAGAGCGTGATCTCGATCCTCACCGGCATCGCCTTCGACGAGCACAAGCTGAGGCTGTCCGACCGGATCGGCAAGTACCTGCCTCACGGCGCCGGCTGGGGCGACAAGGCGCACCGCGCGATCACTATCCGCGACCTGCTGACCGAGACCGCGGGCCTGCGCGAGTCGATCCTCACCGAGTTCGCCTCGACCGGCACCGACCCGAACGTCGCGCAGGAGGCCCTGGCGCAGCCGCTGGTGCACAAGCCGGGGAGCTTCTTCGAGTACACGCAGCGGGTGCCGGACCTGCTGGCCTACGTCGTACAGCGGGCGGTCGGCGAGGACCTGCAGCGCTTCGCGCAGCAGAAGCTCTTCACGCCGGTCGGGATCCCGCTCGACAGCTACTTCTGGCTTCGCGACCGCTCGGGCAACACGTATGGCTACGCGAACCTGTTCATCCCGCCGGCACAGTTCGCGAAGCTCGGGCTGCTGATGGTCAACGATGGGGTGTGGCGCGGGCATCGCGTGCTGTCCAAGCGCTACATCCGGATGCTCAGCACTCCGACGAAGACCAACCGCTGCTACGGCTTCCTGTTCTGGGTCAACGCCGGCGACAGCTGCACGAGCGCGAACATCCCGAGCGCGCAGAGCGTCCACCACCGGATGATTCCGGCGGCCCCGCGCGACCTCTACGCGATGGTCGGCGCCCTGCAGCAGAACAACTTCATCGTCCCGTCACTGCACCTGACGGTGACCTGGACCGGCGCGTTCGGCGACACCACGACCAACCTGCCGGGCGTGCTCAGCGCGTCACCCGGCGCCTCCGACCTGTACGAGAACTTCTTCCGGCTCCTGATGCGCGGCGTGACCGACCAGCACGTCCCGGACCCGGGCCCGTACCGAAGCCCGCCGCAGGACTACGACATCGACCCGGCGAACTACATCAGCCCGGCGGTGCTGCTCACCGACCTCGCGACCAACCCGACGTGCAACGTGCTGCTCTGCGACGGCACGTTCCCGACCAAGGGCTGGAACGACGACGCCGCCGAGATCGGCCGCTACGTCGGAGGGCTGCTCGAGCCGCAGCATCCCTAGCCAGCCCAAACTCCGGTGATCATGGGTACAGGGATCACGGGTGCAGGTCGACCAGCAGCGACTGGTACCCGCGCAGGGCCTGCAGGTCGCGACGGCGGCCCGAGCCCGGTACGACGCGCAGGTCCGGAAAGCGCTCGAACAGCAGCTTGAGCCCGACGCGTCCCTCCATCCGCGCCAGGTTCGCCCCGAGGCAGTAGTGCACTCCGGCGCTCAGCGCGAGATGGTCGCGAGCGTTGGGCCGGTCGAGGTCGAACACCGCCGGGTTGTCGAACACCGCCGGATCGCGGTTCGCCCCACCGAGGAAGCAGAGCACCGTCGTACCGCGGGAGATCGGGAAGCCGTCGACCTCGGTCTCCGCGGTCGCGATCCGGCCGGTGAGCTGCACCGGGCTCTCGAGCCGCAACAGCTCGTCGGGCACCTGCTCCCACAGCGACGGGTCTGCAGCGAGCCGCTCCTGCGCCTTGCCCGAGGCGCCGAGTACGGCGACGCCGCTGCCCAGCAGGTTCACCGTCGTCTCGAACCCGGCCCCGAGCAGCAGCAGTGCGGTCGCCCGAAGCTCGAGATCGGTGAGCCGGTCGTCGGGATCGGCATTGACGAGCTGGCTGAGGATGTCCTCGCCGGGCTTGCGCCGCAGGTTCTCGAAGTGCTGGTCGAACCACGCGTTCATGGCGCGGAGCGCGCGGTTGACCGAGGTGTACTGCTGGTGCGTGATGCCGAAGTCGAGCACCGGAGCGGCGTCGTGGCCCCAGGCAAGAAACTGGTCGCGCATGTCTGCCGGCACGCCGAGAATCTCCGCGATCACCGCTACCGGCAGCAGGTTCGCGTACTCGGCAACGATGTCGACCCGACCGCGCCCCTCGAGCCCGTCGAGCAGCTCGACGGCACGCTCCTCGACGCGGTCGGCGACCTTCTGCAGCGCCCGCGGAGTGAAGGGCTTGGACACCATGCGGCGGTAGCGGGTGTGCACCGGCGGGTCGACTGCCAGCAGCGACGGTACGTCGATCACGCTGGCCAGCTCGGGATCGGCCGCGCGGAACAGCCACTGGATGATTCGCGGCGTACCGCTCGCGTCGTTGAACCCGACGCTGAAGGCGTTGCTGTCCCGCAAGGCGCCGGACACAATGCCGTAGTCGGCGGTGGCGTGCGCTAACGGGGTCTTCACCACGCGACCACCGGCGCGGATCTCGTCGAGCAGGGGATACGGGTTCTCCCTGGCGCCGGGCTCGAACAGCAGCCGCCCGACGGGGTCGCCGCGGTGGCCCTCGATCTTGAGCACCGTTCGGGCGACCCGGTGCAAGGCGAGCCACCGCACCTGCTCGCGAACCGCGACGCCGACCCTCACGCCGCAAGCGTAGGCACGTCGGCAGGGCTGCGCCGGTGACCGTCTTGACATAGACATGTCATTTAGACATGCTCGTGTCATGAGCACCGCGACACTGCGCGAACGCCAAGCCGAGCAGGTGCGCGCCGCGGTGCTCGACGCAGTCGTTACGGCGCTCGAGACGAAGGCACTCGACGACATCTCGATGGCGGACGTCGCAGCCGCCGCAGGCATCTCGCTGCGCACCCTCTACCGCTACTTCCCCGACCGGCCCTCGCTGTTGGAGGCCGCCGGCGAGCACCTCTACGACGTACTCGGCGTGCCGTTCGAGATCAGCAAGCCGGCGGATGTGTCACGCAGCTTTCTCGAGGCGGCGGCGCGGCTGGGCTCACGTCCGGCACTGACCCGGGCGCTGGTCCAGAGCACCGCAGGGCGCACGGCTCGTTCCGCATCGAGGAGCCGGCGGCTGGCCGCCATCGAGGCGGTGCTCGATCCGGTGACGACGGGCCTTGACGGCGACCGCGCACGGGGGGCGGTTGCCGTCATCGGCTATCTGTGCAGCGCGGCCGCGTGGGTCGGCGTCGCCGACGACAGCGGCCTCGACGACGAAGCGGCGCAACGGGCAGTCGCGTGGGCAATCGACGCCCTGCTCTCGACGCTGCAGAGCGAGGCCCGCACGGCGCGACGCGAATCACGCCGCGACTGATCCCGACGAAGGAGCGAACGCATGTCGCAGTCCACACTGCCGATCGACCGCGAGCTGGCCAGCGAACCGGCCAGCAGCCAAGCATGGTGGTTCCTCGGAACCCTCGCCGTGTCGCGCAACCCGGTGGGGGCGCCCGCGGCGCCCGCCGTGATCGAGCTCACCGTGCCGCCCGGCGGGTCGCCGCCCCGGCACGTCCACGCCGACCTCGACGACGCGTTCCTGATGCTGGAAGGCGAAGCCTTCATCGCCTGCGGTGACCGCTCGTGGACCGCCCGGCAGGGCTCCTACGTGGTACTCCCACAGGGCGTGGAGCACACCTTCCGCGTGACCAGCACGACCCCGGCGAAGCTCCTGCTGATCCACGCCGACGACAGCTTCCTGCGCTTCATCGCGGCGGTGGGTACGCCGACGGAGGACCGTCAGCTCCCGCCGGATGACGTCCCGACGCCCGACTTCGAGGCGGTCAACGCGGCGTGGGAGGCCAACGGCGGCCGGTTCACCGGCCCGTCGATCGAGGCCGCCGAGGTGCCCGCCTGACCGCACAAAATCGCCGGGCGCGGCGCGCCCCGCTGTGGCAGCGTCAGGCATGTGACGATCGCGCCTGACGACAAGGACTGGACCTGGGTTCTGCGTGAGCGGTGCCCCGAGTGCGGTTTCGAGTCGTGGCGGTTCCCCCGCGAGCAGGTCGGCGCGATGGTCCGCACGAACGCGCAACAGTGGGGCGCGGTGCTACAGCGGACCGACGTACGGCAGCGCCCGGATCCCACGACGTGGTCACCGCTCGAGTACGCCTGCCACGTTCGCGACGTCTACCGGAGGTACGACGAGCGGGTCCGGCTGATGCTGGAGACCGACGACCCGCTGTTCCCGAACTGGGACCAGGACGCGACCGCGGTGGCGGACCGCTATGGCGAGCAGGACCCCGCCGCCGTCGCCGACGAGCTAGCCACGGCGGGCCTGGGCGTCGCCAGCACCTTCGACAGGCTGTCGGCCGCGGCATGGCAGCGGCCGGGCCGGCGCAGCGACGGCGCAGCGTTCACCATCGAGTCGATCAGCCGCTACTTCGCCCACGACTGGATCCACCACATCTGGGATGTCGAACGGTCTCGGTGACGCCGCTCAACTGAGCGGTCGGCTCGCGCCCCAGTACTCGCGGTTGAGGTAGGAGCCCCGTAGCCGCATCACGTCGACCCGAGCGCCCGTGTACGGCGACTGGATCACCCGCCCGCCTCCGGCATAGATCGCGACATGGTGGATCCCGGAGCGCTTGCGGGTGTGGGAGAAGAACACCAGGTCGCCTGGTCGCAGGTCGCGCCGCGCGACCGGGCGTCCCACAAGCGACTGGTCGGCCGCATCTCGCGGAAGCCTGATCCCGAGCATCGAGTAGACGGTCGAGGTCAGCCCCGAACAGTCGAAGCCCCACGACGTCATGCCTGCCCACAGGTACGGCAGACCGAGGAACCGCCTGGCCTGTGCGATGACCTGGCGCCGGCTCGGCGTGAGGGCTGCCGCGCCGGGAGCGTGCACCGCGACCGCCGAGCGCGGCAGCGAGCCGGCTTGCATCGGGCCTGCGGCAGCCACGACTACCCGGCTGCCGGCGACCTCGACCACCGGCAAGGTCGTGGCGTAGCTGAGTGACACCTCGTGGGCGCGGCCGTCGACCTTGCCCCGCAGCTGCGCGACCTTCGCCGTCACCGTCGCCACGCGCGCGGACGAGTCCCAGCCGGCTGGTTCGGGGGCGAGCTGCCGGGTGGCGATCCACCCGATGACGCCGTGGGGATAGCCGCCGCCGGTCTGATCCGGGATCCGGATGCGGCTGAGGCCACCGCGAGTGGCGAGTACGACGACCGGCTCGCCGTACCGGACCTGCGTGGCCAGGCGAAGGTAGAGGTGGCTGCGCTGGTAGAAGCTCATCCGGTGCAGCCAGGCGAGCAGGCGCGCGGGCTGCTGCAGCGCGGGCCGGTCGACCGGCTTCACCCGGTGGCGGCCCGCCCAGACCTCGGCAGCGGAGACCGCCACGACCGCCTGGCGCAGCGCCGGCCGGGACCCGTCGTACGCCTTGGTCCGCGGCGCCAGCAGCGCGCCGAGCGTTGCGGACTCGCGGGACGCGCTGGCGACGGCTACCGACGCGGCGCCGCTCGGAGCGCCGAGGGCGACGGCGACGCCGCCGAGCACCACGACCATCGACGCCGCGGCGAGCGCGGCCGAACCATGACGAGCTCTGCGGGTGAACGGGCGCAGGAGAAGCACAGCCTTCGTCCTCCATGTGTCGTAGCTGGGGGCGGCACAGATGGCGAGACCCCATGGCATCGACACGTTCCGGCGATCCCTGAAGCGCGCGGCGGTGGCGCCTTACGCGCGAGGCAACGAGCGGCTAGGAGTCACCGAGATAGATGAAGCCGTAGGCCTCGTCGCGGAACGGAATCCCGGCGGCAGTCAGCGCCTCGTCCCAGTCGCCGCGACACTGCTCGTCGGCGCCTTCCGAGCCGTGGTCGGAGGTCAGCAGGAACGACGTCGCGTCGAGCATGCCCATCCGCTCGAGGTGGTCGAGGAAGACCCCGAGCCGCGCGTCGGCGTCACGCATCGCGGCATGCGCAACCTCGGAGTGCGGACCGCCCTCGTGATGACCGGTGTCGGTGAGCAGGACGTTCCACCAGGTGAGCTTCGGCGCCTCCGACGGCGAGGGCCACAAGTCGAGGATCTGCGTCAGTCCGACTGCGTCAACCGAAGACGACCATGCGTAGTCCTGGATCCCCACGAAGTCCTTCGTCGTGTGCGGATCGGTCGTCGGGTCAGGCAGCAGCGAGTTCATGTCCGAGGCGCCGCCGGATGAGCCCGACTCGCGGATCAGCCGGAAGGTCGAGTACGTCGCCCCGGAGTCCGCCGGTTCGCTGATGCAGACCGTCGGGCCGTCGACGCGGTCGAACGCCGTACGCACTCCTGGCGCAAGCCACTCCGACCAGCGATGCCAGGTACGTGCGTCGTTGGTCAGCCGCTGCACCGCCTCCGCGCGGTCGTAGTAGGCGTTGTTGACGATGCCGTGACGACCCGGGCCGACGCCAGTCAGCGCGCAGGTGTGGTTGACCAGCGTGACGCTTGGGAACTCCGCGATCGCGCCACCGGCGAACGCACAGCCGCGATCCAGCAGCCGCGCGACCGCGGGCAGCTCGCCTGCGGCCGCGAGCGCGTAGAGCGAGTTGGAGTTGCAGCCGTCCCACAGCAGCCCGACCACCGGGCCCGGGTGAGGGACGAGCACGTCGACCAGCGCCTGGCCGTCCATGTCGCCGAGGTCACTGAGCGGTACGCCGGAAAGCCACGCCAGCGTCGGCGCCACGTCGGGCACCCTCGCGGCAAGCGGCAGCAGCCCCCGCGCGGTGACCGCGGGGCCGGACAGGATCAGCGGCGCCCGCGACTGCACCACGTTGAGCGAACCATGCTCGCCGCGATGACCGCCTCGCTCGGGCCAGAAGTGCCGGCCGGTGTGGACCACCGCGATGTCGGGCGCCGAGGGCGCGCTGAACAGCGACGCCAACCGCTCCCCCGCCCACGGGTAGGAGTTGCGCTCGTTGGGCGGTGAGGGGTCGGACAGCTCGCTCACCAGCTTGGAGAACGCCAGCGGGTCCTGCACCGCGACCGGGTCGCGGCCGTGGATCAGCTCCGCCGTCGTAGCCGGGTCGGTGCGCGAGAGCCGGGACGCGCCGTACGCGTTGGCGACGACGATCGAGTCGTCCTCGACGTACGCGACCAGGTCGACCACCTCGGCAAGCGAGGCGTCGCACAGCACGTCGACCGCGGCATCACGAAGCACCCAGCGATTAAAACCGACGAGCGGATGGGCCATTGCTGTGGCTATAGCAACAGCGATGGCCCATCCGCTCCCCCGAGCCTCAGGCGGCCCACACCTCGTCCTTGCGGGGCCGGCCGCGGGGCCGCTTGCGTGGCACCACGACGCCCTGGATGACCAGCTGGCCACCCCAGACGCCCCAGGGCTCACGTCGCTCGAGCGCCTCGCTGAGGCAGGACAGCCGAAGTGGGCAGTCCAGACACAGCGCCTTCGCGCGCTCGACGTCACTCGGCGACTCGGCGAAGAACAGATCCGGGTCGACCAGGTGACAGGGCAGTGCGCAGTCGATCGCTCGCGCCATCTCCTACCCACCTCCTCCATCTCGTCGGGACAGACGTTTCGGTCAAAACGCTGCGTTTGTGACAAAACAAAAGCCGCGGCCCCCTTGCGGGTGCCGCGGCCTCTGGTTGCCGGTCTGTTGGTCTCTCAGACCGGATCCCAGAAGCCTGGGGCACCTGCTGCACCCTTGTTTCGCTTGGTCCACATGGCTGCGGCGACCAGCGCCGAGGTGCCGAGGGCACGCGTCGATGCCGGCGCTACGCACGCCGTCGCCTGAACCGGGGCAGCATGGATGGCCGACATCGAGATCGTGTTGCTGCTCATCGTGGCCACCTCCTGTTTGCTCCGGGCGCGGCTTGCTGCCGCCGCCAACTGATCGCACGATACGGGCCGTGCCATATCCGCGCAAAGCATTTATCGCGGGTTGATCAAAAAGTTACTTCTTCTGCCCGACCACGCGCATCAGCCCCTCCTGGACCATCGATACGACGTGCCGGCCGTCGCGGCTGAAGAGCCGGCCGATGCCAAGGCCCCGCCCGCCCGACAGGCTCGGCGAGGACTGGTCGTAGAGCAGCCAGTCGTCAGCGCGAAAGGGCCGGTGGAACCACATCGCGTGGTCGAGGCTCGCGACCATGACCTCGCGGTCATCGTCCCAGGTCATCCCGCCGGCCAGCAGCGCGGAGTCCAGCAGCGTGAGGTCGCTGGCGTAGGTCACCGCGCACACGTGCATCAGCGGGTCGTCCGGCATCTCGCCGCTGGCCTTCAGCCAGACCTGCTGGGTGTACCGGCCCGCCGTCTCGCCCCCGGGCAGCCACGGCGGGTCGCTGACCCAGCGCAGGTCGATCGGGCGCGGTTGATCCCAGTTCGGCAGGGGCGGCAGGCCCTGCGCGATCCGGCGCTCGGAGATGGTCGGCACCGTCTCCGGATCCGGCGCGGAAGGCATCGGCAGGTAGGTGTCCACTCCGGGCTCGTCGACCTGGAACGACGCCGACAGATGAAAGATCGGCTTGCCGTGCTGCACGGCCACCACCCGCCGCGTGGTGAACGAGCGGCCGTCGCGGATCCGGTCGACCTCGTAGATGATCGGGATCGTCGGATCACCCGGGCGCAGGAAGTACGCGTGCAGCGAGTGGACATGGCGATCCTCAGGGACGGTCCGCCCGGCCGCGACCAGGGCCTGGCCGGCGACCTGCCCGCCGAACACCCGCTGCACCGTCTCGTCCGGGCTCAACCCCCGGAAGATGTTCACCTCGAGCTGCTCGAGATCGAGGATCGTCAACAGCGCCGGCAGCGGTGCAGTCACAAGCCGAAAACCTAGCGCGGAGCGAATGGCACATCCGCTCTCGTGTGGAAGATCACTGTGGCTATAGGGGGGCGGATGGCACATCCGCTCCGCGGAGTACGGCGAGGACCTCGTCGCCGTACAGCTCGAGCTTTTTCGGTCCGACCCCAGGCACCCGGGCCAGCTCGGCGTGGCCACTGGGCTGGTGTTCCGCGATCGCGACCAGGGTCTTGTTGTCGAAGACGATGAACGCCGCGACGCCGTCGTCCTGGGCCCGACGCAGCCGCCACTCGCGCAGCCGGGCGAACACGGGATCGTCCGGCAACGCGATCTTCGCCGTCCTGGTCCGCTCCGGCAGCGCGGACCCGGCCGCAGCCGCCGGGCGCACCGCGTCGAGGAACCGTGACGGCTTGCGCGACCGACGACCGCCGGGTGCCCTTGCCAGCGCCCAGGACAAGGCGAGGTGGCGGCGCGCCCGGGTGATCCCGACGTAGAGCAGCCGGCGCTCCTCCTCGACCTGAGCCGGGGTGGAAGCATGAGTGATCGGCAGCGTCCCGTCGACCAGGCCGACCAGAAACACCGCGTCCCACTCCAGGCCCTTCGCGGCGTGCAGCGAGGCCAGCGTGACCCCCTCGACGGGAGGTGCATGCTGCGCGTCGGCCCGGGCGGCAAGCTCGGCGACGAACCCGGCGAGATCGGCCGACGGGTTGTCCGCCGCCAGCTCCTCGGCCAGCCCGACGATCGCGCGCAACGACTCCCAGGCGTCACGGGCAGCGCCCGCCCCGCTGGGCGGAATGTCGCGGTAGCCCATCGCGGTCAGCACGTCGGCCACGATTGACGGCAGCGACTCACCCACGGTCTCCGCCTCCGGACGCGCCGCGCCGCGCAGCCGCGTCATCGCCTCCCGTACCTCGCGCCGCTCGAAGAACCGCTGGCCGCCCCGCACGACGTACGGGATCCCGGCGTCGGCCAGCGCCGCCTCGTAGACCTCCGACTGGGCGTTGACCCGGAACAGGACCGCCTGCTCGCGCAACTGCACTCCGGCCTCACGCAGCGAGGCGATGCGCGCGGCGACCGCTGCGGCCTCGGCGGGCTCGTCGTCGTACGACGAGAACGTCGGCTCCGGACCGTCCCCGCCCTGCGCCCGAAGCCGCGAGCCGGGCTCGATCCGGTTGGCCAGGGTCACGACCTGGTTCGTGGACCGGTAGTCCCTGACCAGGCGCACCACGCTCGCGCCGGGAAACCGCCTCGGGAACTCGCGCAGGTAGTCCGGCGACGCTCCGGTGAAGGAGTAGATCGTCTGGTTGGGGTCGCCGACCACACACAGGTCGTCGCGATCGCCGAGCCAGGCATCGAGCAGGCGCTGCTGCAGCGGGTTGACGTCCTGGTACTCGTCGACGGTGAAGTGCCGGTACCGCTCACGCACCTCGTCGGAGATCGAGCTGCTGTTCTCGATCGCGGCCGCCATCAGCAGCAGCAGGTCCTCGAAGTCGATCTGGTCGCGGTCGGCGTTGACCTTCTCGTACGCCGCGAACACCCGCTGCACGTCCTCGAGGGGGAACGGCGGCTCGCGGTGGGCCGCCTGGGCTCGCGCGACGTAGTCCGCCGGCTCGACGAGCGCAGCCTTCGCCCACTCGACCTCGCTGGCCAGGTCTCGCTGGCCGGCGACCGCGACGGTGAGCTTGCAGGCAGCCGCGGCCGCCCGGATCGAGGGCAGCTTGCTCTCGATCAAGGTCGGCCGGGCGCCGCCGGAGATCCGGGGCCAGAAGTAACTGAGCTGGCGCAACGCCGCGGAGTGGAACGTCCTTGCCTGTACGCCGTCGGCGCCGAGCGCCCGCAGCCGCGACCGCAGCTCCCCGGCGGCGCGGGTCGTGAAGGTCACCGCGAGCACGTGCCCTGGGCTGACCTGCCCGCCGAGCACCTGGTAGGCGATCCGGTGGGTGACCGCTCGCGTCTTGCCGGTGCCGGCGCCGGCGAGGATGCAGAGCGGGCCGCGCGGAGCGGTCACTGCCTCGCGCTGCTCGTCGTCGAGGCCCGCCAGCACCCGATCCAGGACGTCAGCGGACACGCGGCCATCCTCGCAGCCGGTACCGACTGCTTCGCTCGCGACGGCGGGAAGGATTCCCCGGCGTACCGCGTTGTTGTGACGACAACGATCGAGACCTGAGGAGCGCACGATGAACGGCCGGCTGACGATGTACACCACCAGCTGGTGTGGCTACTGCGTGCGCTTGAAGAAGGGTCTGGAGCGCGAGGGCATCGAGTTCGACGAGGTCAACATCGAGACCGACCCGGCGGCCGAGGCGTTCGTCATCGACGCGAACCACGGCAACGCGACAGTGCCGACCCTCAAGCTCCCCAACGGCGACGTCATGACCAACCCGCCGCTCCCCGACCTGCTCGCCGCCCTCAAACAACCCGCGTGATCTTGACCATCCGCACGCTATGACCGCCGTTTAGGGTGCGGATCGTCAAGATCACGCTTTGTGGGCTGTTAGGTTCCGGCCGTGGCTGACATTGCGGGGCTGCTGGAGGACCTGCGCGCGGAGTCCGCGGACCTCGACACGGTGATCGCCGGCGCGAGCGCGCAGGACCTGGCCCGGCCGACGCCCGCGGCAGGCTGGTCCGCCGCCGACACCCTCGGCCACCTCTGGTTCTTCGACCGCGAAGGCAGACAAGCGCTCGAGGATCCGGCGGGGTTCACCGCAAAGCTCGAGGCGCTCTTCGCCGACCCGCACGCCTTCATGGCCGAGCACCTCGAGGCGATCCGCGCCCTCGGCGAGGCCCTCGTACCGTCCTGGCAGGAGGAGCGCCGCAAGATCATCGACGCGCTCACTGCCGCCGACCCCGCGAGCCGCGTGCCGTGGTACGGGCCCGCGATGTCCCCGATGTCGTTCGGCACCGCGCGCCTGATGGAGACCTGGGCTCACGGCCAGGACATCGCCGACGCGCTCGGCGTCACGCGTACGCCGACCGACCGGCTGCGTCACGTCGCCCATCTCGGGGTGAGCACACGAGGCTTCTCCTACGCCGTCCGCGGATGGCGAGCACCCGACGTTCCGGTGTACGTCGCACTGACCGCGCCGAGCGGCGCCGAATGGACCTGGGGCGACCCGGCCGCGAGCGACTCGGTACGCGGCCCCGCGCTGGACTTCTGCCTGCTGGTCACGCAGCGACGCGTGCCCGAGGATCTCGGCCTGACCGTCACCGGCGAGGCGGCGCAGGAGTGGATGTCGATCGCCCAGGCGTTCGCCGGCGGGGAGAGCCTGACCGATCCGAGCCGCGCGGGGCTGCCGACATGAAGACGAAGAACCTCGCAGACCTCTACGAGCTACCCGCGGTCGAATGGAAGCGGATCACCGATCGGCTCGACTCGGGGCTCGGCCTCGCCCCCGGCTCCGGCGGCCCCAACCGCCACAGCTGCTGGCTCACGACCCTCAACGCCGACGGCAGCCCACACATGACCGGCATCGGCGCGATCTGGACCGAAGGAACGTTCTGGTTCGAGACCGGGGAGTCGAGCCGCAAGGGCCGCAACCTTGCCCGGGACCCGCGGTGCGCGCTGAGCCTCGCGACGGAGCAGTTCGACCTCGTCGTCGAAGGCACCGCCGCGCAGGTCACCGACCGCGAGACGGTCGCCCGGCTCGCGGCAGTGTGGGCAGCGGACTGGCCGTGCGAAGTTGACGAGTCCGGCACGCATCTGACCGCGCCGTTCAGCGCGCCGTCGGCAGGCAGGCCGCCGTGGGCGGTCTACCGGCTGTCCATCACCAGCGCCACTGCGCTCGCGATCGATGAGCCCGCAGGCGCGACTCGCTGGCAGTTCAGCTGAGGCCGAGCTACTAGCTCACCGAAGCAAGCTCGGCGTCGCTCTGCCGCTGCTGGGCACGCTTGCTGGGCCGCTTCACCATCGTGGGCGCAGCGTCGGCATCGCTCACGGTGAAGAAGGCGAACACCGATGCGCACAACGCCAGCACCGCCGACACCACGAACGCCGCGTGGAAAGCGCGCAGGTTGGGCTGCTGATGCCCGTGCACGGCGTGAGTGACGCCGACCGCGGAGATCACGGTCGTGAGGATCGCGACGCCGAGCGCGCTGCCGACCTGACGGGCGGTGTTGAACAGCGTCGACCCACGGCCGGTCGAGGCCTGGCTGATCGTCGCGAACGCGGCGGCCTGCACCGGCGTGAACACCTGCGAGATCGACAGGCCGAGCACGAACATCAGGCCCCGCACCAGCCACAAGCTCGTCCCGAACCCGATGAACGTCATGCAGAGTGCGAGTACGGCGACGCCGGTCAGCCCGGCGGCGATCAGCCGGCGCGGGCCGACGTCCGGGTAGAGCCGGGTGGAGATCTGCGCGCCGATCATCACGCCGATGGCCTCGGGGAAGGTGCTCAGGCCGGCGTTCAGCGCGGAGAGCCCGAGCCCGACCTGGAAGAACAGGGCGACGACGTACAGCGTGCCCAGGAATGCCGCCATGCCGATGAACAGCACGATCGTCGAGGACCGGAACAGCCGGTTGCCGATCAGGCGCAGGTCGATCATCGGGTGCGCCTGGCCGAGCTCGTAGCGCACGAGCAGTGCGAGCAGTACGACGCCGGCGATGCCGAGACCGACGATCACCGGCGAGCCCCAGCCGCGTGACGGGCCTTCGGAGAGCGCATACATCAGCGCCGGGAGCCCGGTGCCGGCGAGCAGGAACCCGCCGAGGTCGAACCGGCCGGCATCGGGCTGGCGGTGCTCGTGCAGGAACAGGACACCGAAGGCGAGCGCGGCAACGCCGATCGGCAGGTTGACGAAGAACACCCACCGCCACGACACATCGGTGACCAGCAGGCCACCCAGCACCGGGCCGATGGCGGGCGCGAAGGCGGTCGGGACGATGAGGATCCGCGACGCCCGCACCCGCTCAGCAGGCGGGAACGTCCGGTAGAGCAGCGCCATCCCGGTCGGCGTCAGCATCCCGCCGCCGACACCCTGCAGCACCCGGAAGATCACCAGCTGGGTGAGGTTCTGCGACAGCCCGCACAGCGCCGAGGCGCCAGTGAAGATCACGATCGCGGTGAGCAGCATCCGCTTCATCCCGAACCGGTCGCCCAGCCATCCCGAGGCCGGGATGAACACCGCGAGGCTGACGAGGAAGCCGACCACGACGCTGTCGATGCGGTCCGGACTGACCTTGAAGTCGTGGGCGAGCTGCGGCAGCGCGACGTTCACGATCGTGATGTCCATGATCGCCATGAACATCGCCGAGACGAAGACCACGCTCACCGCGATCTTGGGATTGATGCGGTCGGCAAACACGTCCTAAGCAAACACCGCCGGCACAAGAGGGATTCCCGCGGGAGCGGATGTGCCATTCGCTCCCGCGTGGAAGATCACTATGGCTATAAGGGGGCGGATGGCACATCCGCTCTCGCGAGCCAGCCGGTGATCAACCAGTGCGCGATCGACGAGGCAGGCGGGAGCGTGCCGACCTCGCGGCGCAGCGTCTCGCGGTCGAACCAGCGAACGTCCTCGAGCTCATGGTCGCGCTCCTCGACCGCCCCGCCCACGACGCGCGCCTCATAGCCGAGCATGAGCGACTGCGGGAACGGCCACGGCTGGCTCGCCCGGTAGACGACGTCTTCGATGAGTACGCCGGTCTCCTCGCGCACCTCCCGGTGCACGGCCTGCTCCGCCGACTCCCCTGACTCCACAAACCCGGCGATCGTGGAGTAGCGGCCGGCGGGCCATGACGGCTGCCGGCCGAGCAGCGCCCGGTCGCCGCCGTCATGGAGCAGGACGATCACCGCCGGATCGGTACGCGGGAAGTGGTCCGAGCCGTCGGCAGTGCACCGCCGCGACCAGCCCGCCTGACGGACCTCTGTCGGCTCACCACAGCGCGGGCAGCGTGGATGTGACGCATGCCAGTTGCTCAGTGCCACCAGCGTGACGAGCAGACCCGCGTCGAGGTCGCTGAGCGCCGCGCCCATCGTCCGCAGATCCATCGGCCGGCCGCCGAGCGCCCGTGGCGGCTCACCTACGGTGCCCCAGTAGGCGATCCCGGCCGCGTCGACGCCGAGCAGAAAGCGCTCGCCGCCGCCCTGCCAGCCGGCCGCGTCGACATACTTCAGCTGAGGTTCGGAGTCCTCGATGACCGTCGCCCGGCCTTGCTCGTCGAGGACCAGCAGCCGCCCGCTCTCCCACGCCGACTCGAGCCACGCCGCGTCATCTCGACGCAGCGCGGCTCGGTCGACTGCCATGCGAGACAGCGACGGGATGGAGTCCACCCCGCCAACCTAGAGCCAGGCGGTCGCTACCCCTTCGGCGCGGCGGACACGCGGTACTTGGTGATCCTGGCAACGGCGAACCTGGCCTTGGTGCTGTTCCACCGCCAAGTGATCACGTAGTTCGTCCCGGCAGCGCAGTACGGCTTGCAGTTGTTGGAGACCGACTCGAAGTGGCCGTCCGCGACGTGACCATACGGCTGGCTCACCCCGGGGTAGGCGCAGCTCAACGCCTTGTGGGCCGGGCAAGTAGCGAAGTGTGCCGGCGTCCAAGTGCCGCCCGCGTCGTACAACACCCCGCCGAAGTAGCTCACATCTCCGCCGATCGTCCGCACCGCGAACGCGGCGTGACCGGGGACGACGTCACCGGCGTCGGACAGCTTCATTGCCGGCCCGTACTTCGTGATCGGCTGGCCGTCCGGCTGCCAGGACCCGCCGCGGTAGCGGACAACTTGGATCGCCTGCTTCGTCGAGTACGCCCCCACGTAGCCGCCGCCGTCGAGGACGGGCGGCGAGGCGTGCGTACCACCGTGGGCGGTGGCGTAGCTCATCAACGACGCCTGCGACGGCGCCGACGAGACGTGCACGCTCGAGCTGCCGTTCGCCGGTACGACGACGACGGCAACCGAGACGGCAGCCGCAGCGGCGGCAAGCAGCCCACCGCCGACCGAGATCCGAAACCGGCGCAGCTTCACCGCGCGCTCCCTGAGGACGTCGAGGGGTGGGGCCGCAGGGTCGATGGGCGCAACGGCCCGCTCGAGGCGTTCACGGATCTCCTTCTCGGTCAGGTCATTCATGTCGTCACCTTCAGCTCAGCGGCAAGCCGCTCCAGGCCTCGGGAGGTGTAGGACTTCACTGCACCGACGCTGACGCCCATCAGCTCCGCGGTCTGCGCCTCGGTGAGGTCGGCGTAGTAGCGCAGTGCCACGGCCTCGCGCATCCGGCGAGGCAGCGTTCGCAGCGCGATGACGATGTCGGCCCGGTCGACCGTTCCGACGGCCCCGTCATCGACCCGATCGGCCCGGTGGACCAGCGGCGCGTACTTGCTCGCCACCATCCGGCGCCGCAGCGCCGACCGGGCGAGGTTCATCACCGTCGTTCGCAGGTAGGCCAGCGACGCGTCCGGGTCACGCATCCGCTCCAGACGGCGGCTGGCCGCCAGGCGGACGTAGGCCTCCTGTACGACGTCCTCGCAGGCCGCGGGCTCGTCGAGCAAGAGCGCGGCGAGGCGCACCAGGCCCTTGTAATGGACGACGTAGAGACCGGCGAGCTGGTCGCCGCCGGCCTCCTCGGTCACGGCAACATCGTGCCGCTCCCGGGGCGCCAGCGTCGTCACACCGGTCCAGACGCCTGCCGCGCCCCGAAGGTTGCGCGCCTGCTTCAGCCGTTCAGGACGGCGGCGAGCTCCTCCCGGCTGAGCAGCTTCTCCGGCCGGACGAGCGTTCCGTTACGAACGTAGAGGAAGCCGGCGTTCACCGCCCCAGGGTCGACGCCCGCGAGATCCGCCCACGCCAGCCGGTAGATCGACAGCTGGAGCGCCGCCGCATCGAACTCACGGCCCGAGGGCTTCGCGCCGGTCTTGTAGTCGATGACGTCGAAGCCACCCTCCGCGGTCGGGTAGACCGCGTCGATCCGGCCACGCAGCATCCGGTGGCCGACCACCATCTCGAACGGCGCTTCCACCGCGACCGGCCGCCGCTCACCCCAACCGTCGTCGAGAAACCGCTGCTGCAGGTCAGCCAGCTCCTCGTCGCTCAGCTCCTCGTCGCTCGCGCCCGGCAGGTCGTCGGGCTCCAGCAGCGGCGCCGCGCCGTACAGCTCCTCGACCCATCGATGGAACCGGGACCCGCGCCTGGCTTGCGGCGCCGGGCGGCTCGGGAGCGGCCGGGCCAGCGATGCCGCGAACGCGTCCTCGTCACGTGCGAGCGCGACGACCTGGCTGGTGGTGAGCCGTGGCGGCACCGCGACCTCCACCACGCGGTTGCGGCGGCGGCGCGCCTCGTCGATCAGCAGGCCGGTGTCGCGCAGCCACGCCTCCCCGATCTCGGCAGCCTCCCCGCTCGGCAAAGCGAGCTGCGGCGCAGCGCGCCGCGCCTGCTCGACCAGCTCGGCCGCCGCCCGGCGCCGCGCCGCCTCGTCGGCGGGGGTCATCACCGGCCAGTCGACGTCGGCAACCCCCTCGTCGAGGATCGGGTTGGTGGCGCCGTCCTCGGGGTCGGCCTGCCAGCCATCGACCGTGATCACCGGCTCGCCGAGCTCGAGCACCTCGGTCAGGAACGGCGAGGGTGGACACGGATCCTTTCGGGTGCCGATCCACGAGTACGCCGACAACCACAGCGCGTGACGCGCGCGGGTGAAGGCGACGTAGGCGAGCCGGCGTTCCTCATCGATCGCATCGCTTCGGCACTCGGCCTTGAACGCGTCGAAGTCCGCCGTCTCGAACCCGCCGAGCTCCGGCAGGTCTTCGCGGTCGCCGCGGCAGGCGAACGGCAGCGTCTGCGCACCGGTGATCCAGTGCGACCTCGACTGGCGAGGCGGGAAGACACCCTCGACCAACCCCGGTACGGCCACGACGTCCCACTCGAGGCCCTTCGCGGCGTGAATCGTCATCAGCTTGACGGTGTCGGCAGGGGAGACCGCGCCGAGGTCGAGCCCCCGCTCGTTGTCGGCTGCCGCGCGCAGGTAGGCGATGAACGCCACGAGGTCCGCCTCGCCGTCGATCCCGTTGAACTGGGCCGCGACGTCGAGGAAGGCATGGATGTTGGCGCTGCGCGCCGCCGCGATCGACCGCTCGGAAGCCTCGATCTCCACGTCGAGCCCGGTAGTGGCGATGACCTCGGTCACCAGGTCGACCAGCGGCTGCCCGACCAGCCGCCGCAGCCGCCGGATCTCTGCCATGAACCGGTCGAGCCGCTCGGCGGCCTCGGCAGACAGACCCGACCGGTCGCCCGGCGACTCGATCGCCTCGAGCAGGGAGGGCGCCTCGACCGGGTCCGCGGTGCTGGTGGCCTGGGCAAGAACCGCGTCGACGCCCGCGGTCACCGAAGGCTCGTCCGCGACTGCCCGCAGATCCTCCCCTGCGGCCTCCGCGCCGGCATCTCCATCCGCAGCAGGAAGCATCGCGCGCAGCCTGGCGAGGTGTCCGGCCCGACGGCCCAGCGCAGCGAGGTCACGCACCCCGATCCGCCAGCGCGGCCCGGTGAGCAGGCGCACCGCGGCCGCGTTGGAGGTGGTGTCGGCAAGCAGTGACAGCACCGCGACGATGTCGCTCACCTCGGGCATCGCGAGCAGGCCGCCGAGCCCGACCACCTCGACCGGGATGTCGCGCGCCGCCATTGCGTGGTGCAGTCGCGGGAAGTCGGTACGCCGCCGGCCGAGCACCGCGATCTCACCGGCAGGCGTACCGCTGCGGATCGCTCCCGCGACGCGCTCGGCGAGCCAGTCCGCCTCGTCGGCAGCGGTGGCCACCCGCGTGACCACCACCTGGCCGGCATCGGTGCGACCCGCGGTCGCGCGCAGCCTAGGCACGTCGATGCGCGACCGCGACTTGCGTGCCATCGACTCGTCGAGCGGTGCGGCCACCGCGTTCGCCGCATCGAGAATCCGGCCGTCGCAGCGGAAGGTCGTCATGAGCGGCATCGGCGCGCTCGGTTGCGGACGAGGGTCGAAGTGCTCGGCAAAACGAGAGAGGTTGCTCGCCGCCGCGCCTCGCCAGCCGTAGATCGCCTGGTTGGGGTCGCCGACCGCGGTGATCGCGTGACCGGCGCCGAACAGCCCGGCGAACAGCATGCGCTGGGAGACGCCGGTGTCCTGGTACTCGTCGAGGACGACCAGCCGGTAGCGCTCGCGCTCGATCACTGCGACCTCCGGCGCTGCCTGCACGATCCGGCACGCCAGCGCCACCTGGTCGCCGAAGTCGATCAGGTCCAGCCTCGCCTTCTCCTCCTGGTAGGCGCTGACCAGGGTCAGCAGCTCGTCGCGCGACAGGGTGCGCTCCACCATTTCCTTGACCCACTTCAGCGGCTTCGCCAGGGTTGCCGCGGCCTCTCGCACTGCGGCGTCGTGACGGCGTACGTCCTCGGGGGTGGCGAGGTGGTCGGAGAGCTCGCCGGCCAGCGCGACGATCTGCTCCGCGACGTAGGAGGTGGTCCAGTCCAGGTGCGGGAAGGGCCCCGGCGCCCGGCTCGCCACGCGCATCGCGAGCTGCCACTGCACCGCCTCGGTCAGCAGCGTGGCGCCTGGCTCGCGCCCGATCCGCAGCGCGTGGTCACGCACGATCTGGGCGGCATAGGAGTTGTAGGTCGAGACGGTCGGGAGATCTTCGACGCCCTCGGCGACCGCGGACGGCTCCCGCGACGGCAGGCGGGAGATGCAGTGCCGGACCCGCTCCGCGAGCTCCGCCGCCGCCTTGTTGGTGAAGGTGACGCCGAGGATCCGGTCGGCGGGAATGCCGAACCAAGCGATGGCATGGACCACGCGCGCCGCCATGACAGTGGTCTTGCCAGACCCGGCTCCGGCCACCACGAGCTGGGGTCCGAGGTCCGCGGTGATGACGGCTAGCTGCTCGTCGGTGAAGTCCTTGCCGAGCAGCTCGCACAGGTAGCGCCCGTCGGCGGTTGCCACGACGCTCACGTGACGACCTGCGTTCCGTCGTCGCTGGACGGGCAGGACGTGCGGAACCGGCAGTACCCGCACCCGTCATTTCGCCGCGCGGGGAATGCCTCCTCGCGGATCCCCGACGCGATGCCCCCGACCAGGTCGTCGATCCATGCGTCGTCGGGACCAAGCGCCTGCTGGCGCTGCACCTTCACCGCGTTGCGGACGCTCTTGCGCAGCTGGACCAGCTCGGCACCGCCCGGCTTCGACGACCACTGGGAGAACGCGCCATGGCGGGTCACGAGCTGGTAGACGCCAAGCTGCGCGTCGCTCTTCACGCGTTCGTCGCTTGGCGGGTTGCGGGTGGTCTTGAGGTCGACCACCACCAGGCCGCCGGCATCGTCGAGCTCGATCCGGTCGGCTCGGCCCCGCACGACGACGTCGTCTCCGACCGCCACCTCGAAGTCGACCTCGGCGCCGACACACTGCCGCTCGTTCGCGGCGTGCCAGGCCAGGAAGCGCTGCAGGGCGGCCTTCGCCTCGGCGTGGTCGCGGACCGCCTGCCAGCGCGCGTCGTAGGGCAGCAGGTGCCAGACCGCGTCGAGGCGCTCGACAAGTACGTCGAGGTCCGGCGGGAGCTCCCCGACCACGACTGCCTCGGCGAGCGCGTGCACGATCGAGCCGAACCCCTGCGCGGTCGACGTGCTCTCGGTGGCATGGGCCTCGCGGTCGAGGAACCAGGCTCGCGGACACCGGTCGAAGGCCGCCACTGCCGACGCCGACAGCTGGACCGGCTGGGCCAGGTCGCGCACCGGCGCGGTGCCGGGCGTCCAGTCCGGAAGGCCCCACCAGCTGTGCGGCGCTGCGGACGGGACGAGCGGTACGCCGTCGTCGTCGACCGCGTCGGCGAGCTCGGCGAGGCACTGCGCCGCGACTTGACGCAGGTCCTCGGTGACCTCGGGATCGCGAAGCGCCCGGCGCAGCCGCCCGACCATCGACGCCATCGAGAGCACGCCGACGCTCGGCGTGACGGACTCGGGCAGCTCCAGCCCGGTCTCTGTCAGCAGCCGCGACGGGCGCTCGGCGAGGTCGTCGGTGCCCGAGGTCGCGGTGATGACCAGGCGGCGACAGGCGCGCGTGACCGCGACGTAGAACAGCCGCCGCTCGTCGGTGAGCAGCGAGGCCGTGGTGGCACCCGCGCCTGGTGCGCCGGCAGCGAGCCCGTCGGCGTCGAGCAACGTGCCGCGCCTGCGGACGTCGGGCCACACGCCCTCCTGTACGCCGGCGACCACGACCAGGTCCCACTCGAGCCCCTTCGACCGGTGGGCGGTGAGCAGCCGAACCGCGCCGAGCGCGGCGGCCTTCTCCTCGCTGGGCGCGGCGGGGATCTCCTGCGAGGAGATCTCGTCGAGCAGCCCGTCGACACTGGCGCGAGGCTGGCTGTCCTCGAGCCGGTTCGCGACGTCGAACAGCGCCACGACCGCGTCGAGGTCTCGATCCGCGGCGCGGCCCTCGGCATCGGGGGCGGCCGACGCCGTCGCGAGGCGGTGCGACCAGGCGGAGCCGTCCCACAGCGCCCAGAGCACCTCGCTCGGCGTACCCCCACGGGACGCCGCCTGCCCAGCCGCGTCCAGCAACCGCGCCAGCCGCAGCACCGGCGCGGCAACCCAGTCGTCGAGCGTCGCGACCGCGCTCGGGTCGGACACGGCCTCGGCGATGAGCACGGACGACGGGCGGGCGAGGCCGTTGCCGAGCTCGCGGTCGATCTCGCGCAGCCGGCGGCCGAGCGCGCGCAGCTGCGACGGCGA
>DASZUS010000086.1:0-139828 GCA_035547515.1 Mycobacteriales bacterium
GCCGCAGTAGCACTCCCAGTCCCGGGTGGGACCGAAGATCTTCTCGCAGAACAAGCCGTCCTTCTCAGGCTTGAGCGTGCGGTAGTTGATCGTCTCGGGCTTCTTGACCTCACCGTGCGACCACAGCCGGATGTCGTCCGCCGTGGCCAGGCCGATGCGCAGCTCGTCGAAGAAGTTGACGTCGAGCACGTTGTCTTCTTTCTTTTGGGTCTTGCTTTTGATCTTGCGGTTTAGGTCTTTGCCTCAGTCGGAGAAGTCCGGTTTCAGACTTCTTCGACTGATGAAGGCTCGCGTCGGCTCAGGTCGATCCCGAGCTCCTCGGCGGCACGGAAGACGTCCTCGTCGGTCTCGCGCATCTCGATCTGCATGCCGTCGCTGGAGAGCACCTCGACGTTGAGGCACAGCGACTGCATCTCCTTGATGAGCACCTTGAACGACTCGGGGATGCCGGGCTCGGGGATGTTCTCGCCCTTGACGATGGCCTCGTAGACCTTCACGCGGCCGAGGACGTCGTCGGACTTGATGGTGAGCAGCTCCTGCAGCGCGTACGCCGCGCCGTAGGCCTCGAGCGCCCACACCTCCATCTCACCGAAGCGCTGACCGCCGAACTGCGCCTTACCACCCAGCGGCTGCTGGGTGATCATCGAGTACGGGCCGGTCGAGCGCGCGTGGATCTTGTCGTCGACCAGGTGCAGGAGCTTCAGGATGTAGATGTAGCCCACCGAGATCGGCTGGTCGATCGGCTCGCCGGTACGGCCGTTGAACAGCTTGGCCTTCCCGTCGCCGTTGACCATCCGCTCGCCGTCGCGGTTGAGCAGGGTCGAGCCCAGCAGGCCGCTGATCTCCTCCTCGTGCGCACCGTCGAACACCGGCGTTGCCACGTTGGTGCCGGGCTCCGCGGCGTCGGCCCCGATCTCGGCGAGGTGCTTCTGCCAGCCCTCCTTGGTGCCGTCGACCTGCCAGCCGGTCTTGGCGATCCACCCGAGGTGGGTCTCCAGGACCTGACCGACGTTCATGCGGCCGGGGACGCCGAGCGGGTTAAGGATGATGTCGACCGGGGTGCCGTCGGCGAGGAACGGCATGTCCTCGACCGGCAGCACCTTCGAGATGACGCCCTTGTTGCCGTGACGCCCGGCCAGCTTGTCGCCGTCGGTGATCTTGCGCTTCTGGGCGACGTAGACCCGGACCAGCTCGTTGACGCCGGGAGGCAGCTCGTCGCCGTCCTCGCGGTTGAACACGCGTACGCCGATGACCTTGCCGGACTCGCCGTGCGGCACCTTCAGCGAGGTGTCGCGAACCTCGCGCGCCTTCTCACCGAAGATCGCGCGGAGCAGCCGCTCCTCGGGGGTGAGCTCGGTCTCGCCCTTCGGGGTGACCTTGCCGACGAGGACGTCGCCCGGGACGACCTCGGCCCCGATGCGGATGATGCCGCGCTCGTCGAGGTCGGCCAGAACCTCCTCGGAGACGTTCGGGATGTCCCGGGTGATCTCCTCGGGGCCGAGCTTGGTGTCACGGGCGTCGACCTCGTGCTCCTCGATGTGGATCGAGGACAGCACGTCGTCCTCCACGAGGCGCTGCGACAGGATGATCGCGTCCTCGTAGTTGTGGCCCTCCCAGGACATGAAGGCGACGAGCAGGTTCTTGCCCAGCGCCATCTCGCCGTTCTGGGTGCAGGGCCCGTCAGCGATGACCTGGCCGGCTTCGACCTTGTCACCCTCGTCGACGATGGGCTTCTGGTTGAACGACGTGCCCTGGTTGGAACGGTGGAACTTCGCCAGGCGGTAGGTCCGGCTGGTGCCGTCCTTGTGCGCGATGGTCACGTAGTCGGCGGACACCTCCTCGACCGTCCCCGCCTGCTCCGCGACGACCACGTCACCGGCGTCGACCGCGGCGCGGTACTCCATGCCGGTGCCGACCAGCGGCGCCTCGGCGCGCAGCAGCGGCACGGACTGCCGCTGCATGTTGGAGCCCATGAGCGCGCGGTTGGCGTCGTCATGCTCCAGGAACGGGATCATCGCGGTCGCGACGGAGACCATCTGCCGCGGCGAGACGTCCATGTAGTCGATCTCGGCGGGCTCGACGTAGTCGACCTCGCCGTCCTTGCGGCGTACCAGGACGCGGTTCTCGGCGAACGTCCCGTTCGGGTTCAGCGGGGCGTTGGCCTGCGCGATGATGTGGCGGTCTTCCTCGTCGGCGGTGAGGTAGTCGATCTGGTCGGTGACCCGGCCCTTGTCGACACGGCGGTACGGCGTCTCGACGAACCCGAACGGGTTGACCCGGGCGTAGGTGGCGAGCGATCCGATCAGGCCGATGTTCGGGCCTTCCGGGGTCTCGATCGGGCACATGCGGCCGTAGTGGCTCGGGTGGACGTCGCGAACCTCCATGCCGGCACGCTCACGGGACAGACCACCCGGGCCGAGCGCTGACAGGCGCCGCTTGTGGGTCAGACCCGCGAGCGGGTTGGTCTGGTCCATGAACTGCGAGAGCTGCGAGGTGCCGAAGAACTCCTTGATCGACGCGACCACCGGCCGGATGTTGATCAAGGTCTGCGGCGTGATGGCCTCGACGTCCTGGGTGGTCATCCGCTCGCGGACGACCCGCTCCATGCGGGACAGGCCGATCCGGACCTGGTTCTGGATCAGCTCGCCGACCGTACGCAGGCGCCGGTTGCCGAAGTGGTCGATGTCGTCGGTCTCGAAGCCGGGGTCGCCGCGGTGCAGGCGCACGACGTAGTCGATGGCCGCGACGATGTCTTCCTCGGTGAGCACGCCCACGCTGGTGTGCTGCGTCGTACCGAGCTTCTTGTTGACCTTGTAGCGGCCGACCTTCGCGAGGTCGTAGCGCTTCTCGTTGAAGTAGAGGTTGTTGAGAAGCGTCTCCGCCGCGTCACGCGTCGGCGGCTCACCCGGGCGCAGCTTGCGGTAGATGTCGATGAGCGCCTCGTCCGGGGTGGAGGTGTGGTCCTTCTCCAGCGTCAGGCGCATGGAGTCGAACTCGCCGAACCGCTCGAGGATCTTGGCGTCGTCCCAGCCGAGCGCACGCAGCAGCACGGTGACCGGCTGGCGGCGCTTGCGGTCGATGCGTACGCCGACCTGGTCGCGCTTGTCGACCTCGAACTCCAGCCACGCGCCGCGGCCCGGGATGACCTTGGCCGTGTAGACCTCGCGGTCGGTGACCTTGTCGAGGGTCCGGTCGAAGTACACGCCCGGGGAGCGCACCAGCTGGGAGACGACGACCCGCTCGGTGCCGTTGATGATGAAGGTGCCCTGGTTGGTCATGAGCGGGAAGTCGCCCATGAAGACCGTCTGGCTCTTGATCTCGCCGGTCTCGTTGTTGGTGAACTCGGCGATGACGAACAGCGGCGCCGAGTACGTCATGTCCTTGTCCTTGCACTCGTCGATCGAGTGCGGCGGGTCCATGAGCTTCGGCTCGCGGAACTCCAACGACATCGTGTCGGAGAAGTCCCGGATCGGGCTGATCTCGGAGAGGATCTCCTCCAGCCCGGAGGGCGTGCCGGGCTCGACCGACTCGCGCCACTCCGGGGAGCCGATCAGCCATTTGAACGAGGCCGTCTGAAGTGCCAGCAGATTGGGTACTTCTAGCGGCTCATTGATCCGCGCAAAGGAGACGCGGCGCGGCGCGAGGGTGGAAAGTGCAGAACCGGTGGAGCGCGAGGCGGCCAAGTGGGGTCCTTCTCTAGTGCCCGCTGTCAAAGTGCGCGCAGGCCGATGGACACACCCCGATACCGGTCACGAACACGCTTCGGTAGAGGGTGTGAGCATGAGGAGGCAGCGCAAACGAGCAGCATAGCCGCGAGGCGGCAATCTGTCGAGGCCACCTCGATCAGGCGGCCTAGCGCTGCGCGGCAGCATGGACCCCCGAGACGCCCCCGTCAAGGCCCGACGCGGCGTTTCCGCCGGGTTTCGCGCTAGAACGGCTTGAGGTCGTCGATCACCCAGTGGCCGTCCTGCTTGATCATCGACACCTGGATGACCGACTTGTCCAGCCGTGAAGTGGCGTCGAGCAGCTTGTTCTCGACCGTCTGGTCGGCGAACACCAGGATCTCGGCCGAGCTCGGCGTGGCGGAGATCACGCCGGCGGCGGCGACCGTCCCCGTCGTCACCGCGTGGTTCTTCTTCGCCAGCGGCGTGACCTCTGTCGAGGCGGTCTGGGCGTAGTTGGCCCGAAACGCCTTGCTCATGCCCGCCTCGGCCTTGGCGAAGTCGGAGTCGAGCGTCTGGTAGTTGTACGTGAGGGCCAGCGCCGTCTCCGTCTTGGCCGCCGCAAGCGCCGCCACCCGGGCCTTCGCGACCGCTGAGTCGTGTGACGCCTTCTGGTCGAAGATCACGAACAGCACGATCGCCACGATGGCCAACACGCTGACCACCGCGGCGGCGAGGAACAGCGGGTCGCGCGCCACCGGAGGCGCCGCTTGCGCTGAGCTCGTCACCGGGGGTGCCGGCTCCTCGAGGACCACCGGCTCCTCGGCCGGCTTGGTCTCCTCGACGGGCTCCGGCTCCTCGACCGGCTCCAGGGCCTCGACCGGCTCGGTCTCCGCGACCGGCTCGGTCTCCGCGACCGGCTCGGTCTCCTCGACAGGCTCGGTCTCCTCGACGGGCTCAGAGTCGTCGGCCGTCACACCGGCCTCGGGTTCGGGTTCGGTCTCCCTCTCGAGCTCCGGCGTCTCCTCGATCGCCGCCGGATCCTCCGATTCGCTGGGTTGCGGGGCGACGGGAGCCGCAGCGTGTGCCGCGCGGGCTGCCTCGACCTGAGCAAGGGCGCTCTGGCGCAACCGAGCGGCCAGCTCCGTGGTGCGTGAGTAGCGCTCGTCGGGCAGGGTCAGCGCCTCATCGGCGGCCGGCTCGGCCGCGGCGTCGTCGGGGAGGTCGGGGCCGGTCGGCGTCATATCGTCGTCACGTTGCTCGTCAGCCAGCTTCCGTCGACCTTGCTCAGCGTGATCTGGAAACGATCCAGCTGCTGGGTCTCGCCCTTGGTGTTGACGCTCGTGGTCGTCCCGTTCAGCGCGACCAGCACGACCGCGCTCGTCTTGCTGATGGTGGTGATGGCCGAGCGTGCCACCGTCGTCGTCGTGACGATCTTGCCTTTGACGTAGATCGGCTTGAAGGCCTTCATCGTCGCGAGGTAGGTCTTGGCGAAGCCAGCCGAGGCGTGCTTCACGTTCGCCGAGGTGTCCTGGTCGAACTGCCGGTAGTCGATCGAGGTGAAGTCGACGGCGTACTGACCGGCGATCGCGGCGATCTGCTTGCGTTCGCTGCTCACTGAAGAAGCGTGCGAGACATCACGTGCCTTGAGCACGACGAAGACCGTCGCGACGATGAGGACAACGACAGCAATGAGAAGGACGGGAAGCGCGAGCCCACGGCGCGGCACCTCCGCCGGGTGCTCGGTCATCTATCTCATGGTAGGTGCGAGCAGCAGCCAGGAGTAGGACGACGAGCCGAACACCGGGGTCAGCGGTCCGTCCAGACCTAGCTGGTAGAGCTTCCCATCCGGTCCCTGCATGATGCCGGTCGCCGGGTCGTAGGGCGCCGCGATGATCGCGGGGGCGTTGTCGGCGGCGGCGTCGTGCGCCCTGCCCGCGGACGTCGCGGCCGAGGTCGAGGACTTCTTGTGGGCGGGCGAGGACTTCGGGCACTTCGGGGTGCCGCAGGCGCCGACGACGCCGGAGCCAGGGAACGGCTGACCGTAGTGCGGGCCTTCGTACGGCGTGGCGTTGGTGACGTTCGCGTGGTCGCCCTTCGGACGCGGTGCGTTGCGCTCGCCGCGGATGTCGTTCTGTTCCGTGTCGAGGAACGTGTTGTTGCCGTAGCAGTGCGCGTCGAGGTTCGCGGCGCCGCCCCAGTCCTTCGGCTTGTTCGATCGCGGCTTCGTGCTCTGGTAACCGCTGGTGCAGAACGCGCCCGGATCGGTGATGTTGCCGAACCGCGCGACGTTGCCGGGAGCCGGCAGGGCGTAGTAGGAGTCGGCCACGATCGCCGGGTAGAGCTCGAGAACCGCCCGCAGGTAGGGCAGCCGGACGCTCTCGATCTGGCTGAACGTGTCCAGGTTGGTCAGCAGGTCCGGGACGATGTCCTGGTTGTCCTGGATCAGCAGCTTGAGCTGCTCGGAGGCGGCGCTGCCGTTGTCGAGGATGGTCCGCAGCGCGGTGTCCTTGCCGCTGAACTCGGCGGTCACGTCGTTGAAGCTCGCCGCGAAGGACTTGAGCTCCGCCGCGACTTGACGCTGGGTGTCGAGGACGGTCTTGCCGTCGTTGATCAGCCGCTGGGTCGCCGGTAGCGCGTTGGTCGCGGCCTGGGTCAGCTCGTTGCCGCCGTCGATCAGCTTCTGCAAGCTCGGACCGAGGTCGGCGAAGCCCTTGCCGAGCTCGGTCACGGTGGTCGACAGGTCGTGCACGTTGATGCTGCCGAACAGCTGCTCGATGTTGCGCAGGATCACCGCGTCGTCGACCGGGATCGTTCCCTTGATCGGCGGCGAGGACGAGCTCAGGTACGGCGCGGAGTCGCTGGCGGGCTCGAGCTCGACGTACTGCTCGCCCACTGCCGACAGGTCCGCGACCGTCGCCTTGAGACCCTGCGCCGGGATCTTCTCGCCATGGTTGATCTTCAGGTCGGCGGTCACGCCGCCGTCGGGGTTGATGTGCAGCGCCCCCACGCGCCCCACCACGACTCCGCGCTCGGCGACGTCGGCATTGGTGAAGATCCCGCCGGCCGACGGCAGGGCGAGCTTGACCGTGAAGGGGCTGCTAAGCGGGTTGATCCCGACGTAGCTGGCTCCGACATAGGTGATGCCGACCAGGGTGAGCACGATGAACACCGCGAGCTGGATCTTGACGACACGGCGGATCACTGGGCGCCTCCGACTCCGCTGAGCAGCTGGGCGAGCCGCGACTGGCCGGTCGCATTGGAAGCCTTGCTGAGCGCCGGGCAGGACTCCCCGGACAGCAGCTTGACCAGCTCCGCCTCGACCGGGCCGAGCAGGGAGACGAGCTGGGAGGGAGTCTTGCCCGCGAACACCGCGCAGAGCACTGGGCCCAGGTCGAGGCTGATGTCGGCGTTCACGTAGTCCCCCGGCGCCGCCGCGCCGACGTCGCGGGGGAAGGGATAGGTGATCAGCACCTCTAGCGAACGCGGCAGGTTCGCGCCAGCCGCGGCGAGATGGTGCAGCACCGGCTGGAGGTCGCGCAGCTCGGCGATCGTCTGCGAGGCCGAGGCGTTGATCACGCGGCTCGCGTACTTGCCGAACCGTGACAGGTGAGTCAGCAACGACGTGAACTGGGCCCGCTCGTCGGCGAGCACCCGCAGACCCGGACCGAGATCGTCGAGCGCAGTAGCGATGGTGGAGTTCTGGTCGGCGAGCGCCGAGCTGAACCGGTCGAGGCCATCGATAGCCCGCACGATCTGATGCTTCTGGTCGGCGAGGCCGCCGACGAACGTGGTGAGCTGCTGCAGCGCGCCGCGGACGTCCGCCTCGCGACCCGACAGCGCTTTGGACACCTCGACACTGATCGTCTGCAGGTCCCCGAGGTCACCACCGTTGAGGACCTGCGAGAGCAGCCCGAAGACCTGCTCAACGCTCGGCAGGTCACTCGCCGAGTCGAGCTTGTCGCCGTCGACCAGCCGCCCCTCAGGCGACACGTTGTACGGCGGCGCAACCGCGACGAACTTCTCGCCGAGCAGCGTCGTCTGCTCGAGGGTGGCCACCGCGTTCGCCGGCAGAACGACCGACTTCTTGATCCGCATCGTGACCTTGGCCTCGAGCGTGGCCGGGTCCAACGTGATGTCGCTGACCTCGCCGACCGCGACGTCGTTGACCCGGACGGCCGCGTCCGGAGTGAGGTCCTGGACGTCTTTGAACTCGGCGGTCACCGTGTAGGTCTTCCCGGAGGCGGCGCCGCCGGGAAGCGGGAGCGAGTATGCACTGTGGAAGCCGCACCCCGCCGCCGTGAAGACGCCGACGACGCCGAGCGCGACGAGACGGCTGCGCCGCATCAGGCCGGCGGTCACGTCAGGCCGCCGGTCAGCAGCTGGGCCAGGGTCGGGGTGACGTGGTGCAGGCTGCTGGTGCTGATGACGGGCTTGTTGGCGCTGCAGCCGACGGCGTCGCCCACGGCCGCCTCGAGTCCGAGCGTGCCGAGCAGCTGGCACAGCGCACCCGACGGACCGGTCTTGAGCAGCGGCTCGGTGAGGGCGGCGTTGGTGTCGAGGGTTCTCGTCGCCGGGTCGTAGGCAAGGCTGAGGTTGGCCAGCGCGAGCGGAGCCAGGTCGGTCACCTGCGTGATCGCCGTCTTCTCCTTGGTCAGCAGGTCGGTGACCTTGGCGAGGCTGTGGATGTCGGTCTTGAGGCCGGCCCGGTTGTCTGCGACGAAGCTCTGCACCGAGGTGAGCGCCGTCGCGAGGTTCTCGAGCGCGGCACCGAGATCCTTCCGCTCACCGGCGAGCTGACCGCCGACGAGCGCCAGGTTCCGGTTCAGCGCGACGACCCCGCCGTTGTCGTGCGCGAGCGTGCTCGTGAACTTCTGCAGGCTGCTCACTGTGTCGAACAGATCGCTGCGGCTGCCCGCGAGAGTCGAGATCAGCGCAGAGAACTGCTTGAAGGCGCTGTTGAACGCCTTCCCGTTGCCCTTGAGGTTCTCCGCCCCGATCTTGATCAGCTCGGAGAGCGCGCCGTTCTTGTTCGCCCCGTTGGGCCCCAGGGCCTTGTCCAGCTGGTTGAGGTTGCCGAAGATCTGGTCCAGCTCCAGCGGTACGGCGGTCTGGTTCGCGCAGCTCCCGGGGTCGGAAGCTGCCGGCTCGTCGCTACCCGGCGGCGGGCAGCCGAGGACCGCGTCGTTGGGCAGCGTCGGCCCGCTCACGTAGCCCGGGGTGATCTGGACGTAGCGGTCGCTGACGATCGAGGGTTCGATCACCACGGCCTTGGCGTTCGCCGGCACCCGGTCGTCGCCGTCGTAGGACATGACGACCTTCACCTCGGTGCCGACCGGAGTGATGCTGTCGACGTGGCCGACCTTGACGCCCATGATTCGCACGTCGTTGCCGGTGTAGAGGCCCACGGTCTTGGTGAAGTAGGCCGTGAGCTTGTAGGTCTTGCCGCCACCAGTCGTCACCACAACGGCGACGATGACGATGACGAGAGCTACGACCGCCACCAGCGCGACGATGCCCGCGCCGAAGCGCCGTACCAGGTCGCCGAAGAGCTCACCGAGCCGTCTCATCAGCGACTCCCCGAGTTGCCGAGAGCGATCTTGCCGGCCGAGTCGGTGAGGTTGGTCAGCGTGGTCTCGAACCAGCGGCCGGTGCCGAGGGTGTCAGTGAAGTCGCGCACGAACGGCGCCGCGAGGTGCAGCGTCTGGTCGAGGGCGCGCTGGTTGGCACGCAGGATCCTCAGCGTGCCGTCGAGCTTCGCCAGCGCCGGGCCGATCAGCTTGCGGTTCTCGGCCACCAAGCCGGTGAGCTGATGCGCCAGCGCGGCCGTGCTGACGAGCAGCTGGTGCACGACGTTTCGCTGCTGGCTGATCGTCTGCAAGATCAGCGAGGAGTCGTCGATCAGCTTCGTGATCTGGTCGTCGTGCGCCGCGATAGTCGTCGTCACGGCGTTGGCCTTGCCCAGCAGCGCCGTGAGTTGGTTGTTGCGCGAGGCGATCGCCTGCGACACCCGCTCGAGCCCGACCAACGAGGCGTGCACCTCGCCCGGGGTGTTCCGGAAGGTGTTGGACAAGACCTCGAACGACTTGGCCAGCTGCTTCACGTCGATCGCGCCGGCTCGCTTGCCCAGCCCGATGAACGCCTGCGTGATCGAGGTGGGCGTCGTCGTGCGGTCGACCTGGATGGTGTTGTCGGCGAGCGACCCCGCGGGGGTCGGGTTGAGCGCGACGTACACCTGTCCGAGCAACGTCTCGATCTTGATGTTGGCGGTCGTGTCGGCGCCGATGTGAGGCCCGCCGCTCACCTTCATCGCGACGCGAACGATGTTGCCCTGCCCAGGGACGTACACGAGCTTGACCGACGTCACCTTGCCGACCTGTACGCCGGCGATCTTCACGTTGTCGCCGTTCTGCAGGCTCGCCGCGTCGGTGAACTCGGCGTAGACCGTGTGGCCGGAGGTGATGAACGGCAGGTTGTTGATGTTGAGCGCGAGCAGGAACAGCAGGACGATGACCACCACGCCCGCGATGCCGATCGGCAACGGGCTGCGCTCGCGGAACGGCCTCATCGCTTGCTCACTGGGTCACCGCCGGGCACGACGGCGACTCCGACGCGCTGGGCTCCAGTGCTGCGGGCAGTCCGGTAATGCCCAACGAGCACAACCAGAAGTTGAAGTAGCCGCCGTAGCTGCCGGTACGGATGATCCGGTTGAGCTTCGCCGGCTCGCGCTGCAGGAACGCGGCCAGCGCGTTCTCCTTCTTGTTGACGTCGTCCTTGGTGTCGTTGAGCACCTTGGCGAGGGCGGTCAGGTTGCGCAGGTCGCCGGGGAGCACCGGGCGGATGCCGGTCAGCAGCTTGGCAGTGCTCGTCGCCAGGTCGTTGATGTTGACCAGCGACGCCGAGATCGCGTCGCGATCTCCGGCCAGACCGGTCACCAGTCGCTGCAGCTGGCTGATCGTCTCGCTGAGCCCGCTGTCGCGCTTCTGCACCGTGGACAGGACGGTCAGCAGGTTGTCGATGACCTGCCCGATCGCCGCGTCGCGCTGAGCGACGGTGTTGGTCAGCGAGGCGGTCTGCTGGAGCAGGTCCTGGACGGTCCCGCCTTCGCCCTGCAGGGTCTTGATGATCTCCAGGGCGAACTGGTTGACGTCGCCGGGAGACAGGGCCCGGAACAGCGGCTTGAAGCCGTTGAACAGCGCGGTCAGATCGACGGCGGGCGCGGTCCGAGTCTCGGGGATCACGTCGTCAGGGTTCTGCGTCGTCTGGTCCGGGCCGGGGGTCTCGACCAGGTCGAGGTAGCGCTGACCGACCAGGTTCAGGTACTGCACCTTGACTTGGGTCGTCGTGGTCATCGGCACGTCGCTGTCGACGGTGAACGAGACCTGGGCGAAGTTGTTGCCGTCCTCCGACATGGACTTGATCGAGCCGACCGTGCCGACGCGAACGCCCGCCATCCGCACGTCGCTACCGCTGATCAGATCGGTGACGTCGCTGAAGTCGGCCTTGTAGGTGTGCGTCGACCCGAAGGTCCGGTTACTGACGACCACGCCGAGGAGCGCGGTCGCCACAATCGTGACGAGCGCGAAGATGATGAGCTTGATCGCTGCGCCGAGGGTCTTGCCGCGCATTACGGCACCACCGCCATGCCGCGAAGCAGCGGGCCGAGGAGCAGGTCTTCCAAGCCGTTCGAGGCAGGCTGGTGTCCGGTGACCTCGGTGATCAGCGTCGCGATCTCGGCCTGCTCGGCCGCCGAGCCGACTCCGCCGGTCGAGCCCGAGAACACCGACGCCGTCGCGTTGGGCGTCGCGGCGCCCGAGCCGGCGTAACCGCCCTGCGCGTAGTTGCCGCCGGGAGCGAAGGGGTACTTCGAGTTCTCCGGGTGCAGCGCATGGCCGTCATAGGGGAGGCCGTAGCAGTTGGCCGGGAGCACCGCGCGGGTGAACTCACGCAGCGAGGGAGTGTCCTTCTGGGTGTACTCGCCGCGGCTGTTCACCGGGATCAGGTCGATGTGCAGGGCCCCGCCGCTGAAGGCGTGCTCGAGGCGCTCGCGATCGAAGATCGACAGGCCGTTGGGCAGGCACTCGAGGACGATCGAGTAGTTCGACAGCATGTTGAGCGGCGCCTGGCTGTACTTCGCGAGGTCCGTGAGGCCCTTGCCGTTGGTCTTGAAGAAGTTGGCGGCGGTGTCGGCGAAGCCCGCCGTGCCGGCCAGGAACTGGGCGTAGGGGTCCGCCTTCACGGTGAACGTCTTCGCGGTGACCGAGAAGTGCTTGAGGATGCCCAGCAGGTCGGGCGCGGCATCGGCGTAGTTGCTCGCCAGGTCGGCAAGCCCGGCGATGTCGTGCTGGATGTTGGGCATGTCCTGGTTGAGCTTGCTGAAGTACTTGTCGATCAGCGTGAGGCTGTGGCCCAGCGTCTCGCCGCGACCGGCGAGGGCTTCGGCCGTGTTGGACAACGCGACCGAAAGCGCCGCGGGGTTCGCCGCGCGCAACACCGGGACCAGCTTGGTGAACACGTCCTGCAGCTCGACGGCGACCGCCGAACGATCCTCCTGGATCGTCGCGCCGGGCTCGAGCGTGCCGACCGGCGATGCCGGCCGGATCAGGTCGACGTACTTCTCGCCGAACAGCGTCTTGGGAAGGATCCGCGCGAGGACGTTGCCCGGGATGCTGTGGATCAGCGACTTCGAAAGCTGCAACGTGAGAGTCGCCTCTTCACCGTTGCTGTGCACCGAGCTGACCCGGCCGACGAGGACACCTTCGTACTTCACATCCGCCGGGATGATCAGCTGGTTGCCGATGCGCGAAGCGTCCAAGGTGACTGTGTCGCTGCCCTGCCCGGGGAGGTCCTTGTTGTAGATCAGGACGGTCAGGCCGAGCAGCATGACGATCACGGCAAGGAACACGACGCCCTGCAGGCGACGCTTCACACGCAGTCGGGTCTCGCTCCGGGACATGGTCAGCCCGCGATCCTGACCGTCGTGTTGGCGCCCCACAACGCGAGGCTCAGGAAGAGATCGATGACGTTGATGGCGACGATCGAGGTCCGCACGGCACGACCGACCGCCACGCCTACCCCGGCCGGGCCGCCGCTGGCGTAGTAGCCGTAGTAGCAGTGGATCAGCATGACGACGATCGCGAAGATGATGATCTTCAGGAACGAGTAGAAGACGTCGGTCGGCACCAGGAAGGTATGGAAGTAGTGGTCGTAGGTGCCGCCGGACTGGTGGAAGTAGAGCGTCACGATCAGCCGCGTGGAGAAGTACGACGCGACCAGGCCCACGACGTAGAGCGGGATCACCGCGACCAGACCGGCGATCAGGCGAGTGGTCACCAGGTAGGGGATCGACGGGATGCCCATGACCTCGAGAGCGTCGATCTCCTCGCTGATCCGCATCGCGCCCAGCTGCGCCGTGAACCCCGCGCCCACCGTCGCGGTCAGGGCGAGGCCCGCGACGATCGGCGAGATCTCGCGGGTGTTGAAGTACGCCGAGACGAACCCGGCGAACGCCGAGATGCCGATCTGCTGAAGCCCCTGATAGCCCTCCAACCCGACCTCGGTGCCGGTGAAGAAGGTCAGGAAGGCGACCACGCCGACGCTGCCGCCGATCAGGGCGAGCGCGCCTGAGCCGAGGCTGACCTCGGCGATCAGCCGGACCACCTCGCGCCAGTAGGAGACGATCGTGCGCCAGAACCAGCCGAGTGAGCGCACGTAGAACGACAGCTGCTCGCCGGCGTCCTCGAGGCCGCTCATCGTCGCCCGGTAGGGCGCGCCGACCACCCGGCTGACGGTCCGCAGCGGGCGCGGCAACGAGACGGTGTTGGCCATCAGATCGCCTTCTGCGGAACGATCGTGAAGTACACCTCGGTGATCACGAAGTTGATCACGAACAGCAGCATGAACGCGATGATCACCGACTGGTTGACCGCGTCGCCCACGCCCTTGGGGCCACCCTTGGGGTTCAGGCCCTTGTACGACGCGACCAGCGCGGCCATGATCCCGAACAGCAGCGCCTTGAGCTCGCCGACGTAGAGGTCGGGCAGCTGCGCCAGCGCGGTGAAGGACTGGATGTAGGCGCCGGGAGTGCCGTGCTGCAGCATGACGTTGAAGATGTAGCCGCCGATCACGCCGACGACGGACACCAGGCCGTTGAGCAGGACTGCCACGATCGCGCTGGCAGCGACTCGCGGCACGACCAGGCGCTCGAGCGGCGAGATGCCGAGCACCTCCATCGCGTCGATCTCGTCACGGATCTTGCGGCTGCCGAGGTCGGCGCAGATTGCCGAGCCGCCGGCGCCCGAGATCAGCAGCGCGCACACGATGGGCGCGGCCTCGCGCAGGATCGCGAGGACCGAGGCCGACCCGGTGAACGACTGCGCGCCCACCTGCCGCGCGAGGTTCCCGATCTGCAACGCGATCACCGCGCCGAACGGGATCGACACAAGGGCGGTCGGCAGGATCGTGACGCTCGCGATGAACCAAGCCTGTTCGAGCATCTCGCGCCACTGGAAGCGCAGATGCCGGACCGAGCGCCAGAACGCCACCCAGGTGTCCAGGCACATCGCAAAGAAGCTGCCGCTGGCCCGGAATGGTGCCGCGACGCTTGCGGAACTCACGAGGAGCGTCTCCGGCCGGTCCCCGCGGATCCGCCGCCGGCAGTGCGGCGTACGGTCGTCTTCTTTGCCGGCTCGGCGCTCGCGTCCTTGCTGGGCGCAGCCCGCTTGGCAGTGGTCTTCTTCGCCGTGCTTCGCTTTGCCGGCGCGCTGTCGGTGGTGGTCCTGCGACGCGCCGCCGGCGCGGCGCGCAGCACGCGGACCCCTTCGGTCTCGGTCGTCGCGGGCGGCGCCGTCGAGACCTGAGCAGCGGTCCTCGCACCGGCGATGCCACCGAACGAGCCCGGCGGCGGCGTCACACCGTGCTCGCGGAGCCACTGGCCCGGGGGACGCTGAGTCGGGCGCTCCTTGCCGTTGGTCGGCATGATCTGCGGCGGGATCGGGGGCAGCGGCGGCAGCTCCGCGCCTTCGGACTTCTCCTGCTCGAGCTCGGCGGCGTCCTTCTCCTCCGCCATGCCGATGGGGCCTTGGCGCTGCGCGTTGAGGAACTGCCGGACCACCGGCTCCTGGCTGGACAGCAGCATCTCGCGGGGACCGAACATCGCGAGGTGGCGGCGATAGAGCAAGCCGATGTTGTCCGGCACGGTACGGGCGGTGTTGATGTCGTGCGTGACGATCAACATCGTCGCCGAGATCTGCTGGTTGAGGTCGACGATCAGCTGGTTGAGGTAGGCGGTCCGAACCGGGTCGAGACCGGAGTCCGGCTCGTCGAAGAGCAGGATCTCGGGATTGAGCACGAGCGCTCGGGCGAGCCCGGCGCGCTTGCGCATGCCGCCGGAGATCTCACCGGGAAGCTTCTGCTCGGCACCGATCAGACCGGTGAGCTCCAGCTTCTCCATCACGATGTTGCGGATCTCGCTCTCGCTCTTCTTCGTGTGCTCACGAAGCGGGAAAGCGACGTTGTCGTAGATCGACATCGAGCCGAACAGCGCGCCGTCCTGGAACAGCACGCCGAACATCTTGCGCACCTCGTAGAGCTTGCGCTCGGTGACGTTGGGGACGTCATTGCCCTCGATGTACACGTGGCCGCGGTCGGGCCGCAGCAGGCCGATCAGATGCTTGAGGAACACCGACTTGCCGGTGCCCGAGGGGCCGAGCAAGACGGAGATCTCGCCCTTCGGAAGCGTCAGCGAGACGTCTTCCCAGATGACCTGTCGCCCGAACGACTTCGTCAGGCCTTCGACCTTGACCTCAACGCCCACGCGACCCCTGCCTTCTCGTGGCGACCGACTTCGACGCCCGCCAAGCGAGGCGTGTGAGGCGGGTCACAACGCGAGAGGTTAGCGCCCTGTCCGGGCGGTTTGCCACCTCCCCCGCCGGTGCGATCCCGCGTCAATGCGCAGCGAAACCGCATGTCAGGGCACGAAAAACCGCGGGGGGCCGACCCTTGGGGGTCGGCCCCCAGCGGCGAGGAGTGAGAGCTACTTGACGGTGACGCTGGCACCGGCCTCTTCGAGGGCGGCCTTCGCCTTGTCGGCAGCCTCCTTGTTGGCCTTCTCGAGGACGGTCTTCGGCGCACCGTCGACGAGGTCCTTGGCCTCCTTGAGGCCCAGGCTGGTCAGCTCGCGCACGACCTTGATCACCTGGATCTTCTTGTCGCCAGCCGCGTCGAGGATGACGTCGAACTCGTCCTGGTCGCCGCCGCCCGCAGCGTCGCCGCCGGCCGCCGCGCCGCCGGCAGCCGGAGCCGCCGCAACCGCGACCGGAGCCGCGGCGGAGACCCCGAAGGTCTCCTCGAACTGCTTCACGAGGTCAGAGATCTCGATGAGGCTCTTCTCCTTGAGGGCCTCGATGATCTCGTCGTTGGTCAAAGTCGCCATGGTGATTCTCCTTGGGTTCGGTGTCAGCTGTCGGACGACGCGTCAGCGACGCCGTCTGTGGTCTCTTCAGTTGCGGGCTCGGCTGCTTCCGCGGCCGGCTCGCCTGCCTCGGGGGCCGGCTCGGGAGCCGGCTCGGCTGCTTCCGCGGCCGGTTCGGCAGGTACCTCATCAGCCGCGGCCGGCGCGGGATCCGTCGCGCTCGCGCCGTCGCCGCCGCCCCAGTTCGGGTCGGCTGCGGCCTTGGCGGCAAGCGCGCCGAGGACCTGGGCGAGCTGGCGGACCGGCGCCATGAGGACGCTGGCCAGCTGCGAGGCGGGCGTGTTCAGGCCGCCGGCGAGCTTGGCGAGGAGGACCTCGCGCGACTCGAGATTGGCGAGCTTCTTGATGTCGTCAGCGGAAAGCGGAGCGCCGTCGAGCACGCCGCCCTTGATGACGAGCAGCGGGTGCTCCCGGTTGAAGTCGCGCAGGCCCTTCGCCACGGTGACCGGGTCACCGTTGACGAACGCGATGGCGGACGGGCCGGTCATCAGCTCGTCGAGCGCCTCGACACCGGCCTCACGGGCCGCGATCTTCGACAGGGTGTTCTTGACGACGACGTACGTCGCGTTGCCTTGCAACGAGCGCCGCAGCTCCTTGAGCTCCGCGACCGTCAGGCCGCGGTACTCGGTGAGTACCGCGGCGCTGGAGTCGCGGAACGCCGTAGTGAGCTCGGCGACCGCGGAGGCCTTGTCCGGCCGGGGCATGTGAACCCTTTCGTCGTACGTCACAGAAAAACGCCCCGGCGCAGGGCGCGGGGCGTCGACGACGTACCACTCACCTGCGCTGGACGCCCGCTTGCGCGGGACCTTCGGTCACCGAGGTGACGACCGGCGGTCTTCGGTAGCAACCAGGCTACACCGGTCGAGCTACTCGGTGGCCTCGGTCTCGGTGGCCGGAGCCTCGGTCTCCGTGGCTGGCGCCTCGACCTCAGCTTCGACCTCGGCGGCGGGTGCTTCCGCCGGCGCGGCCTGGGCGGCCGGACCCTCGCTGCTGTCGTCGCCGCGCGTCTTGGACGGGTCGACCGGGATGCCCGGGCCCATCGTCGTCGAGACCGCGATCTTCTTGATGTAGCGGCCCTTGGCGGTCGACGGCTTGGCGCGCAGCACCTCGTCGAGCGCGGCGACGTAGTTGTCGACGAGCTGCGCCTCGGTGAAGGAGGTCTTGCCGATCACGAAGTGCAGGTTCGCCTGACGGTCGACGCGGAACTCGATCTTGCCGCCCTTGATGTCCTCGACGGCCTTGCCGACGTCCGTCGTCACGGTGCCGGTCTTCGGGTTCGGCATCAGACCGCGCGGGCCGAGCACACGGCCCAGCCGGCCGACCTTGCCCATCAGGTCGGGCGTGGCGACGGCGGCGTCGAAGTCCAGCCGGCCACCCTCGACCTCGGCGATCAGCTCGTCGCCGCCGACCACGTCCGCGCCGGCAGCGCGCGCCTCTTCGGCCTTCTCACCGGTTGCGAAGACGGCGACGCGGGCGGTCTTGCCGGTGCCGTGCGGCAGCGAGACCGTGCTGCGGACCATCTGGTCGGCCTTGCGCGGGTCGACGCCCAGGCGCATCGCCACCTCGACCGTCGCATCGAAGCGCTTGGTGGTGGAGGTCTGCTTTGCCAGCCGGACCGCCTCACTCGGCGAGTAGAGCCGGTCGCGGTCGATCAGCTTGGCGGCTGCCTCATAGGACTTGCTACGTGCCATGTTGCTGTCTCCTTAGTGGTGCGAGCGGAGCCGGTCGGCCCCTCCCACGGCGTAGGTCTTGCGGGTGTGCAGGCGGTGCTAGTCGCTGACGGTGATGCCCATCGAGCGAGCGGTGCCGGCGATGATCAACTCGGCGGCATCGAGATCGTTGGCGTTGAGGTCGGCCATCTTGGTCTGGGCGATCTCGCGGACCTGAGCGCGGGTGATCGAGGCGACCTTGTTCTTGTGCGGCTCGCCGGACCCCTTCTCCACGCCCGCGGCCTTGAGGATCATGCGCGCGGCGGGCGGGGTCTTGGTGATGAAGCTGAAGCTGCGGTCTTCGTAGACCGTGATCTCGACCGGGATCACGTTGCCGCGCTGCGACTCGGTCTCTGCGTTGTACTGCTTGCAGAAGTCCATGATGTTCACGCCGTGCTGGCCCAGCGCGGGGCCGACCGGCGGCGCCGGGGTCGCGGCACCGGCCTGGATCTGCAGCTTGATCAGACCGGCGATCTTCTTCTTGGCAGGCATCTCTAGTTCCTCAACTCAAGGCTGGTCAGATCTTGCTGACCTGGCTGAACGACAGCTCGACCGGCGTCTCCCGGCCGAAGATGGACACGAGGACCTTGAGTCGCTGGGCCTCGGCGTTGATCTCGTTGATCGTCGCGGGCAAGGTCGCGAACGGCCCGTCCATGACGGTGACCGACTCGCCGACCGAGAAGTCGACGACCTTGATCGGCTCGGCGCGCTTGGCCTCGACCGGCTTCGGCGCCAGGAACTTCACCACGTCGGCCATCGAGAGCGGCGTGGGGTGGCTGGTGCCGACGAACCCGGTGACGCTGGGCGTGTTCTTGACCACCGACCACGACTCGTCGGTGAGGTCCATGCGGACCAGCACGTAGCCCGGGAACACCTTCGACTCGACGGTCTGGCGCTTGCCGGCCTTGATGATGGTCTCGGGCTGGGTCGGCACCTGGATGTCGAAGATGTAGTCCTCCATGTTGAGGGAGGCGATCCGCGACTCGAGGTTGGTCTTCACGCGGTTCTCGTAGCCCGCGTAGGTGTGCACGACGTACCAGTCGCCCGGCAGCGAGACGAGCTTGGCCCGGAAGGCCTCGACCTCGTCGAGCTCCTCGCCGTTCTCACCGATCGTCTCGGAGACGGTGAGCTCGCCCGGTGCGTCAGCGCCGTCCGCGGACTCCTCGACGACGGCCGCGCCGTACGACGACGCCTCACCGGAGGCCTCGTCGGCAGCACCGGCGGGCTCGTCGGCAGCACCGGCCGCCGCCTCGGCGGTCTCTCCGACAGGCTCGATGGCGTCGGGCTCGGGCGCGTACTCGGTCACGGTGAGGTGGCTTCCTTGATGGTCTTGGACGAAGGGGAAGTGAGGCGTCAGCCGAACAGCGAGAAGACGGCCTTGGTGAACCCGTAGTCGAGCGCACCGACGAACGCGACCATCGCGACCACGAAGGTCACGGACACCACGGTGTAGGTCACGAGCTCGTTTCGGGTCGGCCACAGCACCTTGCGCAGCTCGGAGACGACCTGACGGTTGTACGTCGAGATTCGCTCGGGATAGGTGGGCTTGCCGCCCTTGCCGCGACCCGAGCCGGCCCGCTTCGCGGTCGGCATGCTCTCGTTCGTCTGCGTCACATCGTCACCTCCTCGTCGTACTCGGTCCGGTCATGCGCAGGGCAGGAGGGACTCGAACCCCCAACCACCGGTTTTGGAGACCGGGACTCTAGCCAATTGAGCTACTGCCCTTTATTCGGTGTTGCCGAACGCTGCAGTCTACGTCTGGTCGCGCGACCCGGTCGAACCGTGCGCTGCCTGGCGAGCGCCGCGCACTATCGGATGGACCGCCCGAACGCGCATAGGCGACCATGGAGCCATGTCCCCGTCACGAGTATCCGCCCGGGTGGGCGGCATCGCCGAGTCCGCAACCCTCGCCGTCGACGCGAAGGCGAAGGCACTCAAGGCGGCCGGCCGCGACGTCATCGGGTTCGGCGCCGGTGAGCCCGACTTCCCGACGCCCGAGGCGATCGTCGAAGCCGCCGCGGCGGCCTGCCACGACCCGGCGATGCACCGCTACACCCCCACCCCGGGCCTGCCGGCGCTGCGCCAGGCGATCGCGGACAAGACCCAGCGGGATTCCGGCTACGCCGTCCAGGCCGCCCAGGTCCTGGTCACCAACGGCGGCAAGCAGGCCGTGTACGAGGCGTTCGCCACGCTGCTCGACCCGGGCGACGAGGTGATCCTGCCCGCGCCGTACTGGACGACCTATCCCGAGTCGATCCGACTCGCCGGCGGCGTACCCGTGGTGGTCTCGACCGATGCCGCCAGCGGCTACCTCGCCACTGTCGAGCAGCTCGAGGCCGCACGCACGCCGCGCACCAAGGCGCTGCTGTTCTGCTCGCCCTCGAACCCGACCGGCGCGGTCTACCCGCCCGAGGCCGTCGAGGCGATCGGCCGCTGGGCTCTGGAAGCCGGCGTCTGGGTGATCAGCGACGAGATCTACGAGCACCTGCTCTACGACGGCGCTACCGCGCCGTCGATGCCGGTCCTCGTCCCGGGGCTCGCCGACACCTGCGTGCTGCTCAACGGCGTCGCAAAGACCTACGCGATGACTGGCTGGCGCGTCGGCTGGATGATCGGCCCCACCGATGTGGTCGCGGCCGCGGGCAACCTGCAGTCGCACGCCACGTCCAACGTGTCCAACGTGGCTCAGGCTGCGGCGCTCGCGGCGGTCAGCGGGGACCTTTCGGCGGTCGCGATGATGCGCTCGGCCTTCGACGTACGCCGCCAGACCATGGTCCGAATGCTCAACGAGATCCCCGGGGTGGACTGCCCGACCCCGCGAGGAGCCTTCTACTGCTACCCGTCCGTGCAGGCCCTGCTCGGCAAGGAGCTGCGCGGCCGTACGCCGCAGACCTCGGCCGAGCTCGCCACGCTCGTGCTGGAAGAGGCCGAGGTGGCGGTCGTGCCGGCCGAGGCGTTCGGGCACACCGGAGCGTTCCGGATGTCCTACGCGCTCGGTGACGACGACCTGGCGGAGGGCGTCGGGCGGATGCAGAAGCTGCTCAGCGAGATCCAGCTCTGAGCGCATGTGCCATTGCTGTGCCTATAGGGGAGCGGATGGCACATCCGCTCGGGCCTCGACGGCGGCCGCGAGCCACTTCGTGACGTAGTCCGCGATCCCGGTCTCGAGCGCGCTCGCCAGCTCCTCGTCGACGACCACGCGGGCGAGCGGGCGCATGTCCGAGACCAGCCGCATGATGCGCTCCATGGCGGCGTCATCCGGCACCCAGCCGGGTTCGTGGTCTCCGATGATCGAGGGGGCGACGGCCTGCACGAACAGAGTGGCCACGGCCTGCACCCGGAGGCGCAGCTCCGCGCCGAGGTTCAGCACCTCGATCAGCGGCATCCCGAGCGCGACGAGCTCGGCGCCGGCCCGCAGCAGGCGCGGCGAACGGACGCGGAACCTCCCGTCGCCTTCAGGCTCGAGGACCCCCATGCGCACCGCCGCCCCGATCGACGAGGGGTCGAGGGTGCCGAACATCTCGAGCAGGTCGTCCTTGCTGAGCAGCTCCGGGATCTCGCCGGACGCCGGGGCGAGCATGGCCGCCTCGAGGCCGAGGGTCTGCCCGAGGTCGTGGCCGGCTTCCCAGGTGGCGATGAAGTCGGTGATGTGCGCGGTCGTGTAGCCGCGCTCCAGCAGCCCGCCGATCAGCCGGAGCCTGGCGAGGTGGCGCTCGTCGTACCAGCCGGTGCGCCCGCGCAGGCTCGGCGGCGGCAGGAGCCCGCGCTCCTGGTAGGCCCGGACGTTGCGTACCGTCATCCCCGCAGCGCGGGCGAGGTCGTCGATGCGGTAGTCGGTCAGGAAAACCTCCCGTGACGTGACGTTTGACACTACCATCGGCACTTGCGCCATTGGCCAATGGCACGTTAGATAGTGGTTATGAGTACTGCGACTCTGGAACCCGCTGCCCAGGTACCCGACCGGGAGCGCACCGCCGCCCGTCTGCTCCGCTCTTCAGCGAAGGTCTCCTTCGACCCGCAGACCGAGGTCGACTGGCGCGTCGAGCAGCCCGCGGACGTCCTCTACGAGCCCGCCCGGTGCTGCAGCCTCTACGGCACCTCGTTGTGGGAGCAGATGACGCCCGAGCAGCGCGCGACGCTGACCAAGCACGAAGTGGCGAGCATCGCCAGCGTCGGCATCTGGTTCGAGGAGATCCTGATGCAGATGCTGCTGCGCTACGCCTACGACCGCGATCTGACCCGCAAGGACGTCCAGTGGGCGCTCACCGAGATCGCCGACGAGTGCCGGCACTCGATCATGTTCGCCACGATGACCAAGGCCTTCGGCGCGCCGAACTACGGCGTCGGCAGGCTCGCGCACGAGCTCGGCCGGATCTTCAAGACGATCTCGAACCAGGTGCTCACCTTCGCCGGGACGATGTACGTCGAGGAGATCCTCGACGGGCTGCAGCGCGAGGCCATGGACGACGAGTCGGTTCAGTCGATCGTTCGTCAGGTCAGCCGGATCCACGTGATCGAAGAGGCCCGCCACATCAGCTACGCCCGCGAGGAGACGTTGCGCGCCCAGTCGCGAAGCGGCTGGCTGCGCCGTACCTACAACCGGGTCATGATCGGCCTGATCGTGCACGAGGCCACGAGGTCACTGATCCATCCGGACGTCTACGCGAACGTCGGGCTCGACCCGGATGTCGCGCGCGAGGCCGCAAAGAACAACCCGCACTGGCGGGAGACGAAGGTGCGGGTCGCGGAGAAGGTGCTCGCGTTCTTCGACGAGTGCGGCCTGATCGGCGTCGAGAACCGGTGGCTGCTCCGGCGCGCCGGCGTGATCGCCTAGGCCAGCTGAACGACCGCGCGCGCCTTCGACAGGACGCGCGCGCCAAGCGCGGTCGCCTCGATCGCGACCGCGACCTGCCGGTTGTCGAGCTTCTCCTCGACGCGACCCGACACGGTCAGCGTCGTACCGGTGTCGTCGTCCTCGACCGGCACCGGCGAGGAGAACCGGACGCCGTACTCCACCACCGCGCCGGGGTCGCCCGCCCAGTCGGTCACCACGCGTCCCGCCTCGGCCATCGTGAACATCCCGTGAGCGATCACGTTGGGCAGGCCGACCGCCTTCGCGGTCCGCTCGTTCCAATGAATGATGTTGAAGTCGCCCGAGGCACCGGCGTACTTCACCAAGCTCGCACGCGTGACCTGGAAGGTCTGCGCGGGGATCTCGGTGCCTACTTCGACGTCGTCGTAGCTGACTTTCGCTGCCATCGGGTTCCTTCGAAGGTGTGAGTCGGCGTGCTTCGGCACGTTATCGCAGCGCGGTTTTGCCTTGCGCAGTCAGCGGACGCGCGCGATCTCGATCTCCTGGCTGAAGCCGCGGATGCTTCGAGGACCGAGCTGGTCGACCCGGACCGAGCCGCCGATGCGCTGCACCACGTCATCGGTCACGAGGATCTCGCCGGCGTCTGCCAACGCCACGAGCCGAGCGGCGAGGTTCACGACCGGCCCGAAGTAGTCGCCCTGCAAGGCGAGTACGGCGCCGACCGCGACGCCGGCCCTGGCCTGCATGCCCCGATCGCGAGCTGCGTCGAGCAACCCCTGCGCGACGTGGACCGCTGCGGGCGCATCGTGCGTGACGTACATGACCGCGTCGCCGATGTACTTCACGACCCGGCCGTCGCGGCCACGGACCACCTCCTCGGCGACCGTCTCGAAACCCGTGAGCAGCTGCGAGAGCTCCGCCATCGTCAGGCCCTCGGTGAGGCCGGTGAAGCCCGAGAGGTCGGCGAAGCCGACACCGACCCGCACGGCACCGCTGTCGACCAGATCGCCGCTGTCGCTGCGCTCCCAGTTCATCCGGGCGACCTCGAGGTGGTGGCGGAACAGCGTGTCGAGAGCGCGCGCCATGCGCGGCACGAAGGTCGCAACGCCGGCGAAGGTCCGCGCGGTGACCGCCTCGCTGCCGGTGACATCGAGGGCGAGCTGCGGAACCTGCGTCCGCACCGCGGCGGAAGTCGCGTCCGCGACCCGAGTCAGCGACGAGGCGACGGTACGGCACACCCCGAGTACGCCGGCCATGCCGAGCAGCTGCGACATCTCGGCGCAGACCCGGACCGCCTCGACCTCCTCGAGGCTCGCGACCGGCAGGTCGTCGGGGGCGTCGACGTAGCCGAGCGCTCGCCAGATCATGCGGATCTCGGCGAGCGCGGTGCCCGTCGTCGTACTGATGTCGGCCAGCGAGAACTGGTCGCGCCCGGGGATGATCACCCGGTCGCCGGCGAGCGCGAACAGCCGGCCGCGGCGGTTGGCCTCGACCATCTCGTCGAGCGTGCACCCGATCTCGACGAGATAGGCGATCAGCTCTGCGCGGGCCTCGGCCTGCGCGGCCGCGGGGTCATAGAGACCCGCCGCCTCGTACTCGGCAAGATCCACGACGCCAATGATGCGCCGTGACGGAGATATTGCTGGTTAGCGAGTCTCGCGGTGCTCGGTGTGCTTACGGCAGTTCGGGCAGAACTTCTTCAGCTCGAGCCGGTCGGGGTCGTTGCGCCGGTTCTTCTTGGTGATGTAGTTGCGGTGCTTGCACTCGGCGCACGCCAACGTGATCTTCGGTCGAACGTCGGTGGCAGCCACAGCAAGAACCTCTCGAGAAGAACGGGATAGGGCTCAGACCCGGCCATCTAGGATAGCCGAGGTTGCGAAGCTCATGCCAAGAGACGGCGGGCCCGGCTCGCTAGCCGCTAGTGCTCGTGGTCGGTTCCGGACTTCCTTGGATTTGATTGTCCAGCCAGGGGTCATACACGAGTTCTGCAATCTGAGCGCCGCTCGTGGGGTCCGCGAAGATCCACGTGCTACACACAGGGCCGGAAGGAACAGTCGGCGTTGGGCCGCTGTATCCGGGGTCCTGTCCGACCGAGCATGTCGATGCGGCGCTGAACGCCCAGACTGGTCTGTCCTTCCACTGATAGATGGTTGTGCCGTTCGCCGACGCAACCTCATGCGTCAGCGTGCCGAACTGCGGAGTGACGGTCGCGGGGATGGGACCAGGGGCACCGAGGGCAGCCCATACCCGGTCCGCGCTCATTGCGGCGTTCGCGGCGAGGGCCTGGTCAGGCGTGAAGGACATGCCGTAGACGCCAAACTCCACCGGCGAGGTAGCCGGGGCAAGCGGCCGGACCGTCGCCTGAACTGAAGCCGCAGGGCTGGCCGGATGGCTTTGCGCGACCAGGATTGGCACCACTACTGCCCCGGTCATGACAGCCACCAAGATTGGAAGCCACACTTTACGATGCATTGGCTGTGTCCCAAACGGCAACGTTCTCGGAAGAGTCCTCCAGCGTTGAGTCGTAGGTGCAAGCGGGCACGTCGTCGGCGGTCAGCGTCTTCGGGCCCCAGGTCCCCCCCGCGTTGGCCTGGATTTTCACCGGGTTCGTTGAGGAGCCAAAGTTGTCTGGGTCGTCAGGCCCGTTGGGTGGCATGCTGCCCATAAGGTGCACCGCGCAACTGTCGGCATCGTTCTCGCCTTCGATCTCGGCGAGGTCGGAAGCGAAATAGGGTTCGGTCGCGAACGGCCCGTCGCAAGCCGAGTAGGTTGGGTCGGACGTTCCGCAGTCGTACAGGGAGTAGTGTCCATTCTCACGCAAAATCCGGAAGTACTCGAAGACATCGTTGGCGGGGACGGATGTCCCACAACTGTATGGGTCTGGTGCTGCGGGGAGAATCTCCCAGAAGAAGCAAATGCGCGTTGTATCCATAAGCGTGTCGTAGTACCGGATGATCCCAATCTGGACGAGCTGCATGTACAGGCCCTGGATGCCGATCCAAGCCAACGCGCCTGCGTAGTTGCTTGACCCAATACAGGATTGCCCGTCTCGCCGAACCTGGATCGGTGCTTCGACACCGCCGGTCTCGGCATCGCCAGGCACCCAGTGTCCGCCGACCTGCGTCGCTCCCGGAGTGGGGCAGGACGACAGCGCCGATGCTGTTTGTGGCGCTACAACCCCAAGAGCCAGGACCGCCATCGAAGCGATGAGCAGTGCGAGAACGCGTCGCATCTCAACCCTTCCCTTCGGTCTGCTCTCACGATGGCACGAGGGGACCTCTGCGGCAAGCGTGCCCCCCACTCTCGCGAGGCAGACCGGAGCCCTTCCTGCCGCGCAAGCGAAGGTGCTGCCGGGAGCCTCGGCTCGTGCGCGAACAGCGCACACGTCGGCCTCCCCGCCGTTGCGGACCTTGAGCACGAGGGCTTGCGGAGCCACGAAGCTGGGCGCGGCGCTCCTGTGGTCGGGGCCGGAACACCCTGCGCCGCCGCGTCGCGGTCGCAGCCATCGAGAGCGCACGTGGCGCACTGGGGCGGGCCAGGAGGCTAGCGCTCCATAGGCGACACTAAGGGACGCAGAAGCCGGGGTGGGAACGCGCCCACACCCGGTTGCTGCCAGACGTAGCGGAGGCCGGACTTGAACCGGCGACACAGCGATTATGAGCCGCTTGCTCTACCAGGCTGAGCTACTCCGCCTCGGGTTGCCCCAGGGATCTTCAGAGCCCCCTTACGGAATCGAACCGTAGACCTTCTCCTTACCATGGAGACGCTCTGCCGACTGAGCTAAGGGGGCGGCGCCGACGAGGTTACCGGATCGCTGCAGCCGCGCCGAAGCGCCTTTCGAGAGGCGCAGCGTGGCGGGTGTTGGGTTCGAACCAACGTAGGCTGAGCCGACGGTTTTACAGACCGTTCCCTTTGACCACTCGGGCAACCCGCCGTCGCACCCACTGGGCGCGCGTCGGACAGGATAGCCGGTGCCCGGGCGTACCCGAGGAGGCACAGCCAGATGGCCGATTCGTCATTTGACGTCGAGAGCAAGGTCGAGCGTCAAGAGGTCGACAACGCTCTCAACCAGGCAGCCAAGGAGGTCGGGCAGCGCTTCGACTTCAAGGGCACCGGCGCCTCGATCACCTGGAGCGGCGACGACGCGATCGTCATCACCGCCAACAGCGACGAGCGGGTCAAGGCTGTCCTCGACGTCTTCAAGGAGCGCCTGGTCAAGCGTGACGTCTCGCTGAAGGCGCTCGACCACGACGAGCCTGAACCCGCTGCGGGCGGCACGTCCCGGCTCACGGTGAAGATCCGCCAGGGCATCGACTCCGACAAGGCGCGGATGATCACGAAGCTGATCAAGACCGATGGCCCGAAGGGCGTGCAGGCCGCGATCCAGGGCGACACGGTCCGGGTCTCCAGCAAGAAGCGCGACGACCTGCAGGCTGTCATCGCGCTGCTCAAGGGCGCGGACATCGGCATCCCGCTGCAGTTCACCAACTACCGCTGAGATGGCAGCGGCCAGCTAGAGCCAGTCGGACCGCTTGAACACGGCGTAGAGCAGGGCCACGAGCCCGACCATCAGCCCGAGCGCCGCGAGCCCGCCGGCTTCGGTGCCGGCGTGGGGGTAGATCACGACGTTCATGCCGTAGTACCCCGTGACGACGGCCGGCACCGCTGCGATTGCCGCCCAAGACGTGACCTTCTTCATGATCTCGTTCATCCGGTTGCCCTGGATGGTCAGATGCGTCTCGAGGATGGTCGAGACCAAGTCACGCAACGAGTCGGTCCAGTCTGCGGCCCGCAGCACGTGGTCGTAGACGTCCTGGTAGTAGGGCATCAGCGCGTCGTCGACCAGGTTGCTCTCGCGACGCATCAGCGAGTTGAGGATCTCCCGCGTGGGAAGCACGACGCGGCGGATCCGGACCAGTGCCTTGCGCAGGTCGTAGGACTCGCGCTGTACGGCGGTGCCGGTGTCGCCGGGTTCGAACAGCAGGTCCTCGAGGGTGTCGATCCGGTCATCGAGCGCCTGCACGGTGTCGAAGTGACCATCCACCACCACGTCGAGCAGACCCCACAGCAAGTAGCCGACGCCGTGCTCGGCGAGGTTGTCGTTGTCGTCCCAGCGGGAGACGATCTGGTCCATCGAGTAGCCCGGGGTCTTGCGGACCGTGATCAGGTAGCGCTGCGCCGCGAAGATCGCGAGCTCGTGCGACACCACCTGGCACTTGTCGTCGAGGCTCACGTCGTACAGCGAGATGAAGACGTGATCGTCGTAGTGGTCGAGCTTCGGCCGCTGCCGCTCCGTGGTCGCGTCCTCGACCGCAAGGGGGTTGAGCCCGAACTCCTCAGCGAGCAGCTTCAGGTCCTCGGCGTTCGGCGCGTCGAGATCCATCCAGACGACGCAGGCGTCCTTCGCCTCGAGATGCTCGGAGATCTCGGCCGGGTCGAAGTTCTCCTTGACGCACTTGCCGTTGCGGTAGAGCCGGGTACGGATCACGTCGTCACGTTACGTGCAGAGCCGGGGCGGATCGCTGCCACACCGCAAGGGTTTCGCGCTCATGGGTGAGCCCGAGGATGGCGCCTGCTGAATGCTCGTACTCGGTCGACCAGAACAGGGCGTCCCAGGGACAGGCCTCGATGCAGATCCCGCAGTACATGCACAGCGCGTAGTCGATCGCGAAGCGATCGAGGACGTGCTTGGTCTTCGGCCGGCCCCCCTCGACCGCAGCGGGCTCGGTCTCCTTGTGCGAGTCGATGTAGATGCACCAGTCGGGACACTCCCGCGCGCAGACCATGCACGAGGTGCAGCTCTCCTCGCGCAGCGCGATCACCCCGTGGCTGCGCTCCGGCACAGCGGTCACGACGAGCCCCATTCGCCTGGCCCCGGCACGCCGAGCGGCCGCTTGCGTCCCGGCGTCGACTCCCCCGGTTCCTTCGCCCCCGGCCACTCCTTGGCGACCCGCGAGGCGAGCACGAACTCCTTGCGCAGTGGGTTGCCGTCGAAGCCGTCAGGCAACAGCAGCGTTCGGAGATCGCCGTGGCCGGCAAAGTCGATCCCGAACATCTCGTGGGTCTCCCGCTCGTGCCAGCCTGCGCCCGGCCAGATCCCGGTCAGGGTCGGCAACGAGCCGCCGTCTCGGACGACATGCGTGCGTACGACGACGCCGTGTCGCTTCGCGACCGACCAGACCCGCGCCACTACGGCGAGGCCCGCACCGCCGTCGTCGTACGCCGAAAGCCAGTCGAAGAAGTCGCAGTCGCTTCGCGGGCCGTCTCGCAGCCTGGTCGCGACGGCTACCCAGGACTCGGCCGAGACATCGACGGTCACGAGCTCGAACGCCGAGCCCGCCGCATCTCCGCCGGTGATCTCGAGCCACTCCTCCGGCGTCATCCGGCCGCACCCACCCTCTCGTGCAGCGCCGCGAGCCCGCCGAGCAACGCCTCGGGACGAGGCGGGCAGCCCGGGACATAGACGTCCACCGGGATCAGCTGGTCGACGCCCTTGGTGACGCTGTAGGAGTCCCAGTACGGGCCGCCGCAGTTGGCACACGAACCGAACGAGATCACGAAGGCGCCTTCCGGCATCTCGTCGTAGAGCCCCTTCACCGCCGGCGCGAGCTTGTCGGTGACGGTCCCGGACACCACCATCACGTCGGCTTCGCGAGGCTCGGGCGTGAACGGCCGCGCGCTCAGCGCGTCGAGCTCCTCGCGCCGGGCGGCCGCCGCGACGAACTCGACGGCGCAGCATGCCAAGCCCACGTCGAGCACGTGCAGCCGGTAGGTGTGGCCCCACTCCACAGTCGTCGAGCTCACCCGAGTCAGCGTAACGAGAACCCGGCAGGTTGCTAACGTCCTGCGGGTGGCGCGGCCCTTGCGAATCGGCAACTGCTCCGGCTTCTACGGAGACCGGCTCGCCGCCATGCGGGAGATGCTCGACGGCGGCGAGCTCGACGTCCTGACCGGCGACTACCTCGCCGAGCTGACCATGCTGCTGCTGTGGCGGATCCGCTCCAAGGATCCGGCTCGCGGCTATGCCGCATCGTTCGTCCGCCAGCTCGAGGACTGCCTCGGGATCGCGTGGGAGCGCGGCGTCAAGATCGTCACGAACGCGGGCGGGCTGAACCCTGCCGGTTGCGCCGCCGCGGTCCGCGAGATCGCTGGCAGGCTCGGCATCAAGGTCAACGTCGCGTATCTGGAAGGCGACGACCTGCTCCCCCGCCGCGCCGAGCTGGCGCGGGCCGGGTTGACGCTGCCGGAGTCGACGATCACCGCGAACGCCTACCTCGGCGGGTGGGGCATCGCGACCGCACTGTCGGGCGGTGCGCAGGTCGTCATCACCGGTCGGGTGACCGACGCCGCACTCGTGATCGGCCCGGCTGCCTGGTGGCACAGCTGGGGCCGGCAGGACTACGACGCGCTGGCCGGCGCGCTGGTGGCCGGGCACGTGCTGGAGTGCGGCGCGCAGGCCAGTGGCGGGAACTACTCGTTCTTCAAGGAGGTCCCAGGGATCGACCACATCGGCTTCCCGCTCGCCGAGATCGCCTCGGATGGTACGTCGGTCATCACCAAGCACGAGGGCACCGGCGGGCTGGTCGACGTGGGCACGGTGACCGCGCAGCTGCTTTACGAGATCGGTGCGCCGCTCTACCTCAACCCCGACGTCACCGCAGACTTCTCCACGATCCGGCTCGAGCAGGACGGCCCCGACCGGGTGCGCATCTCGGGCGTGAAGGGCGTGGTCCCGCCCGACACGACCAAGGTGTGCATCAACACGTTGGGCGGCTTCCGCAACTCGATGACCTTTCTGCTGACCGGGTTGGACATCGAGGCGAAGGCGGACTTGGTACGCCGCCAGCTCGCGCCCGCTCTGGAAGGCGTCGAGACCGTCGAGTGGCAGCTGGCGCGGACCGACCACGACGACTCCGACACGAACGAGGGCGCCGTCGCGCGGCTGACCGTGTCGGTCAAAGACCAGGACGCGAAGAAGATCGGCCGGCCGTTCTCCAGCGCCGCAGTCGAGATCGCGCTCGCGTCGTACCCCGGCGCAACCATGACCGCGCCGCCGGGTGAGGCTACGGCGTACGGCGTGTACCAGGCGGCGTACCTTCCGAATGCCCGCGTCGAGCACCGCGTCGTCACGCAGAACGACGAGCGCATCGAGATCCACGCCGAAGCGGGCGCGCCCTCGCCGGTGCCGCCATCGGTGCCTTCGAGCGGCCCGCCTCCCGAGGCAAGCTCGACCTGGCCGATGCCGCTCGGCGCGATCGCCGGTGCGCGGAGTGGCGACAAGGGCGGCAACGCCAACATCGGCGTGTGGGTGCGCACCGAGCGGGCGTACGAGTGGCTGTCCCGGTTCCTGTCGGTGGAGATGCTCCAGCGCCTCCTGCCCGAGACCGCCGGGCTGACGGTCCAGCGCTACGAGCTGCCGAACCTTCGCGCGCTGAACTTCGTCATCGAGGGCCTGCTCGGCGAGGGCGTCGCGTCCTCCACGCGGCAGGACCCGCAGGCCAAGGGTCTCGGAGAGTGGCTGCGCTCCCGCCAGGTGGACCTGCCCACCTCCCTGCTGGAGAACGAGAACGAGATCTGATGGCCGACATCTGGTCCACGCCGGAGCGCATCGCCTTGCGGAAGCTCGCCCGCGACTTCACCGAGCGCGAGATCGTGCCCAACCTCGCCCGGTGGGAAGCCGACGGTGAGGTCCCGCGCTCGCTACACAAGGCGGCGGCCGCGGCGGGCCTGCTGGGTGCCGGCTTCCCCGAGGAGGTCGGCGGCCAGGGCGGGTCCTCGATCGACAACACCATCGTCACCGAGGAGATCCTCTACGCCGGCGGGTCGAGCGGCCTGCTGTCGGCACTGTTCACCCACGGCATCGCGTGCCCGCACATCGCTCAGTCCGGTGACGCGGCGCTGATCGAGAAATACGTCGCGCCGACACTGGCGGGCGAGAAGATCGGCTCACTCGCGGTCACCGAACCCGAGGCCGGGTCCGACGTGTCGGCGATCCGCACGCGCGCGGTGCGCGACGGGGACCACTACGTCATCAACGGCAACAAGACCTTCATCACGTCTTCGACCCGCGCCGACTTCATCACGACTGTGGTGCGCACCGGCGACGACCCGCACCACGGCCTCTCGCTGATCGTGGTGGACACCGACTCGCCCGGGTTCTCCGTCGTACGACGCCTGGCGAAGATGGGCTGGCTGTGCAGTGACACCGGAGAGCTCGCGTACGTCGACGTACGGGTGCCCGCTGCCAACCTGGTCGGCACCGAGGGCAGCGGGTTCATCCAGGTCGCGCAGAACGTCGCCTCCGAGCGGCTCGGGCTCGCCGTACACGGGTACGGCGTCGCGCAGCGCGCGCTCGACCTGGCGGTCGCCTACACCAAGCAGCGGATCGTGTTCGGCAAGCCGCTGATCAAGAAGCAGGTCGTCGTACACAAGCTTGTCGAGATGACCCGCGCGGTGGATGTGGCACGGACGTACGCGCACTCCGTCATCGAGCGCCACGTTGCCGGCGAGCAGGTCTTCGCCGAAGCCGCGATGGCGAAGAACCAGGCGGTCGAGGCGTGCGAGTTCGTCGTCAACGAGGCGGTGCAGCTGCACGGCGGCGCCGGGTACATGCGCGACTCCGAAGTCGAGCGGCACTACCGCGACGCTCGCCTGCTCGGGATCGGCGGCGGAGCCACCGAGGTCATGAACGACCTCATCGGCAAAGCGCTCTTCGGCTGACCCGAACGCGGCGCCGGCTCGGTTGGCCTCGATCCCTCGAAGTAGCACAAGACCTGCTCGAGCACGCCCCACTTTGTGGCACGCTGTCCGATCTCGCGGGCCCGAGCGGGGCGGTCATGTGCTACTTCGAGGGTGAGCTCAGAGGCGGCGGTCGACCACGACGTCGCAGAGCGACTCGAGGGCGTCGCGGGCGTCACCCGCGGGGAGGCCGGCGAGTGACTGCCGGGCGAGGTTTCCCCACTCGCGGGTGACCTGGGCTGCCTCTTCCATCACCTGGTGCTCGCGCAGCCGCTTCAGTACGCCGGCAAGGGCGGCGTCCTCGCTCAGGTCACCGTCGAGGGCTGCCAGCAGATCCGCGTCATCGGCACGGTGGGCGCGCCGCAACAGCAGCACCGGCAGTGTCGGCACGTGCTCGCGCAGGTCGGTACCCGGCGTCTTGCCGGACTCGGCGGACTCCGAGGCCACGTCGAGCAGATCGTCGGCGAGCTGGAACGCGATCCCGACGCGCTCGCCCCACTCGGTCAGCAGATCGGCCTGGTCCCTCGGTACGCCGGAGAGCAGGGCGCCGAACCGCGCGGAGGTGCCGATCAGCGATCCGGTCTTGTCGGCGATCACCTGCAGGTAGTGCTCGACGGGGTCGTCGCCATCGGCCGGGCCGATGGTCTCATGGATCTGCCCCTGCACCAATCGCCCGAAGGTTTGCGCCTGCAGCCGCACCGCTTCCGGGCCGAGGTCGGCCAGCACGTCCGAGGCGCGCGCGAACAGGTAGTCGCCGGTGAGGATGGCGATCGAGTTCCCCCACCGGCTGTTCGCGGAGTCGGCGCCGCGTCGCATGTCCGCCTCGTCCATGACGTCGTCGTGGTAGAGCGTCGCGAGGTGGGTGAGCTCGACCACAACCGCCGCCGGTACGACGCCGGCCGCCGCCGGGTCGCCGAACTGCGACGCGAGCAGCGTGACGAGGGGACGGAACCGCTTGCCACCCGCGGAGACCAGATGCGTGGCGGCCTCGTTGACGAACCCGTCCCCGGTCGTGACGGAGTCGAGCAACGCCGCTTCGACCGCGGCCAGCCCGTCGGCCAGCGACGCGTCGAGGGCCGGCGCAATCGTCATGCCGAGCACCCCGGCGGTGCTCCTGCTGGCCATAGGACTCAGTGGTAGAACGGCACGGCGCGGTTGGCAAGGTCCAGCAGCGGCTGGGGGAAGACACCCAGCAGGACCGTCGCCGCAACGGCGATCGCGATCGCCCCCGCGGTGCCGCCACCCGGGGTCGCGACCACCGGGCCGTCGGCGACCGGCTCGGTGAAGAACATCATCACGATCACTCGGACGTAGAAGAACGCCGCCGCCGCGCTCGCGACCACACCCACGACCACCAGCGGCGTCGCGCCTCCGGAGACACCGGCGGAAAAGACCGCGAACTTCCCGGTGAAGCCGGAGGTCAGCGGGATCCCCGCCAACGCAAGCAGGAACAGCGAGAAGATGCCGCCCACCAGCGGCGAGCGCCGGCCGAGGCCCGCCCAGCGCGACAGATGCGTCGCCTCGCCGTCAGGGTCGCGGACCAGCGTCAGTGTTCCGAACGCGCCGATCGTCGTCAGCCCGTACGTCAGCAGGTAGAACAGCGTGCCGGACAAGCCGGACTTGTTGAGCGCGATGACACCGATCAGGATGAAGCCGGCGTGGGCAACCGAGGAGTAGGCGAGCATGCGCTTCACGTCGGTCTGGGTGACCGCCAGCACGGATCCGACCACCATCGTGAGGATCGCGACCGCCCACGCGACCGGCCGCCACTCCCAGCCCAGCCCGTTGAATGCGACGTAGAACAGCCGCAGCAGCGCACCGAATGCCGCCACCTTCGTCGCTGCCGCCATGAACGCGGTGATCGGCGTAGGCGCGCCCTGGTAGACGTCCGGGATCCAGGACTGGAACGGCGCAGCCCCGACCTTGAAGAGCAGGCCGACCGAGAGCAGTCCGAGGCCGAGGAAGAGCAGGTTGTCGTTGTGCGTGCTCGTCAGCGTCGCGGCCTGGATGCCGGCGAGCGAGACCGTGTTGGCGTAGCCGTACAGCAGCGCCAGCCCGTACAGGAAGAACGCCGACGAGAACGCGCCGAGCAGGAAGTACTTGACCGCCGCCTCCTGGCTGAGCAGCCGGCGACGCCGCGCCAGACCGCACATCAGGTACAGCGGCAGGGAAAGCACCTCGAGCGAGACGAACAGGAGCAGCAAGTCGTTCGCGGCCGGGAACAGCATCATGCCGGTGACCGCGAACATCAGCAGTGGGAAGACCTCGGTCTGCGCGTAACCGGCGGCGACGCTCGCCCGCTCGTCCGACGATCCCGGCGCTGTCGCCGCCTGGGCGATGAACGCGCCGCCATCGAGACCGGAGGAGCGATCCGAGACGAGCAGGACGCTGCCGATTCCGAGTACGGCGATGGTCCCTTGCAGGAACAACGCAGGCCCGTCGACCGACACTGCAGTGTCCGCGGTGATCGTGTGTGTGCCTGCCAGGACCGCGACCGCGACCAGCGAGCCGATCAGCCCGAGCAGCGCGACGCCGGTCTGCACCGGCCAGCGCAGCCGGCGGGGAACGAAGGCGTCGACCAGGACCCCGACGACTGCTGCGATGCCCGGGATCAGGATCGGCGAGAGCGCGGAGTACGCGATCGACGGGGAGTGGAAGTCGCTCACTGGTTGCTGCTCCCGCTCACTGGCTTGAGGCCGACCGGACAGCTCACGCCGGTCGTAGTGATGGTCAACGTGGATGAGTAGGCGCCGCCCGTCGACCCGACGCTCTTGCAGACCAACGCCGCGGTGGGCAGCGGGTCATGCGTGCGCACCACGGAGTTGGTGCGCTGCACGGAGGGGTTGATCCGATCCAGCAGCGCCCTCGGGAACAAGCCGAGGAAGACAATCGCGACCATGATCGGCGCGATCACCCAGGCCTCGCGGAAGTCCAGGTCGCGGAAGTCCTCGACCGCTCGCGCTACCGGACCGTGCACCGTGCGCTGCACCGTCCAGAGGATGTAGAGCGCGGTCAGCACGATGCCGGCGATCGCCACGACGGCGAACCAGCGGTGGACGGTGAAGGTCCCGACCAGGACCAGGAACTCGCTGATGAAGGTCGACAGGCCGGGCAGCGCCAGCGCGGACAGGCCGGCGAGGAGCACCATCGCGCCGAGCCACGGCGCGACCTTCGCGACGCCGCCGAAGTCGTCGACCATCCGCGACCCGCGACGCGAGGCAAGGAAGCCCACCACGAGGAACAGCGCACCGGTCGAGAAACCGTGGTTGACCATGTACAGCGTCGCGCCGGACCCGCCCTGCGTCGTGAACGCGAAGACGCCGAGTGCGATGAAGCCGAAGTGCGACACCGAGGAGTAGGCGACTAGCCGCTTCATGTCCTTCTGGCCGATCGCGACGAGCGCGCCGTAGAGGATGCCCGCCACGCACAACCCGAGGACGTACGGCGCGAACAGCTTCGACGCGTACGGGAACAGCGGGATGCAGTAGCGCATGAAGCCGAAGGTGCCGACCTTGTCCAGCACGCCGACCAGCATCACCGCCGTTCCGGTCGGCGCCTCGCTTGCGGCATCCGGCAGCCAGGTGTGGAACGGCCACAGCGGGGCCTTGATCGCGAACGCGATGAAGAATCCGAGGAACAGCGCGATCTGCTCGTTGTGCGAGATGTGCACGTTGTTGAGCAGCACCCGGTAGTCGAAGGTCCCGTGTCCGAGCTGGTGGGACGAGGTGACGTACAGGCCGATCACCGCGACCAGCATCAGCAGGCCGCCGACCAGCGAGTACAGCAGGAACTTCACCGCGGCATATGACCGGCGCGCGCCGCCGAAAGCCCCGATGAGGAAGTACATCGGGATGAGCATTGCTTCGAACAGGACGTAGAAGAAGAACACGTCGAGCGAGCCGAACACCCCGATGACCAGGGTCTCGGTGGCGAGCAGGAGCGAGAAGAACAACCGCGGTCCGCGCCCGCGCTCCAGCTCGATGTCCTCGGCGCTCTCCAGCGGCAGCATGCCGCGGTCGGCGTCGTGCCACGAGGCGAGCACGCAGATCGGCGCCAGGGCGGTCGTCATCAGGATCAACGCAAGCGCGATCCCGTCGACGCCAACCGCGTAGTGAGCGCCGAACGCCTTGATCCAGGTGTAGTCCTGTGTGAACTGGAACGACGTGCCGTGCACCTTGTAGTCGACCGCCATCGCGATCGACGCCGCAAACGTGACGATCGAGGCCACGAGCGCGACGGCGCGAGCCTCGCGCTCACGCGCGCGCGGCAGGGCCAAGATCGCGAGGATTCCGACGAGTGGGATCGCACCAAGGACCGACACCCAAGGGAACCCGTGGTTGACCAGCGGAGTCATCGCAACCTCACCCCACCCTCATCAGGACGAGGCTGGCGGCGATGGCGAAGGCGCCGATCAGCATCGACAGCGCATACGAGCGGACGAAGCCGGTCTGGGTACGGCGCAACCTCGCGCTCGTGCCTCCGACGACCGCGGCGAGACCGTTGACCACGCCGTCCACCCCTCGGTTGTCGAAGAACACCAGCGCCCGCGTGAGGTAGGCCCCCGGACGCATCAGCAGTCCTTCGTTGATGGCGTCTCCGTAGAGCGAGCGGCGTGCCGCCTTCGTCGCGACCGTCACCTTGGTCGGCGGCTCGGCCGGCACGGGCTTGCGACCGACGAGCCACCAGGCGGCGGCGACGCCACCGAGTACGACGGCGAGCGTGATGATGCTGAGCACGACGGGCGAGATGGTGTGCGCACCCTTCTCGATGCTGCCGCCGACGCTCGGCTCGAGGAAGTGCTGCAGCGATCCGCCCAGGACGAGCAGGAACCCGACGACGAGCGAGCCGGCGGCCAGGATCGCCATCGGCACGAGCATGACCTTCGGCGACTCGTGCGGATGGACATCCCGCGGCCACCGCTTGTTGCCGAAGAACGTCATGACCATGAGCCGGGTCATGTAGAACGCGGTGAGGCCTGCGCCCGCGATGGCGATGGCGCCGAACAGGTCGCCGGTGACGCCGCCCTTGTCGAGCGCGGCCTCGACGATCTTGTCCTTCGAGAAGAAGCCCGAGAACGGGATCATCCCGATGATCGCGAGGTAGCCGAAGCCAAAGGTCACGAACGTGATGGGCATGACCTTGCGCAGCCCGCCGTAGCGGCGCATGTTCACTTCGTCGTTGTTGCCGTGCATCACCGAGCCGGCGCCGAGGAACATGTTGGCCTTGAAGAAGCCGTGCGTCAGCAGGTGCATGATGCCGATCGCGTAGACGCCGGGGCCGAAGCCGACCGCCAGCATCATGTAGCCGATCTGGCTCATGGTCGAGGCGGCGAGGACCTTCTTGATGTCGTCGTAGGCGCAGCCGATGATCGCGCCCATCACCAGCGTCGTTGCGCCGACGATCTCCACCGCGAGCCGGGCGTGCGGCGCCAGGTCGTAGATGGTGCCGGAGCGGGCGACCAGGTAAACGCCGGCGGTGACCATCGTCGCCGCGTGGATCAGCGCCGACACCGGGGTCGGCCCCTCCATCGCGTCCAGCAGCCAGGACTGCAGCGGAGCCTGGGCGCTCTTGCCGCACGCTCCGAGCAGCAGCATGAGACCGATCGCGGTGAGCGTCCCGGAGTGCACCCCGGGGCCGCCGGCGCGGGTGAAGACACCCGCGAACGAGAACGTGCCGAAGGTCGTGAACATCAGCATGATCGCGATCGACAGGCCGACGTCACCGACGCGGTTGACCAGGAACGCCTTCTTGGCCGCGACCGCGGCGCTCGGCTTGTGCGACCAGAACCCGATCAGCAGGTACGACGCGAGGCCGACTCCCTCCCAGCCGACGTAGAGCAGCAGGTAGTTGTCGGCGAGGACCAGTGTGAGCATCGCCGCGACGAACAGGTTCAGCTCGCCGAAGAAGCGACGCCGGTCCGGGTCGTGCTCCATGTAGCCGATCGAGTAGATGTGGATCAGCGACCCGACACCCGTGATCAGCAGCACGAAGACGATCGACAGCGGATCGAGCAGTACGGCGACGTCGGCGTGGAACCCGGCGACCGGCACCCAGGTCCACAGATGCTGGTCGAGCTGGCGGCTCTGCCCGCCGTCGCGTCCGATCAGCGCGAAGAACTCGATCACCGCGATGACGAACGACGCGATGGGTGCCGCCGTACCCAGCAAGTGGCCCCACGAGTTGGTCCGCCGGCCGCCGAGCAGCAGCACCGCGGCGCTGGCCGCGGGCAGCAGGATCAGCAGGAAGGTGAGGTCGAAGACGCCGCTCGTGTGCACGTACGACGTGCTCGGCACGGCGATGCTCTGCGAAAGAAACATGTCTCCCCGGGCCTCAGTACTTAAGGAGGTTCGCGTCGTCGACGGAGGCGGACCGCCGGGACCGGAAGATGGACATGATGATCGCGAGGCCGATCACGACCTCGGCGGCGGCGACCACCATCACGAAGAACGCGATGATCTGGCCGTCGAGGCTGCCGTTCATGCGCGAGAAGGTCACCAGCGAGAGGTTGACCGCGTTGAGCATCAGCTCGACGCACATGAACACGACGATCGCGTTGCGGCGCACCAGCACGCCGACCGCGCCGATCGTGAACAGGACCGCCGACAGGTACAGGTAGTAGGAGACGTGCATCGCGTTAGGCCCCCAGCTCCGGGTCCTCGTGGCGCGGCTGGGCCGCCGACACCTGCAGGTACTCGGGGACGCTGAGCGTGGCGATCGTGCCGTCGGGCAGCAGTGCCGGAGTGTCGATCGCGTCGTGGTCGGCGTAGACGCCCGGGCCCGGCAGCGGGGCGATCGCGGCGCCTCCGCGGGCGGCACGCATCTGCATCCGCTCGAGCTGCGAGAGCCGTCGCGTCGTCGACTCGCGGTGGGCGAGAACCATCGCTCCCAGACCGGCCGTGATCAGCAGGGCGCTGGTCGCCTCGAACGCGAAGACGTAGCGGCTGAACAGCAGCTGCGCGATCGCGGTGACGTTGCCCTTGCCGGCCTCGGCCGCGACGACACCCTTCGGGTGGAAGCTGCCGACCGCGCCGTCAATCGCCGCGAGCAGCAGGATCGCGAACGCGATGCCGATGGCGCCTGCGGCGATCCGTTGGCCGCGCAACGTCTCGATCAAGGAGTCCGTCGAGTCCACGCCGATCAGCATCAGCACGAACAGGAACAGCATCAGGACAGCGCCGGTGTAGACGACCACCTGTACGACGGCGAGGAACGGCGCGTTCTCCGCCGTGTAGAACGCCGCGAGGCAGAGCATCACGACCGCGAGCATCATCGCCGCGTGCACCGCGCTTCGCGCGAGCACCAACCCGACCGCCGCGATCGTGGCGATCGGCGCGAGCAGCCAGAACAGCCACGCCTCGTGCAGCGTGGCCGGCGCGCCGCTGCTGGCGGCCGCGACCAGCATCGGCGTCACTGGTCGTGCTCCTTGGTCGTCGCGGGCTCGGACGCGCGTACGTAGTAGGCCTTCTCGTCGTCGCCCAGACGCATCGGGTGCGGCGGCGCCTCCATGCCGGGCAGCAGCGGCGCGAGGAGCTGGTCCTTGGTGAAGATCAGGTCCTGGCGGCTGTCGTCAGCGAGCTCGTACTCGTTGCTCATCGTCAGCGCCCGCGTCGGGCACGCCTCGATGCACAATCCGCAGAAGATGCAGCGCAGGTAGTTGATCTGGTAGACCGCGCCGTATCGCTCACCCGGGGAGAACCGGGCGTCTTCGGTGTTGTCGCCACCCTCGACGTAGATCGCGTCGGCCGGGCACGCCCATGCGCACAGCTCGCAGCCGACGCACTTCTCGAGACCATCCGGGTGCCGGTTGAGGACGTGGCGACCGTGGTAGCGCGGGGCGGTCGGCCGCTTGTCCTCCGGGTACTCCTCGGTGACGGTCTTCTTGAACATCGTGGACAACGTCACGCCGAAGCCGGCAACCGGGGCGACCGCGTCCTTCAACGGGTTCGACCGCGGACGGTCTTTGGACTCGGTACGACGCTCAATCTCGTCAGGCATCGAGCACCTCCGTCGGGTCGGCTGGGACAGCGGCCTTGGCGAGCTCGACCGGAGAAGCGCCGGTCAGGACCGGGATCGGGTAGGAGCCGCGCTGACTCTGCTCGGCGGCCTCGCGGCGTACCTCTTCTTCCCGCGCCGCGCGGTTGAGCCGCGCCTCGGTGACGAAGGACCAGATCAGCACGATCACCGCGATCGGGATGCCGACCCACATCAGGGTGGTCAGGCGGCTCTTGCCCTCGTTGGTCAGCTCGCGGAATGCCGCGACCACCATGATCCAGACGAGGCTGAACGGGATGAGCACCTTCCAGCCCAGCCGCATGAACTGGTCGTAACGAAGCCGTGGCAGCGTCGCGCGCAACCAGATGAAGGTGAACAACAGCAGCAGCAGCTTGCCGAGGAACCACAGGACCGGCCACCAACCGTGGTTGAGCTGGTCGTGATTGATCAGCGAGAGCGGCCAGGGCGCCCGCCAGCCGCCGAGGAACAGCGTCGTCGCAATCGCGCTGACCGTCGTCACGTTGATGTACTCCGCAAGGAAGAACATCGCGAACTTCAGCGACGAGTACTCCGTGTGGAAGCCGGCGACCAGCTCGCTCTCGGCCTCCGGGAGGTCGAACGGCGCGCGGTTCGTCTCGCCGACCATCGAGACCAGGTACATCAGGAACGATGGGATCAGCGGCAGCGCGTACCAGAGCTTGTGCTGCGAGGACACGATGTCCGACGTCGACAGCGAGCCGGAGTAGAGGAAGACCGCCGCGAGCGACAGGCCCATCGCGACTTCGTAGGAGATGACCTGCGCCGCCGAGCGGAGCGCGCCGAGCACCGGGTACGGCGACTGGCTCGACCAGCCGGCGAGCACGATGCCGTAGACGCCGATCGAGGCCATCGCGAGGTAGAACAGGACCGCGACCGGAAGGTCGGTGATCTGCAGTGGCGTGTGGTGGCCGAAGATCGAGACCTCAGGGCCAACCGGGATGACCGCGAATGACAGGAACGCCGGGATGCTCGCGATGATCGGCGCCAGGATGTAGAGCGGCTTGTCGACGATCGCCGGGATCAGGTCTTCCTTCAGCGCTAGCTTGATGCCGTCGGCGAGGCCCTGGACCATGCCGAACGGGCCGACCCGGTTCGGGCCGGGCCGCGCCTGCATCCGGCCGATGATGCGGCGCTCGCCCCAGATCATCAGCAGCGTCGTCACGACCAGGAAGCCGAAGATGATGACGCACTTGAGCAGCGTCAGCCACCACGGGTCGTTGCCGAAGGCACCGAGCTGGCTCGCCGCCTCGGCCGGTCGCGCTATCTCGAAGGCCTTCATCAGCCCGCCGCCTTCACATCGACGACCGAGCCCGACACCGCACCGAGAGCTGCATGGACGTGCGATCCGGCAGAGTACGTCGGAAGCCAGACCACGCCGTCGACCATCTCAGTCACGGCAACCGGCAGCGTGATCGACCCGCGGTCGGTGCTGACGGTGACCTGGCTGCCGTCGGCGACGCCGGCGGCACTCGCGGTGGAGGCAGACAGCCGGGCGACCGCCGGACGCCGGGTGCCGGCGAGGGTGTCGACACCGTCCTGCAGCTTGCCGTCGTCGAGCAGCTGGTGCCAGGTTGCGAGAACTGCGCGGCCGGGACCGCCGGCGGATGGCGCGGCTGCGCTGACCGTCGGGGTCGCGGGCCGCTCGCCGGTCCAGGTGCGCAGCGCGGCGATCTCCGCCTGCACGGCGGCCGCGTCCGGCGTGCCGAGATCCGCACCGAGTGCTGCCGCCAGCCGGTGCAGCACCCGCAGATCGGGCAGTGCGTCGGTCGCCTCGAGAGTCGCCTCGAAGGGCCGCATCCGGCCCTCCCAGTCGAGGAACAGCCCCGGCTTCTCGACCACCGGCGAGACCGGGAGCACCACATCCGCCCGGTCAGTGACGGCCGACTCGCGGATCTCGAGGCTGACCACGAACGGTGAGTTCTCGATCGCCTTGAGCGCTCCCGCCGGGTCGGGCAGGTCGTCGGGGTCGACGCCCGCGACGACAAGGGCAAGGGCGCCCGCGGAGGCGGCCGCGAGGATGGTGTCGGCGTCGCGGCCCGGTCCCATCGGCACCCCGACGCCCCAGGCCTGCGAGATCTCCTCCCGCGCCGCCGTGTCGGCAAGCGGCCGGCCGAACGGCAGCAGGTTGGGAAGGCAGCCAGCCTCGACCGCGCCGCGGTCGCCCGCCCGCCGCGGCACCCAGGCGAGCTTCGCGCCGGTGCGGTCGGCAAGCGCCGCTGCGGCACTGAGCGCGCCGGCGCTCGTCGCGAGCCGCTCACCGACGAGGATCACCGCACCCGGCTTGCCGAGCGCCTCCTCGACCTCGGGGGCGACTCCGCCGAGCGCGCCCGCCTCCGAGCCGGGAGTGGTCGGGATCAGCTGGCCGCGAAGCTTGCGCAGCGCGGGAGTGGTGAACGGCGCGATGTCGAAGACCTGCAGGCCGCGCTTGGCCACGGCCTTGCGCAACCGCAGGAAGACGATCGGCGACTCCTCTTCGACCTCGAGGCCGGCAAGCAGGACCGCCGGCGCGGACTCGAGGTCGGCGTACGTCGTCTCCAGGTAGCGGCCGGCCACCCGCGCCGCCAGGAAGTCGGCCTCCTCGGCGGAGTGCGGCCGAGCGCGGAAGTCGATGTCGTTGGTGCCGAGCACGGTGCGGGCGAACTTGGAGTACGCGTAGGCGTCCTCGACGGTGAGCCGCCCACCGGTCAGCACGCCGGTCTTGCCGCGGTGCGCGGAAAGCCCTTCGGCTGCGCGGGCGATCGCCTCGGTCCACGACGCCTCGACGAGGTAGCCGTCCGCGTCGCGCACCAGCGGCGTGGTGATGCGGTCCTTCGCGGCCGCGTAGGCGAACGCCCAGCGGCCCTTGTCGCAGTTCCACTCCTCGTTGACGTCGGGGTCTGCGCCGGCGAGGCGGCGCAGCACCTTGCCGCGGCGATGGTCGGTGCGCTGCTGGCAGCCGGACGCGCAGTGCTCACAGACGGTCGCGGTCGAGACGAGGTCGAACGGGCGCGCCCGGAAGCGGTACTGCGCACCGGTGAGCGCGCCGACGGGGCAGATCTGCACCGTGTTGCCGGAGAAGTACGACGAGAACGGCTCGTCCTCGTAGATCGCCACCTGCTCGAGGGCGCCGCGCTCGAACAGCTCGATGAACGGGTCGCCTGCGATCTGCTGCGAGAAGCGGGTGCAGCGCGCGCACAGCACGCAGCGCTCGCGGTCCAGCAGGACCTGGGAGGAGATCGGGATCGGCTTCTCGTAGGTGCGCTTCTGGTCCTTGAAGCGGCTCTCGGCGCCGCCGTTGGACAGCGCCTGGTTCTGCAACGGGCACTCGCCGCCCTTGTCGCAGACCGGGCAGTCCAGCGGGTGGTTGAGCAGCAGGAACTCGAGGTTGCCGCGCTGCGCCTTCTCCGAGACCGTCGAGGACAGCTGGGTCTTGATCACCATGCCGTCGCGAACCGGCACGGTGCAGGAAGCGACCGGCTTGCGCTCGCCTTCGACCTCGACGATGCACTGCCGGCACGCGCCGACCGGGTCGAGCAGCGGGTGGTCGCAGAACCGCGGCACCTGGATGCCGACCATCTCGGCGGCCCGGATGATCAGTACGCCCTTGGGGACCGCGACCTCGACCCCGTCGATGGTGACGGTGACGGTCTCGACCACGGTCGACTCGTCGGTGGTGCTCATGAGGCGGCCGCCGCGGCGAAGAGGGTCGATGCCGTCGGGTCGAACGGGCACCCGCCGTTCTCCCAGTGGCGGACGTACTCGTCTCGGAAGTACTTCACCGAGGAGACGATCGGGCTGACCGCGCCGTCGCCAAGCGCGCAGAACGACCGCCCGAAGATGTTGTCGCAGGCGTCGAGCAACGTGTCGATGTCACTGGCATCGGCGTTGCCTGCCTCGAGCCGCTCGAGGATCTGCACCATCCAGTAGGTCCCCTCGCGACAAGGCGTGCACTTGCCGCACGACTCGTGGGCGTAGAACTCGGTCCACCGGAGCACCGCGCGCACGACGCAGGTGGTGTCGTCGAAGATCTGCAGCGCCTTGGTGCCGAGCATCGAGCCGGCCTCCGACATGCCCTCGTAGTCCAGCGGCGAGTCGAGGTGGTCGGCGGTGAGCAGTGGCGTCGACGATCCGCCGGGCGTCCAGAACTTCAGCTCGTGGCCCTCGCGGACGCCGCCCGCAAGATCGAGGAGCTCGCGCAACGTCACGCCGAGCGGCGCTTCGTACTGGCCGGGCTTGGCGACGTGCCCCGACAGCGAGTAGAGCGTGAACCCGGGTGAGCGCTCCGAGCCGTATTGCTTGAACCACTCGACACCGCGCTCGATGATCGGCGGCACGCTCGAGACCGACTCGACGTTGTTGATCACGGTGGGGCAGGCGTAGAGACCCTCGACCGCCGGAAACGGCGGGCGCAGCCGAGGCTGGCCGCGGTAGCCCTCGAGCGAGTCGAGCAGCGCCGTCTCCTCGCCGCAGATGTAGGCACCGGCCCCGGCGTGCACGACCACGTCGAGGTCGAAGCCGCTGCCGAAGATGTTGCTGCCGAGCAGGCCGGCGGCCTTCGCCTCGGCGACCGCGGCCTGCAGCCGGCGTATGACGTGAAGGACCTCGCCGCGCACGTAGATGAACGCCTGGTTCGCGCGGATCGCGAAGCACGTGATGACCACGCCTTCGACGAGCACGTGCGGGTTGGCGAGCATCAGCGGGATGTCCTTGCAGGTGCCCGGCTCGGACTCGTCGGCGTTGACGACGAGGTAGTGCGGCTTGCCGTCACCCTGCGGGATGAAGCTCCACTTGTTGCCCGTCGGGAATCCGGCGCCGCCACGGCCGCGCAGGCCCGACTCCTTGACGAGGTTGATGACCGCGTCGGGCTCCATCGCCAGCGCCTTGCGCGCAGCCTTGTAGTCGCCGCCGTAGCCGGCGAGGGTCCAGGGCTTGTCCTTGTCCCAGTTGTCCGACAGGACCGGGGTCAGCTTCATGCCTTCTCACCCCGCTCGCGGGCGAGCTCGAGGCCGGCAAGGGTTGCCGGACCGGCAGCGACGCCCTCATCGGCGCGGCCGTCGTTGAAGCCGGCGAGAACCCGCTCGGCTTCCTTCCAGGTCACGACCTGTGACGCGCCACGCGTCGGGGCGACCGGCTTGCCGGCGCGGAGGTCGTCGACGATCTGGCGCGCGGACTCCGGCGTCTGGTTGTCGAAGAACTCCCAGTTGACCATCATCACCGGCGCGAAGTCGCAGGCCGCGTTGCACTCGATGTGCTCCAGCGAGACCTTGCCGTCCTCGGTCACGCCGTTCTGCGCCGTGATGCCGGTGTGCTCCTTCAGCGCGGCGTAGATCGCATCGCCGCCCATGACTGCGCACAGCGTGTTGGTGCAGACGCCGACGTGGTAGTCGCCGACGGGCTTGCGCTTGTACATCGTGTAGAACGTCGCGACCGCACCGACCTCTGCCTTGGTCAGGCCGAGCAGGTCCGCGCACAGCCCGATGCCCTCCGGGGTGACGTAGCCCTCTTCGCTCTGCACGAGGTGCAGCATCGGAAGCAGCGCGGAGCGCGGCCTGGGATAACGCGCGATGAGCTGCTGGGCAAGCTCTCGCGTCTGTGCCGACAATGCCATTAGCGGTCTACTCCACCCATGACCGGATCGATGCTGGCGACCGCGGCGACGACGTCGGAGATCATGCCGCCCTCGGACACCGCCGGTACCGCTTGCAGGTTGACGAAGCTTGGGTCGCGCAGGTGCACGCGGAAGGGCCGCGTCCCGCCGTCGGAGACGACGTGCGCACCGAGCTCTCCGCGAGGGGATTCGATCGGGACGTACGCCTGACCGGCCGGCACCCGGAAGCCCTCTGTGACGAGCTTGAAGTGATGGATCAGCGCTTCCATCGACGTACCCATGATGGTGCGGATGTGGTCGAGGGAGTTACCGAGACCGTCGGAGCCGAGCGCCAGCTGCGCCGGCCAGGCGATCTTCTTGTCCTCGACCATCGTCGGGCCCGGCCGGAGCCGGTCGAGCGCCTGCTCGATGATCTTCAGCGACTCGCGCATCTCGTTGATCCGGACGAGGTAGCGCGCGTAGCAGTCACCCGCGGTCTCGGTCACGACGTTGAAGTCGTAGGTCTCGTAGTCGAGGTAGGGCATCTCCTTGCGGAGGTCCCATGCCAGTCCCGACGCACGCAGCAGCGGACCGGTGACGCCGAGCTGCATGCAGGACGAGGTGTCGAGGTAGCCGACCCCGGAGAGCCGGGCGAGCCAGATCGGGTTGGCCGAGAGCAGGTCCTCGTACTCGTCGATCCGCCGGTACATGTCAGGGATGAACTCGCGGATCGCGTCGACGGCACCCGCCGGGAGGTCCTGTGCGACCCCACCGGGACGGACGTACGCGTGGTTCATCCGCAGGCCGGTGATCATCTCGAGGATCAGCAGGATCTTCTCGCGCTCGCGGAAGCCGAGCAGCATCATCGTGATGGCGCCGATCTCCATGCCGCCGGTCGCCAGCCAGACCAGGTGTGAGGAAATCCGCTGCAGCTCGAGCACGAGGACGCGCAGCACCTTGACGCGCTCGGGGATCTGGTCCTCGATGCCGAGCAGCCGCTCGACGCCCAGGCAGTACGTCGTCTCGTTGAACAGCGGTGAGAGGTAGTCGCACCGCGTGATAAACGTGACCGCCTGGGTCCAGTTGCGGTACTCCATGTTCTTCTCGATGCCGGTGTGCAGGTAGCCGATGACCGGCCGGATCTGCTGCACCGTCTCGCCCTCGAGCTCGAGCACCAGGCGAAGCACCCCGTGGGTCGAGGGGTGCTGCGGTCCCATGTTGACGACGATCCGCTCGGACTCGTTGGGGTCGATCGCCTCGACGACGTCGTCCCAGTCACCGCCGCCGACGGTGAAGACGCGACCCTCGCCCTCAGGGGAGTTGCCGCCGTACGGGTCACTCGTGTCGTAGGTGCTCTCGTAGACCTGGTCGGTGGTCTCGCTCATGCGTAAGACCTCCGCTCGTCCGGGGGCGGGACCGTCGCGCCCTTGTACTCCACGGGCACCCCGCCGAGCGGGTAGTCCTTGCGCTGCGGGTGCCCGGGCCAGTCGTCGGGCATCTCGATGCGTGTCAGCGAGGGATGGCCATCGAAGACGATGCCGAAGAAGTCCCAGGCTTCGCGCTCGTGCCAGTTCGCGGTGGGGTAGACCGCGGTGATGCTCGGCACGTGCGGGTCCTCGACGGTGACTGACACCTCCAGGCGGATCCGGCGGCGGTAGGTCATCGACAGCAGGTGGTAGACCGCGTGCAACCGGCGCCCGGTCGGGTCATTGATGTAGTCGACGCCTGAGACGCCCGAGCACATCTCGAAGCGCAGCGCCGGCTCGTCGCGCAGCGTGCGGCAGACGTCGACGATCGCCTCGCGCTTGACGTGGAGGGTGAGCTCGCCACGGTGTACGACGACGGCCTCGATGGCACCCGCGAAGTCGGGGTAGGCAGCCTCCAGCGCGGAGGTCGCGGCGTCGAACCACTCGCCGTACGGCTTCGGAGTGGAGACGACGTGCGTGGCACGGACGACGAGGCCACCGAAGCCCGATGTGTCGCCGAAGCCCGAGGCGCCGAACATGTCACGGCGGGTCCCCGCGTCCTCGGTCACGGGCGCTCTCCGGGCAGCGGCGCCGCGTTGGCGTAGGGCGTGATCTCGACGTCGACCGGCAGGCTCTTCGAACGCCGGGTGTCGCGCTCGATCGGCTTCTCGTACGGCGAGTCGTCGATCGCGGTGTAGTCGAGCTTGCCGGACAGGGGGCCGGTCTTGATCTTGTCGTGCAGCTTGAGGATCGCGTCGAGCAGCATCTCGGGCCGTGGCGGGCAGCCCGGCAGGTACATGTCCACCGGCACGACGTGGTCGACACCCTGCACGACCGCGTAGTTGTTGAACATTCCGCCGCTGCTGGCGCAGACGCCCATTGCCAGGACCCACTTGGGCTCGGACATCTGGTCGTAGATCTGGCGCAGGACCGGGGCCATCTTCTGCGAGACCCGGCCGGCGACGATCATCAGATCGGCCTGGCGCGGCGACGCCGAGAAGCGCTCCATGCCGAAGCGCGCGATGTCGAAACGCGGCCCGCCGACGGCCATCATCTCGATCGCGCAGCAGGCGAGGCCGAACTGTGCGGGCCACACCGAGTTCTTGCGTGCGGTATTGAGGATCTTCGAGACGGTGGTGAGCAGCACGCCTTCCGGCAGGAGCTTCTCTTCGATACCCATGGCTAGACCGTCCGCCCGTCAGTCCCACTCGAGCCCGCCGCGCCGCCAGACGTAGGCGTACACGACGAAGACGGAGAGGATGAACAGGATCATCTCGACCAGGCCGAACATGCCGAGGGAGTTGAAGGCGACGGCCCACGGATACAAGAAGATGATCTCGATGTCGAAGACGATGAACAGCATCGCCGTCAGGTAGTACTTCACCGGGAAGCGGTGGCCGCGGAAGGCCTGCGGGCTCGGCTCGATACCGCACTCGTAGGACTCGAGCTTGGCTTTGTTGAAGCGCTTCGGGCCGGTGAGCGCGCCCATGATCACAGAGAAGATCGCGAAGCCCGCGCCGATCGCGGCGAGGATGAGAATCGGGATCATCGCTCTCCTTCTCCCCTCGAGCTCCGTCGCACCAAGCCGTCGACAACCGTCGAAAGTCTAGGTCTGGGCATCTCGGCCACTTCAGGCGGCCGGTGCGATGCGCGTCAGGCCGTTGATGATGCGGTCCATCGCATCGCCGTCGGTCGGGTCGGTGAGGTTCGCGAGCAGCTTCAGGCAGAACTTCATCAGCGTCGGGTGCGGCAACCCGTGACGGGTGCACAGCTTCATGACGGAGGGATGCCCGATCGCACGGACGAAGTACCGGCCGAGCGTGTAGTAGCCGCCGTAGGTCGCGTCGAGCGCCTTCGGGTAGCCCTCGAGGATCCGCTCGCGACGCGGACCCGGCGGCTCGGCGAGCGCCATCGCGACGACCTCAGCGGCCAGCCGGCCGGACTCCATCGCGTAGGCGATGCCCTCGCCGTTCATCGGGTTGACCATGCCGCCGGCGTCACCGACCAGCAGCGCGCCGTCGGCGTAGTGCGGCTTGCGGTTGAAGCCCATCGGCAGCGCGGCGCCGCGGATCGGCCCGGTGGCGTTCTCGGGGGTGAAGCCCCACTCCTCGGGCAGTGCCGAGACCCAGCGGTCGAGCAGGTCCCGGTAGTCGGTCTGGCCGAACGCGTCGGAGGTGTTGAGGATGCCGAGGCCGACGTTCGACGTACCGTCGCCCATCCCGAAGATCCACCCGTAGCCGGGCAGCAGCCGGCCCTTGCCGGGCTGGCCGTCCCAAAGCTCCAGCCACGACTCCAGCCAGTCGTCGTCGTGACGGGGGCTCTTGTAGTAGCGGCGGTAGGCCACGCCCATCGGGCGGTCCTCGCGGCGCTGTCGGTTCAGCGCGATGGAGAACCGGGTGCTGTTGCCGTCCGCCACCACTGTGATCGGCGCGCGGAAGGTCCTGCCATCCTTGGTCGTGACGCCCTCGATCCGGCCGGTCCGCTCGTCGCGGACCGGGTCGGTGACGGTGGTGAGCTCGTGGATCTGCGCGCCGGCCTTCTGCGCCGTACGGGCGAGCATGTCGTCGAAGTCCTGCCGCTGGCGGACCAGGCCGTAGGACGGGTACGCCGCGAGATCCGGCCACGGCATCTCCAGGCGCATGCCGCCGCCCATGATCCGTAGGCCGTGGTTGGCCAGCCAGCCGGCCTCACGCGAGGTGTCGATGCCCATCGCCACGAGTTGCTTGACCGCGCGCGGGGTCAAGCCGTCGCCGCAGACCTTCTCGCGCGGGAACTTGGTCTTCTCACATGCGATGACGGACAGGCCGGCCTGCGCCAGCCAGTACGCCGCAGTGGAGCCGCCGGGACCAGCGCCGACGACGACGACGTCCGCGTCGTACTCGTGGCTTGTCACGCCGATCTCTGCCCTTCAACAGCGCTGCTGCATTAAGACTCTGCTCGTGAAACCGTTGCTCGTGAAACCGTTCACATGCCGCTTCAGCGATCCTATCGAGGCCTCGATCCGGTGTGGAGGGCGACCGCGCCAAGAAGCATCTGCCGCCAGGTGACCCGCTCCCAGCCGGCCGCCGCGATGCGCGCGGCGAGCGCCTCGGGACCAGGCCAGGCCCGCACGCTCTCGGCGAGGTAGTCATAGGCCTCGCTGTTGCTGGCGACGAGACGAGCCAGGCGGGGCATCACGTGACGGACGTAGAAGTGGTGCCCGGCGCGCATCGGCTGGCGGCGCGGCGCACTGGTCTCGAGGACCGCGATCCGCCCGCCGGGCCGGGTGACGCGGGCGAGCTCGGACAGGGCCGCATCCACGTCAGCCACGTTGCGCAGGCCGAAGGAGATGGTCACCGCGGTGAACGACTCGTCCGCGAACGGCAGCCGCAACGCGTCGCCCGCGACGAAGCACATCGTCTGGTTGCGCCGGCGGCCCACCGCGAGCATCCCCTGCGAGAAGTCACAGGCGACGACGGTCGCTCCCCGCGCTTGCAGACTGGCCGAGCTCGCGCCGGTGCCCGCGGCAAGGTCGAGTACGACGTCGGCCGGCCCGATCGCCAGCGTGTCGGCGACGATGCGCCGCCACCGCCGCTCCTGGCCGCCGGTCATCACCGCGTTCATGCGGTCGTAGTTGTCGGCGACCGCGTCGAACATCCGCGCGACATCGCGGGGCTGCCGGTCGAGCTGTGCCCGGGGCATCGGCGCTAGGGCTGCTTGGCTTCGTCGGCCGGCTGGGCTGACGCGCTGTGGACCTGGTCGGCGTACTCGTCCTCGGCAGCGGTGCGCTCGGCCAGCTTCGTGCGGCCGCGCTCGACGGTCCGCTCGATCGCGGCGGCCATGTTGAGCCGCTGCTTCGCGAGCAGGAACCAGCTGAGGACGCCCGAGACGAGCAGGGCGGCGGCGATCAGGTAGAGGCCGCGCAGCCCGGCGAAGTAGCCGATGACCAGGCATGCGGCGAGCAGTCCGAGCCGGAGCAGGTTGTAGACGAGCACGGCCCTCGCACCGCTCGACTGCTGCTCCACACGAGCGAGGGTACGGCGGCCTGACAAGAACTGGGAGAAATGGGACAATGCAGCCATCTCGGTGCATCCGGCTCGAGAGCGGGTGGGGAGGGACTCGGCCGTGGAAGCGCGCGACAGACTGCTGACGCCTGGGGAGGTCGCGAGCCTGTTCCGCGTCGACCCGAAGACCGTGACCCGGTGGGCGGCGGCTGGCCGGATCAACAGCATCCGCACGCCCGGTGGGCACCGGCGCTTTCGCGAGTCAGAGATCCGCGACCTGCTCCGCCAGGACGGCGCGAAGGCAGCGCCCGCCGTACCGGCAGCCCCCGCTCAGCGGTCCGCAGAGGAAGCCGCCCCCACCGCGTAGCGGTACCGCCCCCGCCGAGCCCAACGCAGGTGGCGTAGCTCTCGGCGTGTTGCGCCACCTAGGTAGGGCTCGACGAGTCAGGCGGCTGCCGCGAGGGCCCGACGAACCTGCGCCAGGAAGGCCTGCGGCTTGTTGTAGTAGTCCTCACGGCTGGCCACGAGCACCGTCCACCCGAGTGCCCGCATCGCGTCGCGACGCCGGTCGTCGGCGCGGCGCTGTGAAAAGTGCTGCGCCCCGTCGTACTCGACGATCACGCGCTGATCCGGATAGGCGAGATCCGCCCTCGCGACGAACTTGCCAGCGCGGTCCCTGATGACGTGCTGCGCGACCGGTCGCTCGAAGCCTGAGCTGATCAGCAGCACCCGCAAGCGGGACTCCATCGGGGACTCGCTCAGCGGTTCGACGAGCTCGGCGACCCGGTCGGCCTGCCGCACACCTCGAAGCCTGCGATGCGAGCGGACGTACGACGCGAACGCCTCGGGCGTGGTCAGCCCGAGGTGGGTCAACGCATCGACGACCACGACTGCCTCGGTCAGCGACAGCCACCGGGCACAGTCGAAGGCCGTCCGCACCGGCGTGGTGATCGCCGCTTCGTCGACGATCGTGAGGTCGGTGTCCTCGACGGTCACCTCCCGGACCAGGCACCCGGTGCGGACACGGCGCCAGTCACCGGTACGCCGGCCCATCCACACCAGCCGGCCACGACGATCCTGCCCGTCGACGCCGTAGATCCACGCGGCCGTCAAGCCGCACAGGAACCCGCCATCTCCGAGGACGAGCTTGGCCGCTTCGATCCTCATCGCCAAGGTGTCCTCGACGCAGATGTGGACCCAGACGTCGCGGAAGACGTGGCGCCATTCGGGCCCGCGCAGCGCCGACTTGGTCACGCCGTTGGCAAGCGCCTCGGCAAGGGTGAACGGGCAGTGGCACAACGCGTCAGGCACACGTGGAAAAGGCATGCCGAGCAGGTTGGCTCAGCAGCGCGAGGCCCCGCAGCGCTCGTCCACATGTCGCGCCGAGCCCTACGTAGGTGGCGCAACACGCCGCGAGTTACGCCACCTGCGTTGGGCTCGGCGGGTTAGGAGATGCCGGCGTAGCTGTGCAGGCCGGTGATCACCGTGTTGACGACGTAGTAGTCGACCATCAGGCAGCCGAACGCGATCAGCGAGAGGGTGGCGGCCCGGCGTCCCCGCCAGCCGGCGGTGGCGCGCGCGTGCAGGTACGCCGCATAGCCGAGCCAGGTGATGAACGACCAGGTCTCCTTGGGATCCCAGCCCCAGTACCGGCTCCACGCCTGCTCGGCCCAGATCGCGCCGGCGATGATCGCAAAGGTCCAGACCGGAAACGCGAAGGTGATCACCCGGTAGGCCAGCCGGTCCAGCGAGGCCGCCGGGGGCAGCGCCCGCATCAGGCCACCGCGCGCCGAGGTCATCTCGACCGCGGCGGCAGTGCCCGGGCCGAGGCTGACCTGCTCCGGGCTCAGCGGAGAACGCAGCCGCGCCAGGAAGGAGACGTGCAGCGGCGGCTTTCCGCGCTCGTAGCGCTCCTTGAGCAGGTAGAGGATCGTCACCACGCCGGAGACCATGAAGGCACCCGTCGCGGTGATCGCGGCAACCACGTGGATCTTGATCCAGTACGAGTTCAGCGCCGGCACCAGCGGGCCCGGCGCGGCGTAGAGGATGGTGCCGGCCAGGCCCAGGTAGAGGACGACCGGTGCCATCAGGAACGCGCCGAGGCAGCGCACCGACTCCGTCGTACGGCGGGTCCGCCCGATCGCGCCGCGCAGCTTGGGCTGGGCCAGCAGGAAGAGGTAGATCGTCACCGCGACCAGGGTGACCATGCACGAGAACTCGTACATGTTTCCCCACGGCACGCGGTGCACGGCAGCGCCGCGGCTGATGACCGACGAGAGGTGGAAGCACCAGCCTGCGACGGTGAGGACGACCGCACCGCGGCCGACCAGCTCCGCGCGGCGGGTGCCCTGCTTGACGGCCTCGGCTCCCCCGCCTCGAGCCTCAGCCCGGCGGCCGGCGGCGAACTCGGCGGCGTACCCGAACATCGCGAACGCGTAGGCGAACACGGCCCACGTCAGCAGCACGTCGGAGATGTGCGCGAGGTGGAGGTTCGGCTGCACTCCTCAGTCCTCCTCGGTCGACGCGGTGTTGCCGGACGCGGTGTTGCCGGACTCGGTATTGCCCGATGCAGCCCCCGGTGCTTCGCCGGCGATCCGACCGACCAGATCTTCGAGCTCGCCGCTGAAGCCTTCGGCATCACTGCGGGCGAGCCCCGCCGCCATGACAACCGTACGCCCGTCCGGATCACCGTCCGCGGCCGGGACGGCACGCAGCCAGAACCGGCGCCGGCGTACCCGCAGGGAGGCGAGCAGCCCGGCGATCACGAGGATCGCGCCGGCCAGCAGCGTGCGCTTGCCCGGCTCGTGCGCCACCTGGAACGTCGCCCACTGGTGGACCCCGTGGAAGGTCACCGTCGCCCCGTCCTTGAGGTGCCAGCTCTTGCCGGGTGAGAGCTGCGTCACGCCGATGTTCTTCAGCGCGGCCACGTTGAGGGAGTAGACCGACTGCGGGATGCCGGTGTTCAGCCCGAGGTTGCCCGACCACGCGGCGAGCGAGAGCACCGGTCGCTCCAAGCCCGGATAGACCGACGTCACTGCGCCGTTCGCTGCATAGCCCTGGGTGGGGTAGAAGAACCCGGTCAGCCCGAGCTGCTGGCCGCCGCCCAGGTCGGGGACCTTCACCACGCCGTGCGAGGTGAACTCCGAGTCGTCGGGCAGGAACGGCGTGTCCCCGGCGTACACCGTCTTGCCTGCTGCGTTGGTCACGCTGATGTTCAACGAGTAGCCGTGGCCGACCAGGAACACCTTCGCGCCGTCGACGTCGAGGGGGTGGTTGACCTCGATGTCGTAGGGCTTGCTCGGCGCGCTCGGCGAGCTCTTGTAGTGGATGCGCGCGTTGAAAGCCGTGGGCTCGCCGTTGGACTGGTAGGCGGCGGTGAACTTGTCGAGGGTGAACGAGAACGGCGCGAGCTGTGAGTCGCTGAACAACCGGGACGGCTCGAACACGTCGTAGAAGGCGCGGGCGTCGGCGAAGCTGCCGCCCTCCGTCACGAGGACGGTTCCCTTGAAGCCGTAGAGACCGGTCGCCGCGATACCGAGGAGAAGTACGACGAGGGAGACGTGGAAGACCAGGTTGCCGGTCTCCCGCAGGTATCCCTTCTCGGCCGCGACGGTGGTGACGCCGTTGGCCTCGTCGCGCAGGTCGACGCGCCAGCGTGAGCGGCGCAGCACGCGGTAGGCCTGCGCGGCGACCTCCCCCGGTGTCGACTCGCTTTCCCACTTCGTCGAGGCAGGCAGCCGCATCAGGTGGCGCGGGGCGTCTGGGGCACGGCGCCGCAGCGCCGCCGCGTGCAGCCGGATCCGCGGGACCAGGCAGCCGATCAGCGAGATGAACAGCAGCAGGTAGATCGCGGCGAACCACGGCGCCCCGAAGACGTTGAACAGCGAGAGGTGCCGCATCAAGGGCCCGAGGTGCGGGTGGTTCTTGAGGAAGTTGTCGACCTTCACCGGGTCGAGACCGGTTTGTGGGATGAAGGTCCCGGGGATCGCGCCGAGTGCCAGCAGGGTGAGCAGCAGCAGCGCCGTACGCATGCTGGTCAGCTGCCGCCACAACCGGCGCCCGGTGGCGAGGACGCCGCGCGGCCGGCTGTCCGGGACCGGCGCGGGAGCGGTCGACAGCGGCGTCAGCTCGTCGTTGGTGACCTCAGCCGGCTCAGTGGTGGTCGACATCACACCGGAGCCGTGTAGCTAGGGAACCAGTCGCGGACGTGGTTGGACAGAGTGGTCCACTCTCCGGTGACCAGCAGGATGCCGACCGCGACGAGCAGCAGACCGCCCCCGCGTACGACGACGGCGTAGTGCCGCTTGACGACCGCGAACGCGCCGAGTGCCTTGCGGAACGCAAGGCCCGCGACGATGAACGGCAGGCCCAGACCCGCGCAGTAGACAGCGGTCAGCAGGGCGCCCCGCCCGGCGGTTGCAGTGTTGGGGTCGCCCGCGAGGCTGAGTACGACGCCAAGGGTCGGACCCGTGCACGGGGTCCAACCGACCCCGAAGGCGAGGCCGAGCAGCGGAGCGCCGGCGATGCCGAGCATCGGCAGCCGGTTGAATCGCCACTCGCGCTGGAAGCCCGGCAGCCATCCCATGAAGGCGAGACCCATGACGATCGCGATTGCGCCCGCGACCCGGTCGACCAGCGTCGCGTGCTGGTCGAGGTGTGCGCCGGCCGCGCCGAAGAAGGTCCCGAACAAGATGAACACCGACGAGAAGCCGGCCACGAACAGCATCGAGCCGACGAGCACCCGGCCGCGGAGCCGGCTCGGCGTACGCGGTCTCGCTTCGATCGCCACGGTGGCACCCGGGCCGTCGGAAACCCGCTGCGTGCTGGCGGCGAGGTCCGCGGCGGACAGGCCGGTGACATAAGAGAGGTACGCAGGAACCAGCGGCAGCACGCAGGGGGACAGGAACGAAACGAGGCCCGCGAGGAACGCGACCGGGATCGCCAGGATCAGGCTGCCTGAGGCAGCGTGCTCGAAGGCGGTGCTCGCACTCGCGAGGACGATCACGCCGACAGCTTCCCGGCGAGGGCGTCCTGGACGAGGGTGCGGAGGTCGGTGTACTCGATGCCGCCGGTGACCTTGGCGAGGATGTCGCCGGTCGGCCCGATCACGATCGTGGTCGGCGTGGACGCCGGGATCGCGTGCGGGAACTCGAGCGCCAAGGTCTCGTTCTTGTCGTAGATGCTCGGATAGCTCGCGCCGTACTGCTGCTCGAATGCCAGTCCGTCGGCCGGTGAGTTCTCGCGCTCATCGATTCCGACGAACGCGACGCCCTTGTTTCTGAAGTCTTTCGCGGCCTGGACGAAGCCCTGCTCCTCGGCATGACACGGGGCACACCAGCTGCCCCAGAAGTTCACGACTACGTACTTGCCGCGCAGGCTCGACAGGTCGAAGTGGGCGCCGGTCAGCGTCGTACCGCTGACGTCACCGACCTGGTAGTGGTGCGAGCCGAGGACGACGATGTTGCCGTCGCCGCCCTGGATCCCGAGATCGCCGTCGACGTTGCCCTGGCTGACGGCGCTGCCCCCCGAGCAACCGGCCACCGCGAGTGCGGCAAGACCGGCGACGAGAACTCGGGGAAGGCGGAAAACCATGGCCCCCCATTGTCGCCCGACGGCCTGAAGGCGCGATCAGCGCCCTGCTCAGGCCAGCCGGCCGTCCAATACCGGAGCGCGGGCCAGCAACGACGCCATGTCCGGATGAGTCGCCCTGATTTTCTCCGTCTCGCGCAGGTCGAGCGCGACCGGAGTGGTCGGCGAACCGAAGTATTCCTCCTCTGGCCCGAGGTCGACGAAGTCGAATCCGTACACGGTCCGGAAGTACTCGAGCAGATCGCTATCGATACTCGCCACCCAGTGCGTAGTGCCCCGCGCGATCGCGCTCGCCCAAGCGACGGCGTAACAATGCTGGGCGGCGGTCGCACCGCGCGCTCGGGGCAACGTCGAAACTGTCCCGATCTCCGTTATGTGGCTAGGCCCGACCTCCGCAAGCCACCTCTTGGCGCCGGCGAAGATAGCGAAGTCCTTCAGTGTCTTCAGGGGTAGCGGCCCGGGCAGGATCTCCCGCAAACAGGCGATTGGAATCCCGTCCTTCTCGAGCATGACAAAACTCGACTGTTGGTCGTACTCCCGGAACTCCTCCAGCGTTCCGTCCGATCCGAGGAAGCCCACACCCTCGAACACGGCACGTTCCAGATCGATGCAAGCCGCGAAACCAGGGTCGCTGACGACACATCGATGGGCGCTGTGACCGTCGCCAAGGTCAGCGGATCTCGCTCTCGTATCCGCAATCACTCTGATCGGCTCGAGTCCACACAGCGGCGTCACATAGCTGAGGCTGTAGGCGCCTGCGTTTCCGATCGTCACCATGTCCCCCGCGTGGACGTCCGCGGCGAACGCTCGCTCCTCGCCAAGGACGTCGTCACCGTCGCAGCTGGAACCCGCGAAGACGCTTAGGACCTCCTCGTCGGACGCTGGTCGACGCTCGAGACGAATCGGCAGCGGCAACGCCCCACCATTACGCCCCGCCTCGAAGAGGCCGTTGAAGCTTCCGGCGTTGAGGTAGATCCACCGCCGATCGCCGCGCATGCTGGTCGACAACACCGTCGCGCGCACGGCTCCGGCCTCGGCGACCAGGTATCTGCCAGGTTCCGCCAGCAATCGCGTCGCCTGTGGCGCATGGTCCGCGACGGCGCGTTTGATCTCCTCAGCGATCTCCCCCACCGCGGGAACCGTTCTGTCGTAGTGAACCGGGAAACCCCCGCCAAGGTTCAAGATCGCGATGTCGTGACCGTCAGCCGCGAGTTGGGCGAGCGCGCGGCCTGCCTGATGGACAGCACGCGCCCACACGCCGAGCGACTCGGCTTGAGACCCAACGTGGAAGGAAACGCCACGCACCCGCAGTCCGCCGTCGGCCGCCACATTTGCCAGCATCGGGAGGTGCTCGATCGCGGCGCCGAACTTGGTCGACAAGGACCAACGACTTCCCAATGAATCGACGGCGAGACGAAGCAGAACGTCGACAGGGGCACCGAGTCGACGGAGGCGCGAGACCTCATCGAGCGAGTCCGCTACGTACAGTCCGACGCCGAGATCCCGCGCGACCTGAAGATCCCGATCCGTTCGAACCGGGGCACTGAAGATCATCTTTGCGGGTGCGACACCTAGCCTTGCGGCCAACTCTGCCTCGTGCGCCGATGCCACGTCGAAGCCCGAACCGGCGTTTCGCAAGGCGAGGATCACTGCCGGGTGCGCGTTCGCCTTTATTGCGAAGAAGAGCTCGGCTCCGAGTGCATCACGGAGGGATTCGTATCGGGCGGTAATGACATCAAGGTCGAGGGCGAGCACCGGCCCCGCGGCCAACTCTGCCGGCGTTGTCGGTTTTGCCACCGCCGCGACAGCCATCTCCGCGGCCGAGCTCACCGCGAACCAGGCTGGTCGAGCCGGGCCCGAATCACCATGCCGCGCAATCCCTCGACCTCCAATGGTCGCCCACCCCTGGGATCCGTAATGACTTTGCGTCTAGAGAATATCCGCTCTTGGGATATCGGAGGCTGCTCTTTGTCCTTTAGCCATGGACAAGGCGATCCACAGCGCGGCCCAGGACGCGCTGACCCGGCTGCTGCGCGAGCACCGCGTGCGGGCCGGGCTTCGCCAGGTCGACATCGCCCAGCGGATCGGTGAGCCGCAGTCCTTCGTGAGCAAGTACGAGTCCGGCGAGCGGCGCCTCGACTGGTACGAGATCGATCAGATCTGCGCCGCGATCGGCATCGACTCGATCGAGCTCATGAAGGAGCACCGGGCCGCCACCTAGTGCTGAGCGGATGGGCCATGACTGTCGCTATAGCCACAGCAATGGCCCATTCGCTCAAGCGCCGCCGACTCGCTTGCGGCCGGTGGCTCCGGCCGGCTCGGAGTAGTCGATCCGTGCGATGCGATCGCCGTCGTAGACGATCGAGGTCAGCGATGCGAGCGCGCACTGCCGGCGGTCCGGACGGTGCCAGAGCGTCTCGCCCTGCAGGTAGCGACGCGTAACCTCGATCGGCAGCTGGTGGCTGACCAGCACCGCCTCGTGACCCTCGGCCGCCTCCCGCGCATCCGCGACCGCGGCCGCGACCCGCTTCGCGACAGCAATGTACGGCTCGCCCCACGACGGCCGGAACGGGTTCCACAGATGCCGCCACACCGCGGGTCGGCGAAGCGACCCGTCGCCGACGCCGAAGGTCTTGCCCTCGAAGAAGTTCTCGCTTTCGATCAGCCGCTCGTCGGTCGTCGGTGTGATCCCGAACAGCTCGGCGGTCGGCGCGGCGGTCTGCACCGCGCGCTCCAATGGCGAGGACCGTACGACGGTGACGTCGTGGCTTGCGAGCGCGTCGCGCGCCTGCAGCGCCATCTGCTCGCCTGCCTCGGACAGCACGAACCCCGGAAGCCGGCCGTAGAGCACGCCGGTCGGGTTGTAGACCTCGCCATGCCGCAGCAGGTGTACGACGGTCCGAGTCGTCACAGCGCGACCTCCGCCGCCGCGGCGGCCGCAGCCGGCAACGCGTCGATGACCCGCTCCAGCGCCGCGTCGCCGTGTGCCGCGCTCAGGAACCATGCCTCGTACGCCGAAGGCGGCAGGTAGATGCCGCGGTCGAGCATCGTGTGGAAGAACGCCGCATACCGCTTCGCCGATGTTGTGCTCGCGGTAGCGAAGTCGACCACGTCCGTGTCGGTGAAGAACACGGAGAACAGGTTGCCCGCGGTGTTGACCCGGTGGGCGACACCAGCCTCGGTCAGCGCGGCGGACACCGCCGCCGACAGCCGAGCGGAGGAGGCGTCGACCGCCGCATAGACCTCCGGCGTGCAGTGCGTCAGCTGCGCCAGACCCGCAGCGACGGCGACCGGGTTCCCCGACAACGTCCCGGCTTGATAGACCGGCCCGGCCGGAGCGAGCGCCGACATCACGTCCGCACGCCCGCCGAACGCCGCCGCCGGCAAGCCGCCGCTCATCACCTTGCCGAACGTGAACAGGTCCGGCGTCACGCCCTCGAGCCCCCACCAGCCGGCCGGCCCGACCCGGAACCCGGTGAGCACCTCGTCGAGGATCAGCAGCGCACCGTGCTTCGAGGTCAGCTCGCGCAGCAGGGAGTTGAAGCCCTCGCGCGGCGCGACGACGCCCATGTTCGCCGCCGCGGCCTCGACGATGACGCAGGCGATCTCGCCGCCCAGCTCGTCGAACGCCGCCCGCACCGCAGCCGCGTCGTTGTACGGCAGGACGACCGTGTCCGCCGCGCTTGCGCCGGTGACGCCGGGCGTGTCCGGCAGCCCGAACGTCACCACCCCGCTGCCCGCGCTCGCCAGCAGCGCGTCGACATGCCCGTGGTAGCAGCCGGCGAACTTCACGACCTTGGTACGCCCGGTCACGCCGCGCGCCAACCGCACCGCGGTCATCGTCGCCTCGGTGCCGGAGTTCACCAGCCGCACCCGGTCGAGCGGCGCAATCCGCTCGCACAACAGCTCGGCCAGCTCGACCTCTCCCGGCGTGGGAGCACCGAACGACAGCCCTGAAGAGGCGGCGCGCCTGACCGCCTCAACCACCGCGGGATGGGCGTGACCGAGGATCATCGGGCCCCACGAGCAGACCAGGTCGACATAAGAGTTGCCGTCCGCGTCGTACACCATCGGACCCTCGCCGCGGACCATGAACCGGGGCGTCCCGCCGACCGCCCCAAACGCCCGGACCGGCGAGTTGACCCCTCCCGGCGTCACTTCCTGGGCGCGCGCGAACAGCTCGGCCGAGGCGTCGGAAGGCATGTGCCCATCCTCGCAGGCGAGATTGCGGCGCCCGTGGGACGCTGGCTGCCATGGCTGATTTCGGGGTGACGACCGACCCGGCGCGCGTGGGCTTCGACGCCGACCGGCTGGCACGCATCGACCGCCACTTCGCGCGGTACGCCGACGACGGCCGGCTGGCCGGGTGGCAGCTGGCGGTCGCCCGCCGCGGGGAGATCGCGCACCTGTCGTCGTACGGGCAGGCGGACCTCGAGGCCGGACGGCCGGTCGAGACCGACACCATCTGGCGGATCTACTCGATGTCGAAGCCGATCACCTCGGTCGCTGCGATGATGCTCTACGAAGAAGGCGCCTTCGAGCTGACCGACCCGATCAGCAAGTGGATCCCCGAGTTCGCCAACCCGCAGGTCTACGTCGCGGGCTCCGCCGCCAAGCACGTCACGGTCCCGGCGACCGAGCCGATCCGGGTCTGGCACATCCTCACCCACACCGCGGGCCTGACCTACGGCTTCCACCGGGTCCACGTCACCGACGAGATCTACCGCAACGCCGGTTTCGAGTTCGGCGTGCCGAAAGGGCTCGACCTCGCTGGCGCCGTCGCCGGATGGGCCGCCCTGCCGCTGGCGTTCAACCCGGGCAGCGAGTGGCTCTACTCGGTCGCGACGGACGTGCTCGGCCGGCTGGTCGAGCTGTGGTCGGGCCAGACCCTCGACGCGTTCTTCGCCGAGCGGATCTTCGGCCCGCTCGACATGGTCGACACCGGCTTCTTCGTACCCGACGCCGATGTTGACCGGCTCTGCGCGCTCTACGCGATGCCTCCCAGCGCAACCGAGAAGGTGCGCTTCGACCTGTTTGGCGACGCCTTCAAGCGCGCTCCGCGGTGGCTGTCCGGTGGCGGCGGCCTGGTGTCCACCAGCCGCGACTACACCCGCTTCTCCCAGATGCTGCTCAACGGCGGCGAGCTGGACGGCGCCCGCCTGCTCTCCCCGCGCACCATCCGCTTCATGAGCCGGAACCACCTCCCTGGCGGCGCCGACCTGGAGTCCTTCGGCCGGCCCCTGTTCGCCGAGACCCGGTCGGACGGGGTCGGCTTCGGCCTCGGCTTCGCCGTGACCGAGGACCCGGTCGCCAGCAAGGTGATGTGCAGCGCCGGCGAGTTCTACTGGGGCGGCATGGCGAGCACCGCGTTCTGGATCGACCCGGCCGAGGACCTCGCCGTCGTGTTCATGACCCAGCTGATGCCCTCGAGCACGTACCCGATCCGCAGCGAGCTCCGCCAGCTCGTCTACCAAGCCCTCGTCGACTGACCGTCCCCAGCGGCCGTCTCGCCGTCGACGCCGCAAGACGAGCAATGCGTACGCTATGCGCATGGCGAGGGTCAACATCACCATCCCCGACGACTTGGTCGCGAACGCCAAGGCAGCAGACCTCAACATCTCCAAACTCGCGACCGAAGCCGTCGCGGACGCGCTCGACCGGCTGTCGAAGATCCGGGCCCTCGACGACTACCTCGCCGAGCTCGACGAGGAGCTCGGACCGCCCTCGACGGAAGACATCGCCGAGGCCCAGGAGTGGGTGAAGCGTCTTCGGCAAGGAGCCGGGACAAGGACGTCGTAGCGCGTGACCGCCGTGCTCGACAGCGGCGGCGTCAGCGCGCTCGCCACTCAACGCGCTCGCCTCGCCGAGATGCGGCGCGCAGGCGAGTGGCCGCCGCAGGTGCCCGCCGTGGTGCTCGTCGAGGCGCTGACCGGCGACCACCGCCGCGACTTTCAAGCCAACAAGCTGCTCAGGCTCTGCCAGGTACGCCCGGTGACCGAACTACACGCCCGGACCGGCGCGCGTCTGCGGGGCAGCCTGGCCGAGCCGGGCTCGGTCTCGGCGGTGGACGCCACCGTGGCCGCCTTTGCCGCAACTATCCCGGACGCCGTCGTCGTCACGAGCGACCCGCGCGACCTGTCCGCGCTGCTCGAGGGAACCAGCGCTCGCGTCGCCGCCGTCTGAGTGCGCTAGAAGGTCGTCGGACGGCGGTCGCGACTCAGCGAAGGCGGGTCGCGAGCTCCGTGGCCCAGTAGGTCAGCACGATTCCCGCCCCGGCCCGCTTGATGGAGGTCACCATCTCGGTGATGGCGCGGTCCCGGTCCAGCCAGCCGTTCGCAGCGGCTGCCTCGACCATCGCGTACTCCCCTGACACGTTGTACGCCGCGACCGGTACGTCGACCGACTCCGCCAGCGCACGCACCACGTCGAGGTATCCGATCGCGGGCTTCACCATCACGATGTCTGCGCCCTCGGCGATGTCGAGCCGCGCCTCCGCGACCGCCTCACGCGCCGAGCGGGCAGGGTCCTGCTGGTAGGAGGAGCGGTCCCCGAACTGCGGCGCGCACTCGGCCGCCTCGCGGAACGGCCCATAGAAAGCAGAGGCGTACTTCGCCGAGTAGGCCATGATCGCGACGTTGTCGAAGCCGGCGCCGTCCAGCGCCGAGCGGATCGCGCCGACCTGGCCGTCCATCATCCCGCTCGGGCCGACGACCTGCACTCCTGCCTCGGCCTGCGCGAGGGCGATCGAGGCGTAGCGCTCCAGGGTGGCGTCGTTGTCGACGTCGCCGTCGGCGGTGAGTAACCCGCAGTGGCCGTGGTCGGTGTACTCGTCCAGGCACAGGTCCGCCATGACGACGAGCGCGTCCCCGACCTCAGCGACGACGTCGCGTAGCGCGGCCTGCACCACACCGTCGGGGTCGTCCGCAGCGCTGCCGCGCGCATCCTTCTCGGCCGGGATGCCGAACAGGATCACCCCGCCGACGCCGGCCTGCGCGGCTTCGACCACCGCCTTCCGCAGCGAGTCGCGGGTGTGCTGCACCACCCCCGGCATCGAACCGATCGCGACCGGCTCCGCGACGCCTTCCTTGACGAACAACGGCAGCACGAGGTCCGATGGCGCTACGTCGACGGAGGCGACCAGCCGGCGCAGCGCGGCCGTCCGCCGCAGCCGCCGAGGCCGCGACGCCGGGAACGCTGCGCCAGGCTGGGTCATCGCGAGCGCTTGTTCCTCGCGACGACCTTCGCCTTGTTGGCCTTGCCCGGCGGGTAGACCTCGCCAGCCTCACGGCGCTCACGACCGAACGCCGCGAGTGCATCCGCGAGCACCGTCGCGGACGGAGAGGCCGCGGTCACGTCGACCCGCAGCCCGAGCTCCGCGGCCGCCTTGGCGGTCTGCGGCCCGATCACCGCGATGACGCTCGAGCTGTGCGGCTTGCCGGCGATGCCGACCAGGTTGCGCACGGTCGACGACGATGTGAAGACGACCGCGTCGAAGCCGCCTGCCTTGATCGCCTCGCGAGTCTCCGCCGGCGGCGGCGCGGCCCGCACGGTCCGGTACGCCGTCACGTCGTCGATCTGCCAACCGCGCTCGAGCAGGCCGGCGGCAAGGGTCTCGGTTGCGATGTCCGCACGAGGCAGGAGCACCCGGTCGAGGGCGTCGTAGCCCGGGTCGTACTCCGGCCAGTCCGCCAGCAAGCCCTCACTCGACTGCTCACCGGACGGGACGAGGTCCGGGCGGATGCCCCACGCGACCACGGCCGCCGCGGTCTGCTCCCCGACGCAGGCGATCTTCACTCCAGCAAGCGCCCGCGCGTCGAGGCCGAGCTCTTCGATCTTCTCGCGGATCGCCTTCACTGCGTTGACCGACGTCAACGCCACCCACGCGTAGCGGCCCTGCACCAGCCCGCGGATCGCGCGGTCGACAGCCTGCGGCGTGCGGGGCGGCTCGACCGCGATGGTCGGGACCTCGACCGGCACCGCGCCGTAGGAGACCAGCCGCTCCGAGAGCGGCCCGGCCTGGTCCTTGGTCCGCGGCACGAGCACCTTCCAGCCGAACAGCGGCTTGCTCTCCCACCACGAGAGCTTGTCGCGCAGCCGGACCACCTCGCCGACGACTGCGAGCGACATCCCGTCGAGCACCGCGCTGTCGCGCTCGACCGTGTCCAGCGTCGAGACGATGGTGTGCTGCGACGTCGTCGTACCGGCGGCCGTGACGGCGACCGGAGTGTCGCCGCGAAGGCCGTGCTCGATCAGCGCTGCGGCCGCCTTGCCGAGGCTGTGCGAGCCGTTGAGGAGGACCAAGGTCTGCCGAGGCGCGGCGAGAGCTGCCCAGTCCGGCTCCTCGGCGTGCTCGGAGATGTCGATCACGTGGACCGAGCGGTGCTTCGCGTCCGAGACCGGCACACCGGCGTACGCCGGCACCGCGAAGGCCGCACTGATGCCTGGCACGAGCTCGAAGGCCACCTTCGCCTTGACCACGGCGTCGGCCTCCTCGGCGAAGTGGCACAGCACGGTCGGGTCTCCCGCGAAGACCCGCGCGACGTCCTTGCCCGCCTTCGCCGCCGCCGCTAGCGCCTTGCCGATGCCGGCGCTGTCGAGGCCCGACACGTCGAGGACCTCGACGTCGTCGCGGCAGCGCGGGAGCACCACGTCGCGGATCGAGTCGTGAACCGCGACAGTGTCGACCGCGCCGAGGACGTCGGCCGCGCGCAGCGTGAGCAGCCCGGGGTCGCCGGGCCCCGCGCCGATGAAGACGACGACGCCGGACTTGGTCTTGGTACGTGTGGTCACTTTCTGGACTCTCCGATCAGATCGGCGGCACCTGCATCGAGCAGCACCGCCGCCAGGCGATTGCCGACGTCCTCGGGTTCGCCGAGGCCACCGGTGATGGACAACCGGATGCTGCGAGTGCCGTCCAGGTCAGCGACGACCGCCCGCAGGTAGATCTCCTCTTCTCCTTCGTCGCCGACCGCTACGTCGGCAAGTGCCCCCAACGGCGCCGAGCAACCGGCCTCGAGGCGGGCGAGCAGCGCGCGTTCGGCGCAGACCGCAGCGCGGCTCGTCGCGTCGTCGAGAGCCGCGGCAAGCTGGGCGGCAAGCTCCTCGTCATCCGCGCGGCACTCCACCGCGAGCGCGCCCTGTCCCGGCGCGGGCAACAGCTGGACCGGGTCGATCACCTCGGTCGCCTCGTCGCGACGGCCCAGCCGGTCGAGGCCCGCCACCGCGACGACCACCGCGTCGAGCTCGCCGGCCGCCACCTTGCCTACCCGGGTGTCGACGTTGCCGCGGATCGGCACGACCTCCAGCCCGAAGCCGAGCGCCCGAAGCTGGGCGGTACGCCGAGGCGCGCCGGTACCGACCCGCGCCCCGGCCGGAAGCTCGCCGAGAGTCATCCCGTCGCGCGCCACGAGGGCGTCGCGCGGATCACCCCGGCGGGGAACCGCGGCGAGCACCACATCCTCGGCTGGGTACGTCGGGAGGTCCTTGAGCGAGTGCACCGCAAGGTCGACCTCGCCGGCCGTGAGAGCCCGGCGCAGCTCGTTGACCCACACGCCCGTGCCGAGGTCGGCGACCGGAGCACCGGAGCGGTCACCCGCCGTACTCAGCTCGACGAGCTCGACGACGTGCCCGGCTTCGCGCAGGCTCTGCGCGACCAGACCCGACTGTGCGAGCGCGAGCGCGGAGCGCCGGGTGCCCAGGCGCAAGGTGCCAGTGGTCGTCGCGGTCACGTCGCGGGCTCTTCTTCCTCGACGACGACCGCAGCCCGGGCGACGGCCTCGGTCGCCGAGGGGTTCAGCGCGAACAGCTCGCGCAGCACGTCCGCGTAGGAGTCCCCGCCGGGCTCCTCGGCGAGTTCCTTGACCCTCACCGTCGGTGCGTGGAGCAGCTTGTCGACTACCCGCTCGACGGTCTGCCGGAGCTCGCGGACCGTCCGCTCATCGGCATCGGGAAGGCGTCCGAGCAGCCGGCCCATCTCGGCGTCGACGACCTGCTGTGCCCGCTCGCGCAGCGCAACAACTGTCGGAGCGACGCGATCGGCCCGCTGACGAGCGAGGTAGCCGCCGACCTCGTCGTGGACGATGCGGCGGACCGCCTCGACCTCCTGGATCACCTGCGCGCCTTCGAGCGCCTCGCCGAGCACGTCGAGGTCCACGACCGTGACGCCAGGAAGGCCATGCGCGGCCGGGTCGACATCGCGCGGCATGGCGAGGTCGAGCACGAACACCGGATGATCGCCGCGGCCCTCCAGCGCAGCCGCGCCGATGACGACGCCGAGCGCACCGGTGCAGGAGACGACGATGTCGGAGGCCGCCACCGCGGCGGCCAGCTCGTCGAGCGGGACCGCCTTGCCGCCGACCTGCTCCGCGAGCCGCTCCGCGCGGGCCAGGGTGCGGTTGACCACCGTGACGTCACCGACACCGCGCGCCGCGAGCTCGGTTGCCGCCAAGGTGCTCATAGAGCCTGCGCCGATGACGACCGCGCGGCGGCCGGCCAGCGAGCCCAGCGACGCGATTGCGTGGTCGACGCCGCTGGACACGATGGAACGGCCGGCTCGGTCGATCCCGGTCTCGTTGTGGGCGCGCCGGCCGACTCGGATCGCGTGGTCGACGACGGTCCCGAGCGCCCGTCCGACGGTGCGCTCCTCGCGCCCGAGGGTCAGGGCGTGGCGCAGCTGGCCGAGGATCTGCTGCTCGCCGACGACCATCGAGTCCAGCCCGGCGGCGACTTCGAAGACGTGCTGCACCGCGCGGTCCTCGTAGTGGACGTAGAGGTGGTCGGTCAGCACGTCGAGCTCGACGCCGGTCGCCGCCGACAGCAGCTCGCCGATCTCCTTCACCCCGCCGTGGAACTTCGCGACCTCGGCGTGCACCTCCAGCCGGTTGCAGGTCGCGAGGACCAGCGCCTCGGAGATGTGGTCGGCGCGGACCAAGGCGGCGAGCAGCTTGGTGATCTGATCGCTGTCGAGCGCCACCTGCTCCAGCAGCTCCACCGGCGTCGACCGGTGAGAGAGGCCAACCGCAAGCAGGCTCACGAGCCGGTCCCGACCAGAGCTTTGCGCTGCTCGTGGAAGGCGAGGATCTGCAGCTCGATCGAGAGGTCGACCTTGCGCACGTCGACCTGCTCGGGGACGTTCAGCACGACCGGCGCGAAGTTAAGGACGCTGGTGACGCCGCACGCCACCAGGCGGTCGCACACGTCCTGCGCGGCCGAAGCCGGTGTGGCGATCACGCCGATCGACACCTCGTGCTCGGCGACGATCGCCTCGAGGTCGTCGACGTGGCGGACCTCGATCCCGGCAATCGTCTCGCCGACGCGTGCCGGGTCGGCGTCGAGCAGGGCGACCACGCCGAACCCGCGGCTGCCGAAGCCGGCGTACCCCGCGAGGGCGTGTCCGAGGTTGCCGACGCCCACAATGACGACGCTGTAGTGCTGCGTGAGGCCGAGTGCCCGCGAGATCTGGTAGACGAGGAACTCCACGTCGTACCCGACGCCGCGCGTCCCGTAGGAACCGAGGTGCGACAGATCCTTGCGCAGCTTCGCCGGACCGACTCCCGCCGCCTGCGCCAGGGTCTCCGACGACACCGTCGCGACGCCACTCTCGGCGAAGCCGGTCAGCACCCGCAGGTAGACCGGGAGCCGGGCGACGGTTGCCTCCGGGATCGTCCCGCGGCGGGCCGACCGCGAAGGCAGGGAAGTCACCGACACGAGCGGGACCATAGCCCGATTGTGAACACGTGCACAAAATGGTTGTGCGTTTGTGAACCCTGGCGCGGCCCGCCCGGTTCGTCCGGTTGCGCGGCTCTCCCTAGGATCGGGACCGATGAGCACCGAGTGGGGCCGGATCGACGCCGACGGGTCGGTCTATCTCCGTACGGCGGACGGCGAGCGGCTAATCGGCTCGTGGCAGGCAGGCACGCCCGAGGAAGGCATCGCCTTCTACACGAAGCGCTACAACGACCTCGCCGCCGACGTCGCACTGCTCGAAGGCCGCGCCGCCTCGCCGTCCGCCGACCCTTCCGCGGTCCGCGACGCCGCCACCAAGCTCGCCGCGACGATCTCCGACGCCGCCGCGCTCGGGGACCTCGCCAGCCTGACCGCGCGCCTGGACGGCGTCCTCGCGAAGACCGACGAGCGGCTGGCCGAGCGCGCCGCCGAGCGCGCGAAGGCCGCCGAGGCCAACGTCGAGCGCAAGCGAGCACTGGTCGCGGAGGCCGAGGAGCTCGCCAAGAGCCAGAGCTGGAAGGCGACCACCGAGCGCTTCCGGGCGATCGTCGAGGAGTGGAAGACGATCCGGATCGACCGCAAGACCGACTCCGCGCTCTGGGAGTCCTTCGCCGCCGCCCGGCGATCCTTCGACGCTCGCCGGCGCGCGCACTTCGCCGAGCTGGACGCCGCCCGCGAGGCGACCGCGGAACGCAAGACCAAGATCGCGGTCGAGGCCGAGAAGCTCGCTGGCTCCACGGAGTGGGCGGCCACGGCGAAGCGGTTCCGCGAGCTGATGAACGACTGGAAGGCCGCGGGTCGCGCCAACCGGGCGATCGACGACGAGCTGTGGACCCGGTTCAAAGCCGCGCAGGACGCGTTCTTCGCCCGCCGTTCGGAAGCGTTCAGCGTTCGCGACGAGGAGCAGTCCGCAAACCTGGCGGCGAAGCGGGCGCTGATCGAGGAAGCCAGCAAGCTCGACGCGAAGGCTGACCCTGAGGGCGCCCGCAAACGGCTCAAGTCGATCCACGACCGCTGGGAGAAGATCGGCCACGTCCCCCGCGACGAGAAGGACAAGCTCGAGCGCGAGCTCGGCGACATCGAGCGCAACATCCGCGACGCGGCGAGCGCCGGGCGCAAGGTCGCCGTCACCGAGTCACCGGTACTGATCCGGCTGCGCGAGTCCGTCGGGAAGCTCGAGGCACGGCTCGAGCGCGCCCGCGCGGCAGGGGATCAGAAGCTGGTCGCGGAGACCGAGGCGTCGCTCAGGACGCAGCAGGAGTGGCTGGCCCAGGCCGAGGCCTCGAGCTAGGTCGAGGACAAGGCCTCGCGCAGGCGGCGAGGTACGGCGCGGAACACATCGTGCACTTCGCCGTCGACCAAGATGACCGGGATCAGCTCCCGCCACTGGCTACGCAGCGGCTCCTCGACGGTTGCCAGCTCCACCGGCCGCCAGCCGACGCCGAGCTCGCCGCAGACCTCCGCCACCACGCGCATCGCGTCCTCGCAGAGATGACAGCCGGGGTTCACCACCACGACGACCCGCTCGGCGATCTCGGCGGTCGCGGCTGTCACCGCCTCATCCCGTCAGCGGCGGAGCGTCGTGCAGCCGCCCGCGCGCGACCTTTCCGGCCAGCGAGTGCGGGAGCTCCTCCACGAACTCCACCGCGGTAGGGCACTTGAACCGGGCAAGCCGGGTTGCGGCGTAGTCGATCAGCGCGTCGGCGTCCGTGGTGGCCCCGTCGCGGCGTACGACGAGCGCCTTCACGGTCTCGCCGGTGTAGGGATGCGGGACACCGATGACGGCTACCTCCGCGACGTCGGGGTGAGTCGCGAGTGCCTCCTCGACTTCCTTCGGGTAGACGTTGAAGCCGCTGACCAGGATCAGGTCGCGAGCCCGGTCGACGAGGAACAGGTCGCCGTCGGCGTCGAGGTAGCCGATGTCGCCGGTGCGGAACCAGCCGTCGGCATCGGGACCGCCGGACCCGTCCGGCCAGTAGCCGGAGAACAGGTTCGGGCCGCGCACCACGATCTCCCCGGGGTCGTACTCCGGGTCGTCCTCGTCGACGTCCAGGTCGTAGCCGTCGGCGGAGGTGAGGCGGAGCTCGACCTCGGGCAGAGGCCGGCCGACGCTGCCGGGCTTGGCGACCTGGCTGCACAGCGTGGTGGTCACGACAGGCGCGGTCTCGGTCAGCCCGTACCCCTCGAAGATGTGATGGCCGCTGCTCTCCAGGATGGCGGAGAGGACGGACGGCGGAAGCGGCGCGGCGCCGGACGACGCGAGCCGGACCGAGGACAGCGAGTCGCCGAGATCGGGAAGCATCGACCAGGCGACATACATCGGAGGTGCGCCCACCAGGTCGCTCACCTGCTCCTCGCGGACCAGCGCCAGCGTCTCGACCGGGTCGAACCGGGCCGCAAGGATCCCGGTTGCGCCGGTGCGGGCGACCATGCCGAGACCTGCGTTGAGCCCGTAGACGTGGAACAGCGGCAGCACGAGCAGCACGCGGTCCTCGCTCGCGACGACCGGCGGGTCGATCCGCGAGAGCTGGTCGAGGTTGGCGAGCAGCGCGCGGTGGCTGAGCATCGCGCCGCGTGGCCGGCCGGATGTGCCGGAGGTGTAGAGCAACGCCGCGAGGTCCTCGCCGCCCGTCGTCGGCTCGACCCGCTGGCCGTCCCCTGCGTCGAGCAGCTGCTGCCAGCCGCCGTCCTCGCGGTCGACCACCACTGCCGGGATCTCACCTGCCGCTTCGTTGACCACGTCGAGGTGCGCTGCATCAGTGACCACCGTCGAGACGCTGGCGTTGTCGAGCTGGTAGGCGAGCTCCGGAGCGGTGTAACCGGTGTTGAGAGGTACGACGACGAAGCCGCCGCGAAGGATGCCGAAATAGGCGACCACGAAATCGATCGAGTTCGGCAGCAGAACGCCGATCCGGCTCCCCGGCTCGTGAGCACCCGCGCGCAGCCCTGCCGCGCACCGGTCGACCTGGGCGTCGAGCTCGGCCCAGCTCATCGACACCGATCCCTCGACCAGCGCGGGCTTGTCGGGCGTCGCCTCGGCAGCCGCGCGGACGAGGTCGGCCAGGTTGCGAGCGCTAGTCGTCATTGCCAGCCGAGTGTTTCACATTTGCAAGCACCCTCACCGCGGCCTGAAGGTGCTCGGCCGCGTCCAGCAACGTCGCCTCAGCGCACCACGGGGCGAGCAGCTGCAACCCCACCGGCAGGCCGGTGGAGTGCAGGCCGACCGGAACCGATATCCCGGGTACGCCGGCGAGATTGCCCAGCACCGCTTGACGCAGGTTTGCCGGGTCCGCCATGGCCGGGCCGGACGGCAGCTGGATCACCGGAGCCGCGATCGGGGGCGCCGTCGCCGGGTTGGTGGGCCAGGCCACGACGTCCACGTGCCCGAAGGCCGCCGCGAGCTCCCGGCGAAGCCGGGCCCTCACCCGGTCGGCGCGCAGCAGCCGGACCGCGGGGATCTGCCTCGCGTAGCCGATCATCCCGCGGGTCAGCGCGTCGAGCTCCGGCAACAACGAGTCAGGCGCCACCGCGGACATCTCCACGCTTGCGCGCACCCCGCCGGCTGCCGTGCTGACCTCGGCGTACGCGAGGTCGACGTCGCGGACCGCCATGCCCGCGGTGGCGAGCGCCGACTCGCACAACTGCGCCACCTCGGGGTCGACGTCCTCCCAGAACGGCGAGCGCACGAGTCCGACCCGAAGCCGCGAGGCGTCGCCACGCGGCAGCGCACGTCCAAGCAGCGCCTCGGCCATCAGCCGGGCATCGGCGCTGTCGCGGCCGAACACGCCAGGCGCCGACAGCGTCGAGTTGGCCCCCGGGTAGCCGTCGTAAGGCAGCGCGCCGTAGGTCAGCTTGAGGCCGACCACCCCGCACCAGCCGGCCGGCAGCCGCGTCGAGCCGCCACTGTCGCTGCCCACCGAGCCGGCGACCATCGATGCCGCGACGACCGCGGCAGATCCGCCGGACGATCCGCCGGTGCAGTGCGCGGGGTTCCACGGGTTGGCGGACGGCCCGTACGCCGACACCAAGCCGGTGGTGCCGAAGCCGAGCTCGTGCTGGTTGTCGACGCCGACGACCACTGCGCCGGCGTCGCGCAGCCGGCGGAACACCCCGCTCGCGGCACGCGGCCCGATCTCGCGGGTGGTGCCGTTGTGAAACCCGCGCCACGGCAACGAGAACATGTCCTTGACCGTGACCGGCACGCCACGCAGCGGCCCATCGACACCTGCCGCCGCCATCGCGCGCGACTCGTCGGGGAAGGTCGCGGCGACCGCATTGAGCCGCGGGTTGCGCTCCTCGACCCGTTCGAGCGTCGCGTCGAGCAGCTCGGCGGCGGAGATCTCGCCGTCGGCGACCGCGCGCGCCTGGGCGACGAGGGAGCGATCCTGCGGATGCGTCATCACGCACCGTCCTGTGGTCGCGGCGCGCGACCGGGGTCGAGGTCGGGTTCCACCGGCAGGTCGGCAAGGTCCAGGGCGTCGAGCATCGCCATTGCCGGCTCGAAGGCACCCGAGATCAGTGCGACCAGCTCGTCGTCCGCCACAGCCGAAACCTAGCGGCGCGCGGGCGGTCCGCCAGTGCGCGTCGGCGCGGCCGTTGCCGGCTCGCTCGGCGCGCTCGACGGAGCCGGCGGGCTCTGCTTGCGGCCGACCGGCGGCGTCGCCTTGGCGCTGGCGGTGGCCGACGGCGCGGTCGTCGTCGGGGCATAGGTCGGGGCATAGGTCGGGTACGCCGACGCGCCGATCGCGGCAGGCGGCGCGTCGAGGGCGCGGTAGTCGCTGAAGATCCTGGAGAAGATCTCCGCGGGCACGGTGCCGCCGAACACCGGAGCCCCGTAGGCGTCGCGCAGCTCGTGAGCGACGTACCTTCCGTGGACCTTCTCGTAGGGCTTGTCGTAGCCCATCCAGACCGTGATGCACACGGCTCGGGTGCAGCCGGTGAACCAGGCGTTGGTGTAGTCGTCCGTCGTACCGGTCTTGCCGTAGATCGGGAACGGCTGGCGGGCCGCCTCGCCGGTGCCGTAGGACACCACGTCGCCCATCACGTTCGTGACCTCGTCGGCGATGGTGGCAGGCATCACCCGGGTGCCGGCCGGGTGCGCCGCCGCGCGGAACAGCTCACCCTGCGCGGGAGTGCGGACGGAGAGCACGCTGCGCACCGGGTGGTGGATCCCGTGGTCGAGGAACGTGCCGTATGCGTCCGCCTCCGACAGCGGGCTGACCGGGATGCCGAGCGCGTACGACGGGCAGATCGTGCCCTTCGGCACGCCGCAGTACTTTCCCGAGTCGAGGTGGCCGATCGCCATGCCGGCTTGCCGCGCCAGCCGCACTACGCGGTTCAGCCCGACCTGCACGCCCAGCGGCGCGTAGACGGTGTTGATGGAGTCGACGAGCGCGGTCTGGAGGCTGTAGTAGCCGGCGCCGCCCTCCGAGTTGCACGGGCGATACCCGGGCGCCACCTGGATGCACTCGGGCGCGTAATGGCCCTCGGTCAGGGTGTGCCCGTGCTCGAGCGCGACGGCGAGCGTGAAGGGCTTGATGGTCGAGCCCGAGGACCGGGTGATGTCGCTCTGCGGCGGGTCCGCGACGTCCTCGCCGTTCTCGACGTACCCACCCGCCTTCTGCTCGGTCAGTGCGCGCAGGTCCCCGTTGCGCGGGTCGACCGCGGCGATGGCGGCGTCGAGACCCTTCGACTTCGGGAGCACCTCGTGCAAGGCCTGCACCGCGGCCTGCTGCAGGCTGAGGTCCAAGGTCGTCTTGACCTTCATGCCGCCCGACTCGAACAGCGTCGAGTCGCCGTAGTGGGAGATCGACTGCGCCACCAGGTCGCGGAACTCGGGTGCGATGGTCTGCGCGTCGGGCTGCTGCGCCGCGACGATCTTCGGTAGCGCGGTGCCGTAGGCGTCGCCCGCCTGCTGCGAGGTGATGTCCCCGGCCTTGAACATCTGGTTGAGCACGTAGAGCTCGCGGGCGCGGGCCTGCGTCGGATCGTTGACCGGGTTCCACACCGAAGGAGCGGGTGCGATGCCAGCAAGCGTCGCGGCACGCGCCAAGCCGAGCGACGGGTCGTCCCTGCCCTTCGAGTCGATGTCGATCCGGTCGATCGGCACACCGAAGTAGAAGCGGCTGGCGGCGTCGACGCCGGCAACCCCGTTGCCCAGGTAAAGCGTGTTCAGGTAGCGGGTGAGGATCTCGGCCTTCGACAGGTGGCGTTCGAGCCGGATCGCCAGTGACGCCTCGCGCAGCTTGCGCAGCGGGGTGCGCTGCCCGCCGGTGTAGACCTGCTTCACGTACTGCTGGGTGATGGTGGAGCCACCCTGCAGCGAGCCGCCGGTGATGTCCCGCCAGGCGGCGCGAAGGATAGCGATGGGGTCGATGCCGGCGTTGGAGTAGAAGCTCTTGTCCTCCGCCGCGACGATCGCCTCTCGCATCACGACCGGGATCTTCGAGCCCGGCACCGGGTCCTCGATCTGCGGCGAATGGATCGTCGCGAACACGTGCCCGCTGACGTCGAGCAGCTGCACCGACTTCGGCGGAACCGGCTGGAAGTTGTAGTTGAGCGGTGCCGCGACGAGCCCGGCGGCGAAGCAGGTCAGCCCCACGAGCACCGCGAGGACGAGCCAGCCGATGACCTGCCGCCGGCGACGCCGTACCCGCGCGGCGCGGTGCCGGCGAGCGGCGATCGCGGATGCCGCGCTGCGGCGGATCAGCGGCCGCGCGCCGGGCCGGTTCGACGCGACGCCGGGCATCCTCCGACCCTATGCGCAGTGCCCGGTGACTACCCGCCGGCCGGCCTGTGACTAGTCAGAAATAGCCCGGATTCGCCATGGTCTCGCCCGCTTCGTCCGGTGTGTCATGACACTCATGCAGGCGTACGGGGGCGGGTGGCTCGGGCACCCCGAGCACGACGGCCTGGCGGCGCTGCGGCTCGCCGTCGCGCTCGAGCGCGACCCCCTCGCGGGCGCCCGCGAACGCGCCACCTACCGCTCGATCCCCCGGCCGCGCACCCCTGCCCGCGCCAGCCACGCGGTCGGCACCCTGCACCGGAGCTCGAGCGAGGAGCCGCCGCGCATCCCGAGCCCGTCACCGCCCGCCGAGCCGACCAACGAGCAGGCCCGCGTCATGGCCGCGGTCAAGGCTGCCCAGGATGGCGACGGCGAGGCCTTCGGCCAGCTCTACGACGCCTACGCCGACCTCGTGCACCGCTACATCTCGTACCGGGTGAACAACCACGCGCTGGCAGAGGACCTGACCAGCGAGACGTTCCTGCGCGCCCTGCGCCGGATCTCGTCGTTCACCTGGCAGGGGCGCGACTTCGGCGCCTGGCTGGTCACGATCGCCCGCAATCTCATTGCCGACCACTACAAGTCCAGCCGCCACAAGCTCGAGCACTCCACCGCCGACTTGATCGAGGCCGGGGCGGAGCGCCAGGAGGACGGGCCCGAGAACGAGGTGCTGGCCGGCATCACCAACGACGCGCTGCTCGCCGCCGTACGCCGGCTGGGTCACGACCAGCAGGAGTGCATCGTGCTGCGGTTCCTGCAGGGCCTTTCGGTCGCGGAGACCGCCGCGATCCTCGGCAAGAACGAAGGCGCCGTGAAGGCGCTCCAGTACCGGGCGGTCAAGGCTCTCGGCCGCCTGCTCCCGGAGGACCTGGTCGCGTGACGAACACCATCGAGCGCTTCGCGCAGCTCATCGACCTCGACTCCCCGCCGGACTACCTCGACGGCGGAGACCCGCGGATGCGGCCGGCCGTGGAAATCGCCGCCGCGCTTCGGCATGCCGCGACCGTCGCCGCACCGCCGCCGATGTCGGAGTCGACCAAGCGCGCGATGCGCCAGCAGCTCGTCGCGGCCGCGTCGGCGCCGCCGGCGGAGAGCGCGGTGCGCAAGATCAGCCGCCGGGTCACGACGCTGATCGGGTCGGTCGTCATCGTCACCTCGGTCGCCGGGGTCGGTGTCGCCGCCGCGAGGGCCCTTCCCGGCTCGCCGTTCTACGACATCAAGCGCGCCACTGAGGCGGTCCAGCTCTGGGTCACCTCGGGTGAAGCCGCGAAGGGTCAGCGTCACCTCGAGTTCGCCGAGACCCGGCTCGCGGAGGCCTCCCGGCTGCCCGCCAGCTCGCCGTACCTCGCCTCGACGTTGAAGGCTATGGACGACGAGGTACGCCAAGCCAACACGGACCTGGTGCAGGACTACCGCAAAACCGGCGACGTCACGCCCCTTGCCGACCTGGTGAAGTTCGCCCGGGGGCAGGCGGACAAGCTCGCCGTGCTCGGCTCGACCCTGCCCGCGTCGCTGCACCAGGAGGCGAGCTACTCCGCGAACCTGCTGACCGGAGTCACGCAAGAGGTCCGCTCGCTGACGATCGGCGTCTGCCAGCAGTGCGCTCCAGGCGCTGCCCCGTCCAGCACGCCGGTGCCGACCCTCGCGCCGAGCCCCACCCCGTCGACGCATCCGACCGGGACGCGTCCGGCAAGCAAGCCGACGGGCTCGTCTCCCGCGACATCGCCCAAGCCCGCTGCGACAGGCCCCCTGAAGGGCATCCTGCCGCCGTTGCCGTCCGGCAGCGCCAACAAGGTCCTGCCACTGCCGGAGCTGACCCCGGTGCCGCTGCTCTCTTCCCTGGCGCAGCTGCTTACTGGCGGCTGAGCGCCGCTTCCCCGACCGTCGCCCCGGCATCCCAGCGCCGGGGCGACTTTTTTGTGCGCAAAAGCGCCGGTTCCCGGCGCGTCACCCGTGAGCGGGTCGGTCGTTGTGACGGGTGGCGGCGCCCAGTCGCCGCGCACGCACATCCGGTCCGCCGGACCTTCATGGAGGTAATGGCATGCCCAGCATGAGAACGCGTCGAGGCGCTGCCCTCGGCGTCCTTGCGCTTGCCAGCACGACGACGTTGGCGGCAGTGGCCGCCACACCGGCGGCGGCTGCGAGCTCGACGACCAAGGCTCCGGCGTACTACGCCGGCGCGGCTCAGGGGAATGCGCTCGGCTTGAGCATCGACCTTCCGGTCAAGCTCCCCCTGCTGCCCAACCCGCTCAGCCTCAACCTGATCCACCTCGAGGGCAAGACGGTTCACGACCCGCTGCACCTCGCGGGTACGACGTCAGCCATCTCCAACGCGACCGCCAGCCTCGTCACCGGCAGCCTGGTCGACGCGCTGCAGAACACGCTTCACGTCAACCTCAACCGCACGGCGAACGTCGCGCTCAACGGTCTGGCCCACCAGGAGACCTCGCTGCTCGACATCCCGGCGAAGCCGCTCGCCGACCTGTCGATCGGTGACCTGGTCGCCAACCTCGTCAAGAGCACGAATGCGACGAGCTCCGGCGCGGAGTCGATCCACGCCAACATCGCCTCCGGCAACGACCTGCTGGGCGCGCAGACGGTGAGCCAGATCCAGAACCTGGTCGACTCGACCCACCTCACGGCGACCTTGCAGGGCACGGTCGACCAGGTGCTGTCGACGCTGCAGAAGGTCACCGCCACCACGCCGATCGTCGGCGACGCCGTGAACACCGTGACCAACACCGTCAACGCGGTGCTCACCAAGGTCACGAACCTGGTCAACAACCTAGGCACGACGCCGCTGGTGAGCATCGACGTGCACTCGACCAACCAGAGCGTCACCCCGACCGCGAACGGCGTCACCTCGAACAGCTCGATGGGTCTGGTCGACCTCAACGTGCTGGGCGGCCTGCTGTCGATCAACGGGTTCCACAACTCCGCGACTGCGTTCGCCAACGGCATCGCCGGCGGCGCCAAGGCGACGGTGTCGGCGTCGAAGCCCCTGATCCAGGTCAACGCTGCTGACGCGCTGTGCGCTCAGGTCGGCGCCGACGGCATCAGCCTGTGCAACGTCGACGGGCTCGGCCTGCCGGCCGCGATCACCTCGCAGGTCAACGGCCTGCTGAAGACTCTGTCGAGCGAGATCAACCAGATCACCTCGAAGATCCTCGGCAACGTCCCGCTGATCAGCGAGACCCAGGGCTCGACGCACGTGTCCGAGGACGGCAAGAGCGCTACCGCGACCGCGCCGTCGTACAACATCTCGGTTGGTCACCTCCTGACCGTGACCCTCGGCAACGGCGTGTCGGCTTCGGCCGCGGCCCTGCAGGACAAGCCGTCGAAGGTCGTCGTGTTCCACGACCCGCAGAACACGCCGAAGACGCTGCCCTACACCGGCCTCAACGAGGGCCTGCTGGGCGTGCTCGCGATGGCGCTCCTGGGCGTCGCGGTGCTGGTCCGCCGCCGCCTGATGTCGCACTAGCAGTTCAGCTCGAAAGGAGCCCCGGCGTCGCTGACGTCGGGGCTCCTCTGCGTTGCGACACGCCCCGATCCGCCTACGCTTGCGGCATGGCGGCGCGAGCGCGTTCCCGGCAGAGCGCCATCGAGGCGGGGATGGCATCGGCGGCGGCCGCGGAGGTCGAGGCCTCGCTCACCGTGCCGCTGGATCCGAAGGCCGCCGGCTTCTTCGACGTCGACAACACGATGATGCAGGGCGCGTCGATCTACCACTTCGCCCGTGGCCTCGCGGCGCGTGACTTCTTCACCTGGCGCGATCTCGCTGCCTTCGCGTGGAAGCAGGTGGCGTTCCGCCTCAAGGGCGTCGAGGATCCGGCCCACATGGAGCAGGCGAAGGAAGCGGCGCTCGGGTTCGTCGCCGGGCACAGCGTCGAGGAGGTCGTCGGGCTCGGCGAGGAGATCTACGACGACCTGATGGCGGACAAGATCTGGTCGGGCACCCGCGCGCTCGCGCAGCTGCACCTCGACGCCGGTCAGCGGGTGTGGCTGGTCACCGCGGCCCCGGCGGAGCTCGCCTCGCTGCTTGCCCGCCGGCTCGGGCTGACCGGCGCACTCGGCACCGTCTCGGAGGTCAAGGACGGCATCTACACCGGGCGGCTGGTCGGTGAGCCGCTGCACGGTCCCGCCAAGGCGGAGGCGATCACTGCGCTAGCCGAGAAGGAAGGCCTCGACCTGTCGCAGTGCTCGGCGTACTCCGACTCGGCCAACGACCTGCCGATGCTCTCGCTGGTGGGCCACCCGGTCGCGGTGAACCCGGACGCGACCCTGAAGCGGATCGCGAAGGAGAACGACTGGGAGATTCGCGACTTCCGGACCGGCCGCAAGGCGGCCCGGATCGGCGTACCGGCGGCGGCGAGCGCCGGAGCGGTCGCCGGCGGGATCGCCGTCGGGCTGAGCATGAGGCGCAACCGCCGCTAACGCGCCCGAGCCCTTCGCCGACACCAACCCTTTTGGCCGCAAAACACGCGGGAGACGCCCAAACAGTTGGTCTCGCCGCATCCGCGCACTAGCGAGCCACTTCGATGAGCTCGATCGAGTTGCCGTCCGGGTCCTCACAGCGCGCCTTCCGGCCGGCGTCACCGACCGGCGCAACAGCGCCGAACGTGACACCGCGCTCGGTCACCTCGGCGATCGTCTCCTCGAGATGGGTGACACAAATCGTGACCAGGCTGTTGCCAGCGCGCGCGGCGTCGCAGACGAGATACAGCCAACCGCCGTCAGTGATGCGCCACATGACCTCGTCCTCGTTGGGGACAATGTCCGGCCCGCGCCCGAACAAGCGCTCATACCACTCAGACGCACGCTGAAGCTCTCGAACTCGTACGCCGGCAAACAGCACTTCCATCGGCACGGCCCGCACATTGCCACATTCGCATTCGCGGGCTCCGCGATTGCTTGGGAGGCTCGCGGACGTGTGACCATCTCGAAATGAAGCTTTGGCACCGTCTACGGCGCAGTGACCGCCGAATCATGGAGGGTCCGGTCGGCTGGGTTCTGCCCGGCGGCATTGCATACAAGCTGGGGCGCCGGAGCGGGCTCAGGGACACCGACCCGCGCTGGCGCCGTTGGCCGTTCCTGGGCGGGTTGCTCGACGGCTGGAACTACAACGTCGGCCGCGAGCGCAGCCTCCGCGAACGGAGCGCACGGAACGATCCGGATGGTCCCACGCCGTAGCGGGCGGAATGAGCAGTGCCCCAGACGACCGTGAGGCCTCGTCAAGACTGCAGCGACGAACGAGATCGCAAGCGCAACGCCGACACCGACGATCACCGCTGCGGCAAGGTGCGCCCCCGCTGCGCGCTGGCCGGTTGTGAGCCAAGCGCCGCGTCCCAGCGCGGCGCACGCCTCACAACCTAGAAGAAGACGGACTTGCGGGCTAGCAGGAGCTTGTAGAGGGTCTGCTGGATGACCTCGCGGACCTGGTCGGTCAGGTTGAAGACCAGCATCGGGTCGTCGGCACCCTCAGGCCCGATCTTGTCGGTCCCGATCGGCTCGCCGAACTCGATGATCCACTTCGACGGCAGCGGGATCATGCCGAGCGGACCCAGCCACGGGAAGAACGGCGTGATCGGCAGGTACGGTAGACCCAGCGCGCGAGCGACCGCCGGGATGTTGCCGACCAGCGGATAGATCTCCTCGGCGCCCACGATCGAGCACGGGATGATCGGTACGCCGGACCGCAGCGCCGCCGACACGAACCCGCCGCGACCGAACCGCTGCAGCTTGTAGCGCTCGCGGTAGGGCTTGCCGATCCCCTTGAAGCCTTCCGGCCAGACACCGACCAGCTCGCCAGCCTTCATCAGCCGCTCGGCGTCCTCGTTGCACGCCAGCGTGGCGCCGGACTTGCGCGCCATCGGAGCAACGATCGGCATCGTGAACACCAGATCCGCAGCGAGCATGCGCAGGTGCCGCTTCGCCGGGTGGTGGTCGTGGAGCGCCAGCGTGGTCATCGCCGAGTCGACCGGGATGGTGCCGGAGTGGTTCGCGACGATCAGCGCGCCGCCCTCGGCGGGCACGTTCTCCATGCCGCGGACCTCGACGCGGAAGTACTTCTCGTAGATCGGCCGCAACACCGCAAGGATGAGGGTGTCGGTGAGGTCCGGGTCGAACCCGAAGTCGTCGACCGGGAAGTCGCCGGTGATCCGCCGGCGCAGGAACGCCAGACCCGACGCCAGCTTGCGCTCGAGGTCGGAGACCTCAGGCGCCGGCGCCTGCGAGACCGGCGCGACCTCACCCGCTCCTGCACGGGTACGTCGACGGCGCGGCCCGCCTTCGGACCCGCCGTCGAGCGGGATGACAGTGGCCTCAGGCACGTCCACCACCGAGACTGCCCGCGAAGCCGGCAACCAGCCGGCCGACGGACTCGATCTTGTCGGGGTCGACGACGGGCTCCAGCCCGCTGCCCTCGACGAAGTCGTCGAAGGCAGCCAACGTGCTGAACCGCGGCACGTACCCGAAGTCCTCGCGAAGTCGGGTGGTGTCGACGCCGCGACCGAACTGCAGGAACAGCAGCTGCTCCGGCGAGAAGTCGACGAGCCCGGTACGGCGGAACATCGAGCCCACGAAGGAGACCGCCGGCGACGGGAACGGCACCGACATCCGCCCAGCACGCCGGATCGCCTGTGAGAGGAGCATCACCCCGTCACCGGCCACGTTGAACGTCCCGCGATGGTCTTCGACCACCGCGCGTCGCAGTACCTCCAGTCCGTCGTCGACATGCACGAACTGGATGCGCGGGTCGAAGCCGAGCACCTTGGGAACGACGGGCAGCGCGAAGTAGCGGGTCAGTGGGGTGTCGATGCTGGGGCCGATGAAGTTCGCGAAGCGGAGCAGGGCGACATCGACATCCGGGCGCCGACGGCCGAGCCCGCGGACGTACCCCTCGACCTCGACCGAGTCCTTGCCGTATCCGGAGCCCGGCAGCCGCCGGGGCTCCATGTTCTCCGTGAACAGCGCCGGGTCACGCGACGAGGACCCGTAGACGGCGGTGGTCGACTTCACGACCAGCTTGCGGACGCTCGGCGCCTTCTGGCACGCGGCCAGCAGCTGCATCGTGCCGATGACGTTGATCTCTTTCATCGCCGTACGCCCGCCTGCGCCGTACGGCGTCGCGATGACGCTCATGTGCACGACGGTGTCGACCTGAGCCGAGGCGATGACCTTGGCGATGATCGGGTTGCGGATGTCGGCCCGCACGAACTCGGTCCGCCCGACGTCAGCTCGCGGCGGTACGACGTCGACGCCGATCAGCCGCTCGATCGACTCGTCCCGGGACAGCTCGGCGGCCAGCCGGCCCCCGAGATACCGCGAGACGCCGGTGATGAGGACAACCCGGGCGCTCATCCCCCAAAGGGTACGGGCCGCCCGGTGAAGGTGAGGCGCCTACTTCTTGTTGCGGCGCTGAACGCGAGTCTTCTTGAGCAGCTTGCGGTGCTTCTTCTTCGCCATCCGCTTGCGACGCTTCTTGATGACCGAACCCACGAGCAGCCTTCTTCCTAGCCGATTTCGTTATCGAACCGGCCGTGAGGTCTCTCGATCCGGTCTCGCCGGACCAGGCTACCCGGCCTCGACGAACGAGTGGCGAAGGTAGTCGTGGACCGCCTGCTCGGGCACCCGCACCGAGCGGCCCACCCGTACGGCGGGCAGCGTGCCCGCGTTGACGAGCCGGTAGACCGTCATCTTTGAGACGCGCATCACCGACGCAACCTCAGCGACCGTCAGAAAGCGCAACTCTCCGAGCCGCTCGGCTTCGGTGGCCATGCGTCAACCGCCCTCCCACGTGGCCGGCGCGCCGGCTTCCCCTCCGGCGCACGCTCCGACCGCGTGCTCAAAGGCGACTGTATCGGGAGATACAGCACCGCGTCACTGTGGCAGGTGATGCGCTCCGCCAAACGAGTGACGCACGCCGGCCGCGATCAGTGCGCCGGCGGTCGGATCAGGCCCTGGTTGCCGACCCTCGCCGCCTGCGTACCGAAGTCCTCTCGCGAGAGCGACCGCACCAGCGCGATCGAGCCGCCGCCCAGCGACGCCCGGCCTTCCCCGTCGAGCAGCACGCTCGTCAGCCGACCGGTGACGAACGCGCCGGTCGGGGTCAACGTGACGTGCAGGATCGCGGAGTCCGACAGCACTCCGCCGCTGCCGAAGTTGTGGAAGTTCGCGAAGTTGCCCAGGCTGTAGGCGATCAGGTGGCCACGGAAGAACTGCATCCCACGCAGCACGTGCGGGCCGCTGGCGATGACCAGGTCCGCGCCGTTGCGGATCGCGAGGTGAGCGAAGGCCTCGGGGTTGCCGCGGTCCTCGCCGAGGAAGTGCTCCTCCTGACCGGTGACCTGCGTACGATCCGAGCCCTCGGCGCCGGCATGCATGTAGACGACCACGATCGGCGCTTCCTTGCTCGCCTCGCGGATCATGGTCGCGGCGGTCTTCAGGTCGAGCAGGCTGGCGTCGTACGGGTACGGCGCGAACCCGAGGAACGCAACCTTCTCGCCGCCCGCTTTCACGACGGTGATCTCGCCCGGCAGCCCGGTCTGCGCCATGCCCGCGCGGTGGATCGCGCGAACCGTCTGCTGCTGGCCAACACGGCCGTAGTCGAACGAGTGGTTGTTGGCGTCGTTGAGGATGGTGAAGCCGGCGGCCGCGAGGTAGGAAGCGAAGCGTGGCGGGTTGCGGAACGCGAAGCACTCGTCGTCGTGCGGCGGGCACTTGCTCTTCGTCTGGTCGGTGAGGGTCCCCTCGAGGTTGGCGAAGACGATCTGCGAGCCCGCGGTCAGCGCCGCATCGACCGGGTCGAGATAGTGCGCAGGCTGCGGGGGGAGCGTTGGGGTGCTGCCGAGGATCGTGTCGCCGACCGCCGCGATCGTGATGTTGCCGACGGCAGCGGGCGGCGCCGGGGAGGGGCTCGGAGCCGGCGCCTGCGCAGACGCGCTACCGAGCCCGGCCCCGCCGATCAGGCCTGCCGCGACCAACGACGAGACCGCCGCGACCCGCAGGGCATGCTTCCGCGCGGTCACGTCAACTCGTCAGCGAGCTCACGGGAGCGGCCGTGAGCAGCTCGCAACCCGGCAGCGATGGCCTCGCGGACGGCGTGCTCGTCGAAGGTTCGGATCGCCGCGGCCGTGGTGCCGTTCGGGCTTGTCACGTTCTGCCGGAGCTTCGTCGGGTCGTCTCCCGAGTCGCGCATCATCAGCGCCGCGCCGAGGACTGTCTGGACCGCGAGCTGCAGCGCCACCTCCCGGTCGAGCCCGAGCGCCTCCCCGGCGTCCACCATCGCCTCGACGACATAGAAGAAGTACGCCGGACCGCTTCCGGACACGGCAGTGACCGCATCCAGCTGCTCCTCTTCGACCCGGATGACCTTGCCGACCGGTTCCAGCAGTGCCTCCGCCCGCATCAGGTGGCCCTCGCCCGCGTTGGTACCGGCGGCGACGGCGCTCATGCCCTCATTGACCAGCGCAGGCGTGTTGGGCATGACGCGAACCACGGGCGTACCGGCGGGAAGGTGGCTCTCGAGCGTTGCACAGGACAGCCCCGCGACGATCGAGATGACGAGCTTGTCCACCGCGCCGAGCGCGGTGACGTCGTCGAGCAGCTGCGTCGTCTCGGTGGGCTTCACCGCCACGAGCAGCGTTGTGGCTCGCTCGACGGCGCCGGCCAGGTCGTGACGGGCCACGCCGTACTGCTTCGCGACGACCTCGGCGCGTTCGTCGTACCGCTCCACGAAGACGACCTCGCTCGGGTCGTAGCCGGACCGGAGCAGGCCGGCGAGCAAAGCCTCGCCCATCTTCCCGGCACCGAGGATCGCGACCGTGTCAGCCATGGCACCGATCGTCGCATCTCGCCGCGACCCCGCCGCGACGGTCAGGGCCGGACCGCGATCCCGACGATGCGCCCGTCGCGGAAGGTCACGGTGCCGCGGGTGGGCCTGGCGCTGCTTCCCGAATGGACCGGGACCGGCACGCCGAAGCGGGCGACCGCGACATTGACCCGGTAGCGCGCGGGGACGACGTACGGCGACTGCCGCGCAGCGGCAGGCCCGACGGCTAGCGGTTCGCGATCACCCAGGAAGCCGTCGCGCCCGACGAGGATGAACCACAGCGGCGCGGTCATCCACCGCTGGCGAGACAGTGCGGCGCGCTGGGCATAGGGCCGGTCCGAGTGGGCCAGCAGCACCGACATCGGCGAGCTCGACGGGAGCTGCTGGTGACAGCGTGCGCCGCCCGGATAGCGGTTCGAGGGCGGGAACACCTCGAACCGCAGCGGCCCGTTGGGCGCACGGGGCCGGCGGCCGAACGGCCGGTAGACCACGCCGAAGGCGGCGGAGAACGTGCCGGAACGCGGGCAGCTCCCCGACGGCAAGGCAGGGGCTTCGCGATGCAGCGCAGCCGCGGGACGGGCGACGAACGCAGTCGTCGACGTCGCGGTCAGCCGGGAGCCCGACCACCGCCACATCGTCTCGCGCGGGAACTCGTCGCTCTCCGCGGTGGACAGGAAGTAGGACCCGTCGACGGTCTGGAGCTGCCCGCCGACGAACCGCATCAGGTAGTGCACCGCCGAGGCCGGGACCTCTTCGAACTCGCCACGTATGACACGCCAGCGCTCGGTGTTACCGCGCGACACCAGGCTGCGAGCGCCAGCCATCTCGATGACGCCCCACCCGTCGGGCCCGTCGCCGTACCCGAGGTCATTGAGGCTGCCGTCCCCTGTCAGGCAGGTTCGGGCAAGGAAGACGGCATCCCGGCCGCCTGCGACGATGCCAGCCCTCACTGTCGGCCGGCAGATCCGGTCGACCGAGGTGTAGCGGCTTGCCCCGATCCGGCGCCAGGGACCGGAGAGGTTGGGAGCTTTCCAGAACGTGATCGCGCCGCCCGCAGTGCCAAGCGGTACCGCCCTGCGACCGGGACCTCGCCGGTCGACGCGGTTCGGCTCGGTCCAGCTCGCCGCCTCGTAGCCGGCCGGCACCCGCACGATGTTGCTGACGTGGTGGGTCCCGGCAGCAGCTTGCAGCGCGTCCCGCGATGGCGGCGAGGCCGGCGCGGTCCCGGTAGCGGCGGAAGTCGGCGGCACGCCGCCGATCAGGCCGACGAGGGCAACAGCTGCAATGAGTCCGATCCGCACGGGACTGAGACGCGGCGAGTGCCGCGCCGGTTGGCCGGCTCGGTCAGCCGGCTCGGTCGGGCTGTCGCACCGACTCGTCAGCGGTGACCGGCGCTGCGAGATGCAGCCGTGTGAAGGCGAGCGCCTCGGCGACATCGGCTTCGCGCTCGGCGCGATCGTCGGCGCGACGGGTGTTGATCTCGACGACGACGGTCCCGTCGAAGCCGCTCACCGCGAGCTGCTCGAGCAACTCCGCGCAGGGCTGCGCGCCGCGACCCGGGACCAGGTGCTCGTCGCGAGCGCTGCCCATGCCGTCGGCAATGTGGATGTGGGCGAGCCGCTCCCCCATGCGTCCGGCCATCTCTAGGGCGTCGTTCTGCGAGACGGCGGTGTGGGAGAGGTCGAGCGTGAAGTGCCGGAAGTCCTCTTCGCTGGGGTCGTAGTCCGGTGAGTACGGCACGACCGAGCGGCCGCGGGCTCGCAGCGGGAACATGTTCTCCACGGCGAAGCGGACATCCGTCTCGTTGGCCATCCGTTCGATGCCCTCGATGAAGTCGCGGGCGTACTCGCGCTGCCAGCGAAACGGCGGGTGTACGACGACGGTCGGCGACTTCAGCGCCTCCGCGACCGCCTGGGCCTTGATGAGCTTTCCCCACGGCTCGGTGCCCCAGACGGTTCGCGTGATGATCAGGCAGGGTGCGTGAACCGCGAGGATCGCGATGCCGTGGTAGTCCGACAGCCGGCGCAGCGCCTCGACGTCCTGGCTCACCGGATCCGGCGTGACCATCACCTCGACGCCGTCGTACCCGAGCCGAGCGGCCATCTCGAACGCGGCGGCGGTGGACTCCGGGTAGACAGAGGCCGTCGACAGCGCCACCTTGGCGTCCGGCACCTTGACGACTGTCACGACAACAAAGCCTAGGCCTGCGACGTCTCGCGGACGGGTTGCGCCGTAGGGTTGTGCGGTGCCCGAGGTCGATCTGGATTTCCCGCGACAGTGGGTCGAGTTCGCCGACCCCGAGGACGCCGCCCAGATCTTCCGCTGCGACCTGACCTGGCTGCTCTCGCGCTGGACATGCATCTTCGGCAGCGGCTGCAAGGGGATCGTCGAGGGCCGTCCCGACGACGGCTGCTGCACCCACGGCGCGCACTTCTCGGACAAGGCTGACGAGAAGAAGACGAAGAAGTACGCGAAGGCGCTCAGCGCCGAGGAGTGGCAGTACCGCGACGAGGGTCTCAGCAACGGCGTGACCGAGCTCGAAGACGGCGCGTCCAAGACCCGGGTCTACAAGGGTGCCTGCATCTTCCTGAACCGGCCCGGGTTCGCCGGCGGGCAGGGCTGCGCACTGCACGTGCACGCGCTCAACATCGGCGTGAACCCGCTGGTCACCAAGCCGGACGTGTGCTGGCAGCTGCCGATCCGGCGTACCTATGACAAGCGCACCCGGCCCGACGACACCAAGGTGCAGGTCGTCTCGATCGGCGAATACGACCGACGCGGCTGGGGCCCGGGCGGCCACGACCTCAAGTGGTACTGCACCGGAGCGACCGAGGCCCACGTCGGCGAGGCGCCGGTCTACCTGAGCAACGCGGCGGAGCTCATCGAGCTGATGGGTCAGCCGGCGTACGACGTGCTCGCCGAGATCTGCGAGGCCAACCTCGCCGGCCGCTTCACCGCGCACCCCGCCGACTGACCCACCCCAGCAACGCTGCACTGCTGGGCGAGTCGCGGCGAAGTGTCGGCGCGCACCTCTACGGTCAGCGCATGGTGTCGAAGGCGGCCGCGCGGCCGGGCTACCGATGTGACGACTGTGGCGTCGAGGTTGCCAAGTGGGTCGGGCGCTGCCCGGAGTGCCAGGCGTGGGGCACGATCAGCGAGGCCGGAGCCAGGCCGGGCCTGACGGTCGTCGCCGGTCCGGTGTCAGCACCGGCCAGGCCGATCGCCGAGATCGAGGAGCAATCCGCGAGGCATCGCCCGACCGGCGAGGACGAGCTGGACCGGGTGCTCGGCGGCGGCCTGGTCCCTGGCTCGGTCGTGCTGCTCGCCGGCGAGCCGGGAGTCGGTAAGTCGACCCTGCTGATCAGCGCCGCCGCGAAGATCGCCAAGAGCGGCAGGCGATGTCTCGTCGTCACCGGCGAGGAGTCGGCATCCCAGGTACGCCTGCGCGCCGGGCGAGTCGGAGCGCTTGCCGACGAGCTCTACCTCGCCGCCGAGACCGACCTGTCCGCTCTGCTCAGCCATGTCGAAGCGGTCAACCCAGACGTGCTGATCGTCGACTCGGTGCAGACCATCGGGTCGGCGGACAACGACGGCGCCGCGGGCGGCGTCGCCCAGGTGCGCGAGGTAGCCGGCGCGATCGTCCGGCTTGCCAAGTCACGCGCCATGGCCACGATTGTGGTCGGCCACGTCACCAAGGACGGCGCCGTCGCCGGGCCGCGCACCCTCGAGCACCTCGTCGACGTCGTGCTGTCGTTCGAAGGCGACCGGCACTCCCGGCTTCGCCTGGTCCGCACCGTCAAGAACCGGTTCGGGCCTGCGGACGAGGTCGGCTGCTTCGACCTGACCGACGACGGCATCGTCGGGCTGCCCGACCCGTCGGGCCTGTTCCTCTCGCACGGCAACAACCCAGTTCCCGGCACCTGCGTGACGGTCACGATGGAAGGCCGCCGCGCGCTGGTCACCGAGGTCCAGGCGCTCGCGATGTCGACAGACATCCCCACCCCGCGGCGCGCCACGAGCGGCATCGACTCGGCACGTCTCGCAATGCTGCTCGCGGTCCTGCAGCGACGCGCGAACCTCGCCTTCTTCAAACGCGACGTCTACGCCGCGACGGTCGGCGGGGTGCGCATCGACGACCCCGCCTCGGACCTCGCGCTGGCGATCGCCCTGGCAAGCACCTTCCTCAACGTCGCGGTGCTCCCCGGCCTGATCGCGATCGGTGAGGTCGGGCTGGCCGGCGAGATCCGGCCGGTCTCCGGCGTACGCGGACGGCTCGTCGAGGCCGCACGGCTCGGCTTCACCACCGCCCTCGTCCCGCCGCGCTGCGGTTGCGACGCCGGCGGCATCCGCGCCATCGAGGTCACCGACGTGATGGACGCGGTACGCCGCGTCTGGCCCGACGCCTAGAGCGGCGCGTCGCCAAGATCACGACCGCGCGAGCCCGCGCCATAGACTCGCGTCTCGAGCGAATCGAGGAGTGACGTGGCACCCGAGCGCGCCGAGGGCGATCTGCTGCGGGCGACCCTTGCCAAAGTCGCCCCGGGAACACAACTGCGCGACGGCCTCGAGCGCATCCTCCGCGGGCACACCGGCGCCCTGATCGTGCTCGGCTTCGACAAGGTGGTCGAGGGGATCTGCACCGGCGGCTTCCCGCTCGACGTCGAGTTCGCGGCGACCCGGCTGCGCGAACTGGCGAAGATGGACGGTGCGATCGTCCTCGACGACGGCCTGACCCGGATCCTGCGCGCGGCGACCCACCTGGTGCCCGATCCGTCGATCCCGACCGAGGAGTCCGGCACCCGCCACCGCACGGCGGAGCGAGTCGCGCGCCAGACCGGCTATCCGGTGATCAGCGTCAGCCAGTCGATGCGCATCATCGCGCTCTACGTCGATGGCCGCCGCTACGTGCTGGACGACTCGGCCGCCATCCTCTCGCGTGCCAACCAGGCGCTCGCCACCCTCGAGCGCTACAAGCTCCGCCTCGACGAGGTCAGCGGCACGCTGTCCGCGCTGGAGATCGAGGACCTGGTCACCGTCCGCGACGCCGTCGTCGTCACCCAGCGACTCGAGATGGTGCTGCGGATCGCCTCCGAGATCGACGGGTATGTCGTCGAGCTCGGCACCGACGGCCGCTTGCTCGCCCTGCAACGAGACGAGCTGATGGCGGGAGTGATCCAGGAGCGGGAGCTCGTGGTCCGCGACTACATGCCGCTGCCGCATGGCCGCAAGCCTCGCACCGTGGAGCACGTCCTTGCCGATCTCGATGCACTGTCCGGTGTCGACCTGCTCGACCTCGAGGTGATCGCCCGGGTATGCGGGCTCGGTAGCTCCGCGGACGTCCTCGACATCCCGGTCTCGCCGCGCGGGTACCGGCTGCTCGCCCGCGTGCCCCGGCTGCCGGCTGCGGTCATCGACCGCCTGGTCGAGCACTTCGGCGGCCTGCAGAAGCTGCTCGCAGCCACCATCGACGACCTTCAGCTGGTCGAGGGGGTCGGCGAGACCCGCGCCCGCTCGGTCCGCGAGGGCCTGTCCCGCCTCGCGGAGTCCTCGATCCTGGAGCGCTACGTCTAGGCCTCCGCACCCGCGGGCAGCGATCAGAACGCGGAGCTGAGCTCCTCGGCGCTCACCAGCGCCTCGCCCCAGCCGCCCGCCGCAACATCGAGCATCCGCTCGAGGTCGACCAGCAGCACCGGGCCCTCCGCCGAGCTGCGAACGCCCACGACGTAGGACGGCAACACCTTGGCCGGCCGGTCCGTCAGCTCGGGCAGGGCGTCCGCGGGCAGGACCGCGAGCACCTGGTCGACCGCCACCCCGACTGCGTCATCCGCGACCTCGACGACCAGGACGTCGCCCTGGTCCTCCGGCGCGTCGGGACCTCGGACGTCGAGCACCGGCAGCGGAGCCCCGCGCAGCTCGATCACTCCGGCCAACGGAGCCTGCACGCCGGGAAGCCGCTGCAGACCCGAAAGCCGGACGATCTCCCGTACGTCGTCGAGCGACGTTGCGAAGGTACGCGACGCGAGTCGGAACATCACATAGCCAGTGGTCATGAGCTGCCTTCCAGTGAAGCAGCGGCGCCTGCGCGATCGGCCAGCTGGTTGCACAGCGCGGCGAGCTCGCCGACCTCGCGGCCACCGAGCTCGGAGGCGGTCAGGTCGGCCGGTCGCTTCCCTAGTGTTCGCGCCGCCGCGCGGTAGGAGCGCGAAGCTGCGACGCTCTCACCGACCCGCTCGAGAGCGCCCGCGAGCATGAAGTGGGCGAACCCGTGCTCGGGGTCGAGGTAGAGCGTCTTGCGCAGCACTACCAGTGCATCGGCATCCCGGCCGAGGTTCGTGAGCGCGACACCCCACAGATAGTGCGCGTCCGGCCGAAGCGGCGTGCTGCCGGCCACCTCCGCAGCGATGTCGGCGGCCTCGGCGTAGCGACCCTCGTCCAACGCGACACGGACCGCGTCGAGCGGATCGGGCAGTGCCGCAGCCGGCGGGACGACGCGCGGGATCGGCAGCGCCGGAGTGACCAGCCGCGGAAGCTTCGGCACCTCACGTGAGGCCTTCTCCCGGCGCCGCCGGTCGGAGTCGGTCTTGCGCCGCTCGGGGATGCGCGGCAGCGGGTCGTCACCGGAGCGGCGATCCGGCAGGACGCGGCGCCGGTCGGCGTTCTCGACCTTCGCCTCGACATCGTCGAGTCGCCGGTAGACGAAGGCGTCGCCGAGCGAGCACAGCGTGAAGTCGTCGCTGATCTGCCACAGCGTCTCGGCATGGCCGAGGAAGAGATAGCCGCCGTCGCGCAGCCGCGCGAAGAAGCGCTTCATCAACGCGCGAGTGGTCTCGCGGTCGAAGTAGATGGTGACGTTGCGGCAGAGGATGAGGTCGGCTTCGCCGGGACCGAAGGCGGCGTCCTCGGTGACCAGGTTGCGATGCTCGAACTCCACGATCGAGCGCACCTCGTCGCGGACGGTCCACGCGTTGCCATCCGGGTCGGGCACGAACCATCGCGCAAGGTCCGCCGGCTCGGTCATCACGAACGACCGCTCGCCGTACCGTGCCTCCCGGCCGGCGGCGAGCCCGCGCGTCGAGATGTCCGTCGCGAGGATCTTGATGTCCCAGTCGGTGGACGCCGGGATCAGCTCCCGCACGAGGATCGCGACGGTGTAGGCCTCCTCGCCGGTCGAGCAGCCGGCACTCCAGATCCGCAGCCGCTTGCGGTCGGCGTTCTGCCGGATCAGCTCGGGCATCACGTACTTCCGCAACGCGCGGATCTGCGGCGGGTTGCGGAAGAAGTGGGTCTCCGGGATCGTCACCTCGTCGAGCAGCGCCTGCCGCTCCTCGGCGCCGTTCACCGCGACCACCTTGGCGAGGTACGACGCGACCTCGGCGGTCTTGGTCGCCCGCATCCGCTCCCCGACCGAGAAACCCAGTGAGTCCCGGCGCGACTCGTCGAACGACAGCCCCGCGACATCGTGCAACAAGCGCGTGATGGTCGCGAACTCGTCGTCGCTGAGCGTCACGCGCTTCATCGCGCACCACGGTTGTCGACCGGAGACAGCAGGCGGCCCAATGCCACTGAGATCTCCGGGAGCGGCAGCTGCAGGTCCACCGCGTCCTCGGACTTCGCCGCCGCGGGCATGCCGTAGACCGCGCTCGTCGACTCGTCCTGGCCGATCGTCAGTCCGCCGCGGTCGCGGATTCGCTTCAAGCCGGTCGCACCGTCCCGGCCCATCCCGGTGAGCAGCACGCCGGCGACCATCGACCCGTACGCCTCGGCGGCCGAGGTGAACGTCACGTCGATGCCCGGCACGTGGTACTGCGTCGGCGGCGGCGGCGAGGTCGTCACCCGCAGATGGTCGTGGATGACGAGGTTCGTCCCACCCGGCGCGACGGTCACCGCGCCCGGGGAGATCCGCTTGCCGTGCTCTCCCAGCGTGACCGGCAGCGGGCACACGTCGTCGAGCCAGTGCGTCAGGCCCTCCATGAAGCCGTCGGCCATGTGCTGGACGACGACGATGGCGGTATCGGTCTGCCGCGGCAGATCCGCCAGCAATGTCGCCAGTGCTTGTGGCCCGCCGGTCGAGGCGCCGATCACCACCAGCTCGAACTCCCGCAACGAGAGGCTCTCGAGCAGAGCGCTCGGCTCGTCCGGTCGCGGTGGCGGCTGCCGGCGCGACCCGGCAGTGCGCGGCGCCGGGCGCTCGGTCGTGCCGTCCAGTCGTGAGGTCGTCATCGCGGAGCGGGTGACGCCCAGACGGCCGCGGGGGTGTGTGATGACCCGGACCCGGCCGGCTACCCGAACCCGCTGCCGCAGCTCCGCTGCGTACTCGGACAGCCTCGCGCTGTCCGTCGGACCGGGTTTCGCCATGACGTCGATGGCGCCGGCCGCGAGCGCGGACGCGGCGTTGTCCCGATCGGCACCGTCGACGAAGGCGGAGTACACAACGATCGGCGTCGGCCGGTTGGCCATGATCCGCTCGATCGCTTCCAGGCCGTTCATCACGGGCAGGTGGAGATCCATGATCACCGCGGTCGGCTGCAGCCGCTCGACGAGGGCTACGGCGTCCCGGCCGGTGCGTGCCTCCCCGACCACCTCGAGCATCGGGTCGTTCGCGAGAGCCGCCCGGACGAACCGGCGCTGCGTCGCGGAGTCATCGACGATGACCACGGTGACCGGAGACGGGAGCTCCGATGGTGCGGTCACTCCTGACATGTCGTCGCATCCGTCCGAGTGCTTAAGGCTGCGGACGAGTCCGAAACCGGCCGATCCGGGGCGCTAGGCGTGGTTGTGGAAGGCGAAGACGACCTGCGGAGCCGATACGCCGTCGAGCTTCGCATGCAGAACATATTCGCCCGGGCTCGCCGCGTCGCCCGAGGTGCATCCCGGCTCGAGCCGCTTGCCGTTCCAAGTGATCGAGACGGTGCCGCTCGACCCCGGGGCGAGCATCTTGGTCGTCGCCACATCTGAGCTCCGGCAGCCGACGCTCGGCCCGGTGGTCCACCAGTCGGCAGCCCCGGAGGTCACGGTCCAGACCTCGTCGGACGGCGCGGTCGTGAGCCGGCAGGTCCGCTGCGAGACGTTCGTCAGCTTGCCGGTGAACACCGGCTGGTCGCCGATCGCGTAGATCTGCTCCGAGGTGGAGATCGTCGCCGAGAGGTCGGCCGGCGTGCAGTCGGTGACACCACCCGGAGAGCCGGAGCTGCCCGTGGACGGCGACCCACCCGCGCCGTTCGCGCTCGCCGACGGGGTCTTGCTACCACCCGAGCAGGACACCGCGATGATGATGATCAGGATGAGCGGCACGCCCAGCACCACCAGCCGGCGTACCCAGTACACGCGCGCTGGCTGCGGCCCGACGGGCGACAGCAGGCTGCTCATCGGGAAGATCGTAGGACGCGATGGCTGACGCAACGTTCTCCTGCCGGGTCGAGGCGTGGTACGACGCGAACGCTCGCGATCTGCCGTGGCGCGATCCCGACGCGAGCCCCTGGGGTGTCCTGGTCAGCGAGGTGATGCTCCAGCAGACCCCGGTGGCGCGCGTGCTCCCGGCCTGGCAGGCGTGGCTGAGCCGCTGGCCGACACCCGCATCGCTGGCCGCGGAGCCGCCGGGGGAAGCGGTCCGGGCCTGGGGGCGGCTGGGCTACCCGCGACGCGCGCTCCGCCTCCATGAGGCCGCGCGCGCGATCGTCGCGCGGCATGCGGGTGTTGTGCCGGCGGACTACGACGACCTCCTGGCGCTGCCCGGCGTCGGCGGCTACACCGCCGCCGCGGTCGCGGTGTTCGGGTACGGCGCGCGGCATGCCGTCCTCGACACCAACGTGCGCCGGGTCTATGCCCGCTACTTCTCCGGCGCAGCCGATGCGGCAACCCCCTCGCCCACCCGCAGCGAGCAGCAGGCAGCGCTGGACCTGGTCCCGGCGGAGCGCCCCGCGCACTACAGCGTCGCGGTCATGGAGCTCGGGGCGCTGGTCTGCACCGCGCGCGATCCGCGGTGCACCAGCTGTCCCATGGCGGACGGATGCACGTGGCTGATTGCCGGCCGGCCGGCCGGGCTCGCCGCGCGCAGGAAGCAGACCTACGCGGGCACCGACCGGCAGGTGCGGGGACGGCTGCTGGCAGTGTTGCGCGCCGCACCCGACGTGGTCGCGAAGCCGGAGCTCGACGTGGTCTGGGACGACGAGGTCCAGCGAGAGCGGTCGTTGTCCGGCCTGATCGAGGACGGCCTGGTCGAACCGGTCGGCGAGCATCACTACCGGCTGCCGACATGAGGTACGCATTCGCCCACCGCGGCGGCCGCGCCCACGGTCCCGACAACGTCCTGCCGACCTTCGTCGAGGCACTGGCGCGTGGGGCCACCGGCTTGGAGACCGACGCCTGGGTGACCGCGGACGGCGTCGTCGTACTCGACCATGACGGGCTGCACCGAGCCGGCACGCCGGACGAGGTGTCGATCAGCCAGGTCCGGCGCGCGGAGCTCGCCGGGCACATCCCGACCCTCGACGACCTCTACACGCGATGCGGCACGGACTTCGAGCTGGCGATCGACGTGAAGGGCGAGGGGGGCGCGGGGGCGATCCGCGATGTCGCCCTGCGTCACGGCGCCGCCGAGCGGCTCTGGCTGTTCACGCCGAGCCCGGCCCGGCCGGGACGGGTTGCCCCGGCACACGCCGGCGTGAGCGTCGGCGGCAGGGAGCTGGCGCGTCGTACCGGGGAGCGGCTGCTGGACCGGCTGCAGGCTGAAGGCGTCGAGGTCGTCAACGCACGCTGGCCCTACTGGCGTCGCCGTGCCGTCGAGGCGGTCCACGACCGCGGGATGCTCGCCTTCGCGTGGGACGTGCAGTGGTCACCGGCGGTAGGCCACTGCCGGCGGTTGGGCATCGATGGCATCTTCAGTGATCACGTCGCCTTGTTGCACCGCGCAACTCAGGCGGCATAGTTGCGGAGCACCCTCAGGGCTGCCGCGGCGTGCGGACCTTCGGCCACAAGTCCCGACTCCTCAGGTGCCAGCCGCCGGGCACCGACCCGGCAGAACGCTCCGGCACTGCCGGTGATCCGCGACGGTGCGTCGGGCTCGCCGTAGGTCCAGGTCTCGCCGTCCGGCCCGGTGAGCTCCGCATAGACCGGCTGCGCCTGCTCGCCCGCGACGCTGAAGCCGTAGGGCAGCGTGCGGTGGCCCAGCCATGCGATGTGACGCAGCCGAGCGGTGTCCGGGTACGCCGCGGCCAGCGGCTCGGCGATGTCCAGCGCGTGGGCCCAGTGCTCGGCGAGCCTGGTGGTCGCGAGCACCTGCGGCCGAAGCGGGGACGCCGCCCACGGGTACCGCGCGTCGGGATCGGCATCACGCAGAGCCTGGACCGCCGCTCGGCGAGCGGTCTGCCAGCGCTCGAAGATCGCGAACGGGTCACCGCGCTCGGCCCGTACCCGGTTCTCCATGATCTCGTCGAGCGTGCTGCCCTCGACGGGGAACGAGTCGATCAGCGACACCCCGGCGCCGGTCAGGCTCGAGACGACCGCCTCTTCGCTCTGCGCGAGGTGGAGCACGACGTCGGAGATCGACCAGCCGGCAGCCGCCGAGGGTGAGCGCCACCCGGCCTCGTCGAGGGTGCCGACCATCGCCGCGATCGCGTCCTGCTCGGCCTCGAGGTCCGCGATCACCGTCGCCGCGTCAACCGCCACCGCACCCCCTCGACTTGTCCGTGTCTCCGGTCGCCATAGGCGCCGGAGACACGGACAAGTTGTTGCTAGCTCGCTTCGGGTCCGACGTCCGTGGCCGGGCCCGCACCGGCTTCGACCAGCGGTACGTCGATCTCCATCGGCTTGGACTCACCGCGGAAGGTGAACCGCTGCTCGCCGTTCTCGGCCTCGTCGACGTCCACGACGACAATCTGGCCGGCGGTGAGCTCGCCGTACAGGATCTTCTCCGAGAGCGTGTCCTCGATCTCGCGCTGGATGGTGCGGCGCAGCGGCCGCGCCCCGAGCACCGGGTCGTAGCCCTTCTTCGCGAGGAGCCGCTTGGCGTCCGAGGTGAGCTCGATCGCCATGTCGCGGTTCTTCATCTGCTCGTCGACCCGGCTGATCATCAGGTCGACGATCGTGACGATGTCTTCCTCGGACAGCTGGTGGAACACGATCGTGTCGTCGACCCGGTTGAGGAACTCCGGCCGGAAGTGCTGCTTGAGCTCCTCGTTGACCTTGAGCTTCATCCGCTCGTAGTTGTTGACGTCGTGGTCGCCGGCGGCGAACCCCAGGTTCAGACCCTTCGCGATGTCGCGGGTGCCGAGGTTCGTCGTCATGATGATCACGGTGTTCTTGAAGTCGACCGTCCGACCCTGCGAGTCGGTCAGCCGGCCGTCCTCGAGCACCTGAAGCAGCGCATTGAAGACGTCCGGGTGTGCCTTCTCGATCTCGTCGAAGAGCACCACCGAGAACGGCTTGCGGCGAACCCGCTCGGTCAGCTGGCCGCCGTCCTCGTACCCGACGTAGCCGGGAGGTGAGCCCACCAGCCGGGAGACGGTGTGCTTCTCCATGAACTCGCTCATGTCGAGCTGGATCAGCGAGTCGTCGTCACCGAACAGGAACTCGGCGAGCGTCTTGGACAGCTCGGTCTTCCCGACCCCGGACGGGCCGGCGAAGATGAACGAGCCACCGGGACGCTTCGGGTCCTTCAGCCCGGCCCGGGTACGGCGGATCGCCTGCGCGACCGCCTTGACCGCCTGGTCCTGGCCGATGACGCGCTTGTGCAGCTCGTCCTCCATGCGCAGCAGCCGCGCGGTCTCCTCCTCGGTCAGCCGGAACACCGGGATGCCGGTCCAGGTCGCAAGGACCTCGGCGATCTCCTCGTCGGTGACCTCGGCGACGACGTCCATGTCGCCGGCCTTCCACTCGCGCTCACGGTCGGCCTTCTGCGCCAGGAGCTGCTTCTCCTTGTCGCGCAGCGACGCCGCCTTCTCGAAGTCCTGCGCGTCGATCGCGCTCTCCTTGTCGCGGCGTACCGCTGCGATCTTCTCGTCGAACTCGCGCAGGTCCGGCGGCGCGGTCATCCGGCGGATCCGCATCCGCGACCCGGCCTCGTCGATCAGGTCGATCGCCTTGTCCGGCAGGAACCGGTCGGAGATGTAGCGGTCGGCCAGCGACGCGGCGGCGACCAGCGCGGCGTCGGTGATCGAGACGCGGTGGTGCGACTCGTAGCGGTCCCGAAGCCCCTTGAGGATCTCGATGGTGTGCGCCAGCGTCGGCTCGCCCACCTGGATCGGCTGGAACCGGCGCTCGAGCGCCGCGTCCTTCTCGAGGTACTTGCGGTACTCGTCGAGCGTGGTCGCGCCGATCGTCTGCAGCTCACCGCGGGCCAGCATCGGCTTGAGGATCGACGCCGCGTCGATCGCGCCTTCGGCAGCACCCGCACCGACGAGCGTGTGGATCTCGTCGATGAACAGGATGATGTCGCCTCGGGTGCGGATCTCCTTGAGGACCTTCTTCAGCCGCTCCTCGAAATCGCCGCGGTAGCGACTGCCTGCGACCAGCGCGCCGAGATCGAGGGTGTAGAGCTGCTTTTCCTTCAGGTTCTCCGGGACCTCGCCCTTGACGATTCCCTGAGCCAGGCCCTCGACGACGGCGGTCTTGCCGACACCGGGCTCGCCGATCAGGACCGGGTTGTTCTTGGTACGCCGCGACAGCACCTGCATGACGCGCTCGATTTCCTTCTCGCGCCCGATCACCGGGTCGAGCTTTCCCTCGCGTGCGGCCTGCGTCAGGTTCCGGCCGAACTGGTCGAGCACCAGTGAGGTGTTGGGCGTGCCCTCACCGACGCCACCGGCGGCGGCAGGCTCCTTGCCCTGGTAGCCCGACAGCAGCTGGATGACCTGCTGGCGCACCCGGTTGAGGTCGGCACCGAGCTTCACGAGCACCTGCGCGGCGACGCCCTCGCCCTCGCGGATCAGCCCGAGCAGGATGTGCTCGGTGCCGATGTAGTTGTGTCCGAGCTGCAGCGCCTCGCGCAGGCTGAGCTCGAGGACCTTCTTGGCACGCGGCGTAAACGGAATGTGACCGCTGGGGGCCTGCTGGCCCTGCCCGATGATCTCCTCGACCTGCTGGCGCACGCCTTCGAGAGAAATGCCGAGCGACTCGAGGGCTTTGGCGGCAACGCCTTCACCCTCGTGAATCAGGCCGAGCAGAATGTGCTCGGTCCCGATGTAGTTGTGGTTGAGCATCCTGGCCTCTTCTTGGGCCAAGACGACGACGCGTCGCGCGCGGTCGGTAAATCTCTCGAACATCTTCGCTCCTCGCGCCGTACCCGGGTTGCCCCGTTGTCCGCATGCTAGCCCTGGGATGTGACGCGTCGCGCCACTCCTCCAGAGCCTTCACTTACTTAGACGCAACGAACCGTGAAGAACGTTCGATTCCACTTCAGCCGACGGCGAAACCCCGCGCAGAGGGGACGATTCGCCACAAACCGCGATCAGTGACCCGCGGCGGTGTACTGCTCGATCACGTCGGCGGGGATGCGGCCGCGCTCGCTGACCTTGACGCCGGTGGACTTCGCCCACGCCCGGACCGCAGCCGGGTCGACGCCGGAAGACACTCGCTGACGCCGGCCGCCACCCGAGGCGGCCACGCGGCCGGTACGCCGGGCGGCGCCGACGTAGGAGGCGAAGGAGTCGCGGAGCTGCGCTGCGTGCTCGCTGCACACGTCGATCTCGTAGCTGGCGCCGTCGAGGGCGAACCGGACGGTCTCGGTACCTTCGGTGTCGTCGTCGTGCAGATCGCAGACCAGCAGAACCTGTACGCGCTGAGCCATTCGGGTAGGTCCCCTCGCTAGATTTCGAAATGTGCGCGACAAAAGTACGTGGCTATTTCAGAAATCCGCAAATCTGCAATAGGGAATCGCTAGTTGCTCCCTAGTATTCCGGTCGCAACAGCGGGAATGTGATCGCCTCGCGAATGTTCACGCCGGTCAGCAGCATCAGCAGGCGGTCCACACCCAGGCCCATGCCTCCCATCGGCGGGGCGCCGTGCTCGAGTGCGCGCAGGAAGTCCTCGTCGAGCTGCATCGCCTCGGCATTGCCGCCTGCGGCCTTGGCGGACTGCTCGGTGAGTCGGCGGCGCTGCTCGACCGGGTCGACGAGCTCGGAGTACGCCGGGGCCAGCTCGATGCCGTTCACCACGAGGTCCCACGCCTCGGCCAACCGCGGGTCGTCGCGGTGCGGGCGGGCCAGCGGACGCACCGAGGCCGGGTAGTCGCGGACGAAGGTCGGCTGGACAAGCTCGCCCTCGACGAGTTGCTCGTAGAGCTCGAGGACGATCTCACCGGCGTCCCAGTCAGGCCGTAGGGCGATGTCGCGCGCGGCGGCGAGCCGGACCAGCTTGTCCTTGCCGGTGTCGATCGTGACCTCGGTGCCCAGCGCCTCGCTGATCGCGCCGAAGACGGTGACGGTCCGCCACGGCTGAGCGAGGTCGATCTCGGTGCCGTCCGAGGCCGCGACCACCGTCGACCCGAGGTCGCGCGCCGCGTTGACGACGAGGGCACGGGTGAGCTCCGCCATCGTGCCGTAGTCGCCGTACGCCTCGTAGGCCTCGAGCATCGTGAACTCGGGGCTGTGGGTCGTGTCGACGCCTTCGTTGCGGAAGATCCGCCCGATCTCGTAGACCCGCTCGACGCCGCCGACGACGAGCCGCTTGAGCCACAGCTCCAACGCGATGCGGAGATACATCGGCAGGTCGAAGGCGTTGAGGTGAGTCTCGAACGGCCGCGCCGCCGCACCGCCGTGCAGCGTCTGCAGGATGGGCGTCTCCACCTCGACGTAGCCGCGACTGTCGAGCGTCGAGCGCAGCGAGCGCAGCAGAGCGGCACGCGCCTCGACGATGCGGCGCGCGTCGGGGTTCACGACCAGGTCGACGTAGCGGCGGCGCACCCGCTCCTGCTCGTCGGAGATCCCGGCCCACTTCTCCGGCAGCGGGCGCAGCGCCTTGCTGGCCATCGTCCACTCGCCGGCCATCACCGACAGCTCGCCGCGCCGGCTCGACACGACCTCACCGTCGATGCTGACGTGGTCACCGAGGTCGACGTCGCGCTTCCAATCCTCGAGCCTCGCCTCGCCCAGCCGGTCGAGCGAGAGCATCACCTGCAGGTCGCCGGTGCCGTCGCGCAACGTGGCGAAGCAGAGCTTCCCGCCGTCTCGCTTCAGGACGACGCGGCCGGCGATGCTGACCTGCTCGCCGGTTGCGGTGTCAGGCGCGAGGTCAGGGTGCTCCGCGCGCAGCTTTGCGTTCGTCGTCGTACGCCGGACCTTGACCGGGTATCCCTCGACGCCCGACGACTGCAGCCGGTCGAGCTTCGCCCGGCGGATCAGCTCCTGCTCGGACCGCGGCTCCTGCTCAGCCACAGTTGCGCTCGAAGACCAGGCGCAGGCCGATCAGCGTGAGATCGGGCTCGTGCTCGGTAACCGTCTCGCACTCGTCGATCACCAACGACGCGAGCCCGCCAGTGGCGATGACGATCGGATCCGCATCGAGCTCCTCGCTGATGCGGCGCACCAAACCGTCGATCTGACCGGCGAACCCGTAGACCATGCCGGACTGCAGCGCCTCGACGGTGCTCTTGCCGATGACCGCGCGCGGCCGGGCCAGCTCCACCTTGAACAACCGCGCACCGCGAGCCGCAAGCGCGTCGACGGAGATCTCGATGCCGGGCGCGAGCGCGCCGCCGAGGAACTCGCCCTTCTCGCTGATCACGTCGAAGTTGGTCGACGTCCCGAAATCGACGACGACGGCCGGGCCGCCGTACAGGTGGAACGCCGCAAGAGAGTTCACGATCCGGTCGGCGCCGACCTCGCGAGGGTTGTCGTACATCAGCGGTACGCCGGTCTTGACCCCGGGCTCGACGATCACCGCGGGAACCTGGGAGTAGTAGCGCGCGAACACACCGCGAAGCTCGTGCAGAACGGCAGGCACGGTGGAGCACGCGGCAATGCCGTCGGGAGACGGCGAGTCGGACAGCAGCCCGCGCAGCAGCAAGGCCAGCTCGTCGGCGGTCGCCCTGGTGTCGGTCTTGATTCGCCACGACTCGATCAGCCGCTCGCCGTGAAAGCACCCGATCACGGTGTTGGTGTTGCCGACGTCGATCGCCAGCAGCACCCGGCCGGTCGCGCTGTCCCCCACTCGGTCAGCGGCCCGTCAGTGACTGGCGACGGTGTCGCCGCGCATGAGGTCCATGCCGGCCAGCGCCTCCGCGGGGTCGCTGCCGGTGCCCACGACGCGGTTCTCCGAGTCGACGAAGACCACCCGCGGCTTGAGCTCGCGTGCCTCCGCGTCGGTCACCGTGCAGTAGCTGATGATGATGACGAGGTCGCCGGCGTGCACCAGGCGGGCGGCCGCGCCGTTGATGCCGATGACACCGCTGCCACGCGGGCCGGCGATGACGTAGGTCTCGAGCCGCGACCCGTTGTTGATGTCGACGATCGCAACCTGCTCCCCTGGCAGCAGGTCGGCTGCGTCCATCAGGTCCTCGTCGATCGTGACGGACCCGACGTAGTGCAGGTCGGCCTGCGTCACCGTGGCCCGGTGCAGCTTGCTCTTGAGCATGGTGCGGAACATCTGCGCGGCTCCTTAGTCCTTCAGCCCACTGGGGGTGCCGAGGCGTACCTCCATATTGTCAATCAATCTCGTCTCGCCAACACGGGCGGCCACCAAAATCTTTCCGAACCGGGTTCGGTCACTGGGCGGCTGCCAGTTGTCGGTGTCGACCAGCGCGACGTAGTCGACGACCACCGCGGGCTCGGCGTCGAGCACCGCATGAGCGGCGTCGAGCACCGCCTCCGCGCCGTCGGCCTCCCGCGCGACACCAGCACGAAGCGCGCGGGAGAGCACCAGTGCAGACGCCCGCTCCGCATCGCTGAGGTAGCGGTTGCGGCTGGACATCGCAAGCCCGTCCGGCTCGCGGACCGTCGGTACGCCGACGATCTCCACCGGGCGGCCCTGCTCCGCCACCATCCGGCGGATCACCGCGAGCTGCTGCGCGTCCTTCTCGCCGAACACCGCGACATCGGGCTTGGTGAGGTCGAGCAGCCGTGACACGACCGTGACCACGCCGTCGAAGTGACCGGGCCGGTGCGCGCCTTCGAGCACCGTCCCGAGAACACCGGCCGACACCGACGGCACCTGCTCGTTGGCCGGATAGACCTCCTCGACGCCGGGCGCGAAGACGACGTCCACGCCATGGGCTGCGCAGACGGCCAGGTCGGCGTCGAAGGTACGGGGGTAGCGATCGAGATCCTCGCCCGCTCCGAACTGCTTGGGGTTCACGAAGATTGTCGCGACGACGTGGTCGGCATGCTCGCGCGCGACATCCATGAGGTGCGCGTGCCCGTCGTGCAGCGCGCCCATCGTCATCACCACCGCCACCCGGCCGCTCAGCGCACCGCGCGCGGTCGCCAGCTCGGCGCGGGTCGAGGCGACCACCGGCGCGGTCATGTCGGCCTCCGGTCCGCGAGCGTGTCGAGCAGCGCAGCCGCGGCCTCGACGTCGAGCAGTCCGGCGGCCAGCGCCCGGCCGGCGGTCAGCCGCGACATCGCGACATAGGCATCGACAGCCTCCGGAGCCCTAGCGGTCAAGGTCGACAGGTGAGTTGCCACAGTGCCGGCATCACCGCGCGCCACCGGACCCGTCAAAGCCCGGTCGCCGCTTCGCAACGCGTTGTCGAGCGCGGCGCCGAGCAGCGGACCGAGCATGCGCTGCGGCACCTCGACACCGGCTGCGCCGAGCAGGTCCGCCGACTGCGTCACCAGCGTGACGAGCTGGTTGGCCGCGAATGCAAGACCCGCGTGGTAGAGCGGCCTCAGCTCCTCCGCGATCCACGACGGTTCACCGCCCATCTCCAGAACGAGAGTCTCCGCGACCGGGCGCAGCACCTCGTCGCTTGTCACCCCGAAGGCGGCACCGTCGAGGCGCTGGAGGTCGACCTCAGTCCCGGTGAAGGTCATCACCGGATGCAACGCCAGCGGTAGAGCGCCGGTCTCGGCGAGTGGGTCGAGCAAGCGGATCCCGTGCGCGCCGCTGGTGTGCACGACGAGGCTGCCGCGGCGTACCGCGCCGGCGCTTGCCAGACCGCCGACGAGCGGTCCCAACGCGTCGTCGGGGACCGCCAGCAGCAGCAGGTCGGCGACCGAGGCGACTTCGTCCGCCGGGCGGATCCCGGCGCCGGGCAGCAAGGCCTCGGCCCGCCGGCGGCTCGCGTCCGAGACCGCCGCGACCGCTTCGACGCGATGGCCCGCCCGCGCCAGCGCGGCGCCCAGCACCGCCCCGACCCGACCGGCGCTGACCACGCCGACCGTCAGCCGAGCAGGCCGGTCTGCTGGTGAGGTCATCGGAGGCGTTCCAGTCCTGTGAGGGTCCCGGACGGCCAAAGCGTACGCCGTAGCGTTCCGGTGATGTCCGGGATCTGGCGCACCTGGCGAGAGGCCATGGCCGACGCGCTGTACGGCGACAACGGCTTCTACACGGCGAGCGGCGCGCCAGCCCGCAACTTCCGCACGGCGGCGCACACCGGGCCGGCGTGGGCCGATGCCATCGCGGCGCTGGCAAACCGGGTCGACCGGGCGCTCGGGCTCCCGGATGACTTCACGGTGGTCGACATCGGTGCCGGTGGTGGCGAGCTGCTCAGCCGCCTGGCCATGGTGGCGCCCGAGCGATGGTCGCTGCTCGGCGTGGACGTCGCCGGCCGGCCGGGCGACCTCCCGGACCGCGTCAGCTGGCAGCGGCAGTTCCCGAGCGGGATCCGCGGGGTGCTCGTCGCGGTCGAGCTGCTCGACGTCGTACCGGTGGACGTGGTCGAGCTCGGCCCCGACACTGCACAGCTCGTCGAGGTGAGCCCCGACGGGACCGAACGTCTCGGGGCGGACGCAACCACCTCGGACCGCGACTGGCTCGCCCGGTGGTGGCCGGTACGGCGCAGAGGCGAGCGCGGCGAAGTGGGAACGATGCGCGACCAGATGTGGCAGGAGATCACCGCCGGGCTCGATGCCGGGCTGGCGCTCGCTGTGGACTACGCCGCGAGGCCCGGCGAGCACATCGCCGGCACGCTCGCCGGCTACCGCGACGGCAGGCTCCGCGCGCCGGTCCCCGACGCGACCATGGACCTGACTGCACACGTCCTGTTCGAGTCGCTGACGCGCGACGGTGACCTGCTTCTCACCCAGCGGGAGGCGCTGCGCCGGCTCGGGCTGGTGACATCGGCGCCGGCATATTCGGCCGACCCCGGCCGCTATCTCGCGGACCTCGCGCGGACCTCCGCGGCTGCGGAGCTGCTCGACGCGGATGGGCTGGGCGGGTTCATGTGGCTCATGCGGCACGTCGGCGTGCCGCAGCTGCTCGCCGGCTAACCAACCTCCCTGGTCAGTACAGCTAGGTCGCGAGGCCGGCGCGGAACGCCCAGGCGACGGCGGAAGCCCGATCGCTCACGTCGAGCTTGTTGAAGACGTTGTTCACGTGGGTCTTCACCGTCGCCTCCGTGACGAACAGCTGCGCCGCGATGGCGCGGTTGGACAGGCCCTGTGCCATGAGCACCACGACCTCGGTCTCCCGCTCGGTGAGCGCACCGCCGGGCGGCGACGATGCCGCAGCCGACGTTGCTGCCACCGGCGAAGGGTCGCCCGAGGTGACCAGCTCGACGAGGCGCTCCTGCACTGCCGCGTCCAACCTGGTGCGGCCCTCAGCGGCGTCCCGGATCGCCTGCTCGATCTCCTCCGAGCTCGCATCCTTCGTCAGGTAGCCGCGCGCACCCGCACGCAGCGCCGACACCACGGAGTCGTCGTCGGCGTACGTCGTGAGTACAACGACCTCGATGTCTGGCAGCTGCTGCCGCAACCGGCGGGTCGCTTCTACGCCGTCGAGCCGGGGCATGCGCAGGTCGAGAAGTACGACGTCGGGCCGGTGCTGCTGCACGAGCGCGACCGCCTCCTCGCCATCCGCAGCCACGCCGACGACCTCGACGCCGTCCATCAACCCGAGCATCAAGGTGAGGCCCTCGCGGACCAGGGTCTGGTCGTCGGCCAGCACGACGCGAATCACGACACGCTCGCGGCAAGCACTGGTAGCTGCACCTCGACCACGTAGCCAGTCTCGCCGGAACCTGCGCTGACCCGGCCGCCCGCGAGCTCGGCGCGTTCCCGCATGCCGCGCAGCCCGTTGCCACCGATGGCGCCAGCCTGCACACCATGGCCGTTGTCACTGACCCGGAGCACCACCTCGTCGGCGAGCCACGCAAGCGTCACGTCGACGGCGGTGGCACCGGCGTGCTTGGCAACGTTGGTGAGTGCCTCCTGCGCCGCGCGGAACACTGCGACGCGCGCCTCGGGGGCAAGCTGGCCGGGCGTCCCGCTCTCGCTGAAGCGGACCGTGAGCCCGCTGTCCCGTTCGAAGTCCGCAACCAGCGCGGGCAGCCGCGCCGGCCCGGGCAAGGCGTCGTCCCGCAGCGTGCCGACCGCGTCGCGCGCCTCGAGCAGTCCGGTGCGTGCCAACGCGACCGCGCGATCGATCCGCTCCATCACCTCGGCGTCGACCTCGCGGGACTTCGCGAGCACGCGAGTCGACTCGAGGTGCAACGAAAGGCTCGACAGCGTGTGGGCGAGGACGTCGTGCAACTCGCGAGCGAGTCTCGCTCGCTCTGCCGCGATCGCGTTGCGCTGCTCGGCCTCACGGCTGTCACGAAGCTCATCGGCCAGCTCTGCATTGCGATAGGAGGCCCGGATGCTGCGGCGCCGAAATGCCATCGCGAGACCAAGACCTGCGGCGCCGACCGCCTGGCCGAGCCCGCCGATCGGGTCGTACGTTCCGACGTACGCCGTCGACAGGCCAACCGCGACAGCGCCGAGCCCGGCCGGCAACAATCCCCGCGGCACGGCGTACCAGTACGTCGAGACGAACACCGCCGTGTAGCCGCAGATGAAGACCTGGCCGTGCCCGGTGAACACCTGAAGCCCCGCGCCCGCTCCGACGACGAGGCACATGCAGATCACATCGCGCCAGTCACCGCGTCGGCGCGACGTGAAGCTGGTCGTGCACGCCACGACGACCGCCATCAGGAACACGCTGAGCAGGATGCGACCCGTGGACAGGTTGTCGATACCGGTCAGGGTCTGGACCACGACGACGATCGCGAGAGCGTTGCGCAGCACCGCGCGCGCCGACGCGGGCCACCGCTGGGTCAACAGCGGATCCATGCCACGCGGCGCACATCCGTCCCGCGGCTCGCAGCTGGTTCGGTCACTCATCTCAGGGACGTTACGGCGGTCCCGCGCGGACGCGCATCGGTCCGCGGGTGGAGGCGCAATGTCCACCTCGCGTCCACCTTGCACCCGATAAAAATGCCGCGCGAGCCTCGATAACGTCGGCTCGTCAGTCCAGCAAGCGACCGGAAGGCAGCGGGCATGGCAGCGATCGTCGTCGACGATCTCCGTAAGAGCTACGGCAGAACGCAGGCGGTACGCGGCGTCAGCTTCACCGTGGAAGAAGGCGAGTGTGTCGCGCTGCTGGGGCCAAACGGCGCGGGCAAGACGACCACGCTCGAGGTGCTCGAGGGGTACCTGCAGCGCGACGGCGGCCGCGTCGAAGTGCTCGGAACGGACCCACAGCACGGGACCAGACAGTGGCGCGAGCAGATCGGCATCGTCCTGCAGGGCACGGCGGTCGACCCCTATCTCACGGTCCGCGAGACGCTGAGCCGCACCGCCGAGTTCTACGCGAAGCCCCGGGACGTGGACGAGGTCATCGGCCTCGTTGGGCTCGAGGAGAAGGCTGACTCGCGCGTGCACAAGCTCTCCGGGGGACAGCAACGCCGTCTCGACGTGGCCTACGGCATTGTCGGCAATCCGAAGCTGCTGTTCCTCGACGAGCCGACGACCGGCTTCGACCCGTCCGCGCGCCGCGGCGCGTGGGACCTGGTCAACGGCCTGCGCGGGCTGGGTACGACGATCATGCTGACGACCCACTACATGGACGAAGCGCAGGCGCTCGCCGACAACATCGTGGTGATCGGTGGCGGCAGGGTGGTGGCGCAGGGGACCCCCGACTCGCTAGGCGGCCGTGACACGGCTGCGCTGCACGTCCGGTTCCGGCTGCCCGACGCCGTCGATCCCGGCAGCCTCCCGGTCCAGGTCACGGTGGACCAGCACGGGTTCTGCGAGCTCACCACCGAAGACGACGTCAAGGACCTCAACGTGCTGACCGCGTGGTCGCTGAAGCAGCGGGTTCCGCTCGAGGGACTGGTCGCGACCCGGCCCAGCCTCGAGGACATCTACCTCTCTCTCGTCGGCCGCGAGCTGCTCGACGACGAGGCCGTCCCAGCAACCACCGGAGCACAGTCATGAGCGCAGACGCGGCGCTGCTCGGCAGCCAGATCCGCTACGAGCAGAAGAGCTACTGGCGCAATCCCGGCGCGGCGTTCTTCACCTTCGCCTTCCCGCTGGTCTTCTTCGTCATCCTCGTCAGCCTCGCCGGTGGGCAGGGCGACAAGTCCGACCTCGGCACGTATGTCCACAACGGCCACCGGGTGGCGGTGAAGCTCGTCCAGTACTACACGCCGAGCATCCTGGCCTACGCCGTCGCGAGCGCGTGCTTCCTCGCGGTCACGATGACGCTGGTCCGGCAGCGCGAGGCCGGCATCCTCAAGCGGATGCGCGGTACGCCGCTACCGTCGTGGGCCTACCTCGGCGGGGTGATCGGCAGCTCCATCATCGTGGCCGCGCTGCTGTCGCTGCTGTGCGTGGTCTTCTCGGTCGCGGTCTACGGCGCCTACTTCCCGATGGGACACCTGCTGCCGCTGGTCGCGACGATCGCGTTGGCCGCGGTGGCCTTCTGCGCGCTGGGCATCGCGGTGTCCTCGCTGATCCCGAACATCGACTCCGGACCGGCGATCGTGAACCTGCCCTACTTCGTCCTGGTGTTCATCTCGGGCACGTACTTCCCGATCAGCGGAACCCTCAACAGCATCTCCAAGGACCTCCCGCTGCGGCCGATGATCCTGTCGATGTACAAGGTGTTCGACCCGACCAACACCGGCAGCCTCTGGGATGGCCGGGACCTGCTGGTGCTCGCCATCTGGGGCGTCGCCAGCACGGTGTTCGCGGTACGGCACTTCAGGTGGACCCCGCGCAAGGGCTGAGCCAGACCGCTGGCCACGCGGCCACTACCGTGGCCGCGTGGCCGAGCAGCTCACCGTGTCCACCGGCCGGCTCGCAACGGCCGACGCGGTCCTCAGCCTGCCCGCCCAGCACCCTGCCGCGCATGGCGTCCTGCAGCTCGCCCTCTCCGTCGAAGGAGAGCGAGTGGTCAGCGCGGACCCGGTCATCGGCTACATGCATCGCGGCGCGGAGAAGCTGTTCGAGGTCCGCGACTACCGGCAGATCCTGGTGCTCGCCAACCGCCACGACTGGCTGTCAGCATTCGGCAGCGAGCTCGGTCTGGTCCTCGCGGTCGAGCGGATGCTCGGGATCGAAGTCCCGGAACGCGCGGTCTGGGCGCGGACATTGCTCGGCGAGCTCAACCGGGTCCTCAGCCATCTGATGTTCCTCGCGGGCGCAGCACCCGGCATCGAGCCGGGCAGCCTGGGCGCGGCCGCGCTCGCCGCCCGCGAGTCCATCCAGGCGGTCATGGAGCAGGCCAGCGGCGGCCGGGTCCACTTCATGTACAACCAGGTCGGCGGTCTCAAGGCCGATCTGCCCGACGGCTGGCTTGCCGCAGCACGTCGTGCGGTCAGCGAGGTGCGCGACCGGTGCGGGTCGCTGTCCGCGCTCGTCTTCGACAACGAGGAGTTTCGCTCTTCGACTCGAGAGGTGGCCACACTCGACGCCGCAGCCGCAGCGGCGTACGGCGTGACGGGGCCGATCGCCCGGGCAAGCGGCCTCGACATCGACCTGCGCCGCGACGACCCCTACCTCGCCTATGCCGACCTGCCGGCGTCGGTGATGCGGGTCGTCACCCGCGCGGACGGTGACGCGCTGGCGCGTTACGAGTGCCTGGTCGAGCAGATCGGCGTCTCGCTGGAGATCGGCGAGCACTGCCTCGACGTCCTCGAGGCGATGCCGGAGGGGCCGATCTCGGTGCGGCTGCCCAACGTCGTCCGCGCCCCCGAAGGTGAGACCTACGCATGGACCGAGAACCCGCTCGGCGCCAATGGCTACTACCTGGTGTCCCGCGGCGAGCGCACCCCCTGGCGGCTGAAGCTGCGTACCGCATCCTTCAACAACGTCCAGGCACTCGCCGCGGCACTACCGGGTACTCACCTGCGAGACCTCACGACCGCGCTGGCCTCGTTCTTCTACGTCATCGGCGACGTCGACAAGTAGCCGCCGCTACGACAGCTCCTGAGCGACGAACTGGTCGGCCACCTGCTGCGAGGTGCCCTTGTCGACCACGACCGCCTTGTTCAGCGCGACCAGCGTCGCCTGGTCGAGCTTGGCGGAGACGGCATTGAGGGCGTTGGCCGCGGCACCCGTGGCGAGCGAGCTCGCGACGAGCGGCACGATGTTGTCCGAGGCCTGCAGGTCCTTGTCGTCGGTGAGCACCGTCAGGCCGAGCCCTGACAGGTCGCCGTCGGAGGAGAAGACCAGGCCGACCTGCGCCTTGCCGCTCGTGAGCGCCTTGCGGGTCAGCGGGCCGTCCTCGTCGGTCTGCTGGAAGTGCGCGATCTTCATCCCGTAGGTCTTCTCGAGACCTGGCTCGCAGAACGCCCGCGTCGGGCACTCCGGAGGCCCGGCCAGCGTCAGCGGGTGTGACTGGGAGTACGCCGCGAGCTGCGACAGCGTCGTGATGTGGTTCGCAGTCGCAAACTTCGTCTGCACCGCGAACGCGTTGCGGTCGGTGGCCGCCGCCGGGTTGAGCACGGCGAGGGTCGAGGGCAGCTCGGCTTTGAGGTTGGCGATCGTGGTGTTGATGTCGCCCGAGGCCTTGCTCGGCGCGTTCGGGCCGTTCTTCGCGTCGTTGATGAAGTCGGTCAGGGTCGCGGCGTACTCCGGGATGACCTGGATCTTGCCCTTGGTCACGAGCGGGTAGTAGGCCTCTCGGCTGGCGAAGGTCTTCTCGCTCGCGTCGTAGCCGCAGCCCTTGAGCACGTCGACGTAGATGTCGGCGAGGGTGATGTTCTCGGCGAAGTTCGACGCGCCGACGAGCACCTTGCCGCTGCCGCTCGCCCCACCGCAGTACGCCGGCAGGTTCGAGCTCGAGGTCGATCCGGAGTTGACCGCGGCGTTCCCGCCGCTGCTCGAGGAGCCGCATGCAGCGGCGGTGAACGCGATCGCGATGCCGGCGGCGGCGAGCGTGATCGAGGACGAACGGGTACGACGCAGTGCCATTGCGAACCTGCCTTCTGTGTCCCGCGACGGCTTCCGCCTTCGCGCGTGTCTGGCGGGTCGGGCCCGCATTATCGGAAACTCTAGCCAGAGCTACGACAAACTCGACTGACTTGCTCCAAAACGGAGTCTGACCGCGGTCTGGGCCCGCTTGAGCACAGTGTCCAAGGCAATCGCGCTGAGCGCAATCACTAAAACGCCGCCGTACACCTCGCCGTAGTACTGCGTCGCGTAGCCCACCGTGATCAGCTGCCCCAGCCCGCCGCTGCCGACGATGGCGGCGATGGTTGCCGTCGCCCAGATCTGCACCGCGGCGAGGCGGATGCCGGTGGCAACTAGGGGGATCGCCAGAGGCAGCTCGACAGAGCGCATCACCTGCAGCCGCGTCATGCCCATGCCGATCGCCGCTCGGGTCGTCTCTGCGTCGACTTCGCAGATCCCGGTGTAGGTGTTCGTCAGGATCGGCGGGAGCGCGAAGATCACCAGAGCGATGACCGCCGGCTCGGTGCCGATGCCGATTGGCCCGATGGCGAGCAGCAGCATCACGCCGATGATCGGGACCGAGCGCGCGCCGTTGGCGACGGTGGTCACGATCAGCCCACCGCGCCGCCACCGGCTCAGCAACGCGGCAAGCGGGATGCCGATCGCGCAGGTGATAGCGAGCGACAACGCCGAGATCCACAGATGCTGCACGAACAGATGCAGCACACCCGCGGTCCCGTTGGTGCCGCCGAGCCAGCTCGACTTCGTGGTGAACCACGTCGTGAACTGATGCCAGGTCGAGTTGTCGACCTGCGCCGGAAGGACCAGGTCCGGCGTCATGCGGCCACCCCGCGCCGCCACGGCGTGATCACCCGCTGCAGGGCCAGCAGCAACCCGTCTGCAACCAGCGCGAGCAGCACCGTCAACAGGATGTAGGTCGTCATCTCGGTGTGCGACCGGTTCGAGAAGGCTTCGAAGATCTTCGACCCGTAGCCGCCCTGCCCGACGTACCCGCCGATCACGACGAGCTCGATGGTCGACACCACTGCCAGCCGGATGCCCGCCACGACCGTGGGCAGCGCCATCGGGAGACGTACCCGAATGAGGATCCGCGCATTGGACATGCCCATCCCTCGTGCCGCGTCCACGGCTTGGGCGTCGACCTCGTCGAGCCCGGTGAGGATGTTGCGTACGAGGATCACCAGCGAGTACGACGCGAGCGGGATGACCACCGTCAGGCTGCTCAGCTCGAAGATCTTGATCATCGCGACGACGAAGGCCAGCGATGGGATCGCGTAGACCGCCGTACAGAGGTTCAGCACCGTCGAGCGCAGCCACTCACGCTGTCTCGCCAGTGCGGCGACGGGGAGGGCGACGAGCAGCCCGAGCGCGACCGACTCGACCGTCAAGATGACATGGGTCTGGGTGGCAGAGAGGATGGCGTGGCTGTTCGACGTGATGTAGTGCCAGCTCAACCAGGGATCGCCCTGCTTGTGAAACGTGAAGCCGCGCGGGAGGCGCATCGGTGAAACGTAGCGCCCCTGACGAGTCGCGCGTTCCGGGTGAAGCGATGATCTCGCTGGACCAGGTCAGCAAGACCTACGCCGACGGCACGGTCGCCGTGCACGAGCTCTCGCTTGACGTTGCGGCCGGTGAGATCGCGGTGCTGGTCGGCCTATCCGGATGTGGCAAGACCACGACGATGCGGATGATCAACCGGCTGGTCGAGCCGTCCTCGGGGAGGATCACGGTCGACGGTCTCGACGTGGCCAGCACCGACCCGGTGCAGCTACGCCGGCGGATCGGCTATGTCATCCAGCAGGTCGGGCTGTTCCCGCACCAGACCGTCGCGGCGAACATCGCAACAGTGCCGAAGCTGCTCGGCTGGGACCGCACCAGGACCCGCAACCGGGTAGGCGAGCTGTTGGAGCTGGTGGGACTCGACGTGGCCACGCACGGCGCCCGGTATCCCCACCAGCTCTCCGGCGGTCAGCGGCAGCGGGTAGGCGTGGCGCGGGCGCTCGCCGCCGATCCCCCCGTACTGCTCATGGACGAGCCCTTCGGCGCGGTGGACCCGGTCGCCCGCGACCGCCTGCAGGTGGAGTTCCTGCGGCTGCAGGAGCAGGTCCGCAAGACCGTGGTCTTCGTGACGCACGACGTCGACGAGGCGATCCGGCTCGGGGACCGGATCGCGGTGATGCGCGAGGGCGGTCACCTCGAGCAGTACGCCGCGCCGCAGGACGTGCTCGCCGACCCCGCAACGCCGTTCGTCGCTGAGTTCGTCGGCGCGGAGCGCACGTTGCGGCGGCTCTCCGTCGTGTCCATCGCGCCGGGTCGGCTGGTGACCTGGCCGACGGTGCGGCCCGACTCGACCTTGGCGGAGTGCGCCGCGATCATGGACGCCGCGGACGCGCAGTGGGCAGTCGTCACCGACGGGGCACCGACGGGCTGGCTGTCCCGGGCTGACGCCGCCGGCGAGGGATTGGCACGCGACCGTGCCGAGGCGGCGGCCGCAGTGCGTGTGGGCGACCAGCTCGAGAAGGCGCTCGCCGCGATCCTGGCGGGCAACGCGCCGGGCGCGATCGTCACCGAAGATGGCCGCTACGCCGGCGTGCTGCTCGCGACGGATCTGGTGACGGCTGCCCGAGCCCGCGGCTAACGGATGCCCGCGACGAGGCCGCCGGCGCCTCTCTGGCGACCTATCGCAAGCCCAGCACACTAAGTCACTCGACACGATCGATATGACCGGGCATCAACGCATTTACAACGAAGTTCGCGTGCAGTGAGTCAAGAAACCGAAGGTCGGGAGGCGACAAGACGACTGAGATCGCCGCCCAGGCGTCATCGACGGCAACCTTCAAGTCGACGCCCACAGATATCGTCGCGCCTAGGCCGACAACGTGCGCACGCAGCTTACTGGCCGTCGGCTCGAAGAGCTCACGAAGCGGCTCAAGCCCCTTGATCAATGTCAGCCCGTCCTCAGAGGGCGTTCGATACACCCACGATGAGCGGAGCCGCGGCCGCAGTCCCCCGTCCGGCTTGGTCACCAGGTCGCCCTTCGACCCCCAGCTACGCGCTGCGACGCCGGTAATGGCCGTCACTCCCGAAAGGTCACACGGGTGATCCGCACCTACGGCCAGCCACAGTTCGTGCAAGCTCATCTTTGCGACCTCCGACGGTGTCGGAATCGCGGCGTCTCAGGGACCATGACGCATAGCGCCTCCGCGGACGTCTCGGCGACCCCACTCCTAGTCAGGAGCCCTCCGTGCATTGTTCGAAAGCATGGCCTCATCCGTGCATGCGGACAAAGTCGGGATCCGGACACGGGATCCGTCCTGCCCCCCTCAGCTTCCCCGGGTCCCGCTTCAGGATCCTCGTACGGTGATGCACCTGGTGCTCCACCGGGCGACGCACCTCCACCGACGGGGCCGATGTCCTCGCCCCCATCGGGCCCTCGACGACCCTCCCCTTCGAGTCGGCGCTCCTGGCACTGCTTCGAGATAACCGCTCCGCGCTCAGTAACCACAACGTTCTCGTATTCCAAGACGGTCACGACCGAGATCGGTCCGGTTGAGTTGGCGATGCCACGTGACCCCGCGGGCACCTTCGAACCGGTCACGGTCCCGAAGTACCGGCGACAACTCGACGGGCTCGCCGCCACGGCCGGCTGGGTCTACTGGTTCAACAACCGCAGGCTGCGCAGCCTCGACCATCTGAACCCAGACGAGTTCGAGCAAGCCCACTACGCGGCGATCAGCCGAGAGCCGCAACCCGCATAGGAGCGGCAGAGAACATGGGGCGCTTCATCCACCATGTTGACCGCGTGGTAGGTCATGGTGAGGCGGGTTGGGCCGGGCCTGGTGTCAACGACTCTCGCGACGCCGTGCTTGTTCTGGCAGGTCAGCCGGCTTAATCATCGCGGGGCCAGGGCGCGGGATGCGCTCAAGTCCGCTGTAGGCGACCAAAAGACAACCCCCGAGAATAGACAACAGCCACACCAGCCCTCCGATGTGACCATCTCCAATCTCCTCGGCCGCATTTACAGTGCCGTAAAACATCACTAGCACGCCTACGCCGTCACCCCGCACAGTTGGCGGATGGAGCCACCGCACGCGCCGGTAAGGACCGATCTGGGTTACCCATCCACGGGGTGGAGGCGCGTCCCGGCCAAGCCCCGACTGAGCGGCGCGGAACTTCATATTGGGATCCTGGCTCGAGCACCCAGGCATAACAACCTCACTGGACTCGACCCTCGACCCACCGAGTCGCGTGCGCGCTATATGCACTCTGACATTCCCGCAACGCTAACTCGACCGGGCGCTCACATATCGCTCGGACGCGCCGTTGCTCGCGCCACCATCACAGGCGCAGATCCTCGTCCCGTACTTTTCGCCAAACTGCTTGCGTCGCTCCCACTTGACAGCCAGGAACCGAGATAGTCGATCGCCGTTGCCATGCCCGTCACTACATTGCCGAAGCTTTGGCGAACACCTCCGCGCCGGTCTTCCTTTACCGAAGTCTCAGCCAAGGGTCCCCACTCGTGCGCCAACGCCCCCAATATCCATGACGCCCAACCCCCGGCCCCGATAGTCGCTAGCAACCCCCGGCGACCTGTTGCAGCAACCTCGCGGTCACACGGTGTATCGGCCTCACACTGGCGACACGCCGTCACGACAGAGCTGGGTTCCGCCGCAGCGGTGCAGCTCGGACCTTCGCCTTACGGCTTCAGCAGGTAGTCGATGTAGCGGGCGCGCAGCAGAGCCTCGTCCTCGCCGGTTCGCCGGCCGAGCAGCTCGCGGACCGCATCGATGGCGCCGCGGACCGTCTCTCCCAACCCTCCGGCCGAGCCGTCGTCGGAGCCGAACTCCTCGCTCGCACCGAGGTGCTTGACGAGGTCCCAGAAGAACCCGATGTCGCGGGCGTGCTCCGCCTTGCTGAATGCGCGCTCGCGCAGCTCGTTCGTGGCAAGTGCGTCGAGGGCATCGAAGTCGGCCGACATAGACCGCAGGCTACTTCTCGTCGTCATCGGTCTTGGGGACGCGGCCGGCCCATTCGAGGTAGAGGGCGCCGGCAATCAATGCGAGGCCAGCGGCGACGCCTACGGCCGAGCTCCTGGTGTCCTGGTGCGCGGCGGTGGAGTTGACCTGCGCCACCCAGCTGAGGAAGCCGGCGTACCCACCGCCCGCGATCGCACCGGCGACGGACGACGCCTTCGCGAGCGCAACGAGCCGCGCGACGACCAGCGGGTCGATCGGCCGCGTGCCTTGCCGGCCCTCGAGACGGGCCTTGGTGAGCGAGGCGGTGTAGCCCTCGGCGATCGCGAGCGCGAACAGCGACGCCTGGGCATAGACCGATGGCGACGGGAGGTCCGTGTAGTAGGCACGGGTGAGGAAGTACGCCGCGAGGCCGGCGACGACGCCGAGCGCCACCAGGACATACCACTTGGTCGGCTTCATCGCGGCGCCTCGGCCACCCGCCGTACGCCGGAGGACCCGATCCGCTCGAGCACCTTGCTGACCCGGCCGATCCGTGGCAGCTCGGCGACGGGGTCGATCTCGAGCCAGGGCACGAGCACGAAGGCACGCTCCCGCGCCCGGGGGTGCGGCAGCGTCAGCCGCGGGTCGTCGCTCACCTGGCCGTCGACGTCGATGACATCCACGTCGAGGCTGCGCGGACCCCAGCGCCGTGACCTCAGCCGGCCCTGTGCGGTCTCGGCTGCCTGTGCCGCGACGAACGCCGCTTCCGCGTCCGCAGTCGCCAGGGTCGCGACGAGGTTGAGAAAGTCCGGCTGGTCGGTGACGCCGACCGCTGCCGTCTCGTAGAGCCCGGATACGGCGATGATCGGCAGGTGCATTGACAGCACCTCGAGACCGCGCCGCAGCTGGGACACCCGGTCTCCGAGGTTGGAGCCCAGCGACATCACGGCCGTCATCGTGCAGCGCGGTCCCGGTTGATCGTGATGGTCACGTCGTCGATGTCGACGCCGGTCGGCGCCTCCGGCTTGTGCACCGTGATCTCGACGGCGAGCACCCGCTCGGAGGCGAGGCAGAGGTCGGCGAGCCGCTGAGCGAGGGTCTCGATGAGGTCGACCGGATCGCTCTCGACCGCGGCACGCAGCTGCTTGGCGAGGCCGCCGTAGTCGACGGTGTCGGCCAGGTCGTCGCTCGCGGCAGCGGCCCGGGTGTCGACCGACAGCACCGCGTCGATGACGAAGCGCTGGCCTTCTCGACGCTCCTCAGGCAGCACCCCGTGGTAGCCGAATGCGCGCAGGCCCCGCAACGCGATCTGGTCGCTCACCGTCATCCCCTCCCCGAGCGGCGCGTCTCCGCGACCACCCGAACCGCGTCAGCACTCGGCCGCACGCTATGCACCCTGACGCCCCACACCCCGGCCTGCGCGGCGAGGGCGGTGATGGCAGCCGTCGCGTCGTCGCGACCCATCGGGCCGCGCGGTTGGCCATCGACCGCGAGCAGCGCACCGAGAAACGACTTGCGGCTGGCGCCGACGAGCACCGGGTAGCCGAGGCCGATGAGCTCATCCAGATGGGCGAGCAGGCGCCAGTTGTGCTCAGCCTGCTTCGCGAAGCCGATGCCCGGGTCGACCACGATCGCGGACGGGTCGACCCCGGCGGCGACCACCCCGTCGACGCGCGCCTTCAGCTCCTCGCAGACCTCGGCCACCACGTTGCGGTAGGTCGCCTTTGCGTACATGTCGGCGCTGTGCCCGCGCCAGTGCATGACGACGTACGGCACACCCGCGTCGGCGACGACGGACGGCAGCGCCGGGTCGGCGAGGCCGCCGGAGACGTCGTTGACCAGGCGGGCCCCGGCCTGCAGCGCGGCCGCGGCGACCTCGGCCCGCATGGTGTCGATGCTGACGAAGGCCCCCGCGCCGCTCAGCGCGGTGACGACGGGAAGGACTCGCCGAAGCTCCTCGGCGCACTCGACGCGCTCGGCTCCCGGACGGGTGGACTCGCCGCCGACGTCGACGAGGTCAGCACCCTCAGCGGCGAGCGACAGCCCGTGAGCAATCGCGGCGTCGATGTCGAAGTGCAGGCCCGACTCGCTGAACGAGTCAGGGGTGACGTTGACCACGCCCATGACCGCGGTGCGGCCAAGGTCGGGCAGCCCCCGAGGGACCACTACGACGTGGTGCCGGGAGCCTGACGGCGAGTGGTGCGCTTGCGCGGCGTCGGCGACTCAGGATCCTTGGCGGTGCGGTTGGCCCGGCTTCGCGAGCTCGCCGAGCTGCGCGAGCCGTTGCCGCTCTTCGCCCGCGACCCGTTTCCGTTGCCGTTGGTCAGACCGGCGACGTCCTTCGGGCCCATCAGCGCGAGCTCGGCGGGCGTGAGGACCGGCTTGCGGTTGTTCGGCGCCTTGCGCGCGGTGACGATCTGGCGGGCCGGGCGCTTGTCGACCGAGGCGAAGATGTTCTGCAGGTCCGACTTGGACAACGTCTCCTTGTCGAGCAGCTGCAGCACCATGTCGTCGAGGACATCGCGGTACTGGACCAGGATCTCCCAGGCCTCGTCGTGGGCCCGCTCGATCAGCTCGCGCACCTCGTCGTCGATCAGCGACGCGACCTCTTCGGAGAAGTCCCGCTGGTGGCCGAGGTCGCGACCGAGGAAGACGTCGCCCTCGGTCTGCCCGAACTTCAGCGGGCCGAGCTTCTCGCTCATGCCGTAGGTCATGACCATCGCCCGCGCGATCGAGGTCGCCTTCTCGATGTCGTTGGATGCGCCGGTCGTCGGCTCGTGGAAGACGAGCTCCTCGGCGGCTCGCCCGCCCAGCGCGTAGGCGAGCATGTCCATCATCTCGGAGCGGGTCTGGTTGTACTTGTCCTCTTCCGGCAGGACGAGGGTGTGACCGAGCGAGCGGCCCCGGGCGATGATGCTGATCTTGTGCACCGGGTCGGTGTTGGGCAGCGCCCACGCGACCAGGGCGTGGCCGCCTTCGTGGTAGGCGGTGACCTTCTTCTCGGTCTCGCTCATCACCCGGGTCTTGCGCATCGGGCCGGCGATCGCGCGGTCGATCGACTCTTCGAGCAGGCCCGTCGTGATCTGCTTCGCGTCGGTGCGCGCGGTGAGCAGCGCGGCCTCGTTGATGACGTTGGCGAGGTCGGCGCCGGTGAACCCCGGCGTACGGCGGGCGATCACGCTGAGGTCGACCTCGGGGTCGAACGGCTTGCCCTTGGCATGGACCGCGAGGATCGCCTTGCGGCCCTCGAGGTCCGGCCGGTCGACGACGATCTGGCGGTCGAAGCGGCCAGGTCGCAGCAGGGCCGGGTCGAGGATGTCGGGCCGGTTGGTCGCCGCGATAAGGATCACGCCGCGGTTGACGTCGAAGCCGTCCATCTCGACCAGCATCTGGTTCAGGGTCTGCTCGCGCTCGTCGTGACCGCCCCCGAGGCCGGCGCCACGGTGACGGCCGACGGCGTCGATCGCGTCGACGAAGATGATCGCCGGAGCGTTGGCCTTCGCTTGCTCGAACAGGTCACGCACGCGGGACGCGCCGACGCCGACGAACATCTCGACGAAGTCCGAACCGGAGATCGAGTAGAACGGCACGCCTGCCTCACCGGCGACGGCGCGAGCGAGCAGCGTCTTTCCGGTGCCGGGCGGGCCGTAGAGCAGCACGCCCTTGGGGATCTTCGCGCCGATCGCCTGGAACTTGGCCGGGTTCTCGAGGAACTCCTTGATCTCCTGGAGCTCCTCGATCGCCTCGTCGGCGCCGGCGACGTCGGCGAACGTGGTCTTCGGGGTGTCCTTGCTCACCAGCTTGGCCCGGGCCTTGCCGAACTGCATGATGCGGCCGCCGCCGCCCTGCATCTGGTTGAGGAAGAACAGCATGACCGCGACGATGATCACGATCGGCAGGAGGTTCTCGATCAGCGTGACCAGCAGGCTGCCGTGGTCGACCTTGACGTTGGTGTCGGTGACGCCGGCGCTCTTGAGCTCGTTGTAGAGCGTCTCGTCGTAGTGCAGCGAGTACGACGACTGGATCTTGCTCGCGCCGTCGACCTCGTGGCCGTCGGCGAGCGTGACCTGGATCTCCTGCTCCTTGTCGAGCAGGTTGGCAGACGAGACCTCGTGAGCGGCGATCGCGGCTTCGATCTTGGGCAGCGGCTCGGTCTTGTAACTGCCGCCCTTCGTCGCGATCTCGAGCAGGACGAAGACCACGAGGATCGCCAGGACAACCCACATGAGGGGGCCCCGGAAGGTCCGTCGAAGGTTCATGGCTCCTGCTCGACGCGTGATTTTGGTTGGCCTGCGCCCAAGATCAGGCGCCTCTCCCGCTCATACGAAGGTACACCGGGGGCCTCAGGGGCGTCCTGCGCCGATCCTCCGCTGTGGCCTAGTGGTTGTAGACCTCGGGACGCAGCGTGCCGACGTAGGGCAGGTCGCGGTAGCGCTGGGCGTAGTCGAGCCCGTAGCCGACGACGAACACGCTCGGGATGTCGAAGCCCATGTAGGCGACCGGGACCTCGACCTGGGCCGCCTCGGGCTTGCGGAGCATCGCCACGACCTCGACCGAGCGGGGGTGGCGCGACTTGAGGTTGCGCAGCAGCCAGGACAGCGTCAGGCCGGAGTCGATGATGTCCTCGACCACGATGACGTCGCAGTCGGTGATGTCGCGGTCGAGGTCCTTGATGATCCGTACGACGCCGGACGACGAGGTCGCCGCGCCGTACGACGAGACCGCCATGAACTCCATCGAGACCGGGATGGTCAGCGCGCGCGCCAGGTCGGCCATGACCATGACCGCACCCTTGAGGACCGCTACGAGCACCACCTCGCGGCCCGCGTAGTCGGCGTCGATTCGCGCCGCGAGCTCGGCCACCTTGGCGGCGATCTGCTCGGCGGAGACGAGCACCGACTCGATGTCCGGGTGCAGCGAGACCGGAGGCACGGCAGCCTCATCCATGGGGTGCAACACCTCGACGGGCAGCAGCGGCGCGGTCATCGAAAGGTGAGCCTGCCATACGCCCGCACGGCCTCCAACCCCCCGGGCAGGCTCACCGGGCCCTGCCCGCGCCATGCCACGACCAGCGCGTCGACCGAGGCGACATGCGCGGCCGTCAGCGTGCCCGCGGGCGCGCCGGCCGCGATCGCCGCGCGGCGCAACACCCGGGTACGGATGGCCTCCGGGAGCTCAGCCAGCACGGCCACGTCGCAGGGGTCTGCCACGGTGTTGGCGATCGCGTCGAGGGCATCCGCGTCGGCGCGCAGCAGGTGCGCCGTGCGGGCGAGGGCAGCAGCCACGCCGGGCCCGAGGACGGTCTCGAGCGCCGGCATCACCTCGGCGCGCAGCCGGGACCGGGTGAAGCGGCGGTCGTCGTTGTGCGGGTCCTGCCAGGGCTCGAGGCCGAGCGCTGCGCAGGCCGCAACCGTCGTGTCCCGGCGTACGCCGAGCAGCGGCCGGACGAGCAGACCCCGCCGCGCGGGCATCCCCGCGAGCGACCGCCCGCCGGAGCCCCGCGCCAGCCCGAGCAGGACCGACTCGGCCTGGTCATCGAGGGTGTGCCCGAGCGCCACCGCCGCGGCACCGAGGCGGCGGGCCGTCTCGTCCAGTGCCGCATAGCGGGCCTCGCGTGCCGCGCCCTCCGGCCCGAGCCGGGTCCGGTCGACCGTGACCGCCACGACCTCCACCGGGTCGAGCCCGAGCTGCTTGCAGCTGCTCGCAGCTGTCGCCGCGTGCTCAGCCGAGCCCTCCTGCAGCCCGTGGTCGACGACCACCGCGCCCGCACGCCAGCCGCCACGCGAAGCCTCCGCGGCAAGCGCGGCGGCGAGGGCGAGCGAGTCCGGCCCGCCGCTGCACGCGGCGAGCACCAGCGAGCCGGCTGGCACCGCCATGAGCGAATCGCGGACCGCCTTGCGCACCTCGGCGAGGGCGGGGTCCATCTGCACGGCTGCGGGGGTGGCTACGCGGTAGCCGCGCGCAGCCCGGCGGTTCGCTCCAGCCATGCCTTCGGTTCGCGGATCTCCGCGCCGGTGGGCAGAAGCTCCGGCCCGGACCACACAACGTTGAGGCCCGACATCCCGACCTGGTCGAGGACCGCGCGGACGAAGACCGCCCCCTCGGCGTACTGCTTCATCTTCATCTCCATGCCCATCAGGCGCCGTAGCACCTTCGCCATCGGGCCCGCCTGGCGACGGCGGGCGTCGAAGCGAGCCCGGATGGTCTGGACGGTCGGTACGACGCTGGGCCCGGCAAGGTCCATCACCACGTCCGCGTGCCCCTCGAGCAGGCTCATCAGGCCGGTCAGGCGGTCCAGGATCTCCCGCTGCTCAGGGGTCTGGATGATCTCGACCAGGCTGACGTCCTCTCGGCCACGCGCCACGTCGACCAGGCCGGCGAGCACCTTGCGCAGCCGGGCGAGCAGAGCCGCGGTGTCGAGGTCGGAGGCCAGCAGGAAGTCGCGCATCAGGCCCTGCACGTGGCCGTGCAGCCACGGTGCTGCGGCGAACTGCGTGCGGTGGGTGACCTCGTGCAGGCAGACCCAGAGCCGGAAGTCGGACGGGTCGACGCCCATCGCGCGCTCGGCGGCGACGATGTTGGGCGCCACCAGGGTCAGCCGTCCGGGCACCTGCTCGTCGGGTGAGGTCCGCGGCGGTCCGATTAGCTCGAACTGCCCGAGCACCCGCGTGGAGAGGTAGCTGAGCAGGACGCCGACCTCGGCTCCGGCAACCTTCGACCCGACGGCCTCGACCGCCTGGCTCGGCGCCTTCATCCCGCGCTTTTCCATGAGCGCTTCGATCAGCGGGTCGGCGAGCAGCTGGAAGCTTGCGACATTCGCGCGGATCCATGCGGGCCGGTCGACGACGACCGTGGTCGCGCTGTGTGAGGCGGAGTCGAGGCCGGTCACCGCCGCGACGTGCTCATCGGCACGGTCCGCCTTCGCCCGCAAGTCGTTGACGACGTCGACCGCGGCAGCGAGCGGGATCTTCGGGCCTGGCGGCACGAGCCTCGTGCCGGTCGCGGCGGCCAGCTGCCAGTCGACGACGCGGATGCTCATCTGTCCAGTGTGCTCGCGATCCGGTCGAGCCCCGCCTCAACCGCGTCCTCACTGCCCTGCCCCGACGCCATCAGCGCGAAGGCCAGCAGCCTCCCGGCCCGGTCGACAGTGAGGCCGGCGAGGGTGTCGACGCCGGTGAGCGTCCCGGTCTTCGCGCGGACGATTCCGGCGCCGGCCGAGGTCTTCGCCCCGCGATATCGCGCGGCGAGCGTGCCGGTGAAGCCGGCGACCGGTAGGCCCTCGACGATCGGGCGCAACTGCGGATCGCGGGACGAGGCAGCGGCTTCGAGTACGCCGACGAGCGCGGCGGGGTCGATGCGGTCGTCATGGGACAGGCCGCTCGTGTCGTACAGCGAGATGCCGGCCGTCGGGATGCCGAGCTTGGTCATCTGCTCGAGCACGGCATGGGCGGCGCTGGTGAAGTCGGCCGGCAGGCCCGCGGCCGCTGCGACGGCACGGCCCAAGGCTTCCGCAAGGTCGTTGTCGCTGTCGGTCAGCATTCGCTGCACGAGCTCTGCCAGCGGCGGTGAGGAGACGCTGGCGAGCGGCGACGCCGTCGGCGGTGCGGTCGCAGGTTCCACGTCGCCCTTGATCGCCACCCCGTCGGCGCGCAGCAGACCCGCGAAGGCCTGCGCAGCCTGGGCGGCCGGTGTGGGAGTGCGCTCGGAGTCGAAGTCGTTGTCGTGCAGCCGCCCGCCGTCGAGCTCCAGCGGACTCGGCGGTGTCACGTCACCTTCGGTGACGTAGCTCGGCTGCCAGCCGCGCGCCGACTCCGGGCCGCTCCACGCCGAGGTGTCGACCCGCAGCCGGACCGGCGTACCCGAGGTCAGCGCGGCCGCGGTCCGGCTGGCGAGGTCGGCGAGCGAGGCCGGGCGCGGGTAGGGCGGCACGACCTTCACGGTGTCGTTGGTCACGAGGGTCGGGTCGCCGCCGCCGACGAGATAGACGGTGTTGCCGAGCTCCTTGGTCGCGGTGGTCAGCCGGTAGCCCGGCCCCAGCGTCTCCAGTGCGGCGGCAGACGTGAGCAGCTTTGTCGTCGAGGCGGGTGCCATCGGCATGCGCGGATGCTCCGCCCACAGCGTCGCGGCGGTCGACACGTCGGTCACCAGCCCGGCCAGCTTCTCGCCGGGCGGGAATGCGGCCAGGGCCGGGCGCAGCGCGGCACTGACCTCCGCACGGGTAGCCGGGGCACTGGCATGCAGTGCCGACAGGACCGGCGGTCGTTCCGGCGTACCGGTGCCTGCGGTCGCGGCCACAGGATGCCCGCCGTCGTGGCGCTCGACCACGACGGCCACGGCTGCGACGGTCACGACGGCGACCAGAGCCAGGGGCACAGCGCGGCTCCAACGCACGTCGAGGCAGACTAATCGGCGACGTTGCCGCCACTGTCCGACCTATCTCAGGGAGCCTCGCATGGAGTTCGACGTCCTGATCGAGATTCCCAAGGGCCACCGCAACAAGTACGAGGTGGACCACAAGTCCGGCCGGATCCGGCTCGACCGCACGCTTTTCACCTCGACGCAGTACCCGGCCGACTACGGCTTCATCGAGGACACGCTCGGCGAGGACGGCGACCCGCTCGACGCGCTGGTGCTGCTGCAGGAGCCGACGTTCCCCGGCTGCCTGATCATGTGCCGGGCTATCGGGATGTTCCGGATGACCGACGAGAAGGGCGGCGACGACAAGGTCCTGTGCGTGCCGGCCAACGACCCCCGCCAGGAGCACCTGCGCGACATCCACCACATGCCGGAGTTCGACCGGCTGGAGATCCAGCACTTCTTCGAGGTCTACAAGGACCTCGAACCCGGCAAGAGCGTCGAGGGCGCGACCTGGGTCGGGCGTACCGAGGCCGAGGCGGAGATCGTCGCGTCCCGCCAGCGCCTCGCCGACAGCGCCGGCCGCCACTAACGCCCTCGGCCTAATCGCCGAACGACCCCCGACCGGTCTCGAAGTAGCACACGACCGCGTCGAAGCAGCACACGAAGTCCCCGCCCGGGCACCGTTTCGTGCCCAGGTGTCCGGTTCGCGGCCTAGGTGGTGTGCTACTTCGGGGAAGACGGCCGGACGTGGGACCGCCCGCCGTACCGGGGAAACCGTACGGCGGGCGGGGCCAGGCGCGGTCTTGCCGACCGCTACGCGGTCTTGGAACGGCCGCCCACGGAGATGTTGAGGCCGAGGTTGGCGACGACCTGGCGGATCAGCTGACCCATGCCGACCAGCACGACGCCGGTGGCCACCGGGTTCATCCACTCGGCGCGCAACGGCTGGCCGAACGCGCGGAACACCGAGTAGTTCAGGGCCCACGACACGAGCATCGCGACGCCCACCGAGACGCTGGTCGTGAGCGCCTTCGGGGCCTTCACGGGCAGGATCTCGTTGAGCACCTCGCCGACCACGGCCAGCGCAAGGGCGAGGCCTGCGAACACGACGAATGCGTACATCGGATCACTCCATCTCTCGCGACACATCGGCGCGTCGCGTCATCTGGTTCGACTCCGGCGGCGGACCGTGGTTACCGAGGATTTCCGACGAGTTGCTACGCGGCGGTAACCAACCGAACCGAGGAGAGTCGAACCAGGTAGTGGACGTCGACCCGGCGCTGGTCCGGGCGTGCCAGCGCGGTGAGCGCGGTGCGCTCGACGAGCTGATCCGTGCGACGTACGCCGATGTCTACCGGCTGGCTCGACGGATGCTCGGTGATCCGGATGAGGCGGCAGACGCGACGCAGGAGGTGTACATCCGCGTGATGCGATCGGTGGTCGGCTTTCGCGGCGAGTCCGCCTTCGGCACCTGGCTGCACCGCGTCACGGTCAACGTCTGCCTGACCATGCTTCGCAAGCGGTCGAAGGCGCGCGAGACCGGCCTGGCCGCGGGGCGGACGCCGTTCGCGATGCCGGACGACGCGGGGTCGGTCGCCGGCGTCGACGCCCTGCCGGACGAGCGCGCGGCAACCGCGGATCTCGCCCGCCGAAGTGAAGCCGCCCTGGCCACGTTGCCGGAGGACGCCCGTACGGTCGTGGTGCTGCGCGACATCGAAGGGCTGTCCACAAAGGAGGTGGCGGACCTGCTCGGCGTGACCGAGAACGTCGTCAAGGTCCGGCTGCACCGGGCGCACGCTCGCCTGCGCGCGCTGGTGCTGGGCGACGCCGCCCCGGCCGCGGAGGGTGGTGTCGCATGACGGACGAGCAGCTGCCGCGGTTCTGCCGCGAGACTCGAGCCCAACTGCCTGCGGTGGCCTCGGGTGAGCTGTCGGGTTGGCCGCTTCACGTCGTACGCGCGCACCTGAAGCGTTGCGCGGAATGCACGGCCGAGCTGGCCCGCCAGGAGGAGCTGTCGTCGGCGCTGACCGCGCTGCGCGACATACCCGTCGAGCCGCCCGCCGGGCTGCTCGACGACTTGCTGGCGCGCGCCGACCACCGCACGGTGCGGGAGCGCGCGGCGGTCCCCGCGCGCGGCGCGATCAGCGGGGCGCGGCCAGGAATGTCTGTGGCGTTCCTCACGGTCGGCGCGCTCGCCTCGACCGGGATCGGCTACGGCATCTGGCGCGGCGCAAAAGCCCTCCGCGGCCGAGCGGATGGGCCATGACTGTGCCTATAGCGACAGCAATGGCCCATTCGCTCTAGACGACGGTGCGGCGGCTGTCGGGAGCGACCAGCCGCCGGGCGTCGGCGTTGACGTCGTCGGTCTGCTCCTGGGAGAGCCGCTCGGCTTCCACCCGCGCGATGTAGCGCGCGACCTCGGCCTCACGCGTCTCGTCGTCCCAGCCGAGCGCCGCGCCCAGCACCCGTGCCACGGCGGGGGCGGAATCGACGCCGCGATGGCGGGTCTCGATCGAGATCCGGGTACGCCGGGTGAGCACGTCGTCGAGGTGAAGCGCCGCCTCGTGGGTCGCGGCGTACTGCACCTCCGCGAGCAGGTACAGCCCGGCGCCGGGGATCGGCTCGAGCAGCTCCGGGTTGTCGGCCGCGGGTGCGAGCACCTCTTCCAGCATCGCGCCGTAACGATGCAGCAGGTGCTCGTAACGCCATCGCGGCAAGCCGAGATCCGCAGCGAGCGACTCGACCTGGTTGGCGAGCGCGTGGTAGCCGTCCGCCCCGACCAGCGGGATGTGCTCGGTCACGCACGGCGGGAAGTGCCGCCCGAGCTCGTCGACCGCGGCGTCCACCGCGTCGCGCGCCATCACGCGGTACGTCGTGTACTTGCCGCCGGCAACGGAGACCATCCCGCGCGGCGAGCGGCTGATGGCGTGCTCGCGCGAGAGCTGCGAGGTCTCCTCCTGCTCACCTGACAGCAGCGGCCGCAGCCCGGCATACACGCCGGAGATGTCCTCGCGGGTCAGCGGGACCGAGAGCACCTCGTTGACGTGCCGGAGCAGGTAGCCGATGTCGACGCGGCTGGCCGCGGGATGCGCCTTGTGGTAGTTCCAGTCGTCGTCGGTCGTCCCGATGATCCAGTAGTCGCCCCACGGGATGACGAACAGCACCGACTGCTCGGTGCGCAGGATCAGGCCGGTCTCCGAGGAGATCCGGTCCCGGGGCACCACGATGTGCACGCCCTTGGAAGCCCGCACCTTGAACTCACCCCGAGAGTCGGCGAGGCGCTGAACGTCGTCGGTCCAGACGCCGGTCGCGTTGACGACGACACCGGTCCGCACCGTCGCCGACTCCCCGGTCTCGGTGTCGCGCAGCTCGGCTCCGACGATCCGGCCGCCCTCGCGGACGAAGCCCACGACTTCGGTCGACGGCCGGACGATCGCGCCGTACGCCGCAGCCGTCCGGGCCAGCGTCAGCGTGTAGCGGGCGTCGTCGCACTGCGCGTCGTAGTAGCGGATGCCGCCGACCAGCGCGTCACGGCGCAGCGCCGGCGCGAGCGCCCGCGCCCCGCGGCGAGTGAGGTGGCGATGGCGAGGCAGCGCACGCGAGCCACCCATCGCGTCGTAGAGCGCGAGGCCCGCTCCGACGTAGCCGCGTTCCCAGCCGTGACGGGTCAACGGGTAGAGGAACGACACCGGGCGCACCAGGTGCGGGGCGAGCCGGGTGAGGACGAGGTCGCGCTCCTTGAGCGCCTCGCGCACGAGCGAGAAGTCCATCTGCTCGAGGTAGCGGAGGCCGCCGTGGAAGAGCTTGCTCGACCGCGACGAGGTGCCGCTCGCGATGTCGCGGGCCTCGACCAGGGCCGTGGTCATGCCCCGGGTCGCCGCGTCGAGGGCAACCCCCGCGCCGGTCACGCCGCCGCCCACGACCAAGACGTCGAAGGCACCGCCGTCGAGTGCCTTCCACGCGTCGTCTCGAGCTTGCGGGCCGAGCACCGACGTACCTCTCACTGGGTCGAGCCTAGTGAGAGGTGCTTGCAATCGCTAGCAGACGGTGATCCGGAACACCGGATGCCGCGGGGCGATGGCCGCAAGCTGCGCCTCAGACGACTTCGCGCTCACGCCGTCGAAGAAGACGCCGACCTCGGCCTTCCAACGCTTCAGGTAGGCGCGCAGGACGGGCGGGCGTTCGGCCTCGGCGAGCTCGACCGCGGTGAAGGCCTGCCGCCGCCGGCCGAGCACGAGCACTCCGTCGCCAGCCGCCCGAAGGTTGCGCACCCACTGCGTCTCACCGCGCGGGGCCACGAGGTAGTCGACCCCGTCGACGGTGAGCAGGTTCACCGGCGTACGACGAGGCTGCCCCGACGTCCGACCGCGGACCTCGAGGACCCGCGAGCCCCACACCGACAGCCCGAGCCGGGTCGCGACCTCGACGGTCGCGTTGAAGACATGCCGGGTGAACCAGCCCGGCTGCACGTAGTGAGGCTCGCTCATGGCGGTGACCATAGATGGTCCTAGACTCTTTCGGGTCGCGCCGCCTGCGGTGCGAACGCCGCCTTAGCTCAGTCGGTAGAGCGATTCACTCGTAATGAATAGGTCTGGAGTTCGATTCTCCAAGGCGGCTCCATAGAGCGGACGTGCCATCCGCGCTACTTGCAGACGGTGCCTGGCTTGGGCGGCTGCAGGTCGAGGACGTACTTCGCCACCACCGCGTCGACGCACGAGTCCTTGTCGATGTACGCCGTGTGCCCGTCGCCGTCGTGGGTGAGCAGCACACCCGAGGACAGCTGCCGGGCCAATGCCTGAGCCCAGACAAAAGGCGTTGCCGGATCGCGCGTGGTCCCGATCACCAGGATCGGCGGCGCGCCCACAGCGTGCACCGGGTGCGCCTGCTCGACCGGCGGCACCTTCCAGAAAGCGCACGGCAGGGAGCCGTACTCGATCGCCGCGCCGAAGTGCGGTGCGACCTTGCCGAACCGGTCTGCGTCCGCCTCGTAGGTCTTGACCGACCTCGGCCACGGACGGTCGATGCAGTCGATCGCCAGGTTGGACTCGATCAGGTTGCTGTATGTCCCGTTGCTGTTGCGCTCGGTGATGGCATCCGCGAACACCAGCACCCCGGCGCCGTTACCGGCTTTTGCGGCGCTCAGCGCGTTGATGAGCTGCGGCCAGTAGCTCGTCGAGTAGAGCCCTTCCGCCAGCCCCTCGAACAGCTCGCCCGCGCCGACGGTCCGGCCGTCGGAGATGAGCGGATGAGCGGTGATCTGCGCGATGAGGGCGTTGAGCCAGCTCATCGCCGCGGAGTCGCTGGAGCCGAACGGGCACTTGCCGGCGCTGACGCAGTACGCCAGGAAGTCGTCAAGGTCAGCCTCGAAGCCCTTGGCCTGGACCAGGTTCGACGCGGTCGAGGACTCGGCCGGGTTGAGCGCGCCGTCGAGCACCATCGCGCGAATGCGGGTCGGGAAGAGCTGGGCGTACTTCGCGCCGAGATAGGTGCCGTACGACGCGCCGTAGTAGGTCAGCTTCGCGTCACCGAGCGCGGCGCGTAGGACGTCCATGTCCCGCGCCTCGTCGATGGTGCCGACGTGTGCGAGGTAGTCGCCGTTCTTCGCGTAACAGGCGTCGGCGAAGCGGCGGCTCTGCCGGATCACCTCGTCGCGTTGGGCGGCGGTCTTCGGGTCCGGGTCGAGATTGATGAACGCGTCGAGCTGATGACTGGTGAGGCAGCGAATCGGATCGGAGGCACCGACGCCGCGCGGGTCGAACGACACCAGGTTGAGGTGCGCCATCAGCGGCTTGAAGAGGTCCCCGGCGGTCTCGACGAACTGTACGCCGGAGGCGCCCGGGCCGCCCGGGTTGACCACTAGCGAGCCCTGCGGGCTGCCGCTCGACTTCTCCTCGATGACCGCGATGTGGAGGGTGCGGCCCGCCGGCCGGCGGTAGTCGAGCGGGACGAGCAGCCTGCTGCAACGCAGACCGTCGGCGCAGCCGTGCCAGGACAGCCGCTGGTCGTAGAACCGCGCCAAGGCAGCCGGCGTCGCGGTCGGCGCCACCGTCGCGCTGCTGGGCTGGGCGATCGGGCCGGCGTCCGGCGACGACGAGCAGCCTGCGACAGCGCTGGCACCGATCACGGCTGCGATGACGAGCGAGGTGAGTCTGCGGATGGCGGTCTCCTAGGGCGTGCGCAGTGAGACGCACATCGCCTCGACGGCAAGCAGCGGCGCGACGTTGGCGTCGATTGCCTCACGGGCGGCGAGCACGGCCTCGATCCGGCGCAGGGTGACCTCTGGCGTGGAGGCACTTGCCAGCTCGTCGACGGTCGATGCCATGTCCGAGTTGACCAGCTCGACCCCCGCGCCCAGCTGGCGGACCAGCACATCGCGATAGAAGGCCGCGAGGTCGACCAGGGCGCGGTCGAGGACGTCGCGCTGGGTACGCGTCGCGCGGGACTTCTGCCGCTTCTCCAGCTCGGAGATCGCGCCCGCGACTCCGCGCGGCTTGGGCATGCCGCGCTCGCCGGTGTCGCCGTACGACTCTCGCAGTGCGGCCTTCTCGTCGCCGTCGAGCCGCTCGCTCACGGCGGCCGCCTCGGCCTTCGCCGCATCGACCAGTGCGGCGGCGGCAGCGAAGCATCCGCCCACGGTCACGACCTGTGTCGGGACGGTCAGCACCTCGCGGCGGTGCGCCGCGGCCTCGCGATCGGTGGCCAGCCGCCGCGCGCGGCCGATGTGGCCCTGGGCGGCGCGGGCGGCGTGCTCGGCCGCCTCGGCCTCGATCCCCTCGGAGCGCAGGTGCTCGGCCACCGCGGCGTACGGCGGGACCCGCAACGTCACGACCCGGCAGCGCGACCGGATCGTCGGCAGCAGGTCTTCCGAGGACGGCGCGCACAGCAGCCACACGCCTCGCGGTGGAGGCTCCTCGAGTGCCTTCAGCAGGGCGTTGAGGGCCTGCTCGGTGAAGCGGTCGGCGTCCTCGACGATCGTGACCTGCCAGCGACCACGGCTCGGCGCCATGGCCGAGCGGGTGACGAGCTCCCGGGTCTCGGCGACGCCGTACGACAGGCCCGCGGGCGTGACGATCCGCACGTCGGCATGGCTACCGGCCATCGCGGTTCGGCACTCGTGGCAGGCGCCGCAGCCGCCGTGCGGGCACTGCAGGGCCGCACCGAAAGCCCGAGCCGCGACCGAGCGCCCGGAACCAGGCGGTCCGGTGAACAGCCAGGCATGCGTCATGCCGACCCCGGGCTCACCGGCGAGCACCGCCTGCGCGGCGGCCGATGCGGATCGCAGCTGGTCGACGACCTTGCCCTGGCCCACGAGCTGGCCGAACACGCTCACTCGCTCACCACCGAAGCCCTGCTGCGCCGGGTGCCGGCGGCCGACGAGGAGACCTTCGGCCGCAGCACCGACACGCGCTTGCTGACCGCCGCGTGGATCCGCTCCGGCTCCCCGCCGGCGTCGAGCACGAGGTAGCGGCCCCGGCTCTGCGCGGCGAGCTGGAGGAACATGGCTCGCACCCGCCGGTGGAACTCGATGCTCTCGTCCTCGAGCCGATCGCCCGGGCCGCCGCGGCGGCGCAGCCCGACCTCCGGCGCGATGTCCAGCACGATCGTCAGATCGGGAAGCAGTCCGCCGGTCGCCCAGGCCGTGATCCGCCGTACCTCGCTGTCGGGCAGCGCGCGACCGGCGCCCTGGTAGGCCAGGGTGGAGTCGACGTAGCGGTCGGTGATGACGACCGCGCCGCGCTCCAGCGCCGGGCGCACCACCTCGGTGACGTGCTGCGCGCGGTCTGCGGCATAGAGCAGGAGCTCCGCGACCGGGCTCAGCTCAGCCGACTCGCGGGCGAGCAGGATCTGGCGGAGCTTCGCTCCGATCGCAGTCGCTCCCGGCTCGAAGGTCACGACGACTTCGTACCCTGCGGCCCGCAGCTCGGCGGCGAGCAGCTGCACCTGTGTGGACTTGCCGGCCCCCTCACCGCCCTCGAACGCGATGAACAGCCCGCCGTTCGTGCCCCGTCCCAGCTGCGGGCTGTGCCGACGCATGATGGCGGCCAGGTCGGTACGCAGCCGGATCTCCGGCCGGTCGTCCATCAGCCGGTAGCAGATCGCGCCGAGCACGATCGCGAGGATCCCGGCCGCGAACAAGGTGACGGTTACGCCGTCGAGGCGGACCCGGGCATCGGACACGTGCACCGTGTGCGGGCCGATGCGTCCGGCGATGGCCGGGGCCGCCGCGACCATGGCGAGCAGGACGAGTCGCATCAGGTTGTAGATGAAGGCGAAGGTGCGCCCTCGCAGCTCGTCGCTGACCTCCTGGCCGACCAGGGTGAGCGAGACGACCCAGACCAGGCCGGCCCAGAACCCGAGCACGGCAGTCCCGAGGATCGCGAGTGCGAGGTTCGGCACGATCGCGAGGATCGACAAGGTCACGCCGCTGCAGATGATCGACAGGCCGACCAGCCGGCGGCGCGACAGGCCACCGGCAACCTTCGGGCCGAGGAACATGCCGCTGGCAAGGCCGACGAAGACGGTGCCGAACAGCGTGCCGTACGCCGCCTCCCCGCCCTTGAGGTCCACGGCGAATGCCTGGGACAGGCCGATGACCGCAGCCCCGGCACCCGTCGCTCCGCAGATTCCGAGGATCAGGCCCTTCAACCATCGCTGGGCGCTCAGGAACTCGATGCCCTCGGTGATCGAACGCCACAGCCCGACCTGCTCGCCGTGCTCCCGGTTGACGTCGGCGGCTACCCGCGAGCTCGCGATCTCGGACAGGTTCAGGATCGTGATGGCCGAGACCAGGAACGTGAGCGCATCGATGTAGAGCGAGAGGTTCGTAGGGTTCGTGCGGAACCAGTGGAACTTATCGGCGAGCACGCGGTTGACGAAGGACAACGCCGCGAACAGAGCTGCCGCGACCGCGCCGAACCCGTAGGTCGTGACCAGGCTGAGCTGGTTCGCGGTCTCGAGCCGTTCCTTCGGCACCAGGTTGGGGATCGAGGCTTCCTTGGCCGGGATCCAGAAAAGGCTGTTGCACTCGATCAGGAATGTCGCGATGAGCAGCCACCACAGCGACAGGTAGAGCGGGATCGAAAGGAACAGCCCGAACCGGATCAGGTCGGTGACGACCATCGTCGTACGCCGGTTGAACCGGTCAGCCCACGCTCCGGCGATCGGTCCGATGAGCAGAGCCGGCAGCAGCCGCACGAACAGCACCCCGGCGATCGAGTACAGCCTCGCGGAGTACGACGTGGACAGGTGGTAGGCCAGCGACGTGGTCGCGAGGAAGCCCAGCCAGTCGCCGAGGCTCGACAGAGACAGCGAGATCCACAACCGCCGGAACGACTTGATGCCGAGGACGGCACGCAGCTCGTTCTCGCGCGGCGGGGCGGTGACGACCTCGTTGAGGTCGTGCATGTGCGCCCCGTTGCGGAACAAGCGGCGCGGCCGAGGAATGACGACTCCTATGTGACACAGGTGTTGCGATAGCGACACGTATGTGACATGCGTGCGGGCGCCTCAGCCTATTGCGCCTTTTTCCTCGCGGTTTTCTTTGCGGTTTTCTTCGCAGCCGTCTTCTTGGCAGGTGCACGCTTGGCTGCCTTCTTCGCCGGCGCGGCGGCGCGACGCTCCGCGAGCAGCTCGGCGGCGCGCTCGGGGGTGAGCGCCTCGACGGTGTCACCCTTGCGCAGCGACGCGTTTGTCTCGCCGTCGGTCACGTAGAGGCCGAAACGCCCCTCGCGCACCACCATCGGGTTCCCGCTGGACGGGTCGTTGCCGAGCTCCTTCAGCGGAGGCGCCGCGGCCCGCCGCCCGCGCAGCTTCGGCTGTGCGAACAGCGCCAGCGCCTCGTCGAGCGTGATCGTGAACAGCGCCGCTTCGGACTCGATCGAGCGGGAGTCCGTACCGCGCTTGACGTAGGGGCCGTAGCGGCCGTTCAGCGCAGTGATCTCCTCGCCGGTCGACGGGTCGACGCCGAGCGAGCGCGGGAGCGACAGCAGCCGTACCGCATCGTCGAGCGTCACCGACTCGATGTCCATGTCCTTGAACAGCGACGCGGTCTTCGCCTCGCCGCCGTCGAGGGGCTGTGTCGTCACGTACGGGCCATAGCGGCCGCTGCGCACGAGGATCGGCTCCCCGGTGTCGGGATGCTGCCCAAGCAGGCGCTCGTCGCTGGTCTTGTTCAGCAGCGCAACCGCGCGCTCCACCGTGAGCTCGTCCGGCGGCAGGTCGTCAGGGATGCTCGCCCGCAGGTCGCCCTTCTCGACGTACGGCCCGTAGCGACCGACCCGGGCGACGACCGGCTCGCCGTCATCCGCGACGCCGATGGGCAGCGAGTTGACCTCGCGGGCGTCGATCTCGCCCAGCCGATCGGTGACCAGCTGCTTGAGGCCGTTCGGGTCGAGCTCACCGGTGGTCGCGGTCGTGTCGCCGAAGTAGAACTTCGTGAGCCACTCGGCGGAGCGGGTCTCGCCACTGGCGATCTCGTCGAGGTCGTCCTCCATGGCGGCGGTGAATCCGTAGTCCACCAGCCGCGCGAAGTGCTGCTCGAGCAGCCCGATCACCGCGAAGGCGGTGAACGACGGGACCAACGCAGTACCGCGCTTGAAGACGTAGCCGCGGTCCTGGATGGTTCCGAGGATGGAGGCGTACGTCGACGGTCGCCCGATGCCGAGGTCTTCGAGCGCCTTCACCAGGCTGGCCTCGGTGTAGCGGGCGGGCGGCGACGTGGAGTGTGACTTCGGCTCGATGGCGGTCGCGGTCAGCGGCTGTCCCTGCGCGACCTGCGGGAGACGGCGCTCACGGTCGTCGCGCTCGGCGTCGTCGTCGACCTCCTCGACGTAGGCCCGCATGAAGCCGGGAAAGGTGATGATGGTGCCGCTCGCCGAGAACTCCGCGTCCTCGCCCGCGCTCGATCCCGCCGCGGGGGCGGCCATACCGCCCACCCGGACGGTGACCGACCGGCCGACCGCGTCCGCCATCTGCGAGGCGACGGTGCGCTGCCAGATCAGCTCGTAGAGGCGGTACTCGTCGTTGCTCAGCTCGCCGCGTACCTGCGCCGGAGTGCGGAAGCTGTCGCCGGCCGGGCGGATCGCCTCGTGCGCCTCCTGCGCGTTCTTCACCTTGCGGTCATAGGTGCGTGGCTGGTCGGGCACGTACTCCGCGCCGTACAGCTCGCGAGCCTGGGCGCGGGCCGCGTTGAGTGCCGTCTGCGACAGCGTCGTCGAGTCGGTACGCATGTAGGTGATGTAGCCGTTCTCGTACAGCCGCTGCGCCAGCGACATCACGAGCCGCGCAGTGAGCCGCAGCTTGCGGCTGCCCTCTTGCTGCAACGTGCTGGTCATGAACGGTGCGGCGGGACGGCGCCGGTACGGCTTCTCCTCCACCGAGCGGACCGTGAAGCTGGTGTCCGCCAGCCGGGCGGCAAGCGACACGGCGGCGTCCTCGTCGAGATGCACGACGTCGCTCTTGGTCAGCTGGCCGGACTCGTCGAAGTTGCTGCCGGTCGCGACCCGCCGACCGTCGACCGAGACCAGCGTCGCGTCGAACGTCGTCGGGTCACCGGCCGTCTGGGCGGCGACGCCGGTGTCGAAGGTCCCCTCGAGGTCCCAGTAGTCCGCCGACCGGAACCGGATCCTCGCCCGCTCGCGCTCGACGAGGAGGCGGGTCGCCACGGACTGCACGCGACCGGCGGACAGTCGCGGCATGACCTTCTTCCACAGCACCGGCGAGACGCCGTAGCCATAGAGCCGGTCGACGATGCGGCGGGTCTCCTGGGCGTCGACCAGCGATCGGTTGATCTCCCGCGGGTTCTGCACCGCCTCGCGGATGGCGTCGCGGGTGATCTCGTGGAACACCATCCGCCGCACGGGCACCCGCGGCTTGAGCACCTCCTGGAGGTGCCAGGCGATCGCCTCGCCTTCGCGGTCCTCATCCGTGGCGAGATAGAGCTCGTCGACGGTCTTGAGTGCGGCCTTCAGCTTCGCGACCTGCTGCTTCTTGTCGGCGTTGACGACGTACACCGGCTCGAAGTCGTGGTCGACATCGATGCCGTACGTCGCCCACAGATGCTTGCGCTCGGCGGGCATCTCCGACGCGCCGCCCGGCAGATCGCGGATGTGACCGATCGACGACTCGACGACGTAGCCGTCACCGAGATAGCCGGCGATGGTCTTCGCCTTGGCGGGCGACTCGACGATGACCAGCCGACGACGGCCGTCGGAGCCGGCGCTGCCGCCGACCTCCTGGACGTCAGTGTCGCTCGCCACGCATCTCCTCTTTCATCGGTTGTTCACGGCTGCGGCCATGCCTCTGCCGGCACGCCGTCCGGTCGATCGCCGATCAGCTCGACGAGCCTCGCGAGCCGTCTCCGCCCCACGATCCGGTACGCCGGCCCGTCAGCCCGCGGCCCGACGAGAACGCCGGGCACTCCGACGGCGGACAAGGCAGACCCGACCGCGAGCCAGCCGTGTTCGTCGTTCGCACCGAGCGCAAGGCTATACATGCCGCCCGCCGAGGAGCCTGAGGCAAGACACCACCAGCGCAGCCGCGAGCCGTCCAGGGCCCATCCCGGAGGGGGGCATTTCACCGCTCCGCGAAACCAGGCATCAGCGGTTGGCCTGAGCTCGGCGAGCCACGGAGTGCCGACCGTCATGCCGGACTCGGCAGGGCCGACCTCCGCCTGCAGCCCGAGGGTGGCGCGCATCTCGTTGACCAGCGCGTCGATCCGCCAGGCCTCGGCGACGACGACCGAGATCCGCGCCGCATCGGCACGGCGCACCACCTGGCCGTTGCCGGCAAGCAGCCCCTCGATGTCGACGAGCGCGGGCTCCCGCGCCATCGCGCCGAACAGCGAGAGCTGGCTCATCTCATCGATGATGCCCGCAAAACCGGAAAGGGCGCCCCGTACGGGACGCCCTTTCCGATGTGGCGATAGGTCAGCGCGCGGCCTTCTTGGCGACCTTCTTGGCCGGTGCAGCCTTCTTAGCGGTCGTCTTGGTCGCAACCGCTCGCTTGGCAGGTGCCGCCCGCTTGGCAGGCGCGCGCTTTGCCGGAGCCTTCTTGACCGGCGCGGGCACGAGCGCCACCGGTTCCTCGATCTCTTCTTCCGCGGCGGCCACAGCAGCAGCCGGAGCCGAGCCAGTGCTGGAGGGCGAGCCGCTGCCCGCGCCACCTGCCATGTCGACGACGCGCCGCTTGCTGACGAACACCGCCCCGACGATCAGGCCGACCGAGATGACGCCGACCACCACGCGAACCGCGGTGTTCTGGTGCGGGCCGTGCACCCCGTACTTCACGACGGTCGGCGCGATCAGCAACGCGACCAGGTTCATGACCTTGATCAGCGGGTTGAGTGCCGGCCCGGCGGTGTCCTTGAACGGGTCACCGACGGTGTCACCGATGACGGCGGCAGAGTGGGCCTCGGACCCCTTGCCGCCGTAGTTGCCGTCCTCGATCAGCTTCTTGGCGTTGTCCCACGCACCACCTGAGTTGGCCAGGAAGATCGCCATGAGCACGCCAGCCGCGATCGCCCCCGCGAGGTAGGCGCCGAGCGGCTCGTAGCCGAGCCAGAAGCCGGTCGCGATCGGCGCGAGGACCGCAAGCAGACCCGGCGTCGCCAGCTCGCGCAGCGAGTCCTTGGTGCAGATGTCGACGACCCGTGCGTAGTCCGGGCGGACCGAACCGTCCATCAGGCCGGGGTTGTTGCGGAACTGGTCGCGGACCTCGATGACGACCCGCCCCGCAGCTCGCGCCACGGCACTGATCGCCAGACCGGAGAACAGGAAGACGACCGACGCACCGATGATGAGACCGAACAGCACGTTCGGCTTGGCGACGTTGAGTGTGATGCCGACACTTCCGTCTCCACCCACCGCGGTCGCGAACGAGCCGAACAACGCCGTCGCCGCAAGAACGGCGGTCGCGATCGCGATGCCCTTGGTGATCGCCTTGGTGGTGTTGCCGACCGCGTCCAGCGCGGTGAGCACCTCGGCGCCCGCCTCGCTGATCTCGCCGGACATCTCGGCGACGCCCTGCGCGTTGTCCGAGATCGGGCCGAAGGTGTCCATGGCCACGATGACGCCGACCGTGGTGAGCAGGCCGGTGCCGGCGAGCGCTACCGCGAACAGCGACAGCACGACGACGCCGTGGCCGAGCAGGAACGCGACGTACACCGCCGCGCCGATCAGGATCGCGGAGTAGACCGCGGACTCGAGACCGATCGAGATGCCGCCGAGGATGACGGTGGCCGGGCCGGTGAGCGTGGCCTTGCCGATCTCCTGGACCGGCTTGCGGTCGACCTCGGTGAAGTAGCCGGTCATGACCTGGATGGCGCTTGCGAGCACGAGCCCGACGAGGACCGCGAGGAACGCCATCACCCGCGGGTTTCCGCTCAGCGCCGCAACCTGCGCCTCGCCGCCGTGCGCGCCGAACTTCGCGTACGACGAGGGCAGGAAGATGAACGTGACGACGGCAACGAGCGCCGCCGAGATGATGGCCGAGATGAAGAAGCCGCGGTTGATCGCGGTCAGCCCGGTGCGGTCGCCGTCACGCGGGGCGGTCACGAGCACGCCGATGATGGCGGTGATGACGCCGATCGCGGGGATGAGCAGCGGGAAGACGAGGCCGTCGCGCCCGAACGCGACCTGACCCAGCAGCAAGGACGCGACCAGGGTCACGGCGTAGGACTCGAACAGGTCCGCGGCCATGCCGGCGCAGTCACCGACGTTGTCACCGACATTGTCGGCGATGGTTGCCGCGTTGCGCGGGTCGTCCTCGGGGATGCCCTGCTCGACCTTGCCGACCAGGTCGGCGCCGACATCGGCAGCCTTGGT
>DASZUS010000087.1:0-3999 GCA_035547515.1 Mycobacteriales bacterium
CGTCGGTCGCGAGCTGCTGGTACCTCGGGTCCAGCTTGGCCGCCCTGGCCGCCAGGCTGGCCGCCGCCGCGCCGTTGGTCTGGCACGCCTGGAAGGCGAAGTTGTACGCGCTCGGCCCGCTGCCGCCGCTGCTGCCGCCGCCGCACCCGGCGACGAGAAGGAACGACGACCCGACGAGGACCCCGGCAATCCGCTTCATGGGAGCGTTATCGGCAGCCCGGCCGATGAACTTTCTGATTTCGGTTAGCCGGTAAAGCCGCGCAGGACCTGATCCGCCTCGCCCATCACCCGGTCGATCAGCTCGGCGCAGCTCGGCAGGTCCTCGATCACGCCGACCACCTGGCCACTCGCCATAACGCCCAGGTCGAGCCGGCCGTCGACCATCGCCGAGCGCAGCAGCATGGGCGTGTTGCCGGCCATCAGTACCTGGCTCCAGGTGAGCTCCTGGGTCTTACGCATCGCGGCGCCCTCTCGAAGCATCGACCGCCAGGTCAGTCCGGCGTCCTTGCGGAACCGTGACGCGTTCCGGACCGCCCCGGCAAGCCGCCGCGGGGCCGACTCCGACTCGAGCGCGTCGATCAGGTCGCTGCGCAGCACGCGATGCGGCACCCCGTCGACCTGCTTCGTCACGACGGTGTCCGCCACCGACTTCGACAGGTACAGCTGCTTGACCGTATCGGGTACCGGCGAGTCGCTGGTCAACAGAAAGCGGGTGCCCATGGCGATCCCGCTCGCCCCATAGGCGAGGGCGGCGACCAGCCCGCGCCCGTCGAAGTACCCGCCGGCGGCGACTACGGGGACGCGACCGCTGACCGCGTCGACGACCTGCGGGAGGAGTAGCGATGTCGGGACGGCGCCGGTATGACCGCCGCCCTCCCCGCCTTGGACGAGGACGGCATCGACTCCCCATTCCACGACCTTCTCGGCGTGACGCCGGGCGCCGATCGAAGGCATGACCAGCACGCCGCCGTCCTGCAGCCGCGCGATCAGCTCTTGCTTCGGTGCCATCGCAAACGACGCCACCCGTACCTCTTCGCGGATCAGCAGCTCGACCCGCTCACCGACGTCGCCCTGGTCCGCCCGCATGTTGACGCCGAACGGCGCGTCGGTGTGCTCACGCACCTCTTTGATGGCCCGGGCGAGCTCGTCGAAGGACATGGTCGCGGCGGCGAGGATGCCCAGCCCGCCCGCGGCCGAGGTCGCCGCCGCGAGCTGCGGCGTCGCTACCCAGCCCATTCCGGTCTGCACGACGGGATAGCGAACACCGACCAACTCGGTGAAGCGGGTCGACAGCGCCGGGTGATACCGACGGGTGCGAGCCATCAGCCTTCCGGAACTTCCTTCAAGCGGTCGCCACGTGGGTCGAGGTCCACGATCATCGCGAGCTCGGCCTCGGTGGGTTCGCGCGAGGTCGGGACATCTTCGGGGATCGAAAGGTCGAACCCGGTGGCGGCAACCACGTCGTCGACGGTTACGCCGGGGTGCACCGATCGCAACCGCATCCGGTGATCATCGGTCTCGAAGTCGAGCACGCAGAGGTTCGTCACCACGTGCCGAAGGCCGTGGAACCGCGTCGCCGCCGCTCCGGCAGCCGCAGCACGGTCATAGCCGACCCCGGTCACGACGTCGACGGCTTCGACGAAGACACGCGGCGAATGATTCGGCACCCAGTACGACGTGACGTTGTTCACGGTGTTGCCGGGCGCGCCGCGGAAGCCGAGCAGCTGGGACTTCGGCCGCTTCATGTCACCGATCGCGGCGAAGTTGTGGTTACCGTGCGGATCGAGCTGCGAGCCGCCCATCATCACGTGGCGCCGGCCCGACCAAACGACGTCGAACATCGAGCGGTAGGGGTTCCAGGCCTCGACCACGCCGACGTCGTTGGTGAACATCGCCTCGCCGTCGGTCATGACGAGGTCCGCCTCGAAGGAGCGGCGAGCCAACAGGCCGCCGATTCGAGGAATCGTGCCGATCGGGTTGGCGACGAGCTCGCCGTCGCCGCGGAAGCACTCCGCGACCGCGACGACGCAGATGTCCGCGCGGGTCACTTCGGGATTGGTCATCGGGCGGCGACCTTGGACTGGTAGTCCGCCTCGCTGATGTCGACCCAGTCAGCGCGCCACTGCTGCCATGCCTCCGGCGACGCGGCAGTGGCGGCGTACTCCTTCTGAAACGCCTCGTCGCGTTCGTAGTCGGGGACACAAGACGTGAAGTGCGCGCCGTTCGGAGTTTCCGCGACGCCGTCGGTGAACAGCCGGCTGATGCGCTGCGTGTGGTGCGACCCGAACGTCGCGAACTCCGCTGTGTCGACGATGCGCTCGCACGTGACGAAGGAACGCGTGGCCGCCTGGCACATCAGGTCGTCGAAATAGAGGTCCGGCCCGAGGAACTGCGCGTTGCCGGCGGCGTCGGCACGGTTCTGGTGGACCAGCGCCACGTCGAGGGTGAGCGCCGGCATCGCGACCAGCTCCTCGCCGTCGTCGTAGGGCGAGGTGACGGTCTTGATCTCGGGCTGCTTGGCGACCACGTCGGAGCCAAGACCCACTCGGGTCGGAAGGAACGGGACCCGCCACGCGGCGGCCTGCAGGCCGAGCAGGAACATGCCTTCGTCGAGCTCGAGAGCGTCGACCGAACCGGCCTGTCGTGCCAGCCGGAAGTGCGGCTCGAGGGCGATCGAGTCGAGCGAGACGAATGCGAACACCACCTTTCGCACCTTCCCGGCGGCACACAGCAGACCGACGTCCGGACCGCCGTACGACACGACCGTGAGGTCCTTCAAGGTGGTGCGCAGCATCGCCCGGATCACCGACATCGGCTTGCGGCGCGACCCCCAGCCGCCGACCCCGATCGTCATCCCGTCGCGAAGCTCGCCGACGATCTCGTCGATCGTCATGCGCTTGTCAGGCATCTTTCGGCTTCTCCCAGCCGTCGCGCTTCTCCACGAACGAGTCTCGGGCCTCGTCGGACACCCCCGACAGGTTGAGCTCGAAGGTGAAGCCCTGCTCGAAGCGGTAGGAACGCTTCACGTCCACCGGGTCGATGCCGTTGAGTGACGCCTTCGCGGCCCGCATTACCGTGGGGTTGATTGCCGCGATCTGCAGCGCCACATCCCGTGCGGCCGCTCGCAGCTGCTCGCGCGGGACGACCTTGAGCACCGACCCGTACGACGCCAGCTCCTGAGCCGAGGCGCGCTCCGCCGTGTAGACCATGTGCCGCATCCGGTGCTGCGGCACCAGCCGCGCAAGATGCGTAGCAGCACCCAGGGCGCCTTGCTTCACCTCGGGAAGCCCGAAGGTCGCGTCATCCGAGGCGATGATGATGTCGGCGTTGCCGACCAGCCCGATACCGCCACCGAGACAGAACCCGTGGACGGCGGCGATCACGGGCACGTCGCACTCGTAGACCGCGGCGAAGGCGGCAGCACAACCCTTGTTCGCACCGAGCAGCGCCGTGAAGCCATCGGTCGACTGCATTTCCTTGATGTCGACGCCAGCGTTGAACCCCTTGCCCTCCGCCGCGAGGACCACGGCGTGGACATCGCCGTTGCGCCCCGCCGCGGTGATCGCGTCGGCGAGCTCGAACCAGCCCGCGACGGTCAGCGCGTTGACCGGCGGTGCGTCGACGACGACCTCGGCGACGTGGTCGCTGATCGACGTGCTGATAGCCACGGGCCCGACTTTCTGATGGGTCGTCAGATTCGGTGCAACCATATACGGGGTCGGCGCCCGCCGACCGCGTTCCCTGGTGGCAGGCGAGGAGGTGGACGTGAACGTCGACCTCACCGGGCGCGTCGCCGTCGTCACCGGCGGGACGAAAGGACTGGGACGGGGCATCGCGGACGCCTTCCGATCGGCCGGGGCGCAGGTTCTGGTCTGTGCCCGCCACGCTCCTGAGCCGCCGATCGACAACTTCGTCGCGGCCGACCTTCGCGATCCCGAAGCGGCAGGTGCGATCGTCGCGGCGGCGGTCGACAGGTGGGGCCGACTCGACGTCGTCGTC
>DASZUS010000088.1:0-2625 GCA_035547515.1 Mycobacteriales bacterium
GACGACCGCGACCAAGACCTACCGTCGTGCGGTCGGCTGTGTGATCGACGTGCGCGGCACCTACCAGTGGCTCGCCCAGCAGGCGGTCGAGGCGGGCGCGGAGATCCGGCTGAAAGCGCACGTCGAGGGGTTGACAGCGGATCGCCGGGTGACGGTCCGCGATCCGTTCCGTGGCCGGTACGAGCTGTCGTCGCGAGTGGTCGTCGACGCGAGCGGCCACACCGGCTTCCTGGCTCGCGAGGCCGGGCTGCGGCCGGCCAACGAGCGCAGCGCGGTGGGTATGGAGCTGGAGCTGCACGCTCCCGGCTACGACCAGGACGAGGTGATCTTCTGGCTCGGTGACGACGTCGCCCCGGGCGGATACGGCTGGGCGTTTCCCTGCGGCGACGGCCGGGTCCGCCTCGGCGTGGGCGTCGTACGGCCGGAGAGCGAGGCGGAGCCCCGCGCGCTGCTCGACGGCCTGCGCGCGGAGTTCGCCCGGCTCGCGGGCGCGGCGGAAGGCTTGCACTCGAGCCCGCTGGAGATGCACAGCGGGCTGATGCCGGTGCTCCCGCCGGACGCCGCGACCCTGGTCGGTGACGGTCTCGTGGTGACCGGGGACGCGGCCGGGCAAGGGTCGACCTTGCTCGGTGAGGGCATCCGGTACGCGATCATCGCCGGGCGCACCGCGGGCAAGGCCATCGTCGGCGCCGGCGGGGACTACACGCCGAGGGGCATGGCGGCGTACCCGAAGCAGTGGCGCAAGCAGATGGGGCGCAACCTCAAGGTCTCCTACGCGATCAACGAGCGGATCTGCCACTTCACCGACGCTGACTGGGATCGCGTGATCCGCCGCATGGACGCCCTGACGCCGGGGCAGGCTGCGGCGGTGTTCGCCAGCGAGTTCAGCGCCAAGTGGGCGGCGTCGGTGCTCTGGACCGACCCGTCCCTCGTCCGCTCGGTCGCGCGCAACCTCAGGCGGAAGGGCGCTGCGTCCTAGAGGTCGAGGTCGCGCAGCAGCTTGGCGACGTGGCCGGTGGCCTTCACGTTGTAGAAGGCGTGCGCGACCTTGCCTTTGGGGTCTACGACAAAGGTGGATCGGATCACTCCGGTGACCTTCTTGCCGTACATCGTCTTCTCGCCCCACGCGCCGTACGCCTCCAGAACCTGCTTGTCGGGATCCGACAGCAACGGGAACGTCAGGTCGTGCGTTTCGCGGAACTTTGCGAGCTTCGCCGGCTTGTCCGGCGAGATCCCGACGACCGCATAGTCGGCGCCTTCGAGCAGGGCGAGGTTGTCGCGAAAGTCGCACGCCTGCTTGGTGCATCCGGGGGTGAGAGCGGCCGGATAGAAGTAGATGACGAGGTTGCGGCCCTTGAAGTCCTTGAGGCTGTGCTTGCGCTCGGCGTCGTCGAGCAGGGTGAAGGCAGGGGCGGTGTCTCCGGCGGCAAGCGGCATCCGCCGACGGTAGCGCCGGTGGCGTAGATCGCGGGCGGCGGGGCAAGATTCCCCTGAGTTGCGCCCAGCCGTGGAGGTCACGTGACAGCAACCCGCAAGCCCGAGGTCATCGTTCGCGAGATCGAGCAGACCCGCGCCGAGCTGGCCGAGACGATCGACGCGATCACCGATCGGCTCAATCCGCGCCGCGCCGCGACGCGGAGCGCACGCGCCGTGAAGGAGCAGGTCAGCTCCGCGTTGCCGGGCGAGGGCGGCACTGGTGAGGGTCCACGCCCCGCGGTCCTCGCCGCCGCCGGTGCGGCCGCAGTCCTGGCCGGCGTAGTGGTGGCACGCAAGCGCCGCTAGCCGCATGCCGCGCCTCGCAAATCTGCAGTTGTGAGGGAGACTTAGTTGCGTGCGGATCTCTGCGAAGTCCGACTACGCCGTCCGCGCCATGGCGGAGCTGGCTGCCGGCGGCGAGCACGGGGCAGTCAAGGCTGAGCAGATTGCGCTCGCGCAGGACATCCCGCTCAACTTCCTGCTCGGCATCCTCCGGGAGCTGCGTAACGCGCACCTGGTGCGCAGCCAGCGAGGGCGAGAGGGCGGCTACGTGCTGTCGCGGCCGTCGACTGAGATCACCCTGGCCGACGTGATCCGGGCGGTCGACGGGCCGTTGGCCAACGTCCGCGACCTCAGCTTGACGGACCTGAGCTACCCGGGGGCGGCGGAGTCGCTGCGGGACGTCTGGATGGCGGTGCGCGGCAGCCTGCGCGAGGTGCTCGAGAACGTGACGGTCGCCGACCTGGCCAGCGGACGGCTACCGCGCCAGGTCAAACAACTCGCCGAACGACATCAGGCGGAGCGAATCTAGCCGCACCGCGTGAGTGCGACCCTAGGCGAGCAGCGCGGCGATCTCGGCGTCGATGTCGACCCCGGAGAACTCGGTCCCCGACGGGACCCGGGTGAAGGACTCGATCAGGAACTCGGCGACCCGTCCGCGCGGCGCGAGCAGGGTGGCGAGGCAGTCGGTCGCGAGCGTGATGCGGATGGCGTCGCCTCCCGCGGGCTCGATCGTGATGTCTCCCTCGCCGACCGGCGCCGACACTCCGCTCGCGAGCAGGTCGCGGGCGAACACCCAGACCACCGGCTCGTCGCACTGCGTCCCGATCGCCAGCGACACCGCCAGCGGGTCGTTCGCGTCGTAGCGAA
>DASZUS010000089.1:0-3493 GCA_035547515.1 Mycobacteriales bacterium
GTCCTTGTACTTGTGCGGCGAGCGGATGACGCAGTAAACGTTCTTCTCGGTGGGCAGCGGCACAGGTCCGACGACCGAGGCTCCGGTGCGCGTCACCGTCTCCACGATCTTGCGCGCGCTGGCGTCGATCGCCTCGTGGTCGTAGGCCTTGAGCCTGATGCGGATCTTCTGTCCCGCCATGGTTGCAGCTCGTCCTTACCGTCTTGTGCCGCTATTTCCGCACGTCAACTGGCTGTTGCCCGGTCCACGCGGTCGGGCGTGTCGCGCCCGACACGCAGACTGATCCTGCGAGGATCATTGTCGTGCCGGTTGGTCTGAAACTGCCGGCGTTACGTCCGGCGCCAGGCCACTCACGCGAGGGCGGCCGAATTCCCGAGAGAATCGGCCGCCCCGCGACGAGCAACCCGAATAGTGTCGCACACGCTCTTTCACAACCCAGCCCCGGGGTGCTATAAGCCCCGGGGCTGAGTGGAAATCACTTGATGATCTTCGTAACCTGGCCCGCGCCGACGGTCCGGCCACCCTCACGGATGGCGAACCGCAGACCCTCGTCCATGGCCACCGGCTGGATGAGCGACACCGAGATGTTCGTGTTGTCGCCCGGCATGACCATCTCGGTGCCCTCGGGGAGGGTCACCACGCCGGTCACGTCGGTGGTGCGGAAGTAGAACTGCGGGCGGTAGTTGTTGAAGAACGGCGTGTGCCGGCCACCCTCGTCCTTGGACAGGATGTAGACCGAGCCCTCGAACTCCGTGTGCGGAGTCGTGGTGCCGGGCTTCACGACGACCTGGCCGCGCTCGACGTCCTCGCGCTTGATGCCACGCAGGAGCAGACCGACGTTGTCACCGGCCTGACCCGAGTCGAGCAGCTTGCGGAACATCTCGACACCGGTGACAGTCGTCTTCTGCGACTTCTCCTTGATGCCGACGATCTCGACCTCTTCGTTGACGTTGATCTGGCCGCGCTCCACACGACCGGTCACGACGGTGCCGCGGCCGGTGATGGTGAAGACGTCCTCGATCGGCATCAGGAACGGCTTGTCGAGGTCACGCACCGGGTCCGGCACGTTGTCGTCGACGGCCTGCATGAGCTCGAGCACCGACTCGGCCCACTTCTGGTCGCCCTCGAGCGCCTTGAGGCCCGACACCTTGATGACCGGGGCGTCGTCGCCGGGGAACTCCTGCGAGGACAGCAGCTCACGGACCTCGAGCTCGACGAGCTCCAGGATCTCCTCGTCGTCGACCATGTCGGCCTTGTTCAGCGCCACGACGATGTAGGGCACACCGACCTGGCGGGCGAGCAGCACGTGCTCACGGGTCTGCGGCATCGGGCCGTCGGTCGCGGCGACCACCAGGATCGCGCCGTCCATCTGAGCGGCACCGGTGATCATGTTCTTGATGTAGTCCGCGTGACCGGGGGCGTCGACGTGCGCGTAGTGACGCTTCTCGGTCTGGTACTCGACGTGCGAGATGTTGATCGTGATACCGCGCTGCTTCTCCTCCGGCGCGTTGTCGATCTGGTCGAACGCGCGGGACTCGTTGAGCTCCGGGTACTTGTCGTGCAGAACCTTCGTGATCGCCGCGGTCAGAGTGGTCTTCCCGTGGTCGACGTGACCGATGGTTCCGATGTTGACGTGCGGCTTGCTCCGCTCGAACTTCGCCTTCGCCACTGGAATGTCCTCCTGGACTGTTGCTTGCTCACCGGCCGACGTGGCTAGTCGGACAGCGACTCGATCTGGTTCGTTGTGCGGACCTTAGGGGAGTCCCCTGTCGGCGCCCGCGTTGGGTGCTTAAGGGATTACTCCCCCGTCGCCTTCGCGATGATCTCCTTCGCGACGTTCGCCGGAACCTCGGCGTAGGAGTCGAACTGCATGGAGTAGTTCGCACGACCCTGGGTGCGAGACCGCAGGTCGCCCACGTACCCGAACATCTCCGAAAGCGGAACCAGCGCCTTCACGACGCGGGTGCCCGCCCGCTCCTCCATGGCCTGGATCTGGCCACGGCGGGAGTTGAGGTCGCCGATGACGTCACCCATGTAGTCCTCGGGAGTGGTCACCTCGACCGCCATCATCGGCTCCAGCAGTACCGGGCTGGCCTTCTTCGCGGCTTCCTTGAGCGCCATCGAACCGGCGATCTTGAACGCCATCTCCGAAGAGTCGACCTCGTGGTACGCACCGTCCAACAGGGTCACCTTCAACCCGACCAGCGGGTATCCGGCCAGCACGCCGTACTGCATGGCGTCCTGCGCGCCCGCGTCCACCGAGGGGATGTACTCCCGGGGGATGCGGCCACCGGTGACCTTGTTGTCGAACTCGTAGAGCGCACCGTCCGTCGTCGCGAGCGGCTCCAGCGCGATGATGACCTTCGCGAACTGACCGGAGCCACCGGTCTGCTTCTTGTGCGTGTAGTCGTACTTCTCGACCGTCTTGCGGATCGTCTCGCGGTAGGCGACCTGCGGCTTACCGATGTTCGCCTCGACCTTGTAGTCGGACTTCATCCGGTTGACCAGCACCTCGAGGTGCAGCTCGCCCATGCCCGCGATGATGGTCTGCCCGGTCTCCTCGTCCAGGTTGACCTGGAACGTCGGGTCCTCCTCGGCCAGCTTCTGGATGGCCAGGGACAGCTTCTCCTGGTCGGCCTTGGTCTTCGGCTCGATGGCGACCCGGATGACCGGCTCGGGGAACGTCATCGACTCGAGCACGATGGGGTGCTGCGGGTCGCACAAGGTGTCGCCGGTGGTCGTGTCCTTCAGGCCGATGACCGCGTAGATGTGGCCGGCCTGGGCGTCGTCCATCGGGTTTTCCTTGTTGGAGTGCATCTGGAAGATCTTCCCGATGCGCTCCTTGCGCTCCTTGGTCGAGTTGATGACCTGAGCACCGGAGGCGACCTTGCCCGAGTAGACCCGGATGTAGGTCAGCTTGCCGAAGAACGGGTGTGCCGCGATCTTGAAGGCCAGCGCCGAGAACGGCTCCTCGGTCGACGCCTTGCGGGTCGCCGGGGTCTCACCGTCGGGCAGCAGGCCCTCCACCGGCGGGACGTCCAGCGGCGAGGGCAGGTAGTCGATCACCGCGTCGAGCATGGGCTGCACGCCCTTGTTCTTGAACGCGGAGCCAGCCAGAACCGGGAACGCCTCGCGGGTGACGACCAGCTTGCGGATGCCGGACTTGATCTCGTCCTCGGACAGCTCTTCGCCCTCGAGGAACTTCTCCATCAGCGTGTCGTCGGTCTCCGCGACGGCCTCGACCAGCTTCTCGCGGTACTCCGCGGCCTTCTCGGCGAGCTCGGCCGGGATGTCCTCGACCGTGTAGTCCTCGCCCTTCTGGACCTCGCCGCGCCAGACCAGTGCCTTCATGCGGACCAGGTCGACGACACCCTCGAAGTCGTTCTCGGCACCGATCGGCAGCTGAATGGCCAGCGGGCGGACGCCCAGCCGGTCCTCGATGGTCTTCAGCGTGTAGTAGAAGTCCGCGCCGAGCTTGTCCATCTTGTTGACG
>DASZUS010000090.1:0-1797 GCA_035547515.1 Mycobacteriales bacterium
GCACGTCGGGTCGAGACGCCGGACTTCTCCTGCGCGTCCCGGTACGACAGGGCGGCCTGCATCGCCGACAGCAGGGCGTCCCGGTTGGCGAGGCCGTGCTTGGTGTTCTGCGACAGGCTGGCGCCGTTCTGGTGCACCGACGACGTGACGCTCTTGACGGCTTCGAGGAACTGGTCCTCGGACTGGGCGGCGGACAGCAGGTTCGAGACGGTTGTGCCGAGCGTCGTGTTCAGTGCGTCGAACGCGGCCCTTTGCGACTTGGCGACGCCGGTCGTCGTGGCTGCCGCTGCGGCTTCGTCGCGCTCCTTCTGGGCGGCACCGGAGAACGCGTCACCGGTGTGCCCCACGCCCTGCACCAGGTCGACGAGTTGGGTCTGCATCTTGTACCACTGGTCGTAGCTGATCTGGCCCTTGTGGTACAGGTCGTCGTACGCCTTACCCTGCGCGTCGACCGCGGCCTGCAACGTGTCCCACGCGCCCGCCTGGCCGAGCGCGGCATTGGTGAGCTCGTTCAGTGGAATGTCTTGCGCGCGGGCGATCTCCAGCAGGCCCTTGTCGGCGAGGGACTTGGCGACGGTGGCGCGCACGTTCGCGTCGATCGCGCCCTTGGACTGCTGCAGCGCCGACGTGAAGTTGTTGATCTCGTTGGCCGAATCCTGCGCCGAGTGGCCGGAGTGCATGAACATGGTGACCAGCAGTGCGCCGCCGGCGACGACAGCGCCGATCGGGCCGAGCATGGCGGTCATCCCGGCGCCGGCCGAGGCGCTGGCTTCGGTCATCGCAGCGGCGGCGGCTTGGGTCTCCGCTGCCTTGGCGGCCTCGGATGCCGCGATCGACTCGGCTGACGCGACGTCTGCGGCGGCTTCGGCGGCGAGCGCTTCGGACACTCCGGCGACGAGCGCCTGACGTGCGCGCGCGGATGCGAGCGCGGCGGCGGCCTTGTTCGCCTCGGCCTCGTCGACCGCGGCCTGACTGGCCACCTCGGACGCGATCACGCTGGACGTTACTGCGCTGACCGCGGTGCCCATGCCGGTCCACGCCGCCGACGCAGCTCGAACCACGGCCGTCGTTGCTGCGTAGCCGAGCATCGCGGCCTTGAGTGAGATCGCGAGCGGGATCGCGACCTGCAGCACCCCGATCGGGATGGCATTGATCGCGCGCGAGACGCCGGTGAAGGCCGCGAGCAGACCGCTACCGGCACCCTCGGACGCCTGCGCCAGATGGCCGACCGTGGTCAGCAGCTGGCCGAGGAAGTCCACAACCTCGGGCAATTCGGCCTGGACGTAGGCGACGAACTGCTGCACGTCGTCGCTCGACGTGGCCCAGTGCTCGAAGTGCTGCGCCCCGTCCTCGACGAGGTTCCCGAAGGTCGCGAACAGGGGCGACAGGTCGTGCAGCAGCGCCAGCAGCGCCGGCCCCGAGTCTCCGACGATGTTCCCGAGCTGCCCGGCCATCACTGCGATGTCGGAGTTGACCTGGCCGAAGAGGCCATGTGAGGACGCGAGCCCCCTGTCGATGCCGCTGAGCAGACCACCGGCCGCGATGCGCTGCAGCTGCTGACCCTCGGACTTGATCTGCGCCAGGTCGGCCGCGTACCGGGTGCCGGTGAGCGAGCCGTCCTTCATGTCGGCCTGGACGCCCTTGACGCCGAGCGCCACGGTGGCGAGCGTCGGGATCAGCCCGGCCAGCGCTCCACCGGCGACCGCGCCGATCGGCACCGCGGCGGGTGCGACCGACAGCAGTGCGCCGATCAGGCCGAAGCCACGACCGCCGACCTGCTTGGACGCGGCCGCGGCT
>DASZUS010000091.1:0-11132 GCA_035547515.1 Mycobacteriales bacterium
GCGACTCCTTTCGGAGCCGCCCCCACAGGGCTTGGTAGTGCTAGCCGGTTCTGCTTACCGCACGCGGTGCTTGTGCGCCTTTGCGTACTTCGACTTGTACTTGTCGGACAGGTGCACGACCCGAGCGGTGTAGCGCGGGTGCGAGCCTGACTTCAGGTGTTTCACCTTCAGGTGGGCGTGGCCGGCAGGACCGGTCTTGTCCGCACCGATCAGGTGCTTCAGGCCGTGCTTCACCTTGTAGAAGTGCACCGTCACGTGGCTCAGCGACGGGTGCGTCGCCGCGTGAATCACCAACTGGTGCCGCTTCGGAGCGGTGATGCGGACGGTCGGCTTCTCCTTCGTCAGCCCACCACCGATCGCCTGGCCGGTGAATGTGACCACCTCACGGCCGGACGCCAACTGAATACCGCCCGGGCCGGTGACGACCATGGACACATTGGACGCACCGGGCGTGTCACAACTAAACGTGTAACCCGCCACACCAGAGGTGTTGGTGAAGATCACCGCGTTAGCCGCGTTCTGGATCGGCGTGCAGGACTTCTCGTTAGCCCCTGAACGCACCACCTGAATGCCCTGGCCGACCAACGGGTTGCCGTGCTGGTCGAGCACGGTCGCCGTTACCGTCACTGCGGTCGAGGTACCGACCGAGTTGCCCGGCTTCACGTCGAAGGTCACAACCGGCTGGGACAGCTGGTTGTAGAAGTTCAGCGTGAGGGTGTCGGTCACTGCAGTGGCCGCCTTGCCGGCGACGTACTGCGCCACACCGGCGGTCGTCGACGTCACCGCAGCGGGTGTCGGCGAGGCCTTGAACGTGGTGGTCGGCGGGAACCACGACAAAGTCATCGTCGTGATGCCGTCGTTCACGCTCGGCGTCGTGGACCCATAACCGGTGTTGCCCGCACCGCCGGTCGACGACGACGTGTCGGCCTGGTAGCGGAACTGCGCCGGAAGGTCCAGGTAGCTGGCAATGACGTTGCCCGCGTTGATCGTCTGGTTGACGGTCCCATCGGGCTGGGTCACCGGGTTGGTGTTGACGAGACCGCCACCACCGACACAGGCGTCCGTCGACGTCGCAGCACCGAGACCACAGACGCGTAGGGCGCCCGGACCGGTCTTGGCCAGCGTCATGTTCGTGTCGCCGGCGTCACTGGTCAGGTTGCCGAACTGGTCCTTGGCGTGAATGACGAACACCACGCGAGCCTGGTCCGGCACGTTGATCGTGCCGCTGTCAGACGCGTCGAAGTTGTTCTCACTCGCGATCGAGACGTTGTTCGGGCTGGCCAGCGGCGGGATGACGGCGAACTTCGCGGTCGAGCCGTTGAGCGGCGTCTCCCGCGTTGTCCACACGACGTCCTCCTGGCAACCGACCTGACCGCCACCAACGAGGGTGGCGCCGGTGCCGGCGTTCACGATCCGGTTGGAGCCCGGGCCATTGACATGCGGCTGCACCGCCTGGCCACCCGCCGGGCAGCTCACGCCGTTCGGCAGCGCACCGACCATGAGGGGCGCGGTGCCGCCGGAGGTGACGTGTGCGACCACGTTGCCGTTGTTGTCGAACGCGCTGTCGCCCTTGATGCCGATGGTCACCGTGAAGAAGCCGTTGGCGTCCGTGGTAACGGTCGTCGTCTGGCCCGACTCGGTGAGGTCACCGACCTGACCGCCCGCGGCCGGTGCGGTCTTGAACGAGCAGTTCGCGTAGGCCGCGCCCGGCGGCGGGTTGCCCTGCGTGGTCTGTGGGAAGACGCAGTTCGGCGTAAAGAACCCGTGATCAACCTTCACCTCCTGCGAGACGCCTGCAAGCGGAACCGCGAGGTTCGTGGCACCGGCAGTGTTGTCGCAGTTCGTGAAGCCCGGCGCCGGCGTGGTAGCCGCCGCGCATGGGCCAACAAGCTGGTACGTCAACTGGATCGCATCGCCCGGCTCCGCCCACGGCGCGTTCGGAGCCGTCTGCGTCGTCGGCGCGATCGTCCTCGCCGCAATCAGGTTGACCCGGCTGCTGGTCACCGCGTTGGTGCTGAGCTTGACCTGCATCGACGGAACCGCAGTGGCTGCAGGCCCACCCGTTGCCAGGAAGTTCGCCGGGTAGCCCTGCGTGGCACCGGTGGCCTCGACCTTGAACGCGAAGAATGCGTCAGCCGGGTTGGCGTTGTCGACGATGGTGAAGTTGCAGGTGCCATCCGGGGCAGTGGTGCAAGCAGCCACAGTGTTCGCCGGCGGATTGGTAGCACCTGTGGTGAACTGCGCCGCACCCGAGGTGATCGTTGCGGTCAGCGTCTGACCCCCAACGCCCGCCCCGTTGGCGACGTACTTCACCGTCTCGGTGACCGGCGTGCCGTACTGCGCCTGCGAAACACACGCGTTGTACGGCGGGTCCACGTTTGTCACGTTGTCACCCTGGACGCCTGGCGGGGTCGGCCGACCACCGCAGGTCGAGAAGATCAGGGCGTTGAACGAAACGTCGAACGGTGCCGCAGCGCTGTTCGCGGGCGTGCTGTTGTCCGTCACGGTCACCGTCGCGTGGTCCGCCGTACCGTCACCAACCGGGATGTTGGCGGGGCAGGCTGGCGCCGGCGCCAGGCCGCAGGTGATCTGCGTCGCGCTCGTCCGTCCGGCAACTCCGGTCGGGAAGTACGCCGAACCACCACTCAGCTGGATCGTGTAGGAATCGCCCGGAACGAGTCCGGCTAGAGCCACGTTCGCCTGCTGGCCCAGCGAACCGGGGGTGGCGGGGTAGGGAGCGAAGGCCGCCGCCGTGTTCCGGTCAGTGACCGAGCCGTGCGTGACCACGGCGGTCACAGGCGAAGCGGTGAACGTGACGTTGGCCGACGAAGCCGTGTCGGTAGGTCCAGGGGTAACCGTCACCTTGACGGTCTCGGCCACGGTGTCGCCGATGTTGAAAGCGACGTTGCAGTTCGTCCCGACCGCGCACGTGGCCGTCTGATTTCCCGCCGAATAGACAACGCCAGCCGGCGCCGGGTTCGCGAAGTACGCCGAGCCATTCACCGTGACAGTCGCCGGGTTGGGGTCGTTGATGTTGGCCACCGTCGCCGTACCTGGTGCCGGACCGGGGTTGAATGTCCCGGCGTTGGTCGTAGTGGTGACCGCGCCGTTCGTAGGCGCGACCGTTGTCACGGCCGCGAATGCGGTTCCGACGGCGAATGGTGCGCTGAGCACTGTGCCGGCGGCGATCGCCAGCGTGCCCAGGCGCGCCATCGCCCTGGTCGTTCGATTCATCAGGGTCCTTTCGTGACCTCTATCGGCGGTCCGACCCGCCGGTGCGTGTTCGTGCAGTGGGAAGCGTTGTCCCCAGGTTTGCTGTCGCACTCCTTAAAACCTCGTGCCCCCAGCTAAGGTCGGCGGTGCCCCGGAAGGCTCCTCCGGACGTAGAGAACGAATCGGACAGCTGCCGGTCGTCCCACGACGTGCCGGAAGTTTTCTATCACGGCCCCCCCTCGGGCGTTATCGACGCTGGCCGCGAGGGTTTCGTGTCGGCTTGTGCCGCGCAGGTGACGGTGCCGCTGGCCGTGCCAGTCGCCAGGGAGCAGTCCTTGGACGTGGTCTGCGAGGGGCCGGCTGCCCCCTCGGGCGGGGGAGCCTTGCGAGCCTGATCCGCGCCCGTTTCGGCGGGCGGGGTCTGGCCGTCGGCTTCCGGCGGAGCGTCCACTGTCGTCTGAGGCTGCGCCCCGAGTGTGACGGTCTCGCTAAGCACCCTGCTTAGGTCCGGGGCCAGCACCATGTGCGCCGTGAGGGAAGCAAGCGGGAACGCTGCGCGCGAATCGTCGGGTTGAGCGCTGGCGACGAGGTCCACTGTCACATTTCCGGCTGCGTCGGTCCCCACTGCGGCAGTCGATCCGGTGAGGTCAGCTTCATGGACTTCGTTACCCACCACGAAGGCAGGCTTGACCGCCACCGAGGTCCCGCTCGTGTGCGAGGTCTTCACTGTCTGGACAAGATCGAAGAAACCCTGGTCGGTCGGTGCATTGAAGCTCGACAGGGAAAGCGTGCTGCCATTGCCGTCGTCCGTGACACCCCCCTGATTGACCTGCGGCGCGCCGGTGACCTTGAGCGGCCCGCTGAGCTTGAAATGGCTCCTCGTCGCTCCTTCGCCGGTTGGCGCCGGACCCTTAGGCCGACGCTCAATGACCGCTTGAGGCTCGTTGATCCGGATGATGGGTCGCGACTGGGATGAACCGGATGAAGCCGACGAAGTAGGTGCAACTGGATCGGCAGGTGCCGGCCCGGCCGGGTGCACGCGGTGATGCCGGTGGCTCGGCTTCGGCTCACTGCCCTTGGGCGCGACACCGTCCGGGCCGGACAGGTTCAGGCCGGGAGCGCCGATCGCGTCGGTCGCGGGCCGGGCGGTACCCCCGCCGGAGAGCAACGAGCGGACCCCGACGCCCGCGACGAGCGCGGCGACCAGGAAGAAGATGAAGACCGGCGCACTTCGCAGCAGCGGGCTGCCGGTGCCCTTGGGCGGCAGGCCCGAGCAATCGCCGGTGAGGTCGACGCCGGGCTCGACCGACGTACCGATCAGGAGCCGGCGAAGCGCGCGCCGCGCCCGGAACAGCAGGTGCTTGACGCTCTCCTCCGCGACGCCGAGCTCGGCCGCGATCTGTGGGAGGGCCTTCTCCTCGATCTCGCGCTTGACGAGCGCCGCGCGGTGCAGCGGTGACAACCGCGCCAGGGCGTCCCGCACGATCGCCGCGTCCTCGGCCTGCAGCACCGGATCGGGATCCTCGTCGGCGCCGGTGAGGTCGAAGTACGGGTTCGCGTCGAGCGTGATGAGCGTCGGTCGGCGCTTGTCGGCGCGATAGCGGTCGATGCACAGGTTGGTCAGCGTGCGGCGGGCGAAGGCAATCGCCTGCAGCTCGGTCTCGATCTCGCTGATTGCCAGGAACAACCGCAGGAAGGTCTCCTGGACGACCTCGTCCACGTCGCGGGCATCCCGCAGGTAGCGGCGAGCGTGTGCGGCAAGCCCGCTGCGGTGGCGGATATAGAGGCTGGAGAAGTCGGTGGCCGAGTGCAGCGGCCGGGTCGGCTGCGCCTCCGGCAGGTCGGCGAGGACGTCACCGATCACGGCGTCATCGACCGCTGCGGCAAGCAGGAAGTCGGGAAGTGGCTCCGGTTGCCGCTGCGGAGTCGTGGCAGCGTCGGTGTCGACATCGGCCGTCGGAACAGACGGCAGGTCGACGTCCCCTCGCTCCACCCACCGACCCTTCGTGTCCCGCGTCAGCGGGTGAGACCAAAAGCGTACCGGCGTACTTTCCTAGACGTCCGACATCGCCGCTGGTCGCTGTCGCCGTGACAAGCATCGTCAGATTAGGACACTGAGGCCGAAACCACCTAGAGAAAGAGGTGCGCCGACGATGAGCGTGGTCCGGTACGAGTTGAGCGACGGCGTCGCGACGATCACCCTCGACCGCCCGGAGGCGCTCAACGCCCTGACCGTCGAGCTCAAGGTCGCGCTGCTCGAGGCGGTACGGCGAGCGGGCGCGGACGAGGGCGCCCGGGCCGTGCTGCTCACCGGCGCCGGGCGAGCCTTCTGCGTCGGGCAGGACCTCAAGGAGCACGTCGAGGCCCTCGACGCCGGCGACACCGACCTGTCGACCGTCACCGACCACTACAACCCGCTGATCGAGGCGATCGCGGGTCTACCCAAGCCGGTGGTCGCCGCGGTCAACGGACCCGCGGCGGGAGCGGGTGCCTCGTTGGCGTTCGCCTGCGACATCCGGATCGCCGGCGACGACGCCTCGTTCCTGATGGCCTTCGCCAAGGTGGGCCTGGGACCCGACAGCGGCGCGTCCTGGACGCTGCCGAGGCTGATCGGAACCGGCCGGGCCGCAGCGATGCTGATGCTCGCCGAGCCGGTCGCCGCTGCCGAGGCGCTGGAGCTCGGTCTGGTCAGCATGATCGTGCCGGCCGCCGACCTCGTGGGGACGGCGACCGCGCTGGCGGCCCGCCTCGCGGCAGGTCCGACGGCGGCGTACGCGGCCATCAAAGAGACTATTGCCTTCTCAGCGTCTCAGCCTCTAGTTGAGAGTTTGGCGAACGAAGCACGGGCGCAGGCCCGGTGCGGCCAGACCGCGGACCACCGCAACGCCGTCACCGCGTTCCTCGAGAAGCGGCCGGCGACGTTCACCGGCCACTAGCCGAGCGGGCCACGCAGCCGGCGAGGTGGTCGTTGACCAGCCCGGTGGCCTGCATCAGCGCGTAGGCAGTGGTGGGGCCGACGAACCTCACCCCGTGACGCCGCAGCGCTTTCGCGAGCGCATCCGACTCAGGTGTGACGGCCGGCACGTCCGCGAGCGTTCGTGGCGCGCGTCGGCGAGCGGCCGGCGCGAACCCGTGGACGAACTCGAGCAGACCACCCGGGAGGTCGCCGACGACCCGGGCGTTGGAGATCGTCGCCTCGATCTTGGCGCGGTTGCGCACGATGCCGGCGTCGGCGAGCAGCCGATCGACGTCGCCGTCGCCGAAGCCGGCGACATCCGGGATCGAGAACTCCGCGAATGCCCGGCGGAACGCCGGACGTTTGCGAAGGATCACCAGCCAGGACAGCCCGGACTGGAAGCCCTCCAGTGACATCCGCTCGAACATCTGGTCGTCCGTGGCGAGTGGCCGGCCCCATTCGGTGTCGTGGTAGTCGACGTACTCCGGCGCCGACAGCGCCCACGGACAACGCGGCCTGCCGTCCTCGCCGCGCACCGGTCCGCGACCGGCCATCTCGGTCAGGACCCGTCGGCAGGCGGTGACCTACGGGCGCGGGCCCGCTTGGGCGGGACGTCAGTCGCCGCCTCGACCGCCTGCTCTGCGGCTGCCGTCCGCGTCTCCGCCTCATCCAACGCATCGCGAAGCCGCTCCAGGGCGAGGTCGACGTCATCCATGCGGTAGCCGCGAAGCCCGATCCGAAATCGCAGCGCGCCGACATCGTGGGACGTCAAGGGCCGCTCGGGCAGCCCATCGTCAAGCCGATCGACCGGCTCCGTCGACATCGCGGAGTCGACCATGGCGAGTACCAGTGCGACTCCGGTCAATGCCGCGATGCCGATGACGACGACAACGACGAGTGCCACGCCGTCATCGTCGCATTACCGCCCCGGTCCATTGCCACCTGAGCACGCTCTAGCGTGCTCAGCCGGCAATCGCGAATCCCACAGCTCTCCGCGCGACGCATTTGATCCACGGTTGAGGGCGCGGATGCGGCGGACGGCTGCGGCCCGCGCGCAAGGTGCGGCATGCCTCGCCGCTGCGAAACCGACACCCGTCTCCCGTTCCTGATCGCCGGGCAGGATGGCGCGCTTCATCGCGGCCAGGCCCTCGCCGGTGGGCTGACGCCGCGAGCAATCGGCTACCGCCTCGGCGAGGGCCAGTGGCAGCTGCTCCTGCCCGACGTCTACCTCACGCATCCGGGAGAGGCGTCGCGGCGGCAACGCCTCGTCGCCGCGCTCCTGTACGCCGGACCGAACGCCGCAGTCGACGGTGCTGACGCGTGCCGGTTTCACGGCCTGACCTCCATCTCCACCGATGACGACAAGATCCATGTGGTCGTGCCGTTTGGTGAGACCGCCCGCAGCCGCGACTTCGTCGTCGTACGGCGGACCATCGCGCCGATCCGGACCGTCACGACGGATCTGGTCCGCTATGTCGAGCCGGCGACCGCCGTCGTCGCCGCTACCCGACGGATGCGCAGTCGCCGCGCGGTGCTTGCCACCTTCAGCGAGGCGGTCCAACGACGGATCACGACGCACGACGCGCTGCTGCAAGCCCACGTCGAGGGACCACCACGCAACTCCCGTTCGGGCGACGCCGCGCTCGCCGCGATCTACGCCGGAGTGAGGTCGGCACCCGAGGCCGACTTCCGCAAGCTGGCCGAGGCGAGTGCCGTCCTGCCGCCGGCCGAGTACAACGTCTGGCTCCGGCTATCGAGCGGCCGCATCGTCTGCGTCGATGCACTTTGGCGCTCCGCCGGGGTCATTCACGAAACAAACGGCCGGAGCGCTCACGCCCGCGAGGACCTGTTCGACGACATGCAGGAACGGCATGACGAGCTGACGGCGATGGGCTTCGTCGTACTTCACAACGCGCCACGACGGATCTGGGACCAGCCACGCAATGTCATCGCTCAGGTGGAGCGATGCCACGTGATGCACGAGGGCCGGGGCCTGCCGGAAGGCGTCGAGATCCTCCCCATTGCCACCTGAGCACGCTCTAGCGTGCTCAGCCGGCAATCGCGGTTAGAAGGCGCGCTCGTCCATTGCCCGTAGCCGCTCGGCCAGGGTGCGCAACAGGCGATGGGCGAGAGCCGGCACCTCGTCGAGCACCTGCCAGAACTCGCGCGTCGGCAGCACCAAGGCCTTCACGGCGCTCGTCGCCGTCACGGTCGCGCTGCGCGGACCGCCGTCGAGCAGCGACATCTCCCCGATGAAGGCCCCCGGCCCGACGGTGGTGACGACCGTGCCGCCGCGCTCGACCTCTGCCTCGCCGTCGATGATCATGATCAGCTCGCGGCCGACCTCACCCTCGCTGCAGAGCACGTGACCCGCCGGGTAGTCCGCTTGCGTCGCCGCCCGATCCACGTGCTTGAGCTCGTCCTTGCTACAGCCCCGGAACAGCGGGATCTGCGCCAACAAGTCCAGCGGTGAGCTCCCACCACGAGCCGCCATCGCCGCATCCTCCCGAGATCCGCTGGGCCGTAACGGCCGTCGGTTTGTGAGGCGTATCTACCATGCCGGGGTGCCCGCCGCCACCGAAACTCTCCACTGGGGCAGCCGCGAGCTGCCACCCGGTCACATCGCGGTCATGGCGATCGTCAACGCCACGCCGGACTCCTTCTATGACCGCGGCCGCCACTGGGGCACCTCCGCCACGCTCGACCGGGTCACCCAGGTCCTGGCGGAAGGCGCCGACGTGGTGGACATCGGTGGGATCAAGGCGGCGCCCGGCGGCGAGGTCGCCGCGGCGGAGGAGCTCGAGCGCGTGCTGCCCGTCGTCGAGGCCGCTCGAGAGCGACATCCCGACGCCGTGATCAGTGTCGACACGTGGCGGGCCGAGGTGGCCGATGTGGTGTGTCGCGCCGGTGCCGACGTCATCAACGACGCGTGGGGCGGTGTCGACCCCGACCTCGCGTCGACCGTCGCGCGCCACGGCGCCGGGTATGTGTGCACACACGCCGGCCGGCACACGCCGCGAACCCGGCCACATCGCGTCTGGTACGACGACATCGTCGCCGAGACGACGTCGTACCTGGTCGATCTCGCCGAGCGCGCGGTGGCCGCAGGCGTGCGTCGCGACGGCATCATGATCGACCCGGCTCACGACTTCGGGAAGAACAGTCGTCACTCCCTGCTCTTGACCCGTCACACCGACGTGCTGGTGGCGACCGGCTGGCCCGTGCTCATGGCGATGTCACGCAAGGACTTCATCGGGGAGGCACTCGACCTGCCACCGGACGACCGGCTCGAAGGAACGCTCGCCGCGACGGCGGTCGCAGCCTGGCTCGGCGCGCGGATGTTCCGAACCCACGACGTCCCGGCGACCCGACGCGTGCTGTCCACCGTCGCCGCGATCCGGGGGGACCAGGACCTCGCGCTCGGCCGCCGGGCATTGGCGTGAGCCTCACTGCCGTCGGGTTCATACCCGCCGCACCGCTGCTCGTCCCGCAGGTGGCGGGCGGCTCCGCGCAGCTCGACGACGAGCTACGCGACGCCTGTCGCGAAGTCGCCCGGCGACTCGTCGCCGCCACAAACGACGCGATCACGGTCGTGGCGCCGGTGGCGGCCGACGCCACCTGGTCGAACGACGCGACCTGGGGATTCGAGGGCTTCGGGGTCCCGCGCCGGCCCGCGGACGACCGACCGCGGCTGCCCTGGCCGCTGGGCATCGGTGACTGGCTGCTCGACGACGTGGCCTGGACAGGTGCACGCCATCACATCGGCGTCCTCGGCGACGGTACGGCGAGCTCCGCCGGCTCAGCCGGCTCGGCCGGCGGCCTGCTCGTCGTCGGCGACGGCACCGCGCGCCGTACGGAGAAGGCACCGGGTCATCTCGACGAGCGCGCTGAGGGACTCGACGCGACCATCGCCACAGCGATCCGATCCGGCGACGTCGCCGGCCTCGGCAGTCTCGACCCATCGCTGGCCGCGGACCTGCTGTGCGCCGGAGCACCCGTGTGGCGATGGCTGATGACCGTCGTCGCCGACCGGTCGGTTGTCGAGGCCGAACTGCTCACCGACACGGCGCCGTACGGCGTGGGGTACTTCGCGGGCTGGTGGCGCCTCAGCGGGTGAGCGAGCCGAGCGCAGGCCGCTCTTGCACGTCGACCTCGTGCGCCCGCAATGCGACGGACCCCTCGAGACGCTCCGGTTGCAACAGCGTGGTGGCGGCGGCCATACCCTCCGGCAGCCGGCCTTCGGCGACCAGCCGGTCCAAGGCGGTGTGCATCACCTCGGACGCCATGCGTCCCAGCGACGGCAGATCCGAGTGACGATGCCAGCGGCGGCGTAGGTCGACCTGCGCGATGGCGTCCAGTCCGGCGACGCGATAGGTGTCGAGCAGCAAGCCGAGATCGACGCCGTACCCGCATCGAAACGGCAGTCGACGCAACAATGACGTGCGCGCGGCGTACTCGCCGGCGAGCGGCTGCAGCACGCCGGCCAGCTCCGGCCAGAACGCCGACAGCCAAGGCCGGGCCATCAGCTCGGTGACACGGCCGCCCCCGTTGCTCGGCACCGAGGGGTCGATCGGCGGCCGGTCATAAGCCGCCTTGACGAACTGGATGTCCGGGTCGGCGAGCAGCGGGCCGAGCAAGCCGACGACGAACCGCGGATCGAACGACACCAGGTCGGCGTCGACGAAGACGACGACGTCGGCGGACGTCGCCGCCACCCCGCGCCACATTGCTTCGCCCTTGCCCGGGCGCGGCTCGAACTCGCGCATCACATCGTCGAGCGCGACGACCCGCGCGCCGCTCTCGGCAGCGACCGCCGCGGTCGAGTCCTCCGACCCGCTGTCGACGACGATGACCTCGTCGACCAGCGACGCGGTGCCCCCGAGCTCGGCTCGGATCGACGCGACGATCTCGCCGACGGTGGCTTCCTCGTTGCGAGCCGGCAGGACGACCGCGGTCCGGGTCG
>DASZUS010000092.1:0-27381 GCA_035547515.1 Mycobacteriales bacterium
CTCCTCCGCATGCCGCAAGGTCTCCGCGGCATAGCGCGCCACCGACTCCGAGGTCTCGGCGATCTGCGCCGCCGTCGCGGCAAGCTCCTCGATCGTCGAGGTCGTCTCCGACACCGCCGAGGACTGCTGCGTCGCCGACGCCGCATGCTCCTCCGCACTCGCCAACAGCTCATGCGCCGAGGAGATGATCTGCTCGCCGCCTACCCGGATCTGGCCCACGAGCCCGCGCAGGTTCTCCAGGGTGTTGTCGAACGCCAGCGCGAGCTGCGAGAGCACCGCCTGGTCGATCTCACCGGTGTCGACGCTGACCGAGAGGTCCCCTCGCGCGGCCGCGCGCAGCGCGCTCGACAGCCCCTCCACAGTCTGCTGAAGCTGGGCTCGCTCAGAGTCAGCCTGCACCCGCTGTGCCTCGAGCCGCAGCGCCACCGCCGTACCGAGCACGGTCACCAGCGGGACCGCGGAGGCGACCAGGATGACCGGCCCGGCCGTGGCCTTGCTCAGATCATGCGCAAGCGCGGTGGCGCCGACGACCACGCCCACGTAGGCGACCGCGACGACCACAGCGAGCATCCGGTTGGGCGCGATCACAGCGGCCGCCGCGGCATTGATCACGACCAGCACCCAGAACGGGCCCGTGACGCCACCGGTCAGTGCCATGACCGCCGTGACCACCGCGAAGTCGACCAGGCCGATCAGCGCGACCAGCGGGTTCTCCAGACGCGGCGCGTTGGTCCTCGCCCAGGTCATCAGCGGTACGGCGAGAACCCCCACCAGCCCGACCAGAAGCCACAGGTAGATGACGTTGGCGTGGTCGTGCGTGGGACCACCGGAGACCGTCTGGTGGATGACGAGGACAGCAGCCGCGACAGCGATGAGCTTGCCGAGCGACACGAGGGTCGCCTCAAGCCTCAGCCGGTCATACATGCCGTGACCCCCCGAATCGTTACCCGGGCTCGCAGATCCGGCAGGGCTTCATGCTCCTGGCCTGCGCGGCGGTGATGCGACGCAGTCCAGGTCGCCCCGACACGATCGGGCAGTCCGGCTTGTGGAAGTTGGTTCCGCTTGCTGTCGCAACATACGACGCCGACGAGGCGGCACCTGCCGGCGCGACGGAAGCCGGCGCACCGCCGCGGTCGCCGAGCGCGCGCAGCAGCTCCTGGTGCTGCTCGGCGGACAGGCGCAGGTTCTCGAGGTGATGCAGCTCCGCCTGGTCATACATCCGGTAGAGCCAGTGCGCCCAGAAGAAGAACGCACCGACGATCACGAGCGCGAGGCCGAGGATCCCGCCGCTGATCAGGTACGGGATCTGCTGCTGGTCGATCCGGCCGTGCGCGGCGCCTTGCCAGCCGAGGATGATGACCGCGATGCCGATCGGCAGCAGGAGCGCGCCGACGATCGCCTGCCAGGTGTTGCGCAGGTCGAGACCCTCGCCGCTGAGCCGCTCGCGCAGCCCCCGACGAGGCTCGGCGGCGCCGCGCACCAAGGCGCTGTCGTCGGTGACGGTGGTCATGGAGTCCTCCCACGTAGGAGCTGCCAGTTGGCGTAGGTCAGCAAGGGGCCGGCGGCAAGCACGGCGATCAAGAGCGCGAGCACGACCCACTCGGTGCGTACCGGGACGCCGAGCGGCGACGACTGGGAGCTCGCGACCACGGGAGGCGTCACCGGGATCGGCGCGGTCGACTCTCCGCCGGTCGAGGGCAGGGTGCAGCCGGTGCACGGCGGGACGCCGCCCCCGGTCTGCGATCCGGTGCTCGGCGCAGAGGTCGAACCGGTAGAGGGCGGGGTGACCGGCGGCAGGTCGATGTCGGGTTGCAAGGTCGCTGCCGCGTTCGCCTTGCTCAGGCCCAGCGACAGCTCCACGCCCACCGAGTTCGGCACCGGGATCGGCAGCTGCGGCGCCAGCTTGCCGAGGTCGGGCAGGTTGTCGTCCTCGAACTTGATCAGGACCCCGCCCGATGTCGCCTGGGCGGTGTCGCCGGCCTTGGAGACCTGCGGCGCGAGCGTGGTGATCGACAGCCCGATCTTCTGCAGGGTCGCGAGCAGCTTGTTGGCGGTCTGCACGAGGACCCCGGCCTGTCCCTTGCCGTTGAGGGTGATGCCGTGCGGGCCGATCGAAGCGGCCAGGCCGGCCACCTTGACGCTGCCGATGTTCGTGGTCGTCGCGGGCGTCCCGTGGTGACCGTCGGAGGACGCCGTCGCCGAGGTGTCGATCCCGTCGATCGTGATCACCCCGGCGATCGTGATGTGCCCGATCTGGGTCTCCGCGGTGTTGGACACCGAGGCGGCGTTGACGGTGGCGTGCGTCGTGGTCTTCGCACTCGAGATGTCGATCAGCGGCACGCCTTTCGAGGCGCCGAGCGGCGAGAGATCGGTCACCGCGGCATTCGCCGTCGTCGAGCCGACCGCCGACGTGGTGCTCGCGCTGCCGATGCCCAGGGGCCCGGTCGGGGTGAAGCTGCCGCTGGTCCCTGCGCCGACCTGCGCGGGGAAGTCCGAGCGAGCGACCACGGGATCGTTGAGCAGGTTGATCAGCGCCTGCGGGATGCTCGCCGAGAACGTCTGCAGCGCGTTGCCCGCCGTCGCCAGCGCGTCGCCCGGCCAGGCCGGCGACGCGACGCCGCCGGTCGACGGGCCGGTAGTCGAGGTGCTGTTGGCGTAGGGAACCGACGCCTGGATGAAGTTGCCGAGGGTGGGGTCGCCGAGCGGCACGATGCCGGGCAGCAGCAGCTGGAACTGGACGCCGGCGCCGGTGGCGGAGGTGTTGAAGCCGGCCAGCTCGCTGCCCGGAGCGGCGGGCGGCGGGCCCGCGGTCGCAGGCGCGGCGAGGTAGGCCGCCGTCGGCAGTCCGGCCAGCAGTGCCGCGGCAGCCGCGACCCGCCACCGCTGGGGTCTCATGCCCCGATACCCAGGTACGCGGCGTTGAGCGCACCCGAGGCGCGCAGGTCGGCTGGCTCCCCCATGTCGAGGATTGTCCCCTTCTCCATGACATATCCATAGTCAGCGAGCTCCAGCGCGGCGTCGACGTACTGCTCGATCAACAACATCGACAGCCCGCCCTTCGCGGCCTCGCGGATCGCATCGAACAGCTGCTGGGTGACCCGCGGTGCGAGCCCCATCGAGATCTCGTCGAGCATCAGCAGCTTCGGCCGCGCGGCGAACGCCCGGGCAAGGGCGAGCATCTGCTGCTCGCCGCCGGACAGCGTGCCGGCGACCTGGCCGAGCCGGGTGCCGAGCACGGGAAACATCGCGACGGCCTGGTCGATCATCGTCTGCGGGTCGACCTTGCGCTGGGCGTACGTCGCCATCTGCAGGTTCTCCCGGACCGTCAGGCTGCGGAAGATCCCGCGGCCCTCCGGGACGTGCAGCACCCCCATCGCCGAGATCCGGTGGGGCGCGATGCGGCTCAGGCTCTTGCCCGCCAACCGGATCTCACCCGCGGACGGCCGGACCAAGCCGGAGATCGCGCGAAGCGTCGAGGTCTTGCCGGCGCCGTTGGGGCCGAGCAGGGCGACGACGCAACCCTCCGGCACCACCATGCTGACGTTCGACAGCGCCCGCATCCCGCCGTAGGAGACCGACACCCGGTCCAGCTCGAGCAGGACGCTCATGCTGCCTCTCCCAGGTAGGCCGCGATCACCGCGGGATCGTCTTGCACCTCAGCGGGCGTGCCGCGGCAGATCCTGCGGCCGAAGTCGAGCACGGTGATCTCCTGGCAGACCTCCATGACCAGCCGCACGTCGTGCTCGACCAGCAGCACTGCCGGCACGGGCCCGTCTCCGATTCCCCGCGACGCATCGGTGAGCTCGAGCAGGAGGTCACGGAACATTGCGGTCTCACCGCCGTCGAGGCCGGAGCTCGGCTCGTCGAGCAGCAGCAGCCGCGGCTGGGCGCACATCGCCCGGCCGAGCTCGACGATGCGGCCCAACCCGGTCGGCAGGGCACCGGCCTTGCGGTCTGCGATCGCGGTGAGATCCAGGCGCGCGATGACGGAGTCCACCAGCGCGCGGCCCTTTTCGCCGTTGCGCCCGAACACGCCACCGGGCGTCTTCGCCTCCCAGGACGCTCTCAAGTTGTCGCGGACCGACATCCCGCCGAAGAGCTCGAGCCGCTGGAAGGTCCGCGCGATACCGGCGCGGCCACGCCGGTTCGGCGACCACCGCGTGATCTCCTGGCCGTCGTAGCGAACCGAGCCGTTGGTCGGGCGCTGCAGGCCGGTGATGACGTTGAACAGCGTCGTCTTTCCGGCGCCGTTGGGGCCGATCAGCCCGGTGATGCCGGACGGGGCGACATCGATGTCGACGTCGCCGAGTGCGACGAGGCCGCCGAACTGCACCGTGATGCCGCTCGCGGACAGCAGCGCGTCAGCCATGCTGGCTCACCGGCTCGGGACGTCGGCGTACGTCGTGCGTCTGCGCGAAACGGGAGGCGCGGCTGTAGAGAACCGCGGAGCAGGCGCGTAGCTGCGCGAGCATCACCTGGGGCAGGCCGTCGGGCTCACGGGCGATCGCGACCACGCTGACCGCGATCCCGAGTGGCAGGTACTTGTCGACCGCTGTCGGCAACGGCAGCAGCTGTACGAGGTCGAAAGCTCCGGCAATGATCGCACCGCTCACCAGCGACCGGCCACCGAGCACGACGACGAGCAGGAGCTCGAGCGAGGTGTTGAAGGAGAACTGGCTCGGGTCCACGGTGGTCTGCGTGATCGCGAGCAGCGTGCCGCCCACCGCCGCGACCGCGGCACAGCCGGCGAAGACCGCCAGCTTCGTCACGGTGACGCTTGCACCGAGCGTCGCGGCGGCATTCGGCGCGTCACGGATCATCTGCAGTCGGCGGCCGACCGGGCCCCGGCGCAGCAGCCAGGCGCCCGCCGTGGCGACGGCGAGGACGATCGCGCACAGGTAGTACTGCGCGCGGACGCCCGCCAGCGAGATCGGACCGATCTTCGCGGTGGTCAGGGTGATGCCGGTGATGCCGCCGCTGATCGAGCGCATGGTGAAGAAAACGTTGTCCATCACCAGCGCAAAGGCCATGGTCGCCAGGGCCAGGAACAGCCCCGTCAGGCGCAGCACCAGCGCCCCGATGAGCAGGCTGACCGGCACCGCGATGAGAATCGACACGAGCACCGCGAGCGGGTACTTGCCGGCGTCGGTCCCGGCGATGTGCGCCGCGGTGAACGCGCCGATCCCCGCGAAGCTCATCTGAGCAAGGGAGATCTGCCCGGTCCAGCCGGTCAGCACTACCAGGGTCAGCGCAACGATCGCGTACGCCATCGCCTCCGCGAGGGAGTGGACCGTCGCGTCGCTGAAGACGTTCGGCAGGACCGCGAAGCCGACCACCGCTCCGACCGCCCACAGGCCGCCGTCACGGCGGGGGCTGGCAACCGATCGCGCGCTCGACAGCGGCCTTCCGGACGCCCGCACCTCGGTCAGCCGCCTGCCGTAGACGATCAGCAGCACCAGCAGAGCCAGATAGGGGATCGACGCCTCGAGGTTGGCGACCAGGCTCGAGTTGCTGCCGTACTTCGCGAGGATGTTGTCGATCAGGCCCAGTGCGATGGATCCGGCGAAGGCCAGGGGCAGGTTCGTGAGGCGGCCGAGCACTGCCGGCGCGAACGAGTAGATGACGAGGAACGGCAGGACGTAGGTCACCAGCCCTTCCTGCGCGGACAGCAGGATCCCGGCGATCGCGGCGAAGATCGTGGAGATGATCCATGCCGCCTGGCTGACCAGGCCCGGGCTGACGGCGACCAACGACGCGAGATCCCGGTTGTCGACCACCGCGCGCGTCGCGGTGCCGAGCCGGGTACGCCGCAGCAGCAGCGACAGCCCGATCGCCATGGCGACGGCCAGCAGGAAGGTTCCCGCTTCGTTCCCGGTGATGGTGACGTTGCTGAACACCGTGAACTGACCGGACGGGAAGATCGTGTTGAGCTGCTGGTCGGTCGAGCCGAACAGGATCGGCACCAGCGTCGTGAAGAACGCCAAGACCCCGAGGGACACGACGATCTGCACCTCTGGCGCGCTCGCCGCCAGCGAGCGGAACATCGCCTCGAGGATCAGCCCGAGAATCGGCGCGACCACGACCAGCAGCAGGGGGATCGCCAGCCACTGGTCCAGGCCCCAGCGGTCGCGGAACTGCCAGAAGACGTACGCGCAGAACATCGCAACGCCGCCGTAGGCGAAGTTGAAGATGCCGGTGGTCTTGTAGGTCAGGACGATGCCGAGCGACGCCAGCGAGTAGATGGCGCCGGCGAAGAGCCCGAGAACGATGAAGGGGAGCAAGGCGACGACGGCCTAGGCCGGACCGACCGGGACGTAGCCGGCCGAGCAGGCGACACCCTTCTTCGGATACAGCGGGTACCAGTCGTCACCCTTCACCTGCACGAGGTCGTAGCACTTCGTGGTGCCGTGCTCGTTCGGGGTGTACGGACCGAACATGCCTCCGGTCGTCCAGTTCTTGATGGACGCGAGCGCCGCGGTCAGTGATGCGCGAGTCGGGTTCCGGCCCGCCTTCAGCAGCGCGTAGATGAACATCTGCGTGTCCGCCCACGACTCGATGCCGAACTCGCTGGTGTCGGTCCCCGGCTCATACGTCGCGAGCTCGGAGGTGAACAGCTGCATCGTCGGGTTGGGCTCGGTGGTCGGGATGGAGGGCATGAAGACCACGAAGCCCTGTGCGGCGGACTCGCCGGCGGACTGGATCTGCGCCGGGCCGTAGACGCCCTGCGTCGTGAACTTCAGCTTCGGGTTGTAGCCCTGCGACTGCATGTCGCGCAGCATGTCGGCATTGCCGACGTTGTCCATGACGGTGAAGACCGAGTCGCAGCCCTTCGACTTCATCGTCGCGACGATGGATCCCATGGTCGCGCCCGGCGCGGCAGGGACGCCGTAGTTCGCGTAGCAGATGCCGACACCCGAGTGCTGCAGCAGCACGCCGTACTGCCTCGCGACGTCGGCGGCGACCGGGATGCTGTAGGCGAGGATCGCGACGTTCTTCGGAAGCAGGCCCGCGTGCCTGAGGTTCTCCGCGGTGATCGGCGGGAGGTAGGCCTCCTTCCCCCGGATCACGAAGCTGCCGCCGTCCGCGGACCAGTAGTTCGGCGCCTGCGAGCGGTCCGCATTGGCGGCGCGCCCGATGTCGGGGGCCCCGGCCTGCGTCATCTGCGTGATGCCGCCGTTGTCGCCGTCGGAGGTCGAACCGACGAACGCCAGCACCTTCGGCAGCAGGTACTCGATCTCCGAGGTGTGGGTGCTCGACGACTGCTGGTCGTCCTGCACCTTGAGGATGATCTTGCGCCCGCAGATGCCGCCGTAGCGGTTGACCGCCTCGATCGCCGCCGTGACCGCGTTGACCGCCGGGTTGAACTCACCCGACACCGTTCCGGTCAGGCCGCTGACGTTGCCCACCGTGACCGAGGTGGGCGTGACGCCAGGCGCCGATGCCTTGTTGCCGGTCGTTCCGGTGCAGTACGCCGCCTCGGCCTGCGGGTTGAAGTTGAAGTTGCTGACGGTGAGGTTGGCAAGCGAGGAGGTCGCGGTCGCGCTGCCGGACTTCGAACCCGTCCCGCTGTTCGACCCGGTCGCCGGACCGGTGCCGGTCCCGGTGCCCCCCGTGCCGGCACCGACGGTGCCGGTGCCGGTGCCGGTGCCCCCCGAGCCGACTCCGGAGCCTGCGGGAGGCAGCGTCCCGGTCCCGGTCCCGGTCCCGGTGCCGCCGGTACCGGTGTCGCCGGGCAGCGTGCTACCGGTGTCGAGCTGCGCGCTGCCCTGCGAGCCGACGTAGGGCGAGACCCGCGCGCCGCAGGCGGTCAGCACGAGACATCCCGCGACGATCAGCGCGGATCCGGACCGTCTCCCGATGCGGGACATGCAGAGCCTCTCGGTCGATGTGACGTCGGTCACCCCGGCGAATGCGGAGAAATTAACATTGACGTCAACAAAAGGTAAGGGCCCTCTGCGCGCCGCGCCGGGAGCCTCAGCCCAGGCGGCGCGGCTGCACGATCACGGTCGGCACGTTCGTCGTCGCGCCGCCCCGCACCACAGCCTCGACCACCCGGATGAGCTCCTCGACCGGCAGCAGCTGGCCGGTGATGAGCCCGCTGGTGAACCACCCGGTCCCCAGCTCGGTCGCGAGCTCGGTGTCCCACGCGTTGGCGAACTCGGTCATCGCCTCGCCCTCACCGCCCGCGCAGTCGCCCACGACGATCCGGGTGAACCCGACGCTCGGGTGCTCGGCGCGCCAGCACTCGACGAGCTTGTTGAGCGCGGCCTTGCTGACCAGGTAGCCGGCCAGCCCGGGCCACGGCGGAGTCTCGGAGGTGCTGATCGACGAGAGGTACGCCGCCGTACCGGAGGACTCCTTGAGGTAGGGCAGCGCGGCCGCTGTGATGGTGTTGGCGCCGATCACGTTGGTGTCGAAGGCCCAGTGAAAGGTGTCCTTGTCGAGGTCCTCGATGCGCGCCAGCGGCCCCACCCCGGTCGCGTAGATCAGCGCGTCGATGCCGCCGAGACTCGTCGCGGCTGCCTCGATCGCCGACTTGCACGAGTCGGCGTCGGTCACGTCGCAGCGGATCGCGACCGCGCCGTTGCCCGCCTCCGCCGCGGCGGTGTCGAGCTTCTCCTGCCGCCGTGCGAGCAACGCCACCGAGTCGCCCGCCTTTGCCAGAGCGATCCCGATGCACCTGCCAAGGCCGCTGGACGCGCCTACGACTACCGCTCTCATCCGTCCCCACCTAGTGAAGATCCTTCGACATTGACGTCGAAGTCATAGAACCCGGATCATAGGCATCCGCACGCCGTACACGTCCTCGAGGGAGTCTGCACCAATCCGATGCTGGTGAGCCTGGACCCCGACCAAGAGGTGCTGCACGACACGACGGCACGCTTTCTCGACGAGCAGATGCCCGTCGCCGCCGTCCGCGCGCTCCGCGAGGACGAGGCGGGCTTCGACCCGAAGTACTGGCTTCGCGGCGCCGAGCTCGGCTGGACCGCGCTGCTGGTCAGCGAGGAAGCAGGCGGCGGAAGCGTGAGCGGCAACCCGCTGACCGACCTCAGCCTGATCGCCTATGAGTTCGGCACGCACGCCGCTCCCGGCCCGCTCGTGCCGTCCAACATCGTGGCCATCGCGCTCGACGTCGCAGGCGAGGCTCACCGCGACCCGCTCGGGGCGATCCTGTCCGGTGAGGCCGTCGCCACGTGGTGCCTCGGGGAGCCGGCCCCCGGTGACGGCCTCGACGACATCGCTCTGACGGTCGGCGTCGACGGCGGCGAGCTCGTCCTCAACGGGCGGAAGCGCCCGGTCGAGGCCGGAGCGCAGGCCGACTACTACCTCGTGGTGGGCCGCAGCGGTGACGGGCTGTCGCAGGTGCTGGTGCCTGCGGGCACGCCCGGGATCACCGTCAAACCGCTGGAGTCCGCGGACCTGACCCGGCGGTTCGCCTCGATCCGCTTCGACGACGTACGCCTCCCCCTGTCGGCCGCCGTCGGCGAGATCGGCGGCGCGGATGCGCAGGTCGCGCGCCAGGTCAACATCGCGAACGTCCTGCACTGCAGCGAGTCCGCGGGCGCGATGCAGCGCGCCTTCGACATGACGCGCGCCTGGACGGCCGACCGCTATTCGTTCGGCCGCTCGCTGGACTCCTACCAGGAGATCAAGCACCGCATGGCTGACCTGCTGTCGTGGCTGCACGGCAGTCACGCGATCGCCGACGCGGCCGCCGCGGCGATGGACCGCGAGGACCCACTCGCGCAGGAGTACGTCAGTGCCGCCAAGGCCTTCGTCGGCCACTACGGAGCCGAGCTCGTCCAGGACTGCGTCCAGCTGCACGGCGGCATCGGCGTCACGTACGAGCACGACCTGCACCTCTACCTCCGCCGCGTCACCGTCAACCGAGCCCTGTACGGCTCACCCGCCGAGCACAAACGCCGGCTCGGTGCCCTGACGATCGCGCGGGAGTCCTGATGGCTGCCGAGATCGAGAGCCTCGAGGCCTTCCGCGCACGAGCGAGGGACTTCATCCGCGCGAACCTGCACCCGCTCGACCCCGAGGCGAGCCACAGCCCGCTGCGCAACATCGGCAACGACGAGACCGAGCGGCTCGGCTTCGAGCGAGACCGCGAGATCCAGCGGATGCTGTTCGACAACCGCCTCGCCGGGATCTGCTTCCCCACCGAGTACGGCGGACTCGGGTACCCGCCGGAGTACCAGAAGGTCTTCAACGAGGAGATCGCCGGCTTCGAGTACCCCTCACGGCTGCAGGCGCCGACCTTCTCGCCGTGCGCCGCGGTGCTGCTCGACTTCGGCACCGAGGAGCAGAAGCAGGCGCACATCCCCGCCATCCTCAAGGGCGAGGAGATCTGGATGCAGCTGCTCTCGGAGCCCAGTGGCGGCTCCGACGTCGCGGCGGCGCTCACCACAGCGGTGCGCGACGGGGACGACTGGATCCTCAACGGGTCCAAGGTCTGGACGACCGGCGCGTGGTGGTCCGACTGGGGCCTGGTCCTCGCCCGCACGAACTGGGACGTCCCCAAGCACCGCGGCCTGACGGTGTTCATGATGCCGATCCGGGCCGAGGGCGTCACGGTCCACCGCATCGAGATGCTCAACGGGTCGAAGGAGTTCTGCCAGGAGTTCCTCACCGACGTCCGGGTGCCCGACAGCTACCGCATCGGCGAGGTCGACGGCGGCTGGACCGTCGGCACCCGCTGGATGTTCCACGAGCGGATGCTGCTCAACTCCGCCTACGTCACCGTGCAGGGCAGCGGCGGGCACATGGACGTCGGCGCCGCCAACCTGGCACAGCTGGCGAAGGAAGCCGGCCGCACCGAGGACCCTGACGCGCACAGCATCGTCGGCGAGGTCCGCATGCTGGAGCTGGTGAAGTTCGAGCTCACCGCCCGCGTCGGTCAGGCGATGCGGGCCGGCGCGATGAACGACCAGGGCGCCGCGCTGAGCCGGCTCTTCGGAGGCGTGACGACCTCCCGCTCCTACACGCTCGCCTTCGACCTGGCGGGCCCGGCCGGGATCGCGTGGTCCGACGACGACGGCGAGCTGCGGCACACCGGGACCGACTTCTTGATGCGGCAGTCCTCGTCGATCGGCGGCGGCACCCTCGAGATGGCGCGCAACGTGATCAGCGAGCGCGTGCTCGGGATGCCCCGCGAGCGAAGCCACGACAAGGACCTGCCGTTCCGGGAGGTGCCTCGTGGAGCGCCGGCTCAGCGCTGACGGCGACGACAAGGTCGCCGTCGCGGACCGGCCGCGCTCTCGGAAGGGGGCGCAGACCCGGGCGCGCCTCGTCGAGGCGGCGAAAGCGGTGTTCGAGGCCGACGGCTTCCTGGACGCACGGATCACCGACATCGCGGAAGGCGCCGGGGTCTCCCACGGCTCCTTCTACCATTACTTCGACTCCAAGGAGCAGGTGTTCCGGGAGGTCGCCGACGCGCTGGACGACCGGCTCAACGCACCGCTCTCGGACGTCATCCTGGTGGCCACCTCGCATGCCAGCCCGCGCGAGCGGATCCGCGAAGGCAACCGGCAGTTCCTGGTCAGCTACCAGCGCGACGCGCGGTTGGTCAGCGAGGTCGAGCAGGTCTCGCGGTACGACGAGCAGCTCAAGGCGGAACGCCGTACCCACCTGCAGGCATACGGCAAGCAGCTGGCCTCGACGATCAGCGAGATGCAAAAGGCAGGCCTGGTCGACCGGTCGCTCGACCCGGTCCTCGCCTCCCACGCCATCGGCGCGATGGTGACGCGCTTCGCCGACCTCTGGCTCACCCAGGGGATCGTGGAGTGCACCCTCGACGAGGCGGTCGATCAGCTCAGCCGGCTGGTCGGCAACGCACTCATGCTCCCGGACGCGCCGTCCGAGAGGCCCGTGCGCGCGGCTTCTGCTCGCTGACCGGCTCGTATCTCGCGATCCAGGACTCGACCAGCTCGCGGAGCTCGGCGTGACCCGTCGTCATCCCGAGCGCAGCCTCGAGGACCAAGATCTGGGACAGGCCGGTGACGAGGACCGGTAGCACCGCGGGCGGGACCTCTCCGAGGTCGACTCCATAGGAGTCGAGCACGGCGACGAGCGCATCGCGCTGCAGCCTGCGGAACTCCTCGGCGTGTGCCGCGAGCTCGGCCCGGATCGCCTTGCGGTGGTTGGCAAGGGCGAACAGCTCGGTGGTGAGGGTCGTTCCCGCGGGGTCGGTGCTCAGCTCCCACAGCGCGCGCAGCGGAGTCGGCGACTCGAGTGCCCTTGCCTGACGTTCGAGGCTCAGCGCCGCCCCGCGGCGCACCAGCGCCAGGAAGAGGTCGTCCATCGTGCGGAAGTAGTAGTGCACGAGCTGTGGCTTGAGGCCGGCGCGACCGGCGACCTTGCGAGAGGTGACCGACGCATAACCCTCCTCGAGCAGGAGCTGCAGGGCGGCGTCGAGGAGCGCATTGCGGGTCGCCGAGTCCTCCGCCCCGATCCGCCGCCCAGAACGCATTCCCGGATGCTCGCACGAGCCGTCCGGGCGGATGTCTCAGACCCGGTGCTTCACCACCACGCCGTCCTTCATCACGAACGGCACCCTGCCGAAGGTCGACACATCCGCCAGCGGGTCGCCGGCAACCCCGATGATGTCCGCCAGCATGCCCGGGGCAACCTGCCCGAGCTCCGTCGAGTTGATGAGCTCGGCCGCGACGGTGGTCGCTGCACGGATCGCCTGGATCGGCGTCATCCCGCGCTTGACGAGAACCTCGAGCTCCTCCGCGTTGCGCCCGTGCCAGATCGCGGGGGCGTCGGTGCCGAGTGCCACCTTCACCCCGGCTTCGATCGCCTTTGACAACGACTCCTTGGCTTTCGGAAAGACCTCTGCGGCCTTGGCCTGGAGCGCCTTCGGCTGGTTGGAGATGTCCCAGTTCTCCGTCAGCGCGCACGTGGAGACCAGGAAGGTCCCGGTGTCGACCAGCCGCTGGATCGTCGCGTCGCTGATCATCATGCCGTGCTCGATGCAGTCGATGCCGGCATCGATGGCCGCATTGACCGCCGCGTCGCCATGGCAGTGCGTGGCGACGCGCAGACCTCGACGGTGCGCCTCATCGGCGATGGCAGCGAGCTCCTCGGTCGAGTACTGCTGGGCGCCCGGGGGGCCGGTCGGCGTCATCACGCCACCGGAGGCGCAGCACTTGATCAGCTGCGCCCCGTGGCGGATCTGGTAGCGCACGGCTTTGCGCACCTCGTCGACGCCGTCGGCGATGCCCTCCTCGACCGACATCGGCATGATGCCGGGTGCGAGGCCGCTCTGGGCGCTCGGGTCGAGATGCCCTCCGGTCGGGCAGATCGCGTGACCGGCCGGGATCACCCGCGGGCCCTGGACCCAGCCGGCCGCAATCGCCTCGGAAAGTGCGACGTCGACGAGGTAGCCGCCGGTCTTGATGAACAACCCGAGGTTCCTCACGGTGGTGAACCCGGCTTGCAGCGTGCGCTGGGCGTTGAGCACCGCCCGAAGGCCCATCTTGACCGGGTCCATGCGCACCGGGTCCGACAGGCCGGCGCCCGGGCCGCCGAGGACGAGGTCGACCTCCATGTCCATGAGGCCGGGCACCAGCGTGAGATCCGGCAGGTCGACCTCCCGATCGGCGCCGGCACCGGCGCCGACGTCGTCGGTGACCGCGCTGATGCGGTTCCCCTCGACGACGACCTTCGCGCCCTCCAGAACCTGGCCGCTGGCGACGTCGAGCACGCCCTTGGGGCGCAGCACGATGACCTGGTCGTCGGACACTTGCTTCTCCTTCGGCTTGCTCAGCGGTGGCGCATGACGGACTCGGCCGGAAGCGGCGGCTGACCGACCGTCGTACCGCCGTCGACGGGCAGGACCAGGCCCGTGACCTGGGCAGACCGGTCGCTGGCGAGGTAGACGGCGGCGTGGGCGATGTCCGCCGGAGAGCCCAGCCGTTGCAGCGGCTGGATCCTGGCGACGATCGACTCGGTGTCGAACGCCGCGTTGATCTGGGTGGCGATGTTGCCCGGCGCGATCACGTTGACCCGCAGACCGAGCTCGGCGAGCTCGATGGCGGCGCACCGACTGAAGTGGATGACGGCGGCTTTCGCCGCGCGGTACGACGAGAAGCCGACTCCCGGCTGGATGCCGGCGATGGACGTCGTACTGATGATCGACCCACCCGGCGCCATCTTGCGCGCCGCCGCCTGCGTACCGAGCATCACGCCGAGCAGGTCCACCTCGATGACCCTGTGGAAGTCACGCAAGTCGTCCATCATCAGCCGGCGATACGACCCCGAGATGCCTGCGTTGTTGACCATGACGTCGAGCCGGCCGAATCGCGCCACGGCCGCATCGACCGCTCCGTTGATGCTCGCCGCGTCGGAGACGTCGGTGTGCACGAAGTGCGCCGCGTCGCCGAGCTCGCCCGCCACCTTGGTCCCGGCGTCGTCGTCGATGTCCGCGACGACCACTCTCGCGCCCTCGGCGACGAACATCTCGGCGATGCCCTTGCCGATGCCGTTGGCGGCACCGGTGACGATCGCGACCTTGCCGTCCAGCTCGTTGCTCATCCGACAGCCTCGAACTCGAGATGCAGCGCCACCAGGCCGCGCAGCATGTAGGTCGGCACGAAGCGGAACTTGCGTTCTCCCTCCGGACCGTGCATCCGGTCGTCGATCCGAATGGCACTGGTGCGCTGCAGGATCCGCTCGAGCGCCACCCGTCCTTCGGTGCGGGCCAGCGGGGCTCCCGGACAGAAGTGGGTGCCGTGCCCGAAGGCGAGATGCTCCCGGGCGTTCGGTCGCGCCGGGTCCAGCCTTGCCGGGTCGCCGAACCTGCGTGGGTCTCGGCTGGCAGCGCCGTTGAGCAACATGACGGTGGTCCCTGCCGCGATCTCCACGCCTCCGATGGTGGTGGCCACCCGGGCGACCCGGAAGTCCCCCTTGATCGGGCTCTCGATCCGCAGCACCTCGTCGACGAAGTTCGGGATCGCGGCCGGGTCCGCTCGCAGCGCTTCCTGGATGTCCGGGCGTTCGGCCACGATCCGCAGCGCTGCAGCAAGCAGCCGCACCGTCGTCTCCTGGCCCGCCGCGAACAGGTTCGCGGCGACCCGCACGACGTCCATGACTTCCGGTGTCGAGCCGTCAGGAAAAGTCGCCTGGGCCATGCGGGTCATGATGTCGGCGCGGGGCTCACGGCGGCGGTCTTCGACGTAGCCGCGGAACTTGTCGTACAGGAACTCCAGCGGCGTGTGCGCCATCTGCCTGGACTCGCCGGTCCCGAACCCGGTGGTCCGGGCGAGCTTGTCGCGAAACTCCGGCCGGTCTTCGTCGGGCACGCCGAGCAGATCGGCGATGACGAACATTGCGAACGGCGAGGCGAACTCCGAGACGAACTCGCACCGGCCTCGGTCGAGGAACTCGTCGAGCTGGCGGTCCGCGATCCCCCAGATCGCGGACTCGTTCTCCTTCAGCCGGTTGGGGGTGAGCATCCGCATCGTGAGCCCGCGGTGCGCGCCGTGCTTCGGTGGGTCGAAGGTCGGCAGCTGGTCGCTGAAGGGCAGCTCGTCGCGATGCGCCTCGATGAGCTCCGTCACGTCGTCGCCGACGAGGGGGATGCTGAACCCTGGGAACGGGCCGGTCACGGAGTTGGCCGACGAGAACGATGCAGCGTCGCGGTAGACCTCCAACGCCTCGTCGTAGCCGGTGATCATGACCACGCCCTCGTGAGGCTCGCGGTAGACCGGGCACTTGGACCGCAGCTGCTCGTAGTACGGGTACGGATCGGCAAGGACCGCGCCGCTGCGGAAGAAATCGATGTCCTCGAGACGGCCGGCTTCGAGGCTGCTCATGTCGCAGGCTCGCGCGTGCGGTCGAGCTTCGCCGATCCGGTGTCGATCGGCAGCGGCTGGTTCCACACCTCGATCGGGTAGGACACGAGCGCGAACGAGAAGAGCAGGTGCATCAGGTTTCGCGCGTCTTCCGGCAGCGCAGCCAGGTCGAACTGGTCGCAGAAGCGGATCGCTGCTTCGGCACGCGGGAAGCAGGCGTCGTAGAAGGCTCTGAGCTCCTCCATCGAGCTGGCCAGCCGCTGAGCCCACCGGTCGGGCTCGCCGGCCAGGCACCACGTGGCGGCGAACGGCTCGAGGTCGGCGAACTCCGCCGGAAGCATCGCGGTCATCGAGCGGCGTCCGCGGTCGGCCTGCCGCCAGCCGCGACCCAGTCGCCAACCGACTTGTGGAAGTGGCGCACGAGGATCTCCTGGTCGTTGAGCGGGTAGTCCTCGAAAGCCTCCGACTCGAGGCCCAGCTGGGTGCCGTCGAGCGTGCCGGCGTCCTGTAGCGCGTACTCCTTCACGGTGATCGCGGCGTACTCGCGGGCCAGCCGCTCCCGCGCGGTCTTCGCCGGCGTGAACCACAGGTCGGCCTCGAAGACGTGGGTGTTGTGCGACGTCGGCCAGAACCGGTAGCTGAGATACCAGTTGCGCTCGTAGATCAGGATCTCGAGGTTCGGGAAGACCTGGAAGTTGTCGATGCCCCACCGCTTGACCCCGCCTGGGTTGATGCCGGGTAGGTCACCGGCCAGCGGCGACGCGTCCCACGGGCCCATGTTCCCGCTCCGTAGCAGGACCTCGGTGGGGTACATGGTCTCGGCCGGCCACTTGTGCTTCTGCGACCCGTTGGTGCTGACCACGCGGTGCGGCCCATCGAGCTGGTAGTGCGCGCCTTCGAAGGTGGCGTTCGGGTCGCGGTGGATCGGACCGAGCTGCTCGGTGTGCAGTGGCGGCACGTGGTAGTACTCCTGGAACGCGTCGATGAACACCTTCCAGTTGCTGTTGTTCTCCGCCCGGAAGGAGTAGCGCTCCGTCATCTGGCCGAACGGGTAGCCCTCGAGCGCGCCGACCATCGGGCCGAGAAACTCCCGCAGCGAGCACGGCGGGGTCTTTGCCAGGTTGACGAAGACGAATCCGGCCCAGACCTCGCAGTGCACCGCGGCCAGGCCGAGGTTCGTCTTGTCGACGTCGAAGAACTCGCTCTCCTGGTGCACGTAGGTGCAGGCGCCGTCCATGCCGTAGCGCCACCCGTGGTACTTGCAGACGAACTGCCGGGAGAACCCGCGTGCCTCCTGGGTGGGCGCGGTGTCCCACACCAGCTTGTTGCCCCGATGCCGGCAGACGTTGTGAAACGCGCGCACGACGTCGTCGGCGCCGCGGGTCACGATCACCGACGTGCGTGCCGCGACGATGTCCTTCGTGAACCAGCTGCCCTTGCGCGGCAGGTCCTCGACCCGTCCGACGTTCAGCCAGGCCTGCCGGAAGATCGCGTCCTGCTCGGCGCGGTAGAAGTCCGGCAAGATCGAGTCCCGGAACGAGATCGGCGCGGTGCCGAGCTCGGGGTAGTGCTGCGTCCACGTCCCTTCGGAGGGTCTCGGCGGACTGGTCACGGCTGCCTCCTGGTCACGTCTCGTAGACGACGCGTACGACGGGTGAGACGGGCACGGTCTGGCAGGTCAGCACCCAGCCCTGCGCCACCTCTTCATCAGTGAGGATGTCGTTGACCGGCATCGAGACCTCGCCCTCGACGACCTGGGCCATGCACGTCGCGCAGTGACCGGCCTCGCACGAAGAGGGCGCGGGCATCCCGTTCCAGCGCGCTGACTCGAGGATCGTCAGCTTCTCGCGCTGCCGGACCGTCTTGGTCTCGGAGCCGACCGTGATCGTGATGGTCCGGTCGTCGTCACCGCCCGACGGCTCTGCGGCAGCCGGCGCAACGGCCGGAAGGGCAGCCGGGGCGAAGCGCTCCAGGTGCACCCGCGTCGGCGCAACCGCCGCGCGAGCGAGCCCGGCCTGCACCACGTCCATGAACCCGGTGGGGCCACACAGGTAGTACTCGCCCTCGCCGACACCGTCCACGAAGTCCGCCACGAGATCTTCGGTGACCAGCCCGCTCACATCGTCGAGGTGATGGCGGACAGCGAGACGCTCCGGGAACTCGGCTGCAAGGCGGTCGAGCCTCGAGGCGAAGATCGCGGCGTCGCGGTCCTGGTTGGCGAGCAGGACCCGCACCCTGCGGCCGGTGCTGTGCAGCGCCGACTTCACCATCGACAGGATCGGGGTGATCCCGCTGCCCGCGGCGAAAGCGACGAGATCGGCGTCGGAATCGCTGAGCACGAAGGCTCCCGCCGGCACGCTCACGTCGAGAACGTCGCCGGGTGAGATCGAATCGTGCAGCCAGCAGGACACCGGACCGCCGGCGACTCGCTTGACCGTGACCTGCAGCGAGTCGTCGGTCTCGGGAGCCGACGACATCGAGTAGCTGCGCAGATGCGCCACCCCGTCGACAACCGCGCGGATGGTGACGAACTGACCGGCGCGATAGGTGTAGCGGGACGCGAGATCCTCGGGTACGTCGAACACGATCGAGATCGCGTCGGCAGTCTCGCGGACCACGGCGCGGACCGTCAGCGGGTGATAGCGATCGCTGTGTGCCACACCGCCCCTGTCCGCTGCTCGATCGGCCACGAGAGTCGGCACGGCTACGGCCGGGGCTCCACCGTGACGTCGATCGATGCCGCTCCGCTGTCGGGAACGTGCGGCTGCCGCCAGGCCTCCACCGGGAACGACACCGTCACCAGCGAGGCGAACAGCCAGAGCAGGTTGCGGTCCTCGTCGCTGATTCCCTCGACCGCGACTCCGGTCAGATACTCGGAGCCGCTCTCCAGCAGCGGGAACGCGGCGTCGTAGAACGCCTGCAGCTCGTCCATCGTGCTGGCGACCCGCTTGGCGTAGCGGTCGGCCTCGCTCGGCAGGATCCAGTCCGAGAACGCCTCGAGCGGCGCGAACTGTGCGGGAAGGGCGCTCATCGCCGTACTCCTCAGGACGCGGCCGGAACGGCCGAAGGACCGGCCTTGGCCGCTCGGTAGCGATCGACCCATTCGCGGCAGGTGGTGTGCATGTGCCGGAGCATGACCTCCTGGTCGCACAGCGGGAACTCGGTGATCGCGCCGGACTCGAGCATGGTCTGGGTCGCCTCCAGGGTGTTCGCGTCCTGCAGGCCGTACTCCTTGAAGGTCACGACCGCGAGCTCCTGCTGCAGCCGCTCGAGCGCGGTCTCCGGCGGGACGAAGTACAGCGACGTCTCGAAGATGTGCGTGTTGTACGACGTCGGCCAGTAGTGGTAGGTGAGGTACCAGTTCGGCTTCCACAGCAGCAGCATGAAGTTGGGGAAGAACAGGAACGAGTCGATCCCCCAGGTCGGGCTCTTCGCGGGGTTCACCCCGGGCGGCAGCTCGCCGATGTCGGGGCCGTCCCACGGGCCGAACAGCCCACTGCGCAGCACCCGCTCGATCGGCTTGACCATGTTCAGGTCCTTCGGGGGAGCCATGCCGCCCCACGAGGAGACCATCGCGTGCGGGCCGTCGACCTCGTACGCCAAGGCCTCGTATCCGTAGCTCTGCAGCTTGCGCGACTCCTCGGAGACCGACTGCTTCGCGTGCAGAACGGGGGCGTGGTAGAACTCCATGAACGCGTCGATGAACAGCTTCCAGTTGCTGCCGATCTCCGACCGGTACGTGTGCTTCTGGGTCATCAGCTCGAACGGGTAGGCCTCGATCCCCGCGCCCATCTCCCCCATGTAGTCCTTGAGCGGCTGGGGGTCCTGGTCGAGGGTGATGAAGATGAAGCCGGCCCAGACGTCGACCGTGATCGGCACCAGGCCGAACTTGTCCTTGTCGAGGTTGAAGAACTCGTTCTCTTGCTGGACGAACGTCAGCTTGCCGTCGAGGTCGTAACGCCACCCGTGGTACTTGCAGGTGAACTGCCGGCAGGTGCCGTCCACCTCCTGCTTCGGGTAGTCGGTCCACGCCAGCTTGTTGCCGCGGTGGCGGCACATGTTGTGGAACGCCCGCAGCTCCCCGTCGCGGTTCCTGACGATCAGGACCGAGGTCCGTGCCGCGTCGAGCTCCTTGGTGAAGAAGCTGCCCGGCTTCGGCAGCTGCTCGACCCGGCCGACGTTGAGCCAGGTCTTGCGGAAGATCGCGTCCTGCTCGAGGGCGTAGAACTCGGGCGAGATCGAGTCGCCGTACGACACCGGCTCGGTCGACAGACCGAAGTGCTCGGTCCACGAGCCCTCTGCAGGCTTGCTGAAGTGCGCCATGTGCCCTCTTCCAGGTCTGGTTCCCGCAGACGATATCAAGGATTCCATTGTTGAGAACAGCGTTTCCGCAAGTGACTGCGCAGGCCTCGGGCCTGGGGCCGGTTGCGTTGCTACGGCGCCGAATGAAAGAGTTGATTACTACGAAGCCGAAGCACTGAGGACGGGGAAGCATGGGCACCCTCGACGGCAAGGTCGCCTTCATCACCGGCGCGGCCCGAGGCCAAGGCCGCGCTCACGCGGTGAGACTCGCGGAAGAGGGCGCCGACATCATCGGCATCGACATCTGCGAGCAGCTGTCAGCGGCGGCGTACGCCATGGGAACGCAGGACGAGCTCGACCAGACCGTCAAGGAGGTCGAGGCACTCGGGCGGCGCATGGTCGGGATCAAGGCGGACGTGCGGGACTACGCCGAGGTCCGCGCGGCGTACAAGGACGGTGTCGCAGAGCTCGGGCCGGTGACCATCGTCGTCGCGAACGCCGGCATCGGGCCTGGCAGCCCCGTGGTCCCGCAGGAAGAAGTGTGGGAGCAGGTCATCGGCACCAACCTGACCGGCGTGTGGAACACCGGGCGAGCCGCCATCAGCTCGATGATCAAGAACGAGCAGGGCGGCTCGATCATCCTGACGAGCTCCACCGGCGGCCTGATGTCGCCGGGCGTCAACGACGCCGGCATGCTCAGCTACGTCGCCGCCAAGCACGGCGTGATCGGCCTGATGCGAGCGTGGGCCAACTACTGCGCCCCGCACTTCATCCGCGTCAACAGCATCGCGCCGACGACCGTGCGTACGCCGATGGCGGGCGGCGGCAGCCTCGCCGACATCACCGAGTACGCGCCGCACCTGTTGAACTCGCTGACCAATGCGATGCCGGTCGAGGCGGTCGACCCGATCGACATCGCGAACGCGGTGGCGTTCCTGGCCTCGGATGCCTCGCGCTACATCACCGGCACAGTCCTGCCGGTCGACGCCGGCAACATCGTCCGCCGTTGACCCTGACTACCAGTCCCCCATTACATCTTCGAAGGAGTCACCGTTGACCGAGCTTGCCGTCGTGGAGCGACTGCGGGAGCGACCCGGGTCCGGCGAGACGATCACGATCATCGATCCGGTCACCGAAGAGCAGATCGGCGAGTTCAAAGACGGCGGCGCCGAGGCGATCGACGAGGCCGTCGCGCGCGCCCGGGCGACGTTCGACTCCGGGGTGTGGCGCAACAAGCCGGGTTCGGAGAAGGCTCGCATCCTCTGGAAGGTCGCCGAGCTTCTCGAGTCGCGCGCTGAGGAGCTCGCGCAGATCGACTCGCTCAACACCGGCATGCCGCTGCCCCAGGCGACCCGCAACATGGACGCCGTCATCGAGTACTTCCGCTACTTCGCCGGCTGGTGCACGAAGATCCACGGCGTCGCCCGGGACATCCGGATGTCCGGCGGCCTCAACGGCTACGACGCCAGGATTCACTCCTACACGATCAAGGAGCCGGTCGGCGTCGTCGGGCTGATCATCCCGTGGAACGGGCCCGCATTCAACGCGGCGGCGAAGCTTGCGCCGTCGCTTGCCGCGGGCTGCAGCAGCGTGCTCAAGCCCGCCGAGGAGACGCCGCTGTCGGCGCTGGTCTTCGAGCAGGTGCTGGAACAAGCCGGCGTACCGGAAGGCGTCACGAACCTCGTGCAGGGATGGGGCCACACCGCAGGGCAGCGACTGATCGAGCACAAGGACGTCGACAAGATCGCCTTCACCGGTTCGACCGAGGTCGGCAAGAAGATCGTCGCCGCCGCCAACGGCAACCTCAAGCGGGTCATGCTCGAGCTCGGCGGCAAGTCGCCCTCACTGATCTACGACGACGCCGACCTCGAGCGCGCGATCCCGGCGGCCGCGATGGGGATCTTCATGCACTCCGGACAAGCCTGCGTCGCCGGCTCGCGCGTCTTCGTACAGCGCGGGGTCTACCAGCAGGTCCTGGAAGGGATCTCCGCCTTCGCCAACCGGCTGCGCTTCGGCGGGCCACAGGACGGCAAGGTGCACAGCGGGCCGATCATCAGCGAGCGCCAGATGAACCGGGTCCTGGGCTACATCGACGACGGCAGGAGCAACGGCGCCGAGGTGGTCACCGGCGGGCACCGCCTCGACCGCAGGGGGTGGTTCGTGCACCCGACGGTGCTGACCAGCGTCGAGCCGGATACCCGGGTGTTCCAGGAGGAGATCTTCGGTCCGGTCGTGGCGGTCACGCCGTTCGACGACGACGACGAGGTCGTCGCGCTGGCCAACGACTCGACGTACGGGCTCGCCGCCGCGGTCTACACCCGCGACCTGTCTCGCGCGCACTCACTCGCCGGGCGCCTCGACGCCGGCAGCGTCACGCTGAACTGCCAGATGATGTGGGACGCCGACGTGTCCTTCGGCGGCTTCAAGCAGTCGGGCTGGGGCTACGAGAACGGCGAGCTCGGACTCGACAGCTACCTGCGCTCGAAGTCCGTCTGGACGATGCTCTAGCCGATCCTCACGCTACTTCGAGGATCTCGGCGATCCGGTCGAGGCTCTGCGTCATGCCTCGGCGCAGGTCGGTCCGGCGGTCCTTGAGACCGGCGAGCGTGTCGATGATGAACCAGCCGAGCGCGTTGACCGGCTTGATCACCTTGTAGGACTCGGTGACCTGAGTGCCGGCGCCGTCGGGCTCGAGGGTGTAGCGCCACTCGATCGTGCCGCCGCCGATCTCGGTGCGCTCGAACGCGAACGCCCGGCCGGGCTCGGCCACGGTGACGACCGGCTTGTTCGGCCAGTCGGGCACGCGCCCGGCGTGGTTGATCGCCTTGAAGCGCGCACCGACGGCTGGGCCGGTCGCGCCCTTGATCCAGGTGCACTTGACCACTTCGGGTGAGTACTCGGGAGTGCGCGTGACATCCGACACAAGGGCGTAGACGGCGTCGGGCGACGCCTCGATCCGGCGGGTCACCTGGTCGGTCGTGAGCTCTTGCTTCATCGGGTCCTGCCTTTCGGTCGGGCGGGGGCCGCCGGTCGGCGGCCTGCCGGCGCCAGCCCATGCCAGCACCCCATGCCAGCAGCCCATGCCAGCACCCCATGCCAGCACATAGGGTCGGCGGGTGGCTGATGCAACCACCGATGTCGTCATCGGGGCGGGCAGCGGGATGGGCGCGGCCGTGGCACGGTTGCTGGTCGGTCGCGGCAACCGGCTGCTGCTGGCCGACCGCGACGAAGCTGCCGCACAGGCTGTCGCCGGTGAGCTGACGGGCAACGTCCAGGCGGTTTGCTGCGACATCACCGATGGGGCGTCCGTCGCGGCTCTGGTGTCACAGGTCGGCTCGCTCGGAGCTCTCGTCGTGACCGCGGGCCTGTCCCCGAACATGGCCGACGGCCGGCGGATCGTGGAGGTCAACCTGGCCGGCATGAGCCGCGTCGTACACGGCTTCGAAGCGGCGCTTGCCGACGGCAGCGTCGGTGTCTGCTTCGCCTCCATGGCAGCCGCGATGGTCCCCGCGGACCCCGCGGTCGACGCGATTCTCGACCAGCCCGACTCGCCGTCCCTGTACGACGAGCTCGACGCGCTCGGTCTGCTCGACCACTCAGGGATCGCCTACGCCGTTGCCAAGCGCGGCGTGATCCGGCTGGTCGAGCGCCAGGCGAAGGCGTGGGGCGCGCGAGGCGCGCGGCTGCTGTCGGTGTCCCCCGGCGTGATCGACACCCCCATGGGCCGGCTCGAAGATGCGAGTGAGCCGAGCATGGCGGACATGGTGGCGGCCAGCGCGCTGCAGCGCGAAGGGCGACCCGAAGAGGTCGCGTCGGTCGTGACGTTCCTGGTTTCCGACGCCGCGTCGTTCCTCACCGGCACCGACGTCCTGGTGGACGGCGGGGCGGTCGCGGCACAGCGGTCAGGCCAGCGCGGCGGCTAGCGCCTCGACCTTCGCGCGGTTGAACTCGCGGACCACCGGCGCCTTGGCCGCGATGGCGTCGAACCCGTGGAATGCGCCCTCGACCACGTGGAGGTCGCAGGGCACTCCCGCGGCGCGCAGCCGCTCGGCGTACTCGACGTCCTCGTCGTGAAACAGGTCGCAGGTGCCCACCCCGATCCAGGCCGGGGCGAGGCCGGCAAGATCCTGACACCGCGCCGGCACCGCAGGTGCGGACAACCCCGCCGACCCCGGTTCCTGACCGGTGTAGCTGCGCCAGCCGTAACGGTTGGCTTTGTTGTTCCACAGCCGGAAGTCGCGTTCCGCGATGTCGGTGCGTAGGCAGGTCCGGTCGTCGAGCATGGGGTACACCAGCAGCTGAAGCCGTAGCGACAGCTGCTCGTCGCGGGCGCGTTGCGCGACCGCTGCCGCGAGCCCGCCACCTGCACTAGCGCCGCCGACGGCAAGCCGCTCGGCGTCGACGTACGGCTGCTGCGCCAGCCAGCGCAGCCCGGCGAAGCAGTCGTCGAGGGCGGCGGGGAAAGGATGGCGCGGTGCCAGCCGATAGCTGACCGCGCCGACGACGATGCCGAGCCGCTCGCACAGCAGCTTGCACAGCGCGTCGTCCTGCGCGGGGGTGCCGAGTAGGTAGCCCCCGCCGTGGATCCAGAGCAGCGCCGCGGTGGGCACGGAGGCGTCGGCGGGGCGGTGCAGCCGGATCACCTGCTCGCCGATCGCGACCACCTCGACTCCGCCCTTCGACGAAGTCGACATGCGCGCCGTCATCCAGCGCAGCGCCGGAAGCGCGAGCGGCCCAACGCCGCCTCGCGGCAGGAAGCGCGCCGCTCGCCGGAGGTCGGGGTGGATCATGCTCACCCGGGCAACCTACCTGCCGCCAGCGGGACGGGCGGAAGTATCGTTGCCTCAATCAAGAATGATGTTCTCACTCACGGGAGCGACATGACCGAGGCGCTGGACTACGACGCGATCGACTTCTTCCGTGACGACACCCTGATCGCCGATCCGTACCCATACTTCGACTACCTGCGCGAGAAGTGCCCGGTGCAGCGCGAGCCGCACCACAACGTCGTGATGGTCACGGGCTACGAGGAAGCGTGCGAGATCTATAACGACGCGGAGACCTTCTCCTCGTGCCTTTCGGTGAGCGGGCCCTTCCCGGGCTTCCCGGTGCCGCTGGTCGGAGACGACGTCAGCGACCTGATCGCACAGCACCGTGACGAGCTCCCGATGAGCGATCAGCTGCCGACCATGGACCCGCCGAAGCACCGCGACCACCGCGGTCTGCTGATGCGTCTGCTCACCCCCGCCCGGTTGCGCGAGAACGAAGCAGCCATGGCCGCGCTCGCCGACCGGGAGATCGACCGGTTCGTCCGCTCAGGCAGCTGCGACCTGATCAGCGAGTTCGCCAACCCCTTCACCTTCTTCGTCATCGCGAACCTGCTCGGCGTACCCGACGAGGACCAGGAAGAGATCCGTCAGCAGTTCCAGGGCCGCAAGGGCACCGTCGGAAGCACGAGCAAGACGATGACCCACAGCCCGCTCGAGTACCTCTACGAGACGCTCTCGGCGTACGTCGAGGACCGCCGTCGCGAGCCGCGCAGCGACGTCATGACCGGCATGGCGCAGGCCACCTTCGAAGACGGCATGCTGCCCGATGTCATCGACGTCGTACGGGTCGCCGCCAACCTCTTCGCGGCCGGCCAGGAGACCACGGTCCGGCTGCTCGGCACGGCCTTCCAGCTGATCGCCGAACGACCCGAGCTGCAGAACCTGCTGCGCAACGACCCGTCAGCGATCACGAACTTCGTCGAGGAGTGCCTGCGCTACGAGAGCCCGGTTAAGGGCGACTTCCGGCTGGCACGGATCAACACGAAGGTCGGCGGCGTCGACATCCCGGCCGGCACGATCGTGATGGTCGTCAACGGCGCCGCCAACCACGACGCGCGCAAGTTCACCGACCCGAAGCGGTTCCAGCCCGACCGGTCCAACGCCCGCCAGCACCTCGCCTTCGGCCGCGGCATCCACACCTGCCCGGGCGGTCCGCTCGCTCGCGCCGAGGGGCGGGTCAGCCTGGAGCGCTTCCTCGCGCGCGTCGACGACATCCGGATCTCCGAAGAGCACCACGGGCCGGCCGGTGCACGCCGCTACGACTACGTTCCGACCTACATCCTGCGCGGCCTGCGCGAGCTTCACCTGGACTTCACGCCGAAGAGCTGAGCAACGAGCAGGAATCGAGAAGCACGCCGCGAGCCGTCCGCCCTAGGTTCAAGGCATGAGCGGATTCAGCAAGGAAGAGCAAGCGGCGATGAAGGCGCGCATCGAGGAGCTGCGCGCCGAGGGCAAGAAGGGCGCGAAGAAGGCCGACGAGCAGCAGGCCTGCCTCGACGCGATCGCGAAGATGGCTCCGGACGACCGCGCAATCGCCGAGCGCGTCCACGCGACGATCAGTACGACGGCTCCGCAGCTGTCGGCGAAGACCTGGTACGGCATGCCGGCGTACGCCAATGCCGACGGGAAGGTCGTCGCCTACTTCCGCGACGCCGGCAAGTTCAAGGAGCGCTACTCGAACTTCGGCTTCAACGACACCGCGCAGCTCGACGACGGCGACATGTGGCCGATCATGTTCGCGATCCAGCGGTGGAGCCCGACCGTCGAGAAGAAGATCGCCGCGCTCGTGAAGAAGGCCGTCGGCTAGGCGACCCGTTACGCCGGAACGGGGACCGACACCAGCTTCGAGAGGTTGCCGCCCATGAACTTGCGGATCTGCTCCTCGCTCGAGTACGCCGCCAGGTCGTCGACGAACTTCGCCGGCTCGGCGAGCCCCTCCGGGTGCGGGAAGTCCGACCCGAACAGCACGTGGTCCTCGCCGAGCAGCTCGGCCAGGTCGGCGTAGTTCTCCTCCCAGAACGGGCTGATGTAGACGTTGCGGCGTACGACATCGACCGGGTTCTCGGCGAACTCCTGCGGCATCTTCTTGTAGAGGTCCCGCATGGCCTTCAACAGCGGGCCGACCCAGCTGGCGCCGTTCTCGATGACGGCGATCTTCAGCTCCGGGAACCGCGACAGCGCACCGTGGCACACCAGCGCGGAGACCGAGTCCTCGATCGGACGCCACGCGGACAGCATGCGGAACGCCTGCGGCTGGAACGGCAGCATCTCGCTGCCGGTGCCTTCCCACTCGTTGGCGTAGCGCTCGTACCCGCGGTCCGAGGAGTGCATCCCGACGAGGAGGTCGTTGTCGACGATCTTCTGCCAGATCGGGTCGAACTCCGGCTTGCCGAACGAGCGCGGCCCGCGAATGCCGGGGACCGGAGCAGGGCGGATCAGTACGACGC
>DASZUS010000093.1:0-51096 GCA_035547515.1 Mycobacteriales bacterium
GCAGCGCGGACGTTTTCGTTCACTTCAGCGCGATTCAGGGCAACGGCTACCGCACCCTCGACGAGGGTCAGAACGTCGAGTTCGACGTGACGCAGGGCCAGAAGGGTCCGCAGGCGGAGAACGTCCGGGCTCTCTGAGTCCAGTCAACGCGTAACGAATAAAAGGAGACAGGCAGGCGATGGGGTCACGACGGTCCACGATTCGCGGCGGCCGCCTCGGCGGTGCGCCGGGCTCTGAGGTCGACCGCGGTGGCGTCGTCGAGCCCCGCCGGCAGGTTTCCTACTGGTGTCACGCCGGCCACGAGAGCAAGCCGGCTTTCGCACTGCACGTCGAGCTCCCGCAGACCTGGGCTTGCCAGGTCTGCGGGCAGCCGGCGGGACCGGTGCAGGACCAGCCCCCGCCGCGCGAGCGGATGGCCGGCGGTCCGCCGAAGACCCCCTTCGAGTTCCTGATGATGCGCCGCACGATGGCGGAAGGCGACGTCCTGCTCGAAGAGGCGCTCGCGAAGCTGCGCGAAGACCGCGCAGCACGCTCTCGAGTCCGTTGACAGCGCGCCGCGTCCGCTGATGGCGGAAGTGGCACCAGCCGCTGAGGGCACATCTGCCGCAGCGGAGCGCTCGGCCGTCGCGCCGGCGCCAACCGAGAACACGTCGGCCGACCAGCACCGTGCCGACAACCTGATCCTCGCGATCGCCTGCATCGCGCAGTTCATGGTGGTCCTCGACGTCTCCATCGTGAACGTCGCGCTCCCCGACATCGGCAGAGACCTCCACTACTCGGCGACCGGCCTGCAGTGGGTGGTCAACGCCTACGTCCTCACCTTCGCGGGCTTCCTGCTGCTCGGCGGCCGGCTCGCCGACCTGTTCGGGCGCCGGCGCGTCTTCATCGGCGGCTTGCTGCTGTTCTCGCTCGCCAGCCTGCTCGGCGGCCTGGCGCAGAGCTCGGGCGAGCTCACCGCGGCTCGCGCGGTGCAGGGCCTGGGCGGCGCAGTGCTCTCCCCCGCCACTCTCACGATCATCATGACGACCTTCGGGGAAGGCGCGCCGCGTCACCGGGCGCTTGCCGCCTGGAGCTCGGTGTCAGGGCTCGGTGGCGCGTTCGGTGTGATCCTCGGCGGCGTGCTGACCTCCGAGCTGTCGTGGCGGTGGGTGCTCTACGTCAACATCCCGATCGGCGCAGCGACAGCGTTCGCGGCGCTCAGCGTGCTCTCCGAGCGCCGCCGGCCCGACGCCGTGCGCGCCCTGGACGTCCCCGGCGCGATCCTCGTCACCGGCGGGCTGGCACTGCTGGTCTACGCGATCGTCGGCACCGACGTACACCCCTGGGGGTCGGCCCGCACGATCGGGCTGCTCGTGGCCGCGATCGTGATCCTCGGCGCGTTCGTCGCGACGCAGACCCGGGTCAAGGCGCCGCTGATGCCGCTCGAGCTGTTCCGCAACCGAAGCGTCACGGCGGCCGACGTCACGATGCTGCTGCTGGGTGTCGCGTTCTTCTCGATGTGGTACTTCCTCTCGCTCTACCTGCAGGACGTCAAAGGCAACAGCCCGCTTCGCGCGGGGCTGCTGTTCCTGCCGATGAGCGCCGCGATCATCGTCGGCGCACGTCTGGCGGGCGCGATCATCGGCCGGGTCGGGCCCCGCCTGATGCTGGTCGCCGGGCTCGGACTGTCCGCCGCCGGGTTCGCGTGGCTGACCCAGCTCAGCGCTGGGAGCAGCTACGCCGGCGGCGTCCTGGGCGGCACGCTGCTCATCTCCTTCGGCATGGGTCTGTCGTTCACTCCTCTCGCGACCGCAGCGACTGCGGGCGTGCACTGGACCCAGGCCGGGCTCGCCTCGGGCCTGCTCAACACGGCGCGCCAGGTGGGCGGCTGCATCGGCCTCGCGGCGCTGGCCACGATCGCGACCGATCGCACGCATTCGTTGCTGTCGGCCAACGCGTTCCGATACACCTCGCACCTGGCCGTGAGCGCAGACTCCGCCGTCACGTCCGGATACGACCGGGCGTTCGCCGTGGCTGCGGTCGTCTGCGCCCTCGGGGCGCTGACCGCACTCGCGATCCCCCGCAACACGTCCAAGCCGGTTTGACCGCAGAGCTCGAGGGCGCTCCGGCGCTCAGCGAGGCCTACGACGTCGCCCTGCTCGACCTCGACGGGGTCGTCTACCTCGGCAAGGACCCCGCGCCGTACGCCGTGGACTCGCTGGCCGCGGCGCGGGAGGCGGGGATGCGTCTCGCCTTCGTCACCAACAACGCCTCGCGCTCGCCTGCTGACGTCGTCGCTCAGCTCGACGCCCTCGGGATCGCCGTCGACGTCGAGGAGGTCGTGACCGGGGCCCAAGCCGCAGCCGGGCTGCTTGCCCAGCGTCTGTCGCGCGGCGATGCAGTGCTGGTGACCGGTACGGCGGCGCTGGCCGCGGAGATCGAAGCCGTCGGCTTGCGGGTCGTCACCTCTGCCGACGACCACCCCAAGGCCGTCGTGATGGGGTACGACCCGACCATCGACTACCCGCGGCTCGCCGAAGCGGCCGTCGCGATCCGCCGCGGCGCGTTGTTCGTCGCCTCCAATCTCGACGCGACGCTCCCGACGCCGCGCGGGCCGTTGCCGGGGATGGGCTCGCTCGCCGCGCTGGTCACCACCGCGACCGGTCAGCAGCCGGTGGTCGCCGGCAAGCCGGAACGGCCGCTGTTCGACCAGTCGGTCGAGCGCACCCGGGCGTCGAAACCGATCGTCGTCGGCGACCGGGTCGACACCGACATCGAAGGTGCCAACCGGGCGGGCCTGCAGTCGCTGCTGGTGCTCACCGGCGTCACCGATGTGCTCGCCGCCGCGACGGCGCCAGCCGAGCAACGGCCTACCTTCGTCAGCCAGGACCTGCGCGGGCTGAACCAGCCGCACCACGCCGCTCGCGAGGGTCGCTGCGGCACCGCGGTCGCGGAGTACGACGAGCCCACGCGGCGGATCGTCGTACGTGATCCCGGCGACGACCCGTCTGAGACCCTCGCGGCGATGATCACCGCAGGTTGGGCAGCCACCGACCAGGGGCTCGCCGTCGAGGGAGTCGAGGACCCAGGGAGGCGAATGTGAGCGACGGGATCGAGGCATTCTTCGCCCGCTTCGCTGACGCCTCGCTGCGCGAAGACTGGGCCGCTTACAGCGACAGGTTCCTGCCGAGGCCACGCGAGAGGCCGCTGCGCGTTACCTTCAGGCGATGGCCGCCCTGATCCCGCTGTTCCCGCTCGGGACAGTGCTGCTGCCGGGCGCGCCGCTTCCGCTGCACATCTTCGAAGAGCGCTACCGGCGCCTGGTCACCGATCTGCTCGAGCTCGAGCCGGAGCACCGCGAGTTCGGGGTGATCGCGATCCAGGCCGGGCACGAGGTCGGCGCCGACGGGGTGCAGGCGCTGCACGAAGTCGGCTGTGTCGCGCAGGTCGCCACGGCTCGGCCGAGCCCGGACGGGACCTTCGAGCTCGAGACCATCGGAACCCGCCGGTTCCGGCTGCTCGAGATCGAGGACACAGCGCCGTACCTGCGAGCGAGCGTCGAGTGGCTGCCCGAGCCCGCGGGAGACGCCGACGAGCTCGTGCCGGTGGTGACCGAGCGCTACATCAGCTACCGCGCGGAGCTTGCCCGGATGCACGGCGCGGTGCTGGATCCCCCGGAGCTCCCGGGCGATCCCAGACTGCTCTCTTACCTCATCGCCGCCACCGTCATCGCCAGCGTCACCGACCGGCAGGGCTTCCTCGAGCAGTACGACGCGGCCACCCGCCTCGCGCTGGAGTCGAAATGGCTGCTCCGCGAGGCCGGCCTGCTGCGGCAGCTGTCGGCGGTGCCAGCCGACCGTCGCTTCGACGTACCGTTCTCCCGCAACTGACGGTCGTGCCAAGATCGGCACATGACCGATCTTCGTAGCGTCCCGCTCGCCACCCTTGCTGGTGAACCCACCACCTTCGGCGAGCTCGCCGGCGACCGGGTTGCCCTCGTCGTCAACGTGGCGAGCAAGTGCGGTCTCACACCGCAGTACGAGAAGCTCGAGGCGCTGCAGCGCGAGCTCGGCGGCGACGACTTCACCGTCATCGGCGTCCCCTGCAACCAGTTCGGCGAGCAGGAGCCGGGCAGCTCGGAGGAGATCGCGACGTTCTGCTCGACGACGTACGGCGTGACCTTCCCGATGACTGCGAAGGTCGAGGTCAATGGCGAGGGCCGCGATCCGCTCTACGCGGAGCTCACGACGGCGGCCGACGCCGAGGGCAAAGCCGGCGACATCCAGTGGAACTTCGAGAAGTTCGTGGTCGGCCGCGACGGCACGGTGCGCGGCCGGTTCCGTCCGCTGGTCGAGCCGGACGACGCGGCGCTGCGCAGCTGCATCACTGAGACCATCGCCGGCTGAGGACCGCCTCACAAACGCCGGGTACGGTCGAGCACATGGAGTTTCGACGGCTCGGATCAGCCGGGATGAAGATCTCGGAGATCTCCTACGGCAACTGGATCACCCACGGCTCCCAGGTCGAGGAGGACACCGCGATCGCGTGCGTCAAGCAGGCGATCGAATCCGGCATCACGACCTTCGACACCGCCGACGTCTACGCGAACACGCGCGCCGAGACCGTGCTCGGCAAGGCGCTGGCCGGCGAGCGCCGCGAGTCGCTGGAGATCTTCACCAAGGTCTATGCGCCCACCGGGCCGGGCGGCCCCAACGACGGCGGCCTGTCGCGCAAGCACGTGATGGAGTCCTGCCACGCCTCGCTCAAGCGGCTGCAGACCGACCACATCGACCTCTACCAGGCTCACCGCTACGACCACGAGACGCCGCTCGAGGAGACGATGAGCGTCTTCGCGGACCTGGTGCACAGCGGCAAGGTCCACTACATCGGGGTCTCCGAGTGGACGGCGGAGCAGATCCGCGCCGGCCATGCGCTCGCCACCGAGCTGAAGATCCCGTTCGTGTCCAACCAGCCGCAGTACTCGATGCTCTGGCGGGTCATCGAAGGGCGGGTCGTGCCGACCTGCGAGGAGCTCGGGATCGGCCAGATCGTGTGGTCGCCGATCGCGCAGGGGGTGCTGACGGGCAAGTACAAGCCGGGCGAGCCGGTCCCTGCCGGCTCTCGCGCCACCGACGAGGCGGGCGGCGCCACGAATGTCCAGCACTGGCTGCGCGACGACGTCCTCACCGCGGTGCAGGGGCTCGCGCCGATCGCGGCCGAAGCCGGTCTGTCCATGGCGCAGCTCGCGATCGCCTGGGTGCTGCAGAACCCCAACGTCTCCAGCGCCATCATCGGCGCGTCCCGGCCGGAGCAGATCGTCGACAACGTCGCCGCGGCCGGCGTGAAGCTCGACGCCCATGTGATGACCGCGATCGACACGGTCCTCGCCGGAATGGTGATCAGCGACCCGTCCCACACCGAGCGGCAGTCCCCGAAGACCAGGCCGGTGCGACGCTCCTGAGTCGCTGGCGGCGCTCGGAGACCACCTTCGGCCCGGCGGGCCGGATCCTGTGGTCGCTGCCGGTGCTCGCGTTCGCGACGTGGGCGCTTTACATGCCGATCACCCGCGGCTGGATCTTCGTCGTCTACTACCTGTTCGCGATCCCGATCTGGGTGATCATCGTCCCGCTGGTGTTGCGCGACGTGTGGCGCAAGAACCGGATCCCTCCCCCGGAGCCTCCGATCGTGCTCCCTCCCGAGCCGCCGGCGGTCAGCCCCGAGGAGTCGATCCAGTCCCGCAGACCTCCCACGCGGTGGTGAGCCGCCCGGCACGCCTGTCGCCGGTGCGGGACCTGCTGCTTGCCGCGACGTTCGCCGCCGCTCTGTGCGTGGTGACCTACTTGGTGGTGGTGCGAACCCGGCTCGGGCAACGCTTCGACAACGCCGCGCTGCTGGGCTCACTCGAGCAAAACCCAGGCGCGCGGCTGAAAGACATCCTGTTCCTCGGCCGGATCAGCGCGCTGTCCTTCGCCCTCGTCCTGCTCGCGATCACCGCGATCGGGTTCGTCCGTCGCCGCCGGCTGCTCGGCATCGTGGTCGCGCTTGCGGCGCTGCTGTGCGCCGTCGGCACCGACACGATCAAGAACCATGTGCTGACCCGGCCCTACCTGGTGGCCACCGACTCCCTGCAGGCGCACAACACGTTCCCGAGCGGCCACACCGCGATCGCGATCGGCTGCGCCTTCGCGCTGGTGGTGCTGTCGCCACCAGCACTGCGCGGGCTCGTCGCGTTTCTCGCCGGCGCCTACTCCTGGACCGTCGCCGCCGACGTGCAGACCGCCGGCTGGCACCGTCCGAGCGATGCGATCGGTGCGGTCCTGCTCTGCTTCGCGGTGATCTGCGTCGCGGCAGCCCTGCTGTTCCGGGCCAGACCGGTCAGCGAGGGCGCCACCACCACCCATCTTCCGGCGTACGTGATGCTCGCCATCGTCTGGTGTGGATCGCTCGGCGTCGCGGTCTACAACGCGGTGCGGGTGCTGCACGTGCTCGACCACACCGCCGACACGGCGACGCTGGACCATGCGCTGCTCACCCACGCCTATGCGTTCAGCGTGAACCTCACGGTCGCCATCGTCGTCACCGCGCTGGTCGCGCTGCTGCTCCTGCTCGGGCGCTACGACCTCGATGCCGGGCCCTCTGCCGCGGTAGCGGCTACGACGCCGGACTGACTTTCGCGAGCTGCTCGCGAAGCTCGGCCAGCTCCTGCTTCAACCCGGCGACCTCGGCTTGCAGCGCAAGCACTCGCCGTACCCCCTCGAGGGTCAGCCCTTCGTCGATCAGGCCGCGGACCGCGATCACCGAGTCGATGTCGTCGCGGCTGTAGCGGCGCTGCGATCCCTCGGATCGGGCCGGCCGGACGATGTCCTGGCGGTCGAGTCGGCGCAGGAACGCCTGCTGCACGTCGAGCAGGTCGGCCACCTGGCCCACCGTGTAGAGGGGCCGGCTCGCGTCCTCGAACAGCTCGCTCATCGTTGCTCCTGGTGGGGGCGGGTGCCGCCGCGCGCTGGGCGGCGGCACCCGCAGGCAGTCAGGCCGAGATCTCAGTGATCGGCTGGGCGCCGGTCACCTGGATCTGTCGCGGCTTGGCCCGGTCAGCGAGCGGCAGGTGCACCGTGAGGACCCCGTCGACGTGCGTCGCGCTCACCCGGTCGACGTCGACCCAGTCGGGGACGCGCAACCGCCGGCTTACCGCGCCGTCGAAGCGTTCCTGCAGGTGCACCTGGTCGCCCTCGCCGTACGTCGCGTGGCGTTCGGCCCGGATGGTGAGCACCTGGTTGTCCAGGCTCACCCCGATCATGTCAGCCGGCACGCCCGGGAGATCGACGGTCACGACCAGCTCGTCCTCGCGGCGAATCACGTCCATCGGCAGACCAGCACCGTTGGCGGCGCCAAGCGTGCGCTGGGTCAGCCGGTCGAACTCGGCCAGGAATGGATCCATACGTTCCAGCAACATGACTTCACCTCCGTGCTCGGGGCGGGGTGCCGCCCCTGTCTGACGGAGTCAGTGTAAGAAACCTACAACACGGAAGTCAAGTTTTCTGGAGGTCGGGATACATTTCAGCGTCAGCTGCAGCCGGAGGTGCTGCCGCAGCTCTCGCAGACGTAGCAGGATCCGGCACGCTTCATCTTGACGCCGCAGGACATGCACAGCGGCGCGTCCGCGGACTGCCCGCTCATCGCCTCGGCGAGCTCGGCAGAGGACCGGACCTCGATCGGCGCGGGAGCCACGCCTGGCGCCTCCACGTGCTCGACCGGCACGCTGTCGCGCAGCGTTTCGGGATCGACGTCGTCGTCCTCCTCGACCACCGGAGCGGCGGCCGGAGCGCCGTACGACGTCGCGGCGACGGTAGCGGCCCGCTCCTCGGCGGTGAAGATGCCGAGCTCCTCACGCTTCTCGTACGGCAGGTAGTCCAGCGCCAGGCGACGGAAGATGTAGTCCATCACCGACTGCGCCATGCGGATGTCCGGGTCGTCGGTCAGGCCGGCCGGCTCGAACCGCATGTTGGTGAACTTCTGGACGTAGGTCTCCAGCGGAACGCCGTACTGCAGGGCGATCGAGATCGCGATCGAGAAGGCGTCCATCACCCCGGCGAGGGTGGAGCCCTGCTTGCCGAGCTTGAGGAAGACCTCGCCGAGACCGTCGTCGGGGTAGGAGCCCGCGGTCATGTAGCCCTCGGCCCCGCCGACCGAGAACGAGACGGTCTGGCTCGGGCGCTGACGCGGCAGCCGCTTGCGAACCAGCCGCGGCTCGTCGGCAACGACGGTCTCCGACTCGGCGGAGGCCTCGGCCTTCTTGCCCTTGGCGTCCGAAAGCGGCTGGCCGACCTTGCAGTTGTCGCGGTAGATCGCGAGTGCCTTCAGGCCGAGCTTCCAGCCCTGGTAGTAGATGTCGGCGACCTCTTCGACCGTCGCCGACTCCGGCATGTTGACGGTCTTGGAGATCGCGCCGGAGATGAACGGCTGCGTCGCGGCCATCATCCGCACGTGACCCATCGCCGAGATCGCCCGCTCGCCCATCGCGCAGTCGAACACCTCGTAGTGCTCGGGCCTGAGGCCCGGAGCGTCGATGACGTTGCCGTGCTCGGAGATGTGCTCGACGATCGCCTCGATCTGCTCGGGCTGGTAGCCCAGCTTCACGAGGGCGCGCGGGACGGTCTGGTTGACGATCTGCATCGAGCCGCCGCCGACCAGCTTCTTGAACTTCACCAGCGCCAGGTCCGGCTCGATACCGGTCGTGTCGCAGTCCATCATCAGCCCGATCGTGCCGGTCGGCGCGAGCACGGAGGCCTGCGCGTTGCGCCAGCCGTACTTCTCCCCGATCGCGAGGCAGTCCTGCCACGCCTTGGTGGCGACGTGCAGGACCCGAGCAGCATCCGCGTCGACCGGGCGCACCGCGTCGTTGGCGGCGGCGTGCTTGCGCATCACCCGCTTGTGCGGCTCCGCGTTGCGGGCGTAGCCGTCGTAGGGGCCGACGACGCCGGCGATCTCGGCAGAGCGCCGGTAGGCGGTCCCGGTCATCAGCGAGGTGATCGCAGCGGCCAGCGAGCGGCCGCCGTCGCTGTCGTAGGCGTGGCCGGTCGCCATCAGCAGCGCGCCGAGGTTGGCGTAGCCGATGCCGAGCTGGCGGTAGGCGCGGGTCGTGTCGCCGATGGCCTGGGTGGGGAAGTCCGCGAAGCAGATCGAGATGTCCATCGCGGTGATGATGAACTCGACCGCCCGCGCGAAGGTCACCGCGTCGAAGGTGTCGTCGTCGGTAAGGAACTTCATCAGGTTCAGGCTCGCCAGGTTGCAGCTGGAGTTGTCCAGGTGCATGTACTCCGAGCACGGGTTCGACGCGGTGATCCGACCGGTCTCCGGCGTGGTGTGCCAGTCGTTGATGGTGTCGTCGTACTGGATGCCGGGGTCGGCGCACTCCCACGCCGCCTGCGCGATCGAGGCGAACAGGCTCTTGGCATCGACGGTCTCGATGACCTCGCCGGTCTGGCGAGCCCGCAGCCCGAACTCGCGGCCCTCCTCCACCGCCCGCATGAACTCGTCATTGACGCGGACCGAGTTGTTGGCGTTCTGGTACTGCACGGACACGATGTCCTTGCCGCCGAGGTCCATGTCGTAGCCGGCGTCACGCAGCGCGCGGATCTTGTTCTCCTCGCGCGCCTTCGTCTCGATGAACTCCTCGATGTCGGGGTGGTCGACGTCGAGGATCACCATCTTCGCGGCCCGCCGGGTCGCGCCGCCGGACTTGATCGTCCCCGCCGAAGCGTCCGCGCCGCGCATGAAGCTGACCGGACCGCTCGCCGTGCCACCCGAGGACAGCAGCTCCTTGCTGGAGCGGATCCGCGACAGGTTCAGGCCCGCGCCGGAGCCGCCCTTGAAGATCAGGCCCTCCTCGCGGTACCAGTTCAGGATCGAGTCCATCGTGTCGTCGACGGCGAGGATGAAGCAGGCGCTGACCTGCTGCGGCGCCGAGGTGCCGACGTTGAACCACACCGGGGAGTTGAAGCTGAAGATCTGGTTCACGAGCATGTACGTCAGCTCGTGGTCGAAGATCTCGGCGTCCTCGGCGGAGGCGAAGTAGCCGAACTCCTCGCCGGCGCGGCGATACGTCGAGACCACCCGGTCGATGAGCTGGCGAAGGCTCGACTCGCGGTCCGGCGAGCCGACCGCGCCGCGGAAGTACTTGGTCGTGACGATGTTGGCGGCGTTGACCGACCAGAAGTCGGGGAACTCGACACCGCGCTGCTCGAAGTTGACCGTGCCGTCGCGCCAGTTGGTCATGACGACGTCGCGGCGCTCCCAGGTCACCTCGTCGTACGGGTGCACACCAGGGCGGGTGTAGACGCGGTCGAACCGCAGCTTGCGAACTCGCTGGCCCTGCACGCGCCCGGTGGCAGCCGTCTCGGTCATGAAATGCCTTCCCTATCCCCTAGTTCAACGCTTCCGCAGCCGGGATTGCTCCCGGATCTGCGCTCTGTGACGCACGCATCGCGGCGACTTCGATGACGAAGTCGTCGAGCGAGGTGAAGTTGCGGTAGACGCTCGCGAAGCGGATGTAGGCGACCTCGTCGAGCTCGGAGAGCGGCTCGAGGATCGCCAGCCCGATCTCCTGCGTCGGGATCTCCGGCAGCCCGCTGGCCCGCACCGTCTCCTCGACCCGCTGACCCAGCCGAGCCAGCGCGTCCTCGTCGACCGGCCGGCCGGAGAACGCCTTCCGGACCCCGTCGATGACCTTGGTCCGGGAGAACGGCTCGGTCGCACCGGAGCGCTTCACGACGGTCAGGCTCGCCGTCTCCAGCGTGGTGAACCGGCGACCGCACTCCGGGCAGGACCGGCGGCGGCGGATCGCCGCGCCGTCCTCGACCTCACGGGAGTCGATGACGCGGGAGTCGGAGTGACGGCAGAACGGGCAGTGCATCGCCGGTCACCTCCGTCGCAGCCGTCATTGCTTGGCACACAGCCTGTGGAAGCGGTGTTCCACAATCTGTGGGTAAATCACATCCGTGTAACACAAGATGTGGGGAGCGAACGTACGACGCCGGGGTGAAGATCGCAAGCATCCCTGCGGAGTTTCTTCGCCCGGGCGTGTCGCGTCCGCCTATCGGGTGCTCGGGACGAGCAGGCGCTCGCCCGGCTGCAGGACCGGGCTGGTGAGCTGGTTGAGCGCGGTGATCTCGTCCACCACGTCGCGCGGATCCGCGTGCGGCGCGACCCGCGCGGCGAGCGACCACAGCGTGTCGCCGGCCTCGACCGTCACGCGGTGATGAGGCACGTGGCCGCTTCCGGCGGCCTGGCTGGAGCCACGACCGAGCGTGAAGCCGGCGATGACCAGCGCGACCATCATCAGCGACGTGATCACGATCCGGCCGCGGCGGGTGAGGCGGACAGGGGTATGGCGAGCAGGGGAAGTCATCGAACGCGACCCTTCTGAGGCGACTGCCTCGTACACATGTTCGATCGAACGCATGTACGAAGTTGTACCAGGGCCGGACGACAAAATCCACGACACGTTCGAACAGGTGTTTGAACTGAGGGGTCCGCGCCTCTATCGTCAGGCGCATGGCCAAGTCGAATGTCAGCGAGATCCCCGACGGCCCGGCGGACGCGTCGGGCCTCACTCCCCGCCAGCGCCGGGTGCTCGAGGTGATCCGCGACTCGGTCGAGCGCCGCGGCTACCCGCCGTCGATGCGCGAGATCGGCGAGGCCGTCGGACTCACCAGCACGTCGAGCGTGGCGCACCAGCTCGCCACGCTCGAGCGCAAGGGGTTCCTGCGCCGGGATCCCAACCGGCCGCGTGCGGTCGAGGTGAAGGTTCCCGCGGCCCCCGACGACGTCACCGGCGAGGGCGATGCGCGCCCGACTCCGGCCTACGTTCCGGTGGTCGGCCAGATCGCAGCCGGCGGGCCGATCCTCGCCGAGCAGGTCGTCGAGGACGTCTTCCCGCTGCCCCGGCAGCTGGTTGGCGAAGGCCAGCTGTTCCTGCTGCAGGTCAAGGGCGACTCGATGATCGATGCCGCAATCACCGATGGCGACTGGGTCGTCGTGCGCCAGCAGCAAAGCGCCGACCCGGGCGACATCGTCGCGGCGCTGCTCGAGGACGAGGCGACCGTCAAGACGTTCTCCCGCACCGACGGCCATGTCTGGCTGCTGCCGCAGAACGAGAACTACGCGCCGATCGACGGCGAGAACGCGGTGATCATGGGCCGCGTCGCCGCGGTGCTCCGCCGGGTCTGAGCCGATGAACTGCGGCTGAGCCGGGGCTGAGCCGGGGCGGAGCGGTCAGGCCGAGCGCACCCGGCGCTTGATCGCCTCGAGGGCGCGCCGTCCACCGGGGTTTCGACGCAGCGACTCCTCGGCGACGTAGCGGAGCCTGGTGGTCACCGGCAGTCGCACCTGCTTGCCGTCGACGACGTGCGGCACCGTACGGCCGGTGCGGATGTCGGTGACCTGACGCCAGCTGAAGTGCCCCAGGGCCGGGTTCGAGTACAGCGGGTTGTAGTAGCGGCAACCCTCGAAGAAGACGTGGGTGACCTGGGTCTGCCGCGTGGTCGAGGGATCGGTGATCGGCAGGCCGCCGTGCAAGATGTTCGCCGACCAGATCAGCACGTCGCCGCGCTTGGCGTTGATCACGAGCCGTTCCAGGGAGCTGTGCTCGATCAGCTCACCGACGGTCTGTTCGTAGGCGCGGTAGCGCGCGTCACGGGTCCCGACCACGCCGAGGTTGTGCGGCTCGACGATCGGAAGCTCGCGATGGCTTCCCGGGTAGTAGAACAGCGGCCCGTTGCCGAGATCTTCGCTGACGTCCTCGAGGGCGACCCACACCCCCGCCATGTAGCGCGGCGGCATCGACGCGAAATGGGCAAGGTCGCTGTGCGCGGCCTGCTCGGTCCCCCGCTTGAAGTTCAGCGTCTGGAACGGGATGGGCTCGCGCCGGTAGAGATCCCGCAGCAGCGACATGACCTCGTCCGCGACGGCGATCTTGCGCACGGCCTCGCAGTACTGCCAGGCGTCCTGCAATCGCAGTCCCAGGCGGTCGTGGTCCGGCGCCAGCGTCGAGATCACCGAGTCGGCGAGCTGGTCGAACTCCGGCAGCTCGAGATGGAAGATCAGGTATCCGTCACGGGCGAAGCGCTGCACCTGCTCCTTGCGGACCGGGTCTAGCTCGGAGCGTTCGAGCTCCGCCTCGAACAGCGGCGACTCGAACCACGGCATCTGCAGGCTGGTCATGACGGTGAGCCGGATCAGCCGGCGACGCGGACGCCGTTCACGGCACTGACCGCCTCAGGTCTGCCGGTGTTGCCGAACACCGCAAGCCGGTACGCCGCGTTGTGCGCGGGATGGATCCGGAACGTCACGTTGCCGGCCCGGCCAGTCGTTGCTGCCGCCAGGGTGCGCCAGGGCGAGGTGCCGTTGGAGCGGCTCTGCAGGCTCACCGAGACCCCGGCGAGGGCCGCGCCCGTAGCGGCGTCGCGCACCGATCCGCCGATCACCAGGGTGTGGCCGCGTCGCACGGTGGCACGCGGCTGGTTCATCACGACGCGCGGGGTCGGCGTACCAGCCGTCCCGCCGTTCCCGCCGATGCCGGCGAGGGCCACGGTGTCCTGGCTCAGCCCGTTCGTGACCGACAGCACGCCGGGGAAGCGCCCGGTGCTCGGTGGCGAGAAGGTCACCGTGAAGGTGCAGGAGCTGCCAGGCGTCACCGCGCAGCTGGACGGCGTGACGCTCCACTGGCCGGCGCCGGACACGATCTCGGCGTCCAGCGTCCCATTCACCGTGCTGGAGGTCGCCGTCACGGGCAGCGACGCGTGACCGCCCGGGGGTGCGGTCAGGCTGCCGTTGGTCTTGTCCAGGCCGAAGGTGCTGGTGGCGAGGATCTGTGCCCAGGTCGGCGTGACGTCGGCCTTGTCGGTGGTGTCGCCGCCGACCAGTTCGACGGTGACCGAACCGTTGCCCGCGGCCGCGCCCATCGCGATCGGGTTGTCGTAGCCGACCGCTGCCGCGCCCTGCTGGCCGGTGCCGAGGATGGTGTGCCGGTGCTCCCAGCAGCCCGGCAGCGTCGAGGCGGTGCAGTCGAGGTTGCCCGAGCCGGGACCGTCGTCGTACATCCACTCGAACATCGCCAGCAGCGACGAGGTCCCGCCGAACCAGTTGCTGCCTGCCGACGTCCCGTCGAGCGGGCTGGGGAATGCCGGGTCGGTGCCCGCCGCGGCGCCAGCCGCAGCAAGGGAGTCAAGGCGGCTCGACAGCGCGCTCACCGGCGCGAGGTCGCGGTCGACCCGCTCGATGTTGGTCAACGCGAGCAGCTGCTCGGGGACGCTCAGGGTGTCGAAGTCGTTGGGCAGCACCAACGGCGCGAGCCCTTCGCCGGCGCGCGCCTGGTTGAAGTCCGGGATAGCCACTGAGATGCATGCGTCGAGGTCCGCCTGGCTGCCGTCCATCCCGGTGCAGCCCGCGCGGAACGAGAAGCTCGGCGGGATGCTCACCGACGGATCCGAGAGCGCCTGGAAGTGCGGCGTGGCGGCCGAGGCGGTCGCCCCGAGCGGAGCAAGGGCGGCAATCACGGTGGCGGCAAGCACGCCGGCGCGCAGTCTCATGGCAGTGAGTATGCCGAAACCTCTCCCGCAAGCCAGGCCGGTAGGCGCGCGTCCAGCCGGGTGCCGCTCTCCGTGTGGGTCACCGAGGAGACCTCGCCGTACTTGTGGACCCGGGCCACCACCCCGCCGTCCGTGAACGGGACCAACAGGCTGACCGCAATCTCCGGGCGCGGCAGAAGCTCGGTGATCCGCTCCAGCAGTGCTGGGATCCCGTCCCCGGTGCGGACCGAGACCACGCACGCGCTGGGCTCGTCGCGGCGCAGCCGGGCCAGCGTGTCCAGGTCCGCGGCGTCGGCCTTGTTGACCACGACGAGCTCCGGCACGTCGAGGGCGCCGAGCTCCCCGAACACCTCGCGGACCGCCTGCAGCTGCGCGCCGGGATCGGCCTCGGAGCCGTCGACGACGTGCAGGATGAGGTCGGCCTCGGCAACCTCCTCGAGCGTCGAGCGGAACGCCTCGACGAGCTGGTGGGGCAGATGCCGGACGAACCCGACGGTGTCGGCGAGGGTGAACTCGCGGCCGTCGGGCGTCTCGCAACGGCGGACGGTCGGGTCGAGCGTTGCGAACAGCGCGTTGTCGACGAGCACGCCGGCACCGGTCAGCCGGTTGAGCAGCGAGGACTTGCCGGCGTTGGTGTAGCCGGCGATGACGATCGACGGCACGGCACGGCGGCGGCGCTCCTGCGACTTCACCTCGCGGGCGGTCTTCATCTCGGCGATCTCGCGGCGCAGCTTCGCGGTACGGGAGCGGATCCGCCGGCGGTCGGTCTCGATCTTGGTCTCACCGGGACCGCGGGTTCCGATGCCGCCGCCACCCGCGACCCGACCACCGGCCTGCCGGGACAGCGACTCGCCCCAGCCGCGCAGCCTCGGCAGCATGTACTCCAGCTGTGCCAGCTCAACCTGCGCCTTGCCCTCCTTGCTGCGCGCGTGCTGGGCGAAGATGTCGAGGATCAGCGCCGTACGGTCGATCACCTTGACCTTGACGATCTCCTCGAGCTTTCGCAGCTGGCTCGGGGTCAGCTCGCCGTCGCAGATCAGCGTGTCCGCGCCGGTGGCGACGACGATGTCGCGCAGCTCCTTGGCCTTGCCGGAGCCGACGTAGGTCGCGGCATCGGGTGTCGAGCGGCGCTGGATCAGGCCTTCCAGAATCTGTGAGCCCGCGGTCTCCGCCAGCCGAGCCAGCTCCGCCAGCGAGGCCTCGGCGGCCTCGAGGGTGCCCTCGGTCCAGACCCCGATCAGCACGACCCGCTCGAGGCGGAGCTGGCGGTACTCGACCTCGGTGACGTCGGCGAGCTCGGTGGAGATGCCGGCAACCCGGCGCAGCGCGCGGCGCTCCTCGAGCTCCAGCTCGGCGAGGTCGTCCGAAGTCAGGTCGTCGGGTTCGTACGGTACGGCGGAGGTCATCTGGTCCAAGCTGACGCGGCGAGCTCCCCCGACGCAACCAATATTGCCGGCCCGGCGAGCGTGACGACGTCGTCGTCGCGCCACTGCACCCGCAGCCTGCCGCCCGGGACGTCGACGTCGTAGGTCGTACGCAGCCCCTCGGCCTCCATCGCCGCGACGGCTGCCATGCAGGCGCCGCTGCCGCAGGAGCGGGTCTCGCCGACGCCGCGTTCGTGGACGCGCAGCCGGATGTGCTCCGGGCCGAGGCGCTCGACAAACTCGACGTTCACGCCGTCGGGAAAGGCTGATGCCGGATCGACGACGGGCGGCTGTGAGAGGTCGAGCACCTCGAGCGGGCCGGCATCGAGGACGACCAGATGCGGGTTGCCGATCGCGTAGCCAACCGCCGGCCACGTCGAGTCCCCCGTGGTGACCTTGGCGTCCGCCAGGCGCTGCGGGACTCCCATCTCGACAGTGATGTCGCCGCCGTCGGCGGGAACGTCGACGCTGCGGTCACCGGCGCGGGTCCGGATCGCGAAGCTGCCGGCGGCTTGCAGGCCTGCGTCCACGAGATAGCGCGCGAAGACCCGGATCCCGTTGCCGCAGATCTCCGCGATCGATCCGTCGGCGTTGCGGTAGTCCATGAAGTACGACGAGGCTTCGCGGCGTACGGCGAGGACCCCGTCGGCGCCGACCCCGGCCCGGCGATCGCACAGGGCCCGGACCAGGTCCGCGTCGAGCTCGTCGGGCGGCTCGGGCAGCAGGACGAAGTCGTTCTCCGTGCCGTGCCCCTTGACGAAGCGCAGCCCCTTGCCCGCGGTCACAACGTCCAGGGTAGGGCGCTAGGCCGCGGTGTTCTCCGCGGTTTCTGCCGGGCGGCGCTGCTCGGGAGCGCACCAGCCGCCGCCGTGGGCGAGCATCAGCCGGGCGTCACCGGAGTCCTGCGGCCCGCTGAAGAGGTAGCCCAGCGCCCGGTCGCAGCCGAGCTCGCACAGCCGCGCCCCCTCGCTCCAGCTCTCGACGCAGTCCGCGACGACCCGCAGGCCATGAGCGTGGGCGAGAGCGATCACGGCGGAGACGATGCCGTCCTCCGCCAGATCGGCGCCCGCGCCGCGCACGAACGCGCGGTCGAGCTTGACCGCCTCGACGGGCAGGTCACCCATCGTGGCGATACCGCCGTACCAGGCCCGGACGTCCGCGATCGTCAGCGCGAGCCCTATCCGGCGCAGATCACCGAGCAGCGCCGGGGTGTGGCGGCTGCCCATCGCGAGGGTGTCCTCACCGATCTCGAGACCGAGCGAACCCGGCGCGAGCTCGTGTGCGGCGACGAGGGCGGCAAGCCGCTCCACGACGTCGGCCTCGAGCAGCAGTGCGGCGCTGACGGCCACCCGCATCTGCCGGGGCGCGGCAGATGCGTTCGGGACGTGGCGCCAGCCGGCGAGCTCGACCGCGGCGGCTTCGAGCAGCAGCCAGCCGAGCTCGGTGGCCAGGCCGCTGCGCTCCGCGACCGCCATGAAGTCCGCCGGCCAGAGCAGCCCGCGGCGCGGGTGCTCCCACCGCAGCACGGCCTCCATCCCCGTCACCGCGCCGGTCTTGAGGTCGATCTCGGGCAGGTAGTGGACGACGAGGGCGTGGTCGGCGATCCCTCGGGCCAGCTCCGAGGCGAGGTCGCAGTCCGAGCCGGCTGAGGTGGTAGCCATGGTCACTCCCGATGTCCGATAAGTCCCGCTATCGCGCTCAGCCCAATATCAACGGATTCCACCAGTTCGAACATGGCCCGTTGTGGTCATTTCCGGGTGACAAAGGTGATCAGTCGGCAACTACTCGCAGCGCCTGCTCCGTGGGGTCGGCGCTTGCGTCGAGCCAGGTGATGCGCGGGTCACGGCGGAACCACGACCGCTGGCGGCGGACGAACCGCCGCGTGGCTCGCACCGTGTCGGCGCGCGCCTGCGCCTCGGTGAGCCTGCCGTCGATCATCGCGAGCAGCTGCGCGTAGCCGAGCGCCCGCGAGGCGGTCACCCCGTGGCGAAGGCCTTGGGCGTCGAGGCAACGCACCTCGTCGACGAAGCCGTGCTCGTACATCAGGTCGACCCGGCGCTCAAGGCGGGCGTCGAGCAGCGCCGTGTCCAGGTCCAGCCCGATCTGGACGGCGTCGTAGAGCTGCTCGTCGTACGACGGGAGCGCCGCGGTGAACGGCTTGCCGGTGATCGCGATCACCTCGAGAGCCCGCACGATCTTGCGGCCGTTCTGCGGTGACAGCGCCGCCGCGGTCGCCGGGTCGAGGGCTACCAACCGTGTGTGGAGGCTCTCAGGACCGCGCTCGGCGAGCTCCGCCTCCAGCCCCGCGCGGATCTTCGCGTCGGTGCCGGGAAACTCGATCGGGTCGAGCGCCGCGCGCAGGTACAGACCGCTTCCGCCGACCAGGACGGGGGTGACGCCGCGCGCGAGCAGCTCGTCGATGCAGGCGCGGGCACGGGCCTGGTAGTCGGCGACGCTCGCGGTAGCGGTCACGTCCCAGATGTCGAGGAGGTGGTGCGGGACGCCGCCCCGTTCCTCGACGGTCAGCTTCGCCGTACCGATGTCCATGCCGCGGCAGAGCTGCATCGAGTCGGCGTTGATCACCTCGCCCCCGAGCCGCTGTGCCAGAGCCACCCCGAGCGCGGACTTGCCAGTCGCCGTCGGCCCGACGACGGCCACCACCTTGGTCACTAGCGGCGGGCGCTCGGGATCAGCGGGCGAGCCCAGGCATGCCGAGCAGGACGGCGGTCGACGCCGGCTCGTGCTGGGCGGCCGGCCGGGTGGGCCGGCGTAGCTCGATGACCTTGTCCGCGACCAGGTGGTGCGGCGCGGCGTAGGTCACCTCGGCAGTGACGAGGTCGCCGGGTACGGCGTCGCAGTCGGCGACGTGCACCAGCCGGTTGTCACGAGCCCGACCCGACAACCGGTGCCGCTGCGTGTCCTTGCGGCCCTCGCCCGGGGCGATCAGTACCTCGACCTCGCTGCCCACCAGCGCCTTGGCGCCCTCCCACGACACCTCCTCGACGACCTCGACCAGCCGGGCGTAGCGATCCGCCACGACCTCGGGGGCGACCTGGTCGGGCATCGTGGCCGCGGGGGTGCCCGGCCGGATCGAGTACTGGAAGGTGAACGCGCCGGCGAACCGGGCGGCGCGCACGACGTCGAGCGTGGCCGCGAAGTCCTCCTCGGTCTCGCCCGGGAAGCCGACGATGATGTCGGTGGTGATCGCCGCGTCCGGCATCGCCGCTCGCACTCGCTCGATGATCCCGAGGTAGCGCTCGGCGCGGTAGGACCGGCGCATCGCGGCAAGGACCTTGGCGCTGCCCGACTGCAACGGCATGTGCAGGCTCGGCATCACGTTGTGGGTTTCGGCCATCGCCGCGATGACGTCGTCGGTGAAGTCGCGCGGGTGCGGTGAGGTGAAGCGCACCCGCTCGAGGCCCTCGATGTCGCCGCAGGCACGCAGCAGCTTGCCGAACGCCGTACGGTCGCCGAACTCCACGCCGTAGGAGTTCACGTTCTGCCCGAGCAGGGTGACCTCCAGCACGCCGTCGGCGACGAGCGCCTCGATCTCGGCAAGGACGTCTCCCGGCCTGCGGTCGCGCTCCTTGCCGCGCAACGACGGCACGATGCAGAACGTGCACGTGTTGTTGCAGCCCACGCTGATGGACACCCAGGCGCGGTGCGCCGACTCGCGACGGGTCGGCAGCGTGGAAGGGAAGGTCTCGAGCGCCTCGATCAGCTCCACCTGCGACTCCTGCTCGACACGTGCCCGCTCGAGCAGCACCGGCAGCGCGCCGACGTTGTGCGTGCCGAAGACGACGTCGACGTACGGCGCGCGCTCGACGATCGTGCCGCGGTCCTTCTGCGCGAGGCAGCCGCCCACCGCGATCTGCATGCCCGGCCGCGATGCCTTGACCGGCGCGAGGTGGCCGAGGTTGCCGTAGAGGCGATTGTCGGCGTTCTCCCGGACCGCGCAGGTGTTGAACACCACGACGTCGGCGGTGTCACCCTCGGGCGCCTTCTCATAGCCCGCCGCCTCGAGCAGCCCAGCGATCCGCTCGGAGTCGTGGACGTTCATCTGGCAGCCGTACGTGCGCACCTCGTACGTCCGCGCCGGCATGCAGACAAGGGTACGGGCGCGTGGCAGTGTGAAGCGGTGAGCCGACTTCGCCTGCACGGCGTCGTGATCGACGTACCTCGGGCTGACCACGAACGCGCCGTGGCGTTCTGGAGCGCGGCGCTGGGCCGCCAGCCGGAGGTCAGCGAGAACTACCCCGAGTACGCGCAGTTCGAAGACGTGACCGCCGGTTGTTACGTGCTGGTGCAGGCGACCGGAGATGCCGAAAGCCGGGTGCACATGGACTTCGCGACGACCGAGCGGGACGCCGGTGTCGAGCGGCTCGTCGCGGCCGGCGCGCAGGAGATCACCCGCGAGCACAAGTGGGCGGTGCTGCGAGATCCGGCGGGTCAGCCGTTCTGCCTGTGCCCGGTGAGCGGGTGCGCGTAGTGGGCCACCGCAGCCGGCTCTACAGCGCCTACGTCGACGTGCCCCGGCCGCGCTACGACGCGACCGTCAGCTTCTACGGTGAGCTGCTCGGCAAGCCTGCCGTAACCGATCCCGACGACCCCGACTACACGTCGTACGGCGATGCCGAAACCGGCATCCAGCTCTACGTGCAGTCGGTCGGCAACGACGCACCGAGGGTCCACCTCGACTTCGAGACCGACGACGTCGAGGCAGAGGTCGCCCGACTTACCGCACTCGGTGCCACGGAGGTGGAGCGCATCAAGACCTGGGTCGTGATGCAAGACCCGGTGGGCACCGTCTTCTGCGTGATCCGGGTCCAGGACACAGCGGCGTTCGAGGCTCACGCGACGGCATGGCCCTAGCGCCCTCGGTGGTGCACCGTGGGACGGTCAGTCATGCTGTGGCCATGGAGCCGTCGACGATCGACGCCGTCCGCGCGACCTACGGCAGCCGGGCGGACGAAGCGTTGGCACTGCTCGAGCGGTACGGCGATGAGCCATGGCACCGCGAGGTCGACCGGGTCCGACGGGCAGTACTGACGCTCGCCGCCGGTGACCTCGACAAGCTGCGCCTTCGGGTCGAGACCGCGAGGCGTGACTATCGCGACGTGCTGTTCAACGCCGAGTACCGCTGATGCGCTACTTCGGGGTCGGGATCCAGGAGACGTGACCCGCTAGCTCGGCATACCCGACGAACGCCACGGTGTCCATCAGCGTGTGCGCAATGAGCAGCGGCATGACCCGGCCCCACCGCTGGTAGAGCCTGCCGAAGATCAGGCCCATGACGGCGTTGCCGGCGAAGCCGCCGAGCCCTTGGTAGAGGTGGTAGCTGCCGCGCACCACCGCGCTCGTGACCAGCGCCTTGCCGTCCGACCAGCCCAGCTGGTTCAACCGGTGCAGCAGGTAGCCCGCGACGAGGACCTCCTCCAGGGCCGCGTTCTGCAGCGCTGACAGGACCAGCACCGGGACGCGCCACCACACTGCGGGCAGCGACTCCGGAACGACGGTGAGGTCGACGCCGGCGGCATGCGTGCCGAGGTAGAGGCCGAGGCCGGCGCCGCCCACGACCGCGGCGAGCGCCGCACCCCGCCAGGCGTCTGAGTCGAACTTGCGCAGGTCGACCCCGATGGTCGAGGCGCGCTCGCCGGAACGGGTCAGGAAGTGGATGACCAGAAAGACCGGTACGACGCCGACGACGAGCGAGTCGAGCTGAAGGAACAGGTCGAGCCACGGCCGGCCAGGCGCTTGCGAGGAGTTGAGCAGGGCGACCTGGGAGGTCAGCGAGCGACCGCTCGAGATGTCAGCGATCAGGTCGATCGCCGCACGCACTCCCGATGCGCCGAGGGAGAGCGCGAAGACCAGCCAGACCTCGGTGACCAGCCACCGTCGCGGCACTGCGGGCGCCGCCTGGGTCACCCGAGGCAGGCTATCGGCTCCGCCAGCGCCGTCTGACGACCTTCTAGGACTGCGAGACGGCGCTCGCGTCGCGCAGCTCCTCGCTGACCACCCGGTAGGCCAGGCCGGCGCTGAAGCCCTTGCGGCCGAGCATCGCCACCAGCCGCCGGCTGGTGACCTCGGGCGCAACGCCTCGCATCACCAGCAGCCGCCGGCGTACCAGAACCTGGGCCGCCGCGACCTCGTCGTCAGTCGAGACCTCAGCCAGGGCCTGCGCGGCGAGCTCATCCGCGATGCCCTTTCGTCGCAGCTCCGCGGCAAGAGCCCGGCGGCCGAGGCCGCGGCCGTGATGCCGTGAGTCGACCCAGGCCTGCGCATAGGCCGCGTCGTCGATCAGGCCGACCTCGGTGAACCGGTCGAGCACCACCTGGGCAGCCTCTTCAGGCACGTTGCGCTTGGCCATCGCTGCCGCGAGCTCGGCGCGGGTTCGTGGGGCGTGCTCGAGCAGCCGCAACGCGATCGTTCGGGCGACCGACTCCGGATCCGGCTCAGGGTCGGGATCCGGGCCGGCCGCGGCGAAGCGTGCCTCTGACACGAGCCTGGTCAGAACTCGACCGGAGTCGGCACGCCCGCGTCGATGGCGGTGAGGTCGATCGGCGCATCGATGTCGACCGGCGCGACGTCGGCAGGAGCGTCCACCTGTGCCCCGATGCCGAGCTTCTCCTTGATCTTCTTCTCGATCTCGTCGGCAAGGTCCGGGTTGTCGCGCAGGAAGCCGCGAGCGTTCTCCTTGCCTTGGCCGAGCTGGTCGGACTCGTAGGTGAACCAGGCACCGGACTTGCGCACGATGCCGTGCTCGACACCGAGGTCGATCAGGCTGCCCTCGCGACTGATCCCCTCGCCGTAGATGATGTCGAACTCCGCCTGCTTGAACGGCGGCGCGACCTTGTTCTTCACGACCTTCACGCGAGTGCGGTTGCCGACCGCGTCCTGGCCGTCCTTGAGGGTTTCGATCCGCCGGACGTCGAGGCGGACCGAGGCGTAGAACTTCAGCGCCTTGCCGCCCGTCGTCGTCTCAGGCGAGTTGTGCACTACTACCCCGTCCGCGAGGTAGTTGTGCGAGCCCTCTACCTCGATGTCGAACCGGTGCATGGATCGCGTCGGAGGCTTGACGTGCACGTCAACGACCCGCGCGGGCACCGGATGCATTGTCGGCTCAACGAAAGTGGGCTCGACTGCGAACATCCCGCGAAGCCGCGGCAGCAACTTGTAGTCCATCGAGGAATGGACATATGGGGCGACCAGCTCGAGGAACTTTGTCGTCGTTGCGGAGTTGAACTGCAGATACTGCTGCTCCCGCTTGCCTCTCGTGACGCGCTTGCTCGGCAGACCGAAATGGTCTCGCAGGTGCTCCTGCAGCCGGGCCCGTGTTCCCTCGCTCATGGCGTCAACGCAGATCTCGATGCGACCGGTGCCGCCTTGAGTGCGCTGCTGCAGTCCCTTCGAGCGCAGGGTGAAGCAGCCGTTGTCCATGAACCAGATGGCGAGTGACAACGGGGTAAGCGCCTTCAGGTAGTCCCACGACAAGTGCTTCTTGCCATCGCCGAAGTAGACCGCTTCACGCAACTCGGCGAGCTCAGGCAGCGGTGTCAGGTCGACGAAGGCTGCCCCAGCAGCGTTCGTGGTGCGGCACTGCTCGACGTTGGCGAACAGCGAGGCCTTCCAGTCGAGATAGGCGTGCTGCTTCGGTCCGTGACCCATGCGGAACCTGGTGCCAATCCCGTTGCGGGTCGGAGAAAGCGCCGCATCTCCCATCAGTCCGCCTAGGATGACCTGCCACTGGAATGGGCTGAGCCGCTTAGGCTGCGAGAGCATCACCCGGTCCCCGGGAATGAGCTCACCGGCCTCTCGCCAACCTCCCGGCGTGCGGATGAGATGGTTCGCAGTCACACCTAGCTGGGCCCGGCCATTGCCGCTAGGACGCGCCACCGTCACTTGCAGGAAGTGGTCTGTCGGGCCGTTGTCGAACCAGTTGACGACCTTCTTGGGCACGATTCGGCCCAGCTCAGGATCGTAAGAGAGCACCTCGACCGGCATCTTCTGGTTGACGATCTTGCCGATCTTCTCCTGCGTACCGTCGGCGAGGGTGACCCGAGTGCCGTAGGAGAAGCAGCCGAAGAACACGCCGATCTTCTCTCGAAGCTGGTTGATGAAGATCGCGGTCGTGCCGCTGGTCGAGAGCGCACCGGTGATCTTGCGCAGCGCCTGGCTCATCAGCCTGGCCTGCAAGCCGACGTGTGAGTCGCCCATCTCACCTTCGATCTCGGCCTTCGGCACCAAGGCCGCGACCGAGTCGATGACCAGGATGTCGATGGCGCCGGAGCGGATCAGCATGTCCGCGATCTCGAGCGCCTGCTCGCCGGTGTCGGGCTGAGACACCAGCAGCTCGTCGATGTCGACGCCGAGCGCCTTGGCGTACTCCGGGTCGAGCGCGTGCTCGGCGTCGATGAACGCCGCGATGCCGCCGGCTCGCTGAGCGTTGGCCACCGCATGCAAGGCCACGGTCGTTTTCCCGCTCGACTCCGGTCCGTATATCTCGATGATCCGGCCTCGCGGCAGGCCGCCGATCCCGAGGGCGACGTCGAGTGAGATGGCGCCGGTCGGGATCACCTCGATCGGGGCGCGGGTCTCGTCGCCAAGTCGCATGACAGCACCCTTGCCGTGCTGCTTCTCGATCTGGCCGAGCGCTGCCTCCAGCGCCTTCTCGCGATCGAAGCCTGCCATGTCCGCCTCTTTCGTTCGGGGTTCAACTGCGGGCGAACCTACGAACCGGCTCCGACGATTTCGCCGAGGCAGGTCGAGCTGTGGACGACCGCGCGATGGGAACCATCATGCGAACAAGTGTTCGATAGGTCCAGCGACACGCCGAACAAAATCTGCGGGACTAGTGCCGGACCCCGATCGGCAGCTCGAAGTGCTCGCAGACGGCGAGCCAGACCTGCTTGGGGTCGATGCCGGCCGCCAGGGCGTCCACGGCATTGCGCTCGCCGAGGCTGCGGATCACCTGGTCGCGAGCGACGGCGTCGGCGTACGCCGGGCCGAACTGCTCGCGCATCCGCTCCCAGAACTCCGTCACCCTCACGCCGATCACGCTACGCGGCGGTGACTGTCACCGGACGCGGACAGAATGACTGAGTGGGTCTCGACAGCTTCGGTACGGCGACGCGGGAGTGGTTCACGTCGTCGTTCGAAGCAGCGACTCCCGCACAGAGCGGCGCGTGGGACGCGATCGCGACGGGCGGCGACGCGCTGGTCATCGCGCCGACCGGCTCGGGCAAGACGCTCGCGGCGTTCCTCTCGGCTCTCGACCGGCTCACCACCGCGCCGCGGCCCGCCGACGCCGCTGACCGCTGCCGGGTGGTCTACGTCAGCCCGCTGAAGGCCCTCGCCGTCGACATCGAGCGCAACCTGCGGGCGCCCCTCGCCGGCATCCGGCACGCCGCCGGGCGCACCGGCACCGTGGCCACGGACGTCAGCATCGCGATGCGCACCGGTGACACGTCCGCCGAGGATCGCCGCGCCTTCGCCCGGCACTCGGCCGACATCCTGATCACGACGCCGGAGTCGCTCTACCTCCTGCTGACCAGCCAGGCGCGTGAGGTGCTGCGCAACGTCGACACCGTGATCATCGACGAGGTCCACGCCCTCGCCGGGACGAAGCGCGGCGCCCACCTGGCGCTGTCGCTCGAGCGCCTCGACGCGCGGCTTGCTGCTCCCGCGCAGCGAATCGGGCTGTCCGCGACAGTGCGTCCGGTCGAGGAGGTCGCCACATTCCTGGCCGGGGGCCGCGCGGTGACCGTCGTGCAACCCCCGGCCGCCAAGACGATCGAGATCGGCGTCGTCGTACCGGTCGAGGACATGACCGACCCGGGCACCGACACCGCCAGCATCTGGCCGGCGGTCGACGAGCGCATTGCCGACCTGATCGAGCAGCACCGCTCGACGATCGTCTTCACCAACGCGCGGCGCCTCGCCGAGCGGCTGACCACTCACCTCAACGAGCTGGCCGCCGAGCGCGGTCGAGACGCGACGCTCGCCCGCGCCCACCACGGCAGCGTCAGCCACGAGCAGCGCGCCATCACCGAGGAGGCGCTCAAGCGCGGCGAGCTGCCGTGCGTCGTCGCCACGTCCAGCCTCGAGCTCGGCATCGACATGGGCGCCGTCGACCTCGTCGTGCAGGTCGGCTCCCCGCCGTCCGTAGCGAGCGGGCTCCAGCGCATCGGGCGGGCCGGCCATCAAGTAGGCGTGGCAAGTGTCGGGGTGATGTTTCCCAAGCACCGCGGCGACCTGCTGCCGAGCGCTGTCACGGCACAGCGGATCCGGGACGGGGCGATCGAAGCCCTCGCGATGCCGCGCAACCCGCTCGACGTCCTCGCTCAGCAGATCGTCGCGATGCTCGCGATGGACGACTGGACCGTCGGCGAGCTCGGCGACCTGGTACGCCGAGCGGCACCGTTCTCCGCCCTGCCGGACTCCGCGCTCACCGCCACTCTCGACATGCTCGCCGGCCGCTACCCCAGCGACGAGTTCGCCGAGCTGCGGCCCCGCATCGTCTGGGACCGTACGACGGACACGCTGAGCGGCCGGCCCGGGGCGCAGCGTCTCGCGGTGACCAGCGGCGGCACGATTCCCGACCGGGGACTGTTCGGCGTCTACCTCGCCGGTTCGACCGGGCGGGTCGGCGAGCTCGACGAGGAGATGGTCTACGAGTCCCGCGTCGGCGAGGTGTTCACCCTCGGCTCCACGAGCTGGCGGATCGACGACATCACCCACGACCGGGTGATCGTCTCCCCCGCCCCCGGACAGCCAGGCAAGATGCCGTTCTGGCACGGTGACTCGATCGGCCGCCCGCTCGAGCTCGGCCGCGCGATGGGCGAGTTCGTGCGCGAGCTGCGTCAGGCCGGCCCGGAGCGGGCGCGGCAGCGGCTCGCCGACATCGGCTTCGACGAGTGGGGTGCCGACAACACGCTGCGCTACCTCGACGAGCAACAGGCGGCGACCGGCCACGTCCCCGATGACCGCACGATCGTGGTGGAGCGCTTTCGCGACGAGATCGGCGACTGGCGGGTCGTGGTGCACTCGCCATTCGGCGCTCGGGTGCATGCGCCGTGGGCGCTCGCGCTGGGCTGCGTGCTGCGCGAGCGGACCGGCATCGACGTACAGGTCATGCACGCCGACGACGGGATCGTGATCCGGCTGCCGGACACCGACGAGCCGCCTCCGGCCGACCTGGCCGTGCTGGACCCCGACGACGTCGAGGCGATCGTCACCCGAGAGCTCGGCGGGTCCGCGCTGTTCGCGTCGCGGTTCCGGGAGTGCGCCGCGCGAGCGCTGCTGCTCCCCACCCGGTCTCCCGGCAAGCGGACCCCGCTGTGGCAGCAGCGGCAGCGCTCCGCCCAGCTGCTGGGTGTCGCTTCGCGGTACGGCGAGTTCCCGGTGGTGCTCGAGACGGTCCGCGAGTGCCTGCAGGACGTGTTCGACCTGCCGGGCCTCGTCTGCCTGCTTCGCGACATCGCCGGCAGATCCGTTCGGGTCGTGGACGTCGAGACGTCCCAGCCCTCGCCGTACGCCCGCAGCCTGCTGTTCGACTACGTCGGCGCGTTCATGTACGAAGGCGACCAGCCGCTCGCCGAGCGGCGCGCCGCCGCGCTCGCCCTCGACGCGACGCTGCTCGCTGAGCTGCTCGGCACCGCGGAGCTGCGCGAGCTGCTCGACGCCGAATCCCTCGACGAGGTCGAGCTCGAGCTCGCCTGGCTCACCCCGTCGCGTCGGATCACCGACCTCGAGGGTGCGGCCGACGCACTGCGGGTGCTCGGTGACCTCAGCACCGACGAGCTGCTCCAGCGGGGCGCGACGCCGGCGATGCTCGCCGAACTGGAGGACCGCCGGCGGGCGATCCGGGTGCGGATCGCGGGCGACGAGCGATGGGTGGCGGTGGAGGACGCATCGCGGGTGCGCGACGCGCTCGGCGTGCCACTTCCCGTCGGCGTACCCGACGCGTTCACCGAGCCGGTAGCCGAACCGCTCGCCGACCTGGTGTCGCGGTTCGCGCGGCGCCACGGGCCGTTCCACGCCGAGGACGTCGCAGCGAGATTCGGGCTCGGCCGCGCCGTCGTCGAGCTCGAGCTGTCGCGGCTGCTCGCGGTCGGCCGGCTGGTGCGTGGCGAGTTCCGGCCCGGCGGGACAGGCATCGAGTGGTGCGACCCCGAGGTGCTGCGCATGCTGCGGCGCCGGTCGATGGCGAAGCTGCGCGGTGAGATCGAGGCGGTGCCGCAAGCGGCCTTCGCCCGTTTCCTGCCGGCGTGGCTCGGGGTCGGCGCGCACTCGGCCCGCGGGCTCGATGCCCTGGTCCGGGCAATCGAGCAGCTCGGCGGCGTCGCGGTCCCGGCCTCAGCGCTCGAGTCGGCGATCCTGCCAAGCCGCGTGACCGACTACTCGCCCGCGATGCTCGACGAGCTCACCGCCCGCGGCGGCGTCGTGTGGACCGGTCAAGGAGGTCTTCCCGGCGGTGACGGCTGGATCAGCATCGCGCTGGCCGACGCGGCTCCGCTGCTGCTTCCCCTCGCCGACAGCGAACCGGTCGGCGACGAGGCAGCGAGAGTCCTCGACCTGCTGGCAACCGGCGGCGCGCTGTTCTTTCGCGACATCGCGGCGCGGCTTCCCGACCTCGATCACAAGACGCTGACGACGGCGCTGTGGGACCTGGTCTGGAGCGGCCACGTCACCAACGACACCTTGGCGCCGCTTCGCGCGGCACTCGCCGGCACCAGGCGCAGCCCGAGCCGCAGCGGCAGCGCACGGTCGTACGCCGCCCGGCGGGCCGCGCCGCGGATCGGCCCGCCGACGACCGTGGGCCGCTGGTCGTTGGCCACGGCGCGCGACCTCGATCCCACCAGGCGAGGCCACGCGCTGGCCGAGAGCCTGCTCGACCGGCACGGCATCGTGACCCGAGGCGCGGTGATCGCCGAGCGCGCGTCCGGCGGGTTCGCCGCGGCCTATCCGGTCCTGAAGGCCTTCGAGGAGACCGGCCGATGCCGGCGCGGCTACTTCGTCGACGGGCTCGGCGGTGCGCAGTTCGCAGTTCCCGCGGCGGTCGACCGCATGCGCAGCCTCGGCCCTTCCGGGGCCCTCGTGCTGGCGGCGACCGACCCGGCCAACGCCTACGGTGCTGCCCTGCGCTGGCCGGACCACGACGGCGCTCACCGCCCGGGCCGTAAGGCGGGCGCTCTCGTCGTCCTGGTCGACGGGGAGCTGTGCCTCTATGTCGAACGCGGCGGGAAGTCGCTGCTGTCGTGGTCGGAAGACCCGGCGGTCATCCAGCCGGCCGCCGACGCGCTTGCGCTCGCGGTCCGCGACGGCATGCTCGGGCGGCTCGCGGTCGAGCGCGCGGACGGGTCGTCGGTGCTCGACACGCCGCTGGCCGAAGCCCTGCAAGCCGCGGGCTTCCGGCCGACGCCGCGCGGGCTGAGGCTGCGTGCCTAGGACTCCGGTTGCCTGAGGGCGACACGATCTGGCGTACCGCCAAGCGGATGCATGCGGCGCTCGCCGGTGACGTGCTCGCGACCACCGACTTCCGGGTCCCGAAGCTCGCCACAGCAGACCTGACGGGCCGGCGAGTCCTCGAAGTAGTCGCGCGCGGCAAGCACCTGCTGGCTCGCCTCGAGGACGGGATCACGGTGCACAGCCACCTCGAGATGGACGGCAGCTGGCGGGTCTTCGATGCCGCCGAGCGTTGGCGCGGTGGACCCGCCCATGAGATCCGCGTGGTCCTCGCGACGCAGCACCGCAGCGCGGTCGGGTACCGGATCCCGGTGATCGACGTGGTCGAGACCGCGAAGGAGGCAGAGCTCGTCGGTCATCTCGGACCAGACCTGCTCGACCCGGACTTCGACCGCGACGAGGCAGTGCGCCGGCTCGCTGCGGCATCGGACATCGCGATTGCCGACGCACTCCTGGACCAGCGCAACCTCGCCGGCATCGGCAACGTCTACAAGTCGGAGATCCTGTTCCTGTCCGGAGTCGAGCCGTGGACCGCGGCGGGACGAGTGCCGGCCCTGCCGCGGATGGTCGACCTGGCACGGCGGCTGCTGGCCGCCAACAAGGATCGCGACCAGCGCATCACCACGGGGATCCGGCGGCCCGGCGAGCAGACCTGGGTCTACGGTCGTGGCGGCCGGCCGTGCCGTCGATGCGGTACGCCGATCAGCCGGCGGATGCAGGGCGAGCCGGGACGGGAGCGGGTGACCTACTGGTGCCGGCGCTGTCAGCGCTGAGCGACCTCAGGCGTGGCCCGCGGTGACGCCGGCCGCGATGATCGACGCCTGAGCGGTGGCATCGCTTGCGGGAGCGGCGACGAAGCTGACCAGCCAGCGCAGCACCGCGTCGATCCCCGCGTTGCTCGTGGCTGCGCCCGATGCGATGAGCACGTCGCGCACGGTGGAACGAGCCAGCCGCCACAACGGGTGGTCGGTCGGGGTCATCAACGCGGCCAGCGTCGCCGGCTCGTCGGCGGCGATCCGGCGCAGGGCAGGGTGAGCGCCGATCCGCTCGGCAGCCAGGGCGAGGGCCTCCGCGAGGTCCTCGCGAGCAGCCGCCCCGCACTCCGCGGCGAGGCTGCGGATCCCCGCATCGAGCGCCGCGGCGTAGACCGCCTCCTTCGCCCGGAAGTGGTTGTACAGCGTGCCCTTGGCGATCCCGGCGAGGGAGGCGATGTCGGCCATGGTGGCCTTGCGCGCCCCGTGCTTCTCCACGGCGCGGCACGCCCCGTCGAGCACCGCGGCGCGGGTACGCGCCATCGCGTTGCCGGCTCGCGAGTGCACGCCCGCCTCGCGGACCGGTGCCGCCGAGGCGAAGTGAGGTGAGGCCATCGACGACGTCGGCGGCTATGCCGCGAAGTCGTGCGCGGCAGGAAAACCGAGCGAGGCGACAGGGAGCGCCGGAGTCGGCTCGGTGTGCTTCTGCGGGACCGGGCGGGCCGGGTGGTGCGGCGGAATGCCTGCGACGGGGCGTACCGAAACCGGCGGTACCGGGAGCGGCATGCCGGCCCGCGGCGCGGCGGTCGCGGCGAAGCCGACCGGGGCAAGCCGGACGCGGCGCTCCTCGCGAGCCAGATCCTCGCTGACCTCGCGCAGCACGTCGGACATGTTCACCTCGAGCGCGCCGCAGATCGCGGCGAGCAACTCGCTCGATGCCTCCTTGCGACCGCGCTCGACCTCGGAGAGGTAGCCGAGCGAGACGCCGGCGGACGTGCTGACGTCGCGCAGCGTCCGCGACTGGCGAACGCGGTGACGGCGAAGGACATCCCCGAGCAGACGACGCAGCAAGACCATGACTCAAAGTTACTCGTCGCGGGCAAGCCGCGCGTAAAGAGCACGCAACCCTTCCCGGCAGCTCGCCACTCTGATCACATCCCGCTCGCCCGACAGCAGGAGCGACACGACCGAGGGACCGTCCGGGCCGGCCAGCGCCACGAACACCGTCCCCACCGGCTTGCCGTCCTGCGGCTCCGGCCCGGCCACCCCGGTGAAGCCGAGCCCCCAGGTAGCGCCGAGCCGGGTGCGCGCGCCTTCCGCCATCGCGGCGGCGACCTCCGGGTCGACCGCGCCGCGTTCGGCGAGCACCTCGGCCGGCACCCCGAGGAGCGACTGCTTGACCTCGCTCGCGTAGCTGATGACCCCGCCGCGGTAGACCGTCGAGGCGCCGGGCACCGCGGTGATCGCCGCCCCGACCAGCCCTCCGGTCAGCGACTCGGCGGTCGCCAACGTCTCGCCGCGGCCACGCAGCATCGCGAGCACGCTCGACGCGAGCTCGGTCAGCTCTGCCGCAGCCGCTTCCATGCCGCTCTCGCGCTGGTACGCCGCAGGCGTACCGCCTTGGAGACGTAGTCGATCCCGGTCGCCACCGTGAGCACCAGGGCAAGCCCCATGACCCAGAACCGCGCGGTCGCCCAGGCGCCGTGCAGCGGCAGGACGTACAGGCCGATGGCGATGTTCTGCGTCAGCGTCTTCGCCTTGCCGCCGCGACTCGCGGGGATCACACCGTGGCGGATCACGACGACGCGCAGGACGGTGATGCCGAGCTCGCGGACCAGGACCACAGCCGCGACCCACCAGGCCAGGTCGCCCAGGGCGGCGAGGCCGAGCAGGGCGGCGCCGGTCAGTGCCTTGTCGGCGATCGGGTCGGCGATCTTGCCGAGGTCGGTGACCAGGTCGTGGCGCCGCGCGAGGTCACCGTCGACCAGGTCGGTGACGCAGGCAGTCGCGAAGGCGACGAACGCCCAGTCGCGCCAGCCGGCCGCGTGCCCGCCGTCGGTGAGCAGGAACACCACGAAGACCGGGACCAGGAGCAGCCGGAGACCGGTCAGCAGGTTGGCGGCGTTGAGCATTGGTGCGCCGCTCGCCGGATCGCCCATCTGGTCACGCTTCGGCTGCGGCGGGTGCAGCCGCGGGATGCCTGGCGGGGAGGTGCCGGTCACGCCGGCTCGGCTGTCAGGTCGACCCCGCCAGAGCCCACTGCCACTGCAGGCACGATCGTCCCGACCTCGGCGTCGAGCAGCCCCGGGATCGTGACCGACCCGTCGACCTCCGGCGCCTGGTGCTCGGCCCGACCCTCCGCACCGTCAGGGCCGGTCGACTCGACGAGGACCTCGAGCCTTTCTCCGATCCGGTCCTCGGCACGCTGAGCCGTGAGCTCCTCCGCGAGCGCGGTAAGTCGTGCGACGCGCTCGTCGATCAGCTCCTGGGCGACCTTGCCCGGCAGCCCGGCTGCCTCGGTCCCGTCCTCGTCGGAGTACCCGAACACCCCGATCGCGTCGAGCCGCGCCTCGGAGAGGAAGACCTCGAGCTCGGCCACGTCCTCCTCGGTCTCTCCGGGGAAGCCGACGATCACGTTGCTGCGGATCCCGGCCAGCGGAGCTCGCGCCCGGATGGCCTCGATCAGGTCGATGAACCGATCGGTCCCGCCGAACCGGCGCATGCGCCGCAAGAGGGGTTCGCTCGCGTGCTGGAAGGAGACGTCGAAGTACGACGCGACACCCGGTGTGCCGGCGATCGCGTCGAGCAGCGTCGGGCGCACCTCAGCCGGCTGCAGGTAGGACAGCCGAACCCGCAGCACACCCGGCACGCCGGCCAGCCGCGGCAACAGCTTCTCGAGGGCCTGCAGGTCGCCGAGGTCCTTGCCGTACGACGTCGAGTTCTCGCTGACGAGGAACAGCTCGCGCGCGCCGTGGTCGGCAAGCCACTGGGCCTCCGCGACGATGTCGTCCGGCGGCCGCGAGACGAACGCGCCGCGAAACGACGGGATCGCGCAGAACGCGCACCGGCGGTCGCAGCCCGACGCCAGCTTGAGCGGCGCGACGGGGTCTCCGGAGAGCCGGCGCCGCACCACGGACCTGGGCCCACCTACGTGCCCCGGGATCCCGATGTCGATCGACCCGCGGGGTCGCTCGACCGGCGTCAGCGGCAGCAGGGTTCGCCGGTCGCGCGGTTCGTGCGCCGGGCGAACCCGCCCCGCGACGATGTCGTCGAGGCGTCCGGCGATGTCGGGGTAGTCGTCGAAGCTGAGGATCGACACCTCGGGGAGCTCGGCGGCCAGCCCCGCGCCGTACCGCTCCGCGAGACAGCCGACCGCAACGACCGGCCGACCGCCGTCCGCCGCGTCGAGCAGGGTCTCGATGCTGTCGCGCTTGGCGGCCTCGATGAAGCCGCAGGTGTTGACCAGGACGGCGTCGGCCGAGTCCACGTCATCGGTGAGCTGCCAGCCGCCTTGCTCGAGCCGTGCTGCGAGCTCTTCGGAGTCGACCTCGTTACGACCGCAGCCGAGAGTGACGAGAGCGACGGACTGCGGCACCGATCCAGCCTAACGACCGCGGGATCGCGGCTCAGGCCGGTTGGATCGTGTCCGATCCCGGCTGGATGCTGCCGCGGGCGACGCTGCCGTCCGACGGCGGCGTGCCGACGTCGTGTCCGTTGACCACGAGGTCGACCGCGGGCGCGTTGCCGATCACGTATCCGAGCCCGCCCGCGGCCGTGAAGATCTTGTGGGAACCGGCGGGCAGGGTGTCTTCGAAGATCACCCGTGAGCCGTTGTGGCTGGTGATCTCGAGCCAGGTGGGCGACTCCAGCACCCGCACCACCATGGTGGCCTTGGTCGGCGGGATCTCGGCGACAGTCGTCGGGGGCGGTGACGCCGGGGTCGAGGAGGACGGCTGCGTCACCACCGTGGCCGGAGACTGTGCCGCCTGCGTGGGGTGCTTGCCGCCTCCACCCGAGTGGCTGATCAGCAGCCCCACCAGCGCGAGCACGCACACCGCCGCAAGGGCCACGCCCATCGCCGCGGTCCAGTTCGGCCGGCCTCGGTTCTGGGTACGAGCGAGCAGGTCGGTGTCGGTCGGCTGAGGCGCCACGCTGGCGGCGACCGGAGGGAGCTCGGAGTGGTGGGTCGCGTCGTACTCGGCGACGATCGGACCCGCGTCGATGCCGAGCACCCGAGCGATGCTGCGCAGGTGGCCACGGGCGTAGACCGCCCCACCGCACGGCTCGAAGTCGTCCCGCTCGATCGCAGCGATCAGCGACGCGCGGATGCGAGTTTCACTCGCAACGTCGTCTAGAGACAGCCCCAGGGAGCGCCGGGCGCTCGACAGGGTTTCGCCGACGGACACGAAAGACCGGCCTTCGTTGACAGTGGGACGCAAGAGAAAGTCTAGGTGGGCGTCAAACCCCACGCAAAGTGGTCAGAATGCTCTCCAGATCCTCGGGCCGGACGAGCACGTCGCGAGCCTTCGACCCCTCGCTCGGACCGACCACGCCGCGGCTCTCCATGAGATCCATGAGGCGACCTGCCTTGGCAAAGCCCACTCGCAGCTTGCGCTGCAGCATCGACGTCGACCCGAACTGAGTCGTGACCACGAGCTCGATGGCCTGGCACAACAGGTTGAGGTCGTCGCCGATGTCGCTGTCGACCTCGCGGCGCGGCGCGGCGTTCTCGAGGATGTCGTCGCGGTAGACCGGCGCCATCTGCTTCTTGCAGTGGGCGACGACCGCTTCGATCTCGGCGTCGGAGACGTAGGCCCCCTGCAGCCGCATCGGCTTGCTCTCGCCCATCGGCAGGAACAGCGCGTCGCCGCCGCCGACCAGCTTCTCGGCGCCGGGCTGGTCGAGGATGACCCGTGAGTCGGTGAGGCTGGCCGTGGCGAACGCCAGCCGACTCGGGACGTTGGCCTTGATGAGGCCGGTCACGACGTCCACGCTGGGCCGCTGAGTCGCCAGCACGAGGTGGATGCCCGCGGCACGGGCGAGCTGGGTGATGCGCACCACCGACTCCTCCACGTCGCGCGGCGCGACCATCATCAGGTCGGCAAGCTCGTCGACGATCACCAGCAGATACGGGTACGTCGCGTAGACCCGGTCGCTGCCGGGCGGCGGGGTCAGCTTGCCGCTGCGGACCTTCGCGTTGAAGTCGTCGATGTGGCGGACGCCGGCGGCTTCCATGTCGTCGTAGCGGAGCTCCATCTCGCGGACAACCCACGCGAGAGACTCCGCGGCCTTCTTCGGGTTGGTGATGATCGGGGTGATCAGGTGCGGGATGCCCTGGTAGGTCGACAGCTCGACCCGCTTCGGGTCGATCAGCACGAGCCGCACCTCGTCAGGTGTCGCCCGGGCGAGCACCGAGGTGATCAGCGCGTTGATGCAGGTGCTCTTGCCGGCGCCGGTCGCGCCGGCGATCAGCATGTGCGGCATCTTCGCGAGGTTCGCCGCGATGAACCGGCCCTCGACGTCCTTGCCCAGCGCGACCACGAGGGGGTGGTGGTCGCGGGTCACCACCGGGGAACGCAGGACGTCGCCGAGGCTGACCGTCTCGCGGTCGGTGTTGGGGATCTCGATGCCGATCGCCGACTTGCCCGGGATCACGTCGATGATCCGCACGTCCGGGCTCTTCACGGCGTAGGCGATGTTGCGCAGCAGCGCCTTGATGCGCTCGACCTTCACCGCCTGGCCGAGCTCGACCTCGTAGCGGGTGACGGTCGGCCCACGGCTGAAGCCGACCACGGAAGCATCGACGTCGAACTCCGCGAACACCTGGGTCAGCGCCTCGATGACGGCGTCGTTGACCTTGCTCCGCGCCTTCGGCGCGGAGCCCTCGCGAAGCATGCTGACCGACGGCAGCTGGTAGACCCCGTCGGCGAGGGTGAGCTGGGCGGGCTTCACCGGCTCGGCGCCCCGCGGCGAAGGTGCCGGGGAGGGCAACGGGCCGGTGGCCGGCTCGGTGTGCGCTCCGCCGATGCCGTCCGGCAGGGTGATGACCTGCGTCGGCTGGTCGTCTGTCGCCTTCGGCTTGTCCTCCGCGAGCACCGGAGAGGCCGCGAACGGCGCGTCCTCGTCGGTCGACGCGATCGACGCGTGGCGCTTCTTTCGCTTGATCGGCTCGGTGACCTGGGTGCCGGCGTCGAGGTCGATGACCTCGTCCGGAGAATCCTCGCTGCCGGGTCGCAGGCGCCGCAGACGGTCGGGAACGGCATGAAGCGGCGTGCCGGTCACGACCAGCAGGCCGAAGGCCGCCACCAGGGCCAGCAACGGGATCGCGAGGTAGGAGGTGACCGCTGTCGACAGCGGCGAACCGGCGAGCACGCCGGCGAGGCCGCCCGCACCCCGACGCGCGGCTTCCTTCGCGGGGTCGCCGTGCGCGAGGTCGAGGATGCCGAGCACCCCTGCGGCCGTAGCGATCCAGCCGATGATGACGCGGCCGCGGGGCGCGTCCTGCGGGGCAGGACGGCGCAGCAGCCGCCACGCGCCGGCGACAAGAGCCAGAGGCAGCACCATCACACCCGACCCGATGAAGGTCCGCAGCGCGACGGTCAGATCGTGACCGAACGGCCCGGCAGCATCAGCCCAGGCACCCACCGCGACCACGAGCGCGATCGCGAGGGCGGCCAGGCCGGCGCCGTCCCGGCGGTGGGCCGGGTCGAGGTCGCGAGCGCCACCACCGAGGCTTCGTGCCGTCCCGCCGACCGCACGGGCGATGAGCATCCAGATGCCGGCGAGCAGCCGGCCGAAGGCACGGAACAGCCGGACGGTCAGCCCTGGCTGGCGGGGACGGCGGGCCGGGGCTCGGCGGACCGAGGTCGTCCGCGAGCGAGTGGACGTCGAGCGGGCGCGCGGCGAGGTGCTGCGCGACGTGCTCGACGGCTTGCGCGTCGAGCCGCCTGAGCGCGGGCGCGCTGGCGCCTTGGTGGGCATTCGCCGACGATAACCCCTGCGCAACATCAGTCACATGAGCCACGCTGGACTCGGACGCCGCGGGTTACACCTCGAGAACCACCGGGATGATCATCGGGCGGCGTCGATGGGTGTCGCTGACCCACTTCCCGACGACGCGGCGTACCCGCTGCTGCAGCTCGTGACGGTCGGTCGCGCCCTCCCGCCCGGCCTCGGCGAGGGACTCCTCGACCAGCGGCACCACGGCGTCGAAGACCGCCGGATCCTCCGAGAACCCGCGCGCGAAGATCTCCGCGGGGGCGGCCACCTTCCCGGTGACGGAGTCGATGACCACCACGATCGTCACGAACCCGTCGCCCCCGAGGATCAGCCGGTCCTTCAGCGACTGCTCGCCGACGTCGCCGACGCCCTGCCCGTCGACGTACACGTAGCCCGCCGGGATCGCCCCGACGATCGACGCGCGGCCGTCGACCAGGTCGACGACCACGCCGTCCTCGGCAAGGACGACATTCGAGCGGGGCACTCCGCTGGCTATCGCCAGCTCGGCGTGGGCGCGCAGGTGACGCCACTCGCCGTGGATCGGCATGACGTTGGAGGGCCGCGTCATGTTGAGCACGTAGAGCAGCTCGCCTGCCGGCGCGTGGCCGGAGACGTGCACCATCGCCGTCTCCTTGGAGATGACATGCGCGCCGAGGCGGTTCAGGCCGTTGATGACGCGGAAGACCGCGCTCTCGTTGCCGGGAACCAGGGACGACGCGAGGACGACGGTGTCGTCCGGCTCGATCCGGATCTGCTGGTGGTCTCGGTTGGCCATGCGGGACAGCGCCGACATGGGCTCGCCTTGCGAGCCGGTGGAGATCAGCACGACCTGCTCGGGCGGGAGCTCGTCGATCTCCTTCAGGTCCGCCATCAGCCCGGGCGGTACCTCCAGATAGCCGAGATCGCGGGCGATCCCCATGTTGCGCACCATCGAGCGGCCGATGAACGCCACCCGGCGGCGGTGGGCGGCCGCCGCGTCGAGCACTTGCTGGACCCGGTGCACGTGTGATGCGAAGGAGGCCACGATGATGCGTCGCTTCGCCCCGCGGAACACATCGTCGAGGACCGGGCCGATCTCCCGCTCGGCGGTGACGAAGCCGGGGACCTCCGCGTTGGTGGAGTCGCTCATCAGCAGGTCGACACCCTCGGCGCCGAGCCTTGCCCAGCCGCCCAGATCGGTGATCCGCCCGTCGAGTGGGAGCTGGTCCATCTTGAAGTCGCCGGTGTGCAGGACCGTGCCGGCCGCCGTGCGAAGTGCCACGCCGAGCGCGTCGGGGATGGAGTGGTTCACCGCGAAGAACTCGCAGTCGAAGGGCCCGAGCCGCTCCGTCTGGCCCTCGCGTACCTCGAGGGTCAGCGGGTCGATGCGGTGCTCGCGGAGTTTCCCCTCGACCAGGGCCAGCGTCAGGCGCGAACCGACCAGAGGCACGTCAGCCTTCTCGCGAAGCAGATACGGCACGGCGCCGATGTGGTCCTCGTGACCGTGGGTCAGCACGATCGCATCGAGGTCGTCCCACCGATCGCGAAGGTAGGAGAAGTCCGGCAGGATCAGATCGATCCCTGGCTGCTCGGTCTCCGGGAACAACACGCCGCAGTCGACGACGAGCAGCCGGCCGGCGTGCTCGAAGACCGTCATGTTGCGACCGATCTCGCCAATGCCCCCCAGCGCGACGATGCGCAGCCCGTGCGCGACCAGAGGCGGCGGAGGTCCGAGCTCCGGATGCGGGTGCGACAAGGCGCCTCAGACGCCCAGACCGGCGGCGCGCAGATCGTCGCGGAGCAGGTCCACCTGCTCGGGGGTGGCGTCGACCAGGGGCTGGCGCGTCGTACGGTTCGACAGCGTTCCGAGCAGCTCGAGGGCCGCCTTGGCCATGATCGCGCCCTGGGTGCGGGTCATGATCCCGATGATCGCCGGCCAGATCTCCGCGTTGCGGCGCCTGGCCTCGGGCAGGTCTCCGCGCTGCACCGCCGCCGCGAGCGCGACAAGCTGAGGGCTGCAGACGTGGGAGACGACGCTCACCATCCCGACCGCGCCGACGGCAAGCAGCGGAAGGTTGAGGACGTCGTCACCCGAGTAGTAGGCGAGATCGGTCTTCGCGATGACCTCGGTCGAGGCTGCCAGGTCACCCTTCGCGTCCTTGACGGCAACGATGCGAGGGTGGTCGGCGAGGCGGAGGAGGGTCTCCGTCGAGATCGGGACCCCACTACGCCCGGGGATGTCGTAGAGCATCGCGGGCAGCCCGGTCGCGTCGGCAACCGCGGTGAAGTGCGCGAGCAGGCCCGCTTGCGGCGGCTTGGAGTAGTACGGCGTGACGACGAGCACTCCGGACGCTCCCGCCTTCTCGGCGTGCTTGGCCAGCTCGACGGTGTGGGCGGTGTCGTTGGTGCCGACGCCGGCGACAACCTGCGCCCGGTCACCCACCGCCTCGATGACAGCGCGCAGCAGCCGGTCCTGCTCCTCGTCGGTAGTGGTGGGCGACTCCCCCGTCGTACCGCTGACCACCAGGCCATCGTTGCCCGCTTCGACGAGGTGGGTCGCCACCCGCGCCGCGGCGTCGAGATCCAAAGCGCCGTCGGCCGTGAACGGTGTGACCATCGCGGTCAGCAAGGTTCCGAAGGGGGCGCTGCTCATGGGCTCGACGGTATCGCGGCGGTCCGCCGGTACGTCGCGCATTTGAAGCGCAGGCCGGTCCTCGAGGTCTCCCACTCGCCGTCGGATGTCAGCCGCCAGTTGTCATCGAGCGTCGGGGCCACGACGTCGCCCGCGCAGGTCAGGTCGACGTAGGTCACCTCCACCCGGTCCGCCAACGGCAGCGCCGCTTCGTAGACCGCGGCGCCCCCGATCACCCAGAGGTCGCCGGGCGCGAGTGCGATCGCTGCCTGCACGGACTCGACCCGGGTGGCTCCCTCCGCCGCCCACGACGGGTTCCTGGTGAGGACGAGGTTGTCGCGGCCCGGCAGCGGGCGCACCGACGGCGGAAGGGACTGCCAGGTCAGCCGGCCCATCAGCACCGACCCGCCCATGGTCAGCTCCTTGAAGCGAGCCTGGTCCTCCGGCAGGCGCCAGGGGATCCCGCCGGCGTTGCCGATCACCCCGCCGTCGGCCTGCGCCCAGATGAGCGCGACGGTCATACCGCGACAGGTGCGGCGATCGCGGGATGGTGCTCGTAGCCGACGAGGTCGAGATCGTCGTAGGAGTAGCTGAACAGGGAGTCCGCGCGACGTACCTCGAGCTGCGGGAACCGGAACGGTTCACGGGAGAGCTGCTCGATGACCTGGTCGTGATGGTTGTCGTAGATGTGACAGTCCCCACCGGTCCAGATGAGCTCGCCGGGCTCGAGATCGGACTGCTGGGCGACCAGATGCACCAGCAGCGCGTAGCTGGCGATGTTGAACGGCACCCCGAGGAACAGGTCGGCGCTGCGCTGGTACATCTGGCAGGACAGGCGGCCGTTGGCTACGTAGAACTGGAACATCATGTGGCACGGCGGCAGTGCCATCTCGCCGAGCGATGCGACGTTCCACGCCGACACCACCATCCGGCGGGAGTCGGGATCACGGCGCAGGGTCTCGAGCAGCTGGCTGATCTGGTCGATCGAGCCGCCGTCAGGGGTCGGCCAGGAGCGCCACTGCACGCCGTAGACCGGACCGAGGTCGCCGTTGGCGTCGGCCCACTCGTCCCAGATCGTGACGCCGTTCTCGTGCAGCCACTTGACGTTGCCCTCGCCACGCAGGAACCACAGCAGCTCGATGGCGACGGACTTGAAGTGAACCCGCTTGGTGGTGATCAGCGGGAAGCCGGTGGCGAGATCGTAGCGGAGCTGGTGGCCGAAGATGCTGCGGGTGCCGGTCCCCGTCCGGTCCGCCTTGTGCACGCCGGTGTCCAGGACCAGCCGCAGCAGGTCTTCGTACTGACGGTCGACCATCTCCACCTCCCCCGCGTCACTCGCGTGCGGCGGCTCAGCCAGCCGCCCTGCCGACGTTACCTCGACGTCGAAGCGGGAACGAGATGCGACATGAACAGTGGACGTCTCGTTGCGCGCGTGGTCATCGGCGGGCTCTTCGTGGGCCACGGCCTTCAGAAGCTGCAGGCCAAGTTCGATGGGCCCGGCATAGAGGAAACCGCGAAGATGATGGACGGGATCGAGATGCGCCCCGCCAAGGTGCACGCCTACGCGGCTGGCGTGACGGAGACCACGGGCGGCACGCTCCTGGCGCTCGGCGCGATGACGCCGCTGGCTGCCGCATCGCTCATCGGGACGATGATCACCGCCATCCGCAAGGTGCACCTCCCCAACGGCGTCTGGATCACCAACCGCGGCTACGAGTACAACCTGGTCCTGATCGCGGCCCTCATGGCGATCGTCGACGGCGGGCCCGGTCCGGTCTCGATCGACGCCCTGCGCCACAAGAGCCGGCATGGCCTGCCCGCGATGCTCGGAGCGCTCGGGCTGGGCGCGGCGGCGTCGACTCTCGCGATCGAGCTCGGCCGTCGCGGCGGGCTTCGCGACACTGACCGCCAGGTCGACGTCGCCGGGTACGAGGCGGGGCGGCAGCAGGAGGCCACTCTGCCCACCGAGGCACAGATGCCGCCCGCTCCGGTGCCGCCGATGCCCTCCGCGCCGATGACGCCGCTGTCGGATCCTCCGACCACGGCCTGACCCGGTCGCGCACGTCGGCGGTGCTACGCCCAGCCGAGCTCGTGCAGCCGGTCGTCGTCGATACCGAAGTGGTGGGCGACCTCGTGGATCACGGTTACCCGGACCTGGTGGACGACCTCGTCGAGAGTGCGGCACCGGCGCAGGATCGGAAGGCGAAAGATCGTGATCTGGTCCGGGAGCACCCCGGCGTACGCCGTCGTACGTGACGTAAGCGGCACGCCCTGGTAGAGACCCAGCAGGTTGGGTCGCTCAGCACCGTCCTCGACGGCGATCGCCACGTTGCGCATCCGCTTGCGAATCTCATCCGGGATGGTCGCGATAGCAGCCTCGACCAGCTCGCCGAACGTGTCCTCGTCGACGTCGATCACCTCCCCAGTCTTGCTGACGTGATCGGCTCAGGCGCTACGTTTCGCGCATGCACGCCGTGGTGAATCGGCTCCGTCTCGCCTCCGGAAAGTTCGTCGCCCCGGCCTGACGTGGCGATTATCGGTTGGGCCCGTGGCGAGTTCTGCGAAACGATTCCTACATGGGCGACGTCACCGACTGGCAGCTTGATCCCGAGGTCGCGTACCTCAACCAAGGCGCCTTCGGCGCGCTCCCGAAACCCGTCGCGATGGCGGCGGCCGAGCTGCGGCTGCAGATGGAGGCCAATCCGGCCGCCCTCCTGGCGCGCGACCTGCCGAGAAAGCTCGATCGGGTGCGCGAGATGGTCGCGGCACTGCTGAACGGTGATCCCGCCGGCTCGGTCTTCGTGCCGAACGCGACCGCTGGCACCGCCGCCGTCATCGCCTCGCTCGAGCCGAGCCTCGCCCCCGGTGACGAGCTCCTCACGACGGACCACAGGTACGGGGCGGTGACGGCACAGTTCGCCCGCAGCGCCGCCAAGTTCGGCACTGTCCCCGTCGTGGCGCACGTCCCGCTGGAGCTGAAGACCTCTCGAGACGTCGTCGCCGCGATCACCGAGCGGATCACGCCGAGGACGAGGCTGCTCGTCGTCGACGCGGTCGCGTCGCTGTCCGGCTTCGTCTTCCCGGTCGCGCACATCGTCGCGGCAGCGCGTGAGCGCGGCGTACCGGTACTCGTCGACGCCGCGCATGCTCCGGGTCAGATCGAGGCGGACCTCGCGCAGATCGGCGCCGACTTCTGGGTCGGGAACATGCACAAGTGGATCTGCTCGCCGCGGGCCGCGGCCTACCTGCACGTCGCCGCCGAGTGGCGCGACACCATCCGGCCGCAGATCGCCTCGCACGGCTTCGCGGCCGGCCTCCGCGAGTCGTTCGACTGGACCGGCACGTTCGACCCGACCACGATCCTCGCAATCCCGGCGGCACTCGGCTTCTGGTCGACGCTCGGCGGCTGGGGCGAGGTACGTCGACGTCAGCGCGAGATCGTCGACGACGGCGCCAAGCGCGTCGCCGCCGCCCTTGACTCTCACTCGCCGATCGAGGCGCAGTTCCGCGCCGCGATGCGGATCATCGAGCTGCCGGTCACGCTCGACGCTGAGGCTGCGCGTCGGGTCGAAGCCGCTCTCGCTGCAAAGGGCATCGAGGTCTCGCTGATGCCGCTGCACGACAAGAGCTGGGTCCGGATCTGCGGGCAGGTCTACAACACGCCGGACGACTATGACCGCCTCGCAGCGGCCCTGCCCGAAGTCCTACAAGCCGAGCAGTGAGTCGATCCCGACGGTCAGCCCGGGCTGCGCCGCGACATTGCGGACCGCGAGCAGCACCCCGGGCATGAACGACTCACGCGACAGCGAGTCGTGGCGGATCGTCAGGGTCTCGCCGTCGCCGCCGAGCAAGACCTCCTGGTGAGCGACCAGCCCGGCAAGCCGCACCGCGTGGATCCGCACGTCGTCGACCTCGGCGCCGCGCGCGCCGGCAAGCTCCTGCGTGGTGGCGTCGGGCGACTTCCGCCCGGCCCGCGCCTGCGCGATCAGCTCCGCGGTGCGCCGGGCCGTTCCGCTGGGGGCGTCCACCTTGTTCGGGTGGTGCAGTTCGACGATCTCGACCGAGTCGAAGTACGGCGCAGCAATCGCCGCGAACCGCATCATCAGCACCGCGGCGATTCCGAAGTTCGGCGCGACCAGCACGCTGACATCCGGCGCGGCATCGAGCCGGGTGCGCAGGGTTGCCAGGCGCGCCTCGTCGAACCCGGTCGTCCCGACCACGCAGTGCAGGCCGTGATCGATGCACCACGCCAGGTTGTCCATCACGGCCGAAGGGGTGGTGAAGTCGACAACCACGTCGGCGGCAGTCAGCGCCGTACGGTCGTCACCGACGTCGATCGCAGCGACCAGCTCGAGATCGTCGGCCGCCTCCACTGCGCGGCAGACCTCGCCGCCCATCCGCCCTCTCGCGCCGAGCACGCCGACCTTGATCTTCGGGGAGCTCATGCCGCGAACCGCCGCCCCGAGTCGTAGGGACCGATCACGGCAAGCGACGTGGGTCGCGTGAACAGATCTGCCGCAACCTCCCGGACGTCGTCCAGGGTCACCGCGTCGATGGCGGCGATGACCTCGTCGACCGTCATCAGCTCGCCGTAGACCAGCTCGCTCTTGCCGAGCCGGCTCATCCGGGATCCGGTGTCCTCGAGACCCAGCACGAAGCCCCCGCGCATCTGACCGCGCCCTCTCTCGAGCTCCGCTGCGGACAGCTCCCCGCCGGCCACCAGTGAGAGCTCCTCGCGGCACAGGTCGAGGACCTGCTGGACCCGCTTCGGGTGACAACCCGCGTAGACGCCGAACATGCCGGCGTCCGCGTAGTGCGAGGCGAAGGAGTAGACCGAGTACGCCAGGCCGTGGCGCTCGCGCACCGACTGGAACAGCCGAGACGACATGCCTCCGCCGACGGCCGCGTTGAGCACGCCGAGCGCGAAGCGTCGGCGGTCGGCGCGCGGCAGCCCGGCACAACCGAGAACGAGGTTCGCCTGCTCGGTCTGCCGGTGCTGCACGGTCGAGCCGATGGTGAAGGCCGGCGCTCGTCGCGCCGCCCGGGGCGCGGAGGGCAGCGCGTTGTCGTCGACCGGGACGTCGGCAAACGCCTTCTTGACCAGCCTGACCAGCTGGGCATGGTCGACGTTGCCGGCCGCAGTGATGACGAGCTGCTCCGGGCGGTAGCGCCGCCGGTAGTACCCCGCAATCGCGTTGCGGCTCATCGCCTCGATCGACTCGACCGATCCGAGCACGGGCCGCCCGAGCGGATCAGTCGGCCACACCAGGGAGGCGAACGTGTCGTGGACGGAGTCGCCCGGATCGTCGTCGTGCATGGCGATCTCTTCGAGGATGACCCCGCGCTCGTTCTCAACCTCACCTGATGCGATCACCGATGACGTGACCATGTCGCAGATGACGTCGACGGCGATCGGTACGTCGACGTCGAGCACCCGTGCGTAGAAGCAGGTGTACTCCTTCGCGGTGAACGCGTTGAGCTCACCGCCGACCTCGTCGAGGGCAGCGGAGATCTCCAGTGCGTCGCGACGACGGGTGCCTTTGAACAGCAGGTGCTCGAGGTAGTGCGAGGCACCCGAAAGCGACGGGGCCTCGTCACGCGAGCCGACGCCGATCCAGACGCCGAAGGCGACGGACCGGACGCCGGGCACCGTCTCGGACAGCACCCGGACACCCCCGGGCAGAACGGTCCGCCGCATCACCCCGCCGTCGGGCGAGGTGAGCAGCGTCTGTGTCGAACCGGGTCGCTGCGCCCGTCCGGCGAGATCGACCGGCACGGTTATCCCTCGGTCGAACCCTCGGACGAGGAGGCCTCGGCCGCATCGTCGAGCACCGGCACGAGCGAGAGCTTCCCGCGCGGGTCGATCTCGCCGATCTCGACCTGGACCTTCTGCCCGACCGCCAGCACGTCCTCGACGTTCTCCACGCGCTTGCCACCGGCGAGCTTGCGGATCTGCGAGATGTGCAGGAGACCGTCCTTGCCGGGCATCAGCGAGATGAACGCACCGAAGGTCGTAGTCTTCACAACCGTGCCGAGGTAACGCTCTCCCACCTCGGGCAGATGCGGGGACACGATCGAGCGGATCGCGCGAAGCGCCGCTTCGGCCGCCTCGCCTCCGACCGCCGAGATGTAGATCGTCCCGTCGTCCTCGACCGTGAGGTCGGCGCCGGTGTCGGCCTGGATCTGGTTGATGATCTTGCCCTTGGGCCCGATCACCTCGCCGATCTTGTCGACCGGGATCTTCTCGGTGATGATCCGCGGGGCGAACGGCGACATCTCGCCGGGCTCCGAGATGGCGTCAGCCATCACGTCGAGGATCGTCATCCGGGCGTCACGCGCCTGCTGCAGCGCACCTGCCAGGACCGAGGCGGGGATGCCGGTGAGCTTGGTGTCGAGCTGCAGCGCGGTGACGAAGTCACGAGTGCCGGCGACCTTGAAGTCCATGTCGCCGTACGCGTCCTCGGCGCCGAGGATGTCGGTGAGCGTCACGAAGTCGTCACCCTCGTTGATCAGGCCCATCGCGATGCCCGCCACCGGCGCCTTGAGCGGCACGCCGGCCGCCATCAGCGACAGCGTCGAGGCGCAGACCGAGCCCATCGAGGTCGAGCCGTTGGAACCGAGCGCCTCGGAGACCGCACGGATCGCGTACGGGAACTCCTCCTTGCTCGGGAGCACCGGGACGAGCGCCCGCTCGGCAAGCGCGCCGTGGCCGATCTCGCGGCGCTTCGGCGAGCCCACGCGACCGGTCTCACCGGTCGAGTACGGCGGGAAGTTGTAGTGGTGCATGTAGCGCTTGCGCGTCTCGGGTGAAAGCGTGTCGACGAGCTGCTCCATGCGCAGCATGTTCAGCGTCGCGACGTTGAGGATCTGCGTCTCGCCGCGCTCGAACAGGCTGGACCCGTGCACCCGCGGGACGACGTCGATCTCGGCGGACAGCGAGCGGATGTCGCGGACCCCGCGGCCGTCGATGCGGACGCCGTCCTTGATCACACGCTGGCGGACCAGCTTCTTGGTCAGCGAGCGGAACGCGCCGCCGATCTCCTTCTCGCGGCCCTCGAAGTCAGCGGCGACCCGCTCCTTGGCGAGGTCCTTGACCCGGTCGAGCTCCGCCTCGCGCTCCTGCTTGTCGGCGATCGTCAGCGCCTTGGCGAGCTCGTCGCTCACCGCGGCGGTGACCGCCTCGAGGACGTCGTCGCCGTACTCCAGGAAGACCGGGAACTCGCGGGTCTCCTTGGCGGCCTGGTCGGCGAGCTGCTGCTGAGCGGTGGCGATCGCGGCGAGGAACGGCTTGGCGGCCTCGAGGCCCTGCGCCACGACCTCCTCGGTCGGCGCAACCGCGCCGGCGGCGACGAGCTCGATGGTGTGCTCGGTGGCCTCGGCCTCGACCATCATGATCGCGACGTCCCCGCCCTCGACCACGCGCCCGGCGACGACCATGTCGAAGACGGCACGCTCGAGCTCGGAGTACGTCGGGAAGGGCACCCACTCACCGTCGATCAGCGCGACCCGAGCACCGGCGACCGGGCCCGAGAACGGCAGCCCGGCCAGCAGCACGGAACAGGCCGCGCCGTTGATCGCGACGACGTCGTAGAGGTGGTCGGGGTCGAGCGCCAGCACCGTCGAGACGATCTGGATCTCGTTGCGCAAGCCCTTGGCGAAGCTCGGGCGAAGCGGGCGGTCGGTCAGTCGGCAGGTGAGGATCGCGTCCTCGCTCGGCCGGCCCTCGCGCCGGAAGAAGGAACCAGGGATCTTGCCGGCGGCGTACTGGCGCTCTTCCACGTCGACGGTGAGCGGGAAGAAGTCGAACTGCTCCTTGGGAGCCTTCGACGCGGTCGTGGCCGACAGGACCATCGTGTCGCCGTCGAGATAGGTGACGACGGAGCCGGCGGCCTGCTGGGCGAGCCGGCCGGCCTCGAAGCGGATGGTGCGCTCGCCGAGCGAGCACTTGAGGACCGCTTCGGCGCTGTAGGTATCGGTGTTGTCGGTGCCCGTCATGGGCTCTCCGTTCGGTTCGGCACGTAGGGCGCGAGTCCGACGGGCCCGGTCATCGATCGAAGCGGACGGGCTGGGTGTATCGATCCCAATGTCCGGCCGCCACTACCGAGGACCGAGGCTCGCGTCTTTCGAACTCTTCGTGCGGGTTCGGTGTCGGACCGGGCTATCGGCGAAGGCCGAGTCGCTCGATCAATGCGCGGTAGCGCTGGACGTCCACACTCTCCAGGTAGCGCAGCATCCGCCGGCGACGGCCGACGAGCAGCAGCAGTCCCCGCTGGGTGTGGAAGTCGTGCTTGTGAGCCTTCATGTGCTCGGTGAGGTCGGAGATCCGCCGAGTCAGCAGTGCGATCTGGACCTCGGGCGAGCCGGTGTCACCTTCGCTGGTGGCGTGCTCGCTGATGATCTGTTGCTTGACGGCTGCGTCGAGCGGCAAAGTGAATCTCCTGATTGATCAGCCCGCAGGGTTGCACCACAGGGGCAGACTCTTGTGACCTGGCAAGTGTAGCCGACTGAGTCACACCCGTGTCAGTTGAGCGTGGCGGTCAGCCGAGCATGGTCCGCGTGGTGTCGACGTCGCGGTGCATCTGGTCGATGAGCGCCTCCACGCCGGAGAACCGTTCCATGCCGCGCAGCCGGTTCGCGAACTCGACCACCACGTGCTCGTCGTACAGGTCGAGGTCGTGGCCGACGTCGATGGCGTAGGCCTCGACCCGTCGCTCGACCCCGTCGAAGGTCGGGTTGGTCCCGACGCTGATCGCGGCCTTGATCCGCTGGCCGTCGGCGCGGGTCAGCCACCCGGCGTAGACGCCGTCCTGGGGCACCGCGATCACCTCGTCTACCGCGACGTTCGCCGTCGGGAAGCCGAGCGCGCGTCCTCGCGCGTCACCGCGCACCACCGGCCCCTCGACGAGATGCAGCCGGCCGAGAGCCGATGCCGCCGCCTCGACGTCCCCGTGCACGATGTAGTCACGGACCATAGTCGAGGAGACCGTGCCGCCCTCCGTGAGCAGCGGCACGTCGTCGACCGCGAGGCTGTGCTTGCGAAGCAGGTCGACGTCACCCGAGGCGCGATGCCCAAACCTGAAATTGCGGCCGACCACGATCTGCACCGCCGACAGCTTCCCGACCAGCACCCGCTCGACGAACTCGTCCGCCGACAGCAGCGACAACTCGCGGGTGAACTCGAGCACCTCGACCTCGTCCGCGCCGTGGCGATGCAGCAGGTCGAGGCGGCGTTCCAGCGTGGTGATCATCGGCGGGACATGCTTGGGCGCGAGGATCGCGGTCGGGTGTGGGTGAAAGGTGACGACGACAACCCGCGCGTCCCGCTCCTTCGCGGCAACGACGGCATGCTGCAGGACGCGCTGGTGACCGCGGTGGACACCGTCGAACACCCCTATCGGGACGACGCTGCGCCCTATCGACTCCTCCGCGCTCACGGCAACAGTCTGCCTGGCTAGCCGAACACGCACAGCGGCGCGGCGACCCCGTCGCGCTCCTCGACCAGCGCAACGACGTTGCCGGCGGGGTCGAAGACCCCTGCCGGTGAGCCGGGCAGGTCGAGACGCAGGCGCTGGCCATGCCCGATCCGGATCGCCTGTTCCCCTGTGACGTCGAGCCGCGGGAACGACCGGGTGACCGCGTCCGCGAGCGGCGTCACGACGAAGCGCTGCTCGAGCTGCTCGAGGGTGTACGCCGACTCGACGTCGTAGGGCCCGCTTCGGGTACGACGCAAAGCGGTGAGGTGTCCTCCGACGCCGAGGGCGACGCCGAGGTCTCGCGCGAGCGCCCTCACGTAGGTCCCGGTCGTGCACCGCACCCTCACGTCCAGCTCGGCGCCACGGCGGGCCCGCACGGTGAACTCGGAGATGGTGACGGCACGAGCCTTGAGCTCGACCGCCTCGCCGTCTCGGACCTTCCGGTACGCGCGGACGCCGTCGACCTTGATCGCCGAGACCGAGCTCGGCACCTGCTCGATGTCGCCGGTCAGCCCGGCGACCGCCTCGGCTACCCGGGCGTCGCTGAGCGACTCGGCCTGACGCGTGACGTCGGCCCCCAGCGCCTCCCCCGTCGCGTCATCGGTCGTCGTCGCCCGGCCGAGCCGGATCGTCGCGTCGTAGACCTTGTCGTGCAGCGCAAGATGCCCGAGCAGCCTCGTGGCTCGGTTGACGCCGAGGACGAGGACGCCGGTGGCCATCGGGTCGAGGGTGCCGGCATGCCCGACGCGCCGGGTGCCGGCGAGCCGGCGCAGCTTCGCGACGACGTCGTGCGAGGTCCATCCGGCCGGCTTGTCGACGACGACGAGGCCGTCGCTCACTCCGCCGCTGACTCTGCTTCTCGGCCGGCGGGCTCGCGGTAGGGGTTCGCCTCGCCCGCCGGCTTGGCGCGCTCCGCGAGCACATGCACGCGCTCGTCTTCCTCGCGGGCCCGCGCGAGCACCTCTTCGATGTGATGGGCGTTTTCCGGGATCGCGTCGAGGACGAACGTCAGCGACGGGGTGTGCTTGAGCCCGGTGGCTCGGCCGATCGCGGTCCGGATCATGCCTTTGGCCGCCTCGAGCGCCGCCGCACTGTCCGCTCGCGTGGTCTCGTCGCCCCACACCGTCCAGAACACCGTCGCCTCACGCAGGTCCGGCGTGAGCCGGGCATCGGTGATCGTCACCATGCCGAGCCGCGCGTCCTTGACGTTGTGCTCGACGGACTGCGCGACGATCTCGCGGATCCGGACGCTGATCCGGCGTACCCGAGCATCGTCAGCCATCGCTACCTCTCACCTCTAAGCCCGACGGCGCCGGTCAGACCCGCGGCTTCTCGCGCAGCTCGAAGGTCTCGATGACGTCGTCGACCTTGATGTCGTTGAACGACCCGAGTCCGATACCGCACTCGAAACCGTCACGCACCTCGGTGGCGTCGTCCTTGAACCGCTTCAGCGAGTCGACCGTCAGGTTGTCGGCGACGACCACACCGTCGCGGATCAGCCGGGCCTTCGAGTTGCGGCGGATGAGCCCGCTGCGCACCAGCGAACCGGCGATGTTGCCGATGCGCGGCACCCGGAACACCTCGCGTACCTCTGCGGTGCCGAGCTGCACCTCCTCGAACTCGGGCTTGAGCATGCCCTTGAGCGCGGCCTCCACTTCCTCGATCGCCTGGTAGATGACGGTGTAGTACCGGATGTCGACACCCTCGCGCTCGGCCGCCTCGCGCGCCTTGCCCTCAGGACGCACGTTGAAGCCGATCACCACCGCGTCCGACGCGATCGCGAGGTTGATGTCGTTCTCGGTGATA
>DASZUS010000094.1:0-3743 GCA_035547515.1 Mycobacteriales bacterium
ACGGCGGTCATCGTGGCTTCGGTACCGGAGTTCACCAGGCGCAGCTGCGTGACCGGGGCGATACGCGCGCAGATCAGCTCGGCGAGCTCGACTTCCCCTGGGGTCGGCGCCCCGAACGACAGTCCCTGCGTGGCAGCGCGTTGCACCGCCTCGACCACGGCCGGGTGGGCGTGCCCGAGGATCATCGGACCCCACGAGCACACCAGGTCGACGTACTCCTGGCCGTCGGCGTCGTAGACGAACGGACCTGATCCGCGGACCATGAACGGCGGGGTACCGCCCACCGCGCCGAAGGCGCGCACCGGCGAGTTGACGCCGCCGGGCGTGACACGCTGCGCCCGGGCGAACAGATCGGCGGACTCGGTACCGGGCACGACATCCATTGTTTCAGGTGGCACGCTGGGCCGATGGCGGACTTCGGGGTAACCACAGACCCGGCCCGCGTCGGCTTCGACGCCGACCGGCTGGCACGCATCGATCGGCACTTCGAGAAGTACGTCGACGACGGGCGGTTGCCCGGCTGGCAGATCGCGATCAGCCGTCGCGACGAGGTGGCCCATCTCTCGTCGTACGGGCAGGCCGACATCGAAGCCGGTCGCGCAGTGGAGCCGGACACGATCTGGCGGATCTACTCGATGAGCAAGGTCGTGACCTCGGTCGCGGCGATGATGCTCTACGAAGAGGGCGCCTTCGAGCTGACCGATCCGATCGCCCGCTGGATCCCGGAGTTCGCGAACCCCCAGGTGTACGTCGGTGGCCAGGCAGCGAAGGCCGTCACGGTGCCCGCCACCGAGCCGATCCGGGTGTGGCACCTGCTCACCCACACCGCCGGGCTGACGTATGGCTTCCACCACGCCCATGTGACTGACGAGATCTACCGCAACGCCGGCCTCGAATGGGGACCGCCCAAGGGCGCAGACCTCGCGGGCGCGGTCGCCGCCTGGGCAGCGATGCCATTGGCGTTCAACCCCGGCAGCGAGTGGCTGTACTCCGTCGCGACCGATGTCGTCGGACGGCTCGTCGAGCTCTGGTCCGGCCAATCTCTCGATGCGTTCTTCGCCGAGCGGATCTTCGGCCCGCTGGACATGCCGGACAGCGGCTTCTACGTGCCGGAGGTGGATCATGATCGGCTCGCAGCGCTCTACGCGCGCACGCCGCACGGGACCGAGAACGTGCGCTACGACGTGTTCGGTGAGTCGTTCAAGCGACCGGCCCGGTTCCTCGGCGGCGGCGGTGGGCTGGTGTCGACCAGCCGGGACTACATGCGGTTTGCGCGGATGCTGGTCCGCGGCGGTGAGCTCGACGGTGCGCGGCTGCTCTCTCCGCGCACCGTGCGCTACATGAGCCAGAACCACTTGCCTGGTGGCGCCGATCTCGAGACGTTCGGCCGGCCGCTGTTCGCTGAGACGAAGTTCGACGGCGTCGGCTTCGGGTTGGGCCTCGCGGTCACCGGGAACCCGGTGGCGTACAAGGTGATGAGCAGCCCGGGTGAGGCGTACTGGGGCGGCATGGCGAGCACCGCGTTCTGGGTGGATCCGGCCGAGGACCTGGCGGTGACATTCATGACCCAGCTGATGCCCTCGAGCACCTGGCCGATCCGCTCTCAGCTCCGGCAGCTGGTCTACCAAGCCGTCATCGACTAGCTCGCCGCTGGGGGGAGCAATGCGCCATTGCCCCTGTGAATCGGGCGGTTGACGGCCAAATCGTGGGGGCAATGCCACATTGCTTTGCGCGAATGGAGCTAGAGGCGCGAGGCGAGCTCCGTCGCCCAGTAGGTCAGCACGATCCCTGCCCCTGCGCGCTTGATCGACGTCACGGTCTCGCCGATCGCACGGTCGCGGTCGAGCCAGCCGTTGGCGGCTGCCGCTTCGACCATCGCGTACTCGCCCGACACGTTGTACGCCGCGACCGGTACGTCGACCGCATCCGCCACCGCACGGACCACGTCGAGGTATCCCAGCGCCGGCTTCACCATGACGATGTCCGCGCCTTCGGCGATGTCCTGCTTCGCCTCCGCGACCGACTCGGCAGCTGATCGCGCGGGGTCCTGCTGATACGACGACCGGTCGCCGAACTGTGGCGCGCACTCTGCGGCGTCGCGGAACGGGCCGTAGAACGAGGAGGCGAACTTCGCCGAGTAGGCCATGATCGCGACGTCGGTGTAGCCACCGCCGTCGAGCGCGGAACGGATCGCCGCGACCTGACCGTCCATCATTCCGCTCGGTCCCACGACCTGCACGCCCGCCGCCGCCTGCGCCAGCGCGATCGACGCGTATCGCTCGAGGGTCGCGTCGTTGTCGACGTCACCGGATGCCGTCAGCAACCCACAGTGCCCGTGGTCGGTGTACTCGTCGAGACACAGGTCAGCCATCACGACGGTGCCGTCGCCGACCTCAGCAACGACATCCGCCAAAGCGAGTTGCACGATCCCGTTCGGATCGTCCGCGGCGCTTCCGCGCGCGTCCTTCACCACCGGGATGCCGAACAGGATCACGCCACCGACACCAGCCGCCGCCGCCTCGGCGGCAGCTTTCCGCGCCGAGTCCCGAGTGTGCTGAACCACCCCGGGCATCGACGCGATCGGCACCGGCTCCGCAACACCTTCCTTCACGAACAGCGGAAGGATCAGGTCAGACGCCGCGACGTCCACCTGCGCGACCAGCCGGCGCAGTGCTGCGGTGCGGCGCAGCCGGCGTGGTCGTGACGCAGGGAAGGACATCGACTTACTTGCGCTTGTTCCGGGCGACGATCTTGGCCTTGTTGGCCTTTCCTGGCGGGTAGACCTCGCCCGCCTCGCGGCGCTCCCGGCCGAAGGTCGCGAGCGCCTCGACGAGAACCGCCGCGGACGGCGACGGCGCCTCGACGTCAACGCGCAGCCCGAGCTCCTCCGCGGCCTTCGCGGTCTGCGGACCGATCACGGCGATGACGCTCGACGCGTGCGGCTTGCCGGCGATACCGACCAGGTTGCGCACCGTCGATGACGACGTGAACACGACCGCGTCGAACCCGCCGGCCTTGATCGCCTCGCGGGTCTCGGCGGGCGGCGGCGCGGCACGGACGGTGCGGTACGCCGTCACGTCGTCGATCTGCCAGCCCTTCTCCAACAGGCCGGCGGCCAGCGTCTCGGTGGCGATGTCCGCACGCGGCAACAGCACCCGGTCGAGCGCGTCGTACGCCGCGTCATACTCCGGCCAGTCCGCAACGAGTCCCTCGCTGGACTGGTCTTCCGCCGGCACGAGGTCAGGCTTGATTCCCCACGCGACCATCGCGGCCGCCGTCTGCTCGCCGACACAGGCGATCTTCACGCCGGCCAGGGCACGCGCGTCGAGACCGAGCTCTTCGATCTTCTCGCGGATCGCCTTGACGGCGTTGACGGAGGTCAGCGCGACCCACGCGTAGCGACCCTGCACGAGACCGCGGATCGCGCGGTCGACTGCCTGCGGCGTGCGAGGCGGCTCGACCGCGATCGTCGGCACCTCGACGGGCACGGCACCGAAGCCCACGAGCCGCTCGCTGAGCACGCCCGCCTGGTCCTTGGTGCGCGGCACGAGAACCTTCCAGCCGAACAGCGGCTTGCTCTCCCACCACGACAACCGCTCGCGAAGCTTCACGACGTCACCGACGACCGCGACGCTGGGACCGTCCAGTGGCACGCTGTCGCGCTCAACCGTCTCCAGAGTGGAGACGACGGTGTGCTGCGCCGTCGTCGTGCCCGCCGCGGTCACCGCGACCGGGGTGTCACC
>DASZUS010000095.1:0-3961 GCA_035547515.1 Mycobacteriales bacterium
CTTCCAGCCGGCGTACGGCTCGGGTCGCCGCAAGGAAGCGGTGCTCTGGCAGAAGGTGCTCGACAACAACCTGCTCATGACGCTGCTGACCAAAGACACCCCGCCGGAGCTCAAGCAACCCGGCATGTTCATGCACGAGGCCCTGAACTACCGCGACCAGTGGCGCAGCCGGCTGCTGCGTACGTCGACCTGGTCCCCGCGCTGACCAGCGATGACCACGAGGTAGTGGCCGAGACGCCCAGCGTGTCAACCTTCTACCTCATGGTCATCGCCACCTGGGTCAGTTCTGAAGGTGGACGACTTCTTTGATCGTCGTGCGGCCCGTCTCCCGGCCGACGCCCTCGCCGGTTGCGCCGGCGTAGACGCCCGTTCCTCCGACAATGGCGTCACGAACGACTCGGTTGCCGTTCACGCCCTTGCCGTATCCCGACTGGAGCTGAAGCTGGCCGCCAGGCAGTGCGAACACACGAACTGGCAGATGCTGTGTCCCTTGGCGTCGAACTGGGTGCAGACGCCGAGATAGCGCCCGACGTGCTTGCCGTCCCTGAACAACGAACCAGAGATCGTGCCGTAGTCACCCGCAGAGTCGCCTTTCGGGCCCTGGTCGACGATGTGCTCTGACTTGACGTGCCCGATGAGGGTGAACGTCTCCGCTGTCGTGGCACTCGCGCTCGAGGCGGCCGTGACGCCAATCACCCCCGCTGTCGCGGCCACTCCGGTGAGGACGGTCGCAATGATTCGTCTCATCTGTCTCCTCCTTGGTGCCGCCTCCTGACGAGCGGTCCGGCACAGCGTCGAGACCGCACCGTCCCCAAGACAAGGAGGACGTGTCCCCCAGGTGCGGGACATTCGCCCCTGACGCCGGGACAGGTGCTCCGTCATGCTGTGCGGCATGCACGGGGGCACGATCCGCGTCATGGTCGTCGACGACCATCCGGTAGTCCGCGACGGCGTCACGGCTGCGCTCGCGAGGCGGGCCGGCATTGACGTCATCGGTGACGCGGGATCGAAGGCTGAGGCGATCGAGGCCGCGCGGCGGCTGCGTCCCGACGTGATGCTGGTCGACCTGCATATGCCTGGCGGAAGCGGCGTCGACGCCATTCGTGAGCTGACGCGCGCCGGTGCGACCACCCGCTGCATCGTCTTGACGATGGACGATGACGATGAGTCCCTGCAGGCTGCCATGCGAGCCGGGGCCTGCGGCTACCTCCTCAAGGGCTCTCGCGGCGAGGAGATCGAGCGAGCGGTGCGGGCCGCCGCCGCCGGCGAGGTCGTGTTCGGGGCCGGGGTGGCGGATCAGGTCAAGGCGCTGTTCGACGGCGCGCCGCGAGCAGGTACCCGCAAGTTTCCCGCATTGTCCGACCCCGAGCTCGACATTCTCGACCTGCTGGCGATGGGTCATGACAACGCTGCGATCGCCCGCCGGCTTCAGCTGGCCCCGAAGACCGTCCGCAATCAGATCTCGCTGATGCTCACGAAGATGGGTGCCGCTGACCGTGCCGCTGCGGTAGCGGCCGCGCGAGACGCCGGTCTGGGCCGTGGCTGCGAGTGACAACGCCGACGCGGTCGGCCGGCACGCATACGCGGCGATCGCCACCGCGATCACACTTGTCCTGCTCACCATCGCCTGGATCGCCTGGCGAGCGTCAAGTCCGGGCGACGCGGCGCCGATCATCTCCGATCCCGGCTTCCAACGCGGACTGACGATCGATCCGCTTCCCGGTGCGAGCCGGGACATCCACCCTTCCGATCTCGTCGTCGCCGTGGACGGCAGGCCCGTCGACGACTGGCTGCGCGGCATCGCGAAGGCACCGAGCGAGCACCGGGTCCTGAGGTATCGGATCCAACGCGATGGCCATGCCCAGGATGCCCCGGTCGCGACGAACCGACCGAACGTGACGAGCGCCCGGCTGCGCACCGACGGTGGCAGTCTCCTCGCCGCGTTGGCAATCCTGGGTCTCGGCTCCTATGCGGTGTACCGGCGGCGAGCAGCCTCTGCCGCGCAGACCCTGCTCGTGCTCGGCGCCGGGCTGGTCGCCTATGCCGCCATCACCACGTTCGGCTACGACGTGTCGGATCTCACCAGCCACCGCCCGCTGTTCTTCGCCGGGCTCATCGCCGGCATGGCCTGCCTGCTCCTGTGGGGGATGGCGGCGAGCTACCTGGCGCTCACGTTCCCGCGCCCGTCCGGACTCGTCGGGCGGCACCGACGCTTCGTAATCAGCGGCTACGCCGTGATTTGGGTTGGGATCATCGGCGCGACCTGCGCGATCGTCGCGACGGGATCGGCGACGCTGGGTCGACTCGACACGATCAACTCGGTCATGAGCGCGGTGTTGACCGCCCTCGCGCTCCTGACGATCGCGGGCCTTCTTCACACCTTGTGGCGCGCGTGGCGAGACCCGCAACGGCGCTCGCAGGGCCTCGTCGTCGTGCTCGGCTTCTCCGCAACGGCGATCGGGCTGCTGATCGCGAACCTGGTCGCCGGAGACCAGAAGTGGCCGGCCTGGCTCGACCTCGTCATCCTCTTACCGCTGCCGCTCGCCGTCACCGCCGCAATCCTGCGGGGCGACTTCCTCGGCATTCGGGCCGTGATCAACCGCAGCCTGGTCTACACCCTGCTCACCGCGCTACTGGTCGGCTCCTACGCCGCGGCCGCCACGGCGGTCGGTGCGCTCGTCGGGGACGCCGGCGTGGCACCCGAACTCGTCGCGACCGCCATAGTGGCGATCGCATTCGCACCGCTACGCGCAGCGCTGCAGCGCGCGGTCGACAACCTGCTGTACGGCGCGCGCGGTGACCAGGCAACGGTGCTGCGCACGGTGGGCGAGCAGCTCGAAGCGGCAACTGACTCGGCCGCGGTGCTGCCCGCCATTGCGGAGACGGTCGCCACCACACTTCATCTTCCGTACGTCGCGGTGCGGATTCCTACCGATGACGGGACGCGGCTCGCCGTGGAGCGTGGGGAGCGCTGTGACGATCTCCGCGTCGTACCGCTGCTCCACCACGGAACCCATGTCGGTGAACTGGTCGTCGCGGCGAGACGCGGCGAAAGGTCGCTCAGCGAGACGGACGCTTCGCTCCTCACGGACATCGCCCGCCAGGTCGCGCCCGCCGTACGGGCAGCGCGGTTGGTGACCGACCTCGCGGCTACCCACAGCCGGCTGGCGGTCACCCGCGAGGCGGAGCGGGCCCGTCTCCGGCACGACCTGCACGACCGGCTCGGGCCACATCTCGTGGGTCTGAGCCTGCAGCTCGACACGCTGTCGGCGCGCGTCGGTGACCCCGATAGCTCCGGAGCGATCGCCAAGGCCCACGAAGAGGCGACGCTCGCGCTTGACGAGGTCAGACGGATCTCCCGTGGGCTGCGCCCGGCCGAACTCGAGGAGCTCGGGCTGGTTCAGGCGATCAGCGCCGCCGCGAGCCGGCTGTCCATCGCCGACGACGAACGCGCCTGGTCGGTGTCGGTCGATGCCGCCGTCCAGCTCGGCCAGATCCCGGCTGATGTGGAAGCCGCCGCGTACCAGATCGCGCTGGAAGGACTGACGAACGCCTACCGTCACAGCCAGGGAACGACGGCAGTCGTCCGTGTCGGGGTCGATACCGCCGGCCGCGAACTGATCCTCGAGGTCTCCGATGACGGCCGCGGCCTCGACCCGATGTCATCACCTGGAGTGGGAGTCGGATCCATGCATGCGAGAGCGGCGGCGCTCGGTGGCGAGGTCCGGATCGGCCGATCGCCCGCGGGCGGGACGACGATCCGCGCGCGGTTACCGCTCAGCTGATCGGATCAGTTGGCGTTGAGCGCGACGACGAGCTTCTCGTAGCCGCGCAGCGCCTGCAGGTTGCGGCGCCGTCCGCCGCCGGGTACGACGGCGAGATCGGGATAGCGCTCGAACAACAGCCGCAGCCCGAGCTGACTTTCCATGCGCGCGAGGTTCGCCCCGAGGCAGTAGTGCAC
>DASZUS010000096.1:0-33285 GCA_035547515.1 Mycobacteriales bacterium
GTGACATCGCAGTCAACCCGGATGGCGGTAGCGCGGTTAGGGACCGGCCCGGGCGGCTTGTAGGCTGTTGCGCCGTACCGTTTTTGGAGGCTTCGCCTAGTCCGGTCTATGGCGCCGCACTGCTAATGCGGTTTGGGTTTATCGCCCATCCCGGGTTCAAATCCCGGAGCCTCCGCGGTGACCGCGAGGGCTTCTGCGTGTTTAAGTGGGTGGAGGTTGCCACGGAAATCGACATAACAAATCGACATAACTCGCATTCGCCAGTTGCAGTCCGCACGATCACGAGCCGCACTTTTAGGCCGACTGAGCATGCTCAACGTCAGTGGGGACTACGCTGCGCCTGACGTCCCAGTGACTCGTCGTACAGCTACGACGGCGAGAAGCGCTTCTTGTCGATGGGCTTCAGGTAGGTCTTCTTCAACGCTCTGTCGGCGCTTGCCCTGGCGGTCGAGAAGAAGTCTCGCTCGGACTTGGACAGGCCGACTGAGCCGATCTTCGCTCGAAGAAGTTCGAGCGTGCAGCACAGGTCAGCGGCCTGGAACAGGCTGTAGTCCGCCGGCGCTACGCGCCGAACCTCGACGTTGGTCAGGTGGGCGTTGAACACTGTTGACGATGTTGGTGATCTCTTTTTGCCCGTTGTCGTAGTAGATGACGATGCGCTCCCATTGCTGGAAGAAGGCGCGCCCGTTCTTGATCAGCAAGCCCAGTTCTCGGGACATTGCCGAGATCAGTTGGTCGGTGCCGCTCAATGCGCGTTTGTCGAAGGTCCAGGCGTGTACCTGGACCTCGCAGCGACGTACGAAGTCAAACAGCACGCGGAACAGTGCGCGACGGTCCGGTAGTTCCATCCACCGGTAGTCATCCTCGCGGCGGATCAATGGTCCGGTGTGGATCGCATGTGCTGGCGACAGTCCTCGGTCGCGCAGGGCATCGTGGATGCGGTCGAGGTCCAGCGTGATGTCGTCGGCCTGGTCGTGTAGGACCAGGCCCAAGATGTAGAACGGGGAGTGAGCCTGCAGGGATCCGAAGTCGCCGGACTCGTCGATGAAGATGCTGAGCTCTCGGGACACTGCAGTCAGACCCCAGAAATGGGCTTAGGCGGGGGTTATCCCCGCCTAAGGGTGGACCAGGGTCTCTCGACCAGCCCAGATCTACAAGGTAACACCCGCTTACGACGCTGGCCGTAGACACGTCCCTTCTGGCCTCGTCGTATGAGAGCGGACGCGCGCATCTGACCTGCCTTCCAGTCGGTGGCCAGCCCGAAAGTCGCCGTTGACGAGACTCTGACCGCTTTGCGTGCTTAGCGGTGTGATCGGTGCTCGAGGACTCCTGAAACCCCGTCAGAAACTTTTCCGATTCGCTTGCGGCGTACCCGGATTAGTTGTAGACATCATGCATCATTCGATCGTCGGCTAGATGCCACAACGGTTTTCAACCTCGACGCTCGGAAAAAGTTGGACGGGATCAAGGGAGATGCCGGTGTCCGACCACAGCCTCGCGGGCCTTCAGAAGGCCGCAGATCTCGTCGAGATGCAGACCGTTCTCGCGAAGTACGCGACCGCGGTGGACGCGAGGCGCTGGGAGCTGCTCGACGAGGTGTTCGTCCCCGGGTCGGTGATCGACTTCACCCGCAACGGTGGTGACCGCTCGACGTATCCGGACATCCTGGACTACCTGCGTCCGGCGATGGCGATCTTCGCAACCTGCCAGCACTACTTCATGAACTTCCAGTTCGACGTCACCGGAGACACCGGCGGCGGCCGCTTCTACTGCGCCACGCAGATGGTGACGATCGTCGCCGAAGGCGAAGAGAAGCTGCTCGCGGACGGGGGGTTCTACGACGTCACGTTCACCCGGACCAACGACGGGTGGCGGGTGCAAGAGCTGGTCGCGGGCCTCACCTGGCTCGACGGCGAGTGGCCGGAGGGCGTACCCCGCCCGGCCTGGTACGGCGTGTCGACCGACCGCTACTGATCTCTCGGGGCGAGCCGCGCTCGGGCACGGCCAATCCCAAGCTCTACCGGCCGCGCAGTCAGCCCGGCCCTCAGCCAGTCCTAGAGGAGCACAAAACATGACCGAAATGGTCAACGCAAGTCGGGCGCGGAAGAAGTCGATGCGGTCAAGGGGAGCTCTCGCGGCCCTGGCCACGGTCGGCCTCGTCGCGGTCTCCGCGTGTGGCAGCTCGAGCTCGGGAGGCAGCCCCTCGGCCGCATCCACCTCGAGCTCGACGAGCTCCGGCTCGTTCACCCTGTCCTCACCGCTGACCCTCGGATTCCTCTGGGAGGTCAAGGGCGAAGGCGCCTATGGGATCGACGACTACCAGGACGGTGCGCTGCTCGCGCTCCAGCAGATCAACGCTGCCGGCGGGGTGGGCGGTCAGCCGGTCAAGGACTTCCGGGTAGCGACGGATCCGACGAACCTGCAGAGCACCGTCGCGTCGTTCCTTCAGGCCGCGGACAAGAACCCATCCGTGTTGCTCGGTATGGCGGCTCCGAGCCAGGTCGAAGCGATCACCAGCCAGCTCGACCGCGCCCAGATCCCGCTCCTCGCGACCACCACTGCCGACCTGCAGTTCGCCCACGGCGGGCAGAGTGGGAGCGACTACCTCTGGCCGATCGGTGCCAGTGACCCCGAGACGGTCTCGGCCGGGATCGACTACCTGGTCAACACCTTGCACCTCAAGAAGATCGGCGTGATGGGTACCAACGAGTCGTTCGGTAACGCCGCCGTCGCCTCGGCCAAGGCCGCGCTGTCCGCGCTCGGTCTCAAGCCGTACGCCGTTGCGCAGTACAGCCCGACCGCGACCGACCTCACCCAGCAGGTGCTCGACATGAAGGGCGCCGACGCCGTGCTCGACTGGGGCTACCCGAACCCCCTCGCAGTCCAGCTCAAGCAGTTCGCCCAGAACGGCATCGACATCCCGACGATGTCGGGTACCGGCATCGAGGTCGCGATCCAGTCGAACCTGGTTCCGAAGTCGGAGCTCGGCAACCTCTATGTCAACGAGCCGTGCAACCCCAACGCGCCGGCGAGCTCTGCGATGGAGTCCTTCGTCGCGGCGTACAAGGCGAAGTACGGATCGGTGCCGACCCAGAACGCGGCGTACAGCTACGACGCGGTCAAGGTCGCGGTTGCTGCAGTCGAGCAGGCGAAGAGCGCAGACCCGAAGGCGATCAACGCCGCCCTGAAGACGGTGTCGGTGCAGGGGGCCTGCAGCGACTACCACGCTGACGGGGCGCAGTTCCTCGCGCACTCTGCGCAGATCACGAAGTACTCCAGCACCGCTGCCCCGACCGTCGTGAAGCGCATCACCCTGGCGCCGACCGCCGATCAGAGCTAGGTCCCCGCAAGCCGGTCTCGGCCGGCGGTGCGGGGACTGCGCCGCCGGTCGAGACCCACCAACCAGAGCCAGGAGAACAGTGGACCGCTTCATCGCACTGCTTCTCAGCGGTGTCGCCTACGGCGCGATCCTGGCTCTGGTCGCGCTCGGGTTCATCGTTCTCTACCGGGCGACCGGAGTGGTCAACTTCGCTCACGGTGACCTGGTCACTCTCGGTACCTACATCGCAATCTGGTCGATCGACAGCCTCAAGCTCCCTACGGTTGTCGGCTACGCGTTCGCGATCGTGGCGATGTTCGGGGTCGGCGTCGTCATCGAGCGCGTCGCGTACGCCCCGCTTCGTGCCCGGCCCCCATTGGTCGTCGTGATCGCGACCCTCGCCGCCGCCGTCGTCATCGAAGGCGTCCTCGCGGTCTGGCAGGGCTCGTCACCCAAGCTGCTGTCCAGCCCGGTCGGCAACCGGGTCTGGTCGATCGACGGCGCCGACATCGCAGTGCAGCGGGTCCTGATCATCGGTGTCGCCGCCGTCGTGATCATCGGGCTGATGCTGGTCTTCGCGCGTACGTCGATCGGCCGCCAGCTGCGGGCGATCGCGACCGACCCGGAGACCGCTCAGCTGTACGGCGTGCGAACTCGGCTCATGTCGGTTCTCGCGTTCGGCACCTCCGCGGCACTCGCAACGCTGGCCGGGATCCTGGTGGCGCCGCTGAGCGCCGCCGACCTGACCTTCGGCTTCGACCTCATGGTCAGTGCGTTCGCCGCGGCGGTCCTGGGTGGCTTCGGCAGCTTCGGCGGAGTCGCGCTCGGAGCCCTTGCCGTCGGGCTCATCCAGCAGCTGCTCGGCGGCTACGTCTTCACCGGCTACTCCGAGACCCTCCCGTTCGTCGTCATGTTCATCGTGATCGCGGTCCGGCCCTCCGGCCTCGTCTCGACAACGGCGAGCCGGCTGTGACGACCTTGCTCGTGCGACCTGGCCGGCGCAGTGCGGCCGCTGCGACCCGCCCGCCGGCGTACTCCGGTGGCCAGTACCTCGCCGTCGTCGGCTTCATGGCGGCCGCCGCCGTACTGGTTCCTCTGTTGATCAGCTCCGACGCCAACCAGTACCGGGCCAACCTCTGGCTGGTCTACGCGATGGCGGCACTCGGCTTCTACTGGGTCTTCGGGCTGGGCGGCCGGTTCGCCTTCTGCCAGACGCTGATGATGACGGTCGGCGGATACACCTCGGCGTACGTCACCTCGAAGCTCGGCCCGGAATGGTTCCTCTTCGGGCTGTTCTCCGCGATGGTCGTCTGCGCTGTCCTCGCAGGGATCGTCGGTGCGCTGACCGCGCGGGCTCAGGACTTCTACTTCGCGATCGCCACGCTCGCCGTCAGCGAGATCGGCACCGTCGTGTTCGAGAAAGGTGGTGGGCCGCTCGGTCCGGACGGCACGGTGACCAGCATCTCGATCCCGCAGATCGGCCACACCGTCATCCTGTCCAACCGAGGCACCTTCTGGTTGTTCCTCATCATCCTCGGACTGTTGCTGTTCCTCGGCGCCTTCCTGGAACGGTCCCCGGTACGCCGGCTCGCGATCGCCGCCCGGGAGAACGGGCAGGTCGCGGCAACCCTCGGGGTGCCGGTCGTGCGCTTGCAGCTGGGCCTGTTCATGCTCGGCTCCGCGGCCGGCGGGCTGTCCGGAGCACTGATCGGCCACTGGAACGGGGTGACGGAGGCCAACTCGTTCGGCATGGAGCTCTCGATCGGGATCTTCCTGATGCTCCTCCTCGGCGGGCTGCGCTCGATGTGGGGGCCGATCGTCGGAGCGGCCTTCTACGTGGGGATCCCCCAGGTGCTGAACGGCCTCGACAAGTACGAGCAGATCGTCTACGGCGGCTTGCTTCTGCTGGTGATCATCCTGGTGCCGCAGGGTCTGGTCGACGCCGCGAGCCGGGGTGCCAGAGCAGGGTGGCGCGCCACCAGACGGCGGCCGCAGCCGAGCCCGGGCGGCAACGATGCTTGAGGTGGACCGCGTCTCGGTCGCGTTCGGTGGAGTGCGCGCAGTCAACGAGGTGTCCCTCGAGGTGCCTACGGGCGGCTTCGTCGGACTCGTCGGGCCGAACGGCAGCGGCAAGACGACCTTCCTCAACGCACTGACCGGGGTCGTGCCCGCGCGGGGAAGGCTGGAGGTCGACGGTCGCCGAGTGCGGCTCGGCAGCCCGCACTCGGCTCGCAAGGCCGGGATCCTCCGGGTCTTCCAGGCGCCGCAGGTCATCGGTGAGCTGACCTGCCTGGAGAACGTCACGCTGTCCTCGGCGAGCCTCACGGCCACCGGGCTGGTCGCGTCGACGATCGGGCGGCCGTGGATGCTGCGGCGCGAACGCGAACGCTGGGACAAGGCCGCTCGCGCACTCGCGGAGGTCGGGCTGTCCGACCAGCTCCAGGCACCCGCCAGCGGCCTGACCTATGGGCAGCGCCGGCTGCTCGACCTGGGCGGCCAGGGCGCGGCCGAGGCCGCCTTGTTCGCGGCCGCCGGCGCGCAGGTGGTGATCGGCGACGTCCTGGAGGTCGAGGGCAAGCAGCTCGCACACGAGATCGGTGACCGCGCGATCTTCACCGCACTCGATGTCACTCGACCCGACGACTGGGCCCACGCCGTCCAGGCGGCTGAGGACGAGTTCGGCGGCCTCGACGTGCTCGTCAACAACGCCGGGATCGTGCGGACCGGAACGCTCGATTCGATGCCGCTCGCCGACTACCGAGCGGTCGTCGACGTCAACCAGGTCGGCTGCTTCCTGGGCATGCAGGCCGTGGTGGCGCCCATGCGGCGGGCCGGCGGCGGGTCGATCGTCAACATCTCCTCGGTTGCCGGCCTCAAGGGAGTCGCAGGAGTCATCGGCTACGTCGCGAGCAAGTGGGCGATCCGCGGGATGACGAAGGCCGCCGCGCTCGAGCTGGGCATCCACGGGATCCGGGTGAACTCGGTACACCCCGGCACGATCGACACCGACATGGTCAACGGGCCGGAGTTCGCCGACGTCGACCGGAAGGCCTTCTTCAAGGACATGCCGATCCCCCGGATCGGCGTACCCGACGACATCTCCTCGATGGTTGCCTTCCTTGCCTCCGATGCGAGCTCCTACTGCACGGGCAGTGAGTTCGTCGTCGACGGTGGCGACCTGGCCGGCACGCCGGTGGCGCGGTCATGAGCGCCGCCGACGATCGAGACGAGATCAGGTCCTTGATCCACGCCTATGCCCGGCGGATCGACTCCGGTGATCTCGACGGCGTGGCCGACCTGTTCGCGCACGCGCGGCTCATCACGGGCGACGGCCAGGTCTTCAGCGGTCGCGAGACCCTGCGCACCCTGTGGAACGGCGTCGTGATGTACGACGGGGTACCTCGCACTCACCACCTGATCACCAACATCGACGTCGTCATCGACACCGGCGGGACGACCGCCAGCGCGCACAGCTACGTCACAGTGATCCAGGCGACGCCCGCCTTGCAGTTGCAGATGGTCGCCGCGAACCGGCACGAAGACAGGTTCGAGAAGGTCGACGGCCACTGGCGCTTCACCGAACGCCGCGACTGTCCCGAGTTGACCGGCGACCTCTCTCACCACTTCCAGACCGGCTGAACGGCGCGCAACATGACCACCGACGACGATCTGATCGAGGCGTTGCGCAGCGTGCAGCACCTGATCAGCCGCGACCCACGGGACTGGTCGAGCGACCGTCACGACGCCTTTCTGTACGGCGTGTTCGTGGGGTGGTCCTGCGATGAGCCGCACGCGCACGACCCGCAGTGCCAGGATCGCCGGATCGAAGTCGCGGCCCGGCACCGCTGGGACGAGGACTTCGTTGCCCGTCTCGACCGCCTGCACGGAGCCATCCGCCGGGCGATACCGGATCAGGGGGGAGCGGCATGACGTTGTCCACGACCGAGCTGTCCGCGAAGTACGACGAGCTTCGCAACTGGGGCCGTTGGGGAGACGACGACGAGGCCGGCACTCTGCGGTTCATCACCCCGCAGCGCCGGGTCAAGGCGGCCGGCGAGGTACGGCACGGCGTGACCGTCAGCCTCGCCCACGACCTCCTCACCGCGCCGACGGATGAGCAGCCGGTGCCGGTCATGCATCACATGCTGGCCGGCGGGGATGCCCTCGACGCGTCCGGCGTCCCGGGGTATGAGGCGACTCGCGACTTCGTCGGGCTCGAGGTGCACGGCCTCGGGACCACTCACCTCGATGCGCTGTGCCACATGTTCGTGGACGGGCAGATGTACAACGGCCGCCCGGCATCGGCAGTCACCAGCACCGGTGCCGAGGCGAACACGGTCATGACGGTCGCCGACGGAATCGTCGGCCGCGGAGTGCTCCTCGACATCCCAGGACTGCGCGGCGTCGACGCGCTCGGCCCGGACGACCGCGTGACGGCCGCGGACCTGGAGGCCGCCGAGCAGCGCCAGTCGGTCACCGTCGGGAGCGGCGACCTGCTCATCGTGTCGACCGGCCGCGACGCCCGCCGGCAGGTCGCGGCGATCGACCCCTTCGAGGACGGTCTAGCCGGTCTGGACGGATCCTGCCTGCAGTGGCTCTACGACCGTGAGGTCGCGATGCTCGCCGGTGACGGAATCTCCGATCCGATGCCCGCACAACCCGATCCGAAGTGGCCGTTCCCGATCCACCAGATCGCGATCACCGGGATGGGCATGCACCTGATCGACAACTGCCGCCTCGACGACCTGCTGGTGGCGTGCCGCCGGTATGCCCAGTGGAGCTTCCTGCTCACCATCAACCCGCTCCGGATCCCGGGCGGCACCGGCTGCCCGGTCAACCCGTTGGCGGTGCTGTGATGGCGAAGCACAACGGGTCTCGACTCACCCGGATCCAGCAGTCGCTCGGTCTCGCCACCAGGCGAGCCCGGGACGGCGCGCTGCACGAGCACCTCGGGCGCCGGGTCGGCTACCAGCTCGAGGCCCCCTACTACGCGACCCTCGCTCGGCTTCGACTCACCGATGGGCTGACCATGAGCGAGCTGGCGTTGGGACTCGGCATGGAGGTCTCGACCGTCTCGCGACGGATCAACGAGCTGGAGAAGCGCGGCCTGGTTCAACGCGTCACCGGGACCGAGGACCGGCGTACGTCGTTCCCTACGTTGACCGCCGAAGGCGCCGAGGTTGCCTCGATGCTCGAGGTCGGCTGGCGGGAGATGCTCTCGGAGGTCACCGCCGACTGGTCGGCGGCAGACCTCGAAACGTTCGCGACGCTCTTCGAGAGGTTCGCCGCGGACTTCGACCGATACGCCCGCGAGATCTTCTCGCAGCCGCCTGGCCGGCTGCGAGGCGCGGACGAGGACTCCCGGAGAAAGTGAGCAACACATGCACGACCTAGTGATCCGCGGGGGACTCGTCGTGGACGGCAGCGGGCTGCCCGGCAAGCACGCCGACGTCGCGATCAGTGACGGTCGCGTGACCGAGATCGGCCGACCCGACATCAGCTCGGCTCGGCAGACCATCGATGCCGGGGGCATGGTCGTCGCGCCGGGCATCGTCGACATCCACACGCACTACGACCCGCAGATCACCTGGGATGCAGCGTGCGACACCTCCACCCTGCACGGCGTGACCAGCATCGCTGCCGGGAACTGCGGCTTCTCGGTCGCGCCCTGTCGCTCCGACGACCACGACTACGTGGCTCAGGTCTTCGCCCGCGTCGAAGGCATGGAGCAGCAAGCGCTTCGTCACATCGACTGGAGCTTCGAGACCTTCGAGGAGTTCCTCGACTCGCGGAGCGGCAAGCTCGGCGTCAACCTCGGCATGTACATCGGCCACTCGGCCATCCGCCGCTGGGTGATGGGCGATGACGCCTATCAGCGCGCGGCCACTACCGCCGAGATCAACGCGATGTCGGCGATGGTCGACTCCGCGATGAAGGCGGGCGCGCTCGGCTTCTCCTCCTCGCAGGCACCCACCCATCTCGATCTCGCAGACCGGCCGGTGCCCAGCCGGTTGGCCACGAAGGACGAGATCCGCGCGCTCGCCGACGCAGTCGGCCGGCACGGCCGTGGGTCCATCGCGCACGCGCCGGAGAGCGCGGTCGAAGGCATCAACTCCGAGGACCGCGACTTCCTGATCGAGCTCTCCCGCCGAGCCGGCGTACCCGTCGTCACGCAAGGGCTAGGTGGCCGCTCGAAGGTCGACGCTCCGACCCAGGCCTGGGAGGCGGCGCGGGAGTTCCTCGACCGGTCAGCCGCGCAGGGCACGCCGGTGTACTCGCTGCTGATGACTCGGGCGTTCAACGGTCCGTTCACGCTGGAGTCCGGATCGTCGAGGTACGACGGCGTGCCGCTCTGGCGCGAGATGATGGCCCTCGAACCTGCCGAACGAGCCGCGTGGATGCGCAGCGAGGACAAGCGGGCCGAGCTGCGGGCTGCGATCGACTCCCCCAACACCGACCCGGCAAAAGGCTCGACGCTGCCACCACCCATGTGGCAGGTCCTGCGGATGGTCGAGACCAATGACGCGGCCAGCCAGAAGTACGTCGGACGCAACATGACCGACATCGCGGCCGAGCTCGGCACTCATCCCGCCGACGTGCTGTTCGACCTGGCCCTGGCCGGCGACCTGAAACCGGTCTTCCACTGGTCGAACGAAACGCCGGAGTGGCGGCGGCTCCTGCGCGACGTCCAGCGCCACCCGCAGATGGTGGTCGGCGTCTCCGACGGCGGCGCCCACCTGGACTTCGACGACGGCGCCGAGTGGTCCACCCACTTCCTGGTCACGTGGTGGCGCGAGGAGCGGCTCTGGCGACTGGAAGAGGCGGTGCGGCGCATCACGGCGCTGCCGGCCGCAGTCTGCGGGCTGGTCGATCGCGGCCTGTTGCAGGCCGGTCGCGCTGCTGACGTGTTCGTCTTCGACCCGGACGCACTCGATCTCGGGATCCGTCGGATGGAGACCGATGCGGTCACGGGAGCCCCACGCTTCCGCAGCGTTCCCAAGGGCGTGCGCGCGACGATCGTCAACGGTGTCGTGGTCGTCGACAACGGCGAGCGCACCGGCGCACTTCCGGGCGAAGTCGTCCGGCCGGCGTGACCCTGCTGATCGGCTCGGCCGGCGCCGACGTCGAGGCCCTGCGAGATGGCCTCGACGCCAGCCTCGAGCACTTGCCCGCGCTCGCTCCCGACCCCGACTGGTCGTGGGCGGCGGACCTCGAGGCCTGGCGTGAGTCGACCGCTGCTCGGCCGCCGGTCGATCGGATTGTCGTTGCTGCCTGGGGCTCGACCGCCGCGGAGCCGCGCTTCGACCAGCTCGGCTCGGAGCAATGGCTGGTCGACGGTGAGCAGCGGCTTGCGGTCTGGGCAACTGCACTTGCCGCAGCCGTGCGGCGCTGCGCCGACGACGGCTGCGTGGTTGCCGTCGTCGACCGGGCGCACACACTCGACTCCGCCTCCCACACCGTGCTCCAGATGGTCGCGGACGGAGTCGTTAACCTCGTTCGCTCGATTGCTCGAATCGAGGGAGGGCGAGGCGTCCGGATCAACGCGGTGACGACCGCCGCCCGGATCGCACTCCCGAAGGAGCTCCTGGCACCTGCACCGCTGCTCGGCTATCCGGGCACCATCTCGACCCACGTCGTGCCGGTGGTGCACCAACTGCTCGCCGAAGGGTCGACTGGGCTCACCGGCCACGTCGTCGACGTCGATTTCGGCAGGATCTCACCATGAGCCGGCGGGTGGTCTTCATCACAGGCGCGAGCGGAGGCGTCGGTCGAGGAATCGCCGAGTCGTGCGCGCAGGCCGGGTGGACGGTCTGGATCGGCGCCCGTCGCACCAGTGAAGGAGAAGCAGTGGCAGCGGCGATCCGGGCGGCCGGAGGCGACGCTCGGTTCGCCCACTGCGATGTCGGCGTGGCCGAGTCCGTGCGGTCGGTGATCCAAGAGATCGCTGACGCTAGCGGGCGGCTCGATGGCGTCGTCCACAACGCGACCAGTGGCTTGTCCGCCGTACCGGTCGAGTTCACGACGATGCCGGTCGCCGATCTGCGCGATCACGTCATCGTGACGTTGCGCGGCGCACTCAACCTGGCACGGGAAGGCTTCGAACTGGTCCGCGAGTCGTCGGGCTCCTATGTGTTCCTGACCTCTGAAGCCGGATTCGAAGGGAAGGCCCGGCTCGCGCCCTACGCGATGGTGAAGGGGGCTGTGCGCGGCCTGATCCGGAGCCTGGCTCGCGAGTGGGGACCGAGTGACGTGCGGGTCAACGGGGTGGCGCCGCTCGCCGACTCCGAGGCGATGGTGCGCGCGTTCGACCTCGACCCCCAGATGGAGTCACGAGTCCTCGGCCGGATACCGCTGCGACGGCTCGGCGATGCGGCTGCGGACATCGGTCCGGTCGTTCGGTTCCTGCTCTCCGACGACGCCCGCTTCGTCACCGGTACGACGATCATGGCCGACGGGGGAAGCTGCCAGATCACTTGACCGCAGGCACAGGTGGCCGGGGTTCAGACCTCGGCCTGGTCGAGGCCCTGCTGGATGTCGGGCCGGGCGATCGCGAGGTAGCCGACGAGGACGGCGACCGCCGCGAAACACACCGCCGCGGTCGGGCCGTTGCCGAAGCGCAGCCCGCCCAGGCTTGCCGGCTTGCTGAACCAGTCGGCGAAGGATGCGCCGAGCGGCCGAGTCAGCACGTACGAGGCCCAGAACGCCATGACTGCGTTCAGGCCCAACCACTTGTGGGCGATGGCGGGCAGCACGATGAGGATCCCGAAGAAGACCGCCGAGCCCAGGAATCCCATGTTGAGCACTGCGGCGGTGTAGTCCCCAAGCGCCGTGCCGAGGGCGAACGTCGAGAACACGGTCGCCCAGTAGAAGAGCTCGCGGCGCCGCGTGTGGATCGAGTGGATCGACAGGGTCCGCTCGCTGCGGTGCCAGTACACGAAGACCGCCGCCAGGATCAGTGCCCACAGGACGGTCGTGCCGGCGTAGGAGATGTGTACGTCGAGGTGCAGGAAGTCGGCGACGCCGGTACCGAAGATCGCGATGGCGAAGGCAAGCCACCAGTAGGAGATCGCGCGGTATCTCCGGGTGCCGAACTGCAAGAGCAGCCCGATGACGAACACGCCGACTTCGATCCCGCCGCCGAGGAAGTTACCGAACCGGGTGAGGTAGTCCGAGGTGGCCTCGCCGCCGGCCGTCGTCAGCACCTTCACGACCCAGAAGATCGGGACGACCTCCGGGACCTTGGCTGACGCAGGTTCGGTCCACATGCGGTCGAGGAGCGGCCGGCGCGGCGGCGACACGATCGTCACGAGTCCACGATGCCGGGGCCGGGACGATCGGCACATCGTCCCTTAGTCGTACGGCGTGCACCTTCCGGATGAGACGAAGTGATGATGTGCCGGCGGCGGCAGGTCCGTAGCGTCGATCAGGATGGGTCGAACTCGCTCGCACCGTGCCCTGCTCGGGGTGGCCCAGGTATGCCTGTTGGGACTGGTCGTCCGGTTCCTCGTCCTGCCGCAGGTGAGCAAGTCCTCGTCGTCGCTGCACCTGCTGTTCGACGTCGACAACGCGTGGATCCCGTTCGCCCTCCTCGCCGAGCTCGGCTCCCTCGTCGCCTACGGCGCGGCGACGCGGTCGATGCTTCCCGCCTCGCGCCCGTCCTTGCCGAGGGTGGTCCGGATCGACCTGAGCGCCATCGCGCTGGGGCATTGCCTCCCCGACGGGGGAATCGCCGGTACGGCGCTGTGCTGGCGGCTGCTTGTGGTGTCGGGCGTATCCAAGGCCGAGGCCGGGTTCGCGAAGCTGACGCAAGGACTCCTCGCCGCACTCGTGCTGCAGGGCGCGTTGGTGCTCGCCTACGTCGTCGGCCTGCCCGCGGTCGGTCTCAACCACTGGGACCTGGTGCCGCTGGCGGTGTCCGTCGGCCTGTTGGCGGTCGCCGTCGGGTGCGCTGCAGCGGCCACCGCTCCCAGCTTCCGCGCTCTTGCCGCCCGATCGATCAGCCGCCTCCCAGGCGGGGACCGGCTGATCCGAGCCGTGGCGCAGCGGATCGGTACGCCCGTGACTGCGCAGCTGACCGGTGCCATCCACGAGGGGCGCGTACGTCGCGCGGCCGCGTGGGCGCTGTCCAACTGGGTCCTCGACGCCGTGGCGCTCTGGGCCGCGCTGCATGCCTACTCCCACACCGTCACGTTGGAGGGGCTGGCGATCGCATTCGGGGTCGCGAACACCTTCACCTGGCTGCCAATCACACCTGGCGGGATCGGGCTGTCCGAGGGCGTGATGATCCCGGTGCTGATGGCGTTCGGCATGGCGAGGCCCGGTGCGGTTCTCGGTGTTTTGACCTGGCGACTCGTTGCCTACTGGCTGCCGATCCCGCTCGGTCTCGTCGCGTACGCGACGTTGCCCCGGCGGTGGCGGCGTACCGCGCCGGCGGTAGGCGGTGATGTGGGCACAGGTGATGTGGGCACGGGTGATGCAGCGGCGGGCCGAGCGCTAGCTGGTTCGTGCTGTAGCGGCGCGCATGCGGACCGCTTGGCGCAGCAGCGACAGGGCGAGCACCGCGCCGACGCCTTCCCCGGCTCGTAGCCGGAGGTCGAGCACCGGCTCGAGACCCAGTGCGGTCAGCACGACGCCATGTCCCGGCTCTGCGCTGCGGTGGCCCGCGACCAGGTGGTCCTCCAGACCCGGCCTGATCCGAGCGGCAAGCAACGCCGAGGTCGTCGTCAGCATCCCGTCGAGGACGACGAGGCCGCCGCGCTCCGCCACGCCGAGACAGACGCCGGCTAGCAGAGCCTGCTCTGGTCCGCCGATCTCAGCGAGCACGGCGACCACTGCCTCCCATCCCTGCACCGCGCCGATCCCGCTCGCCTTCACCCGACCGAGCGCCTGCTCGACGACGCGGTGCTTGCGCGCGATCGTGGCGGTGTCGCTGCCGGCGCCGCGCCCGATCAGCTCTGCCGGTGGGAGCCCGAGCACGGCACCCGCGACAGCACTGGCGATTGTCGTATTGCCGATCCCGACCTCGCCGATTGCGACCGCGCCGTCCGACACGAGCTCCCTGCCGAGCGCTTCACCGGCCGCGACCAGCTCGCTCGCGTCACTCACTGTCATCGCCGGCGCACTCGCGAGGTCGCCGCGCGCCCCCGCCGTACGGCGGTCCAGCCAGCCGTCGACGAGCGGCCCATGGATACCGCAGTCGACGAGCCGCACCCCCATCCCGGCATCGGCTGCCGCGGCGGCACCCTGCCCGGCACCTTGCGCGAGCGCGCTGGCGATCAGCGCAGTCGTGTCGGGTGGGAACGCGCTCACACCGAGTGCCGTGACCGGGTGGTCGGCGGCGGCGATCAGCAGAGTTCCCGGCTTGTCGAGATCCGACAGCGTCTCGGCGCGAAGCAGCGCATCGCCGAGCAGCCCGAGTGCGCCGGGAGCTGCCAGCAGCGCGTCCTCACGGTCCCGGACGGACAGCCGCGCCGCGCGCCGGTCGGCCTGCGTCCGGTCGACAGGTACGCCGGCGGCGGGCTCCGACCACCTTTCGTCGATCACCACCTGATCCAGCGGTAGCCGTTGCGACCAGCCCTGCCGCTCCAAGCCGGGCTCGGGAGGTCGCTCGTCGGGCCAGCCCAGGCACAGCCAGCCGAGTGTCTCGATGCCCTCGGGCAGCCCGAGCAGTGCGGCCAGCTCAGACGGGTCGAACAACGTGACCCAGCCGACGCCGAGCCCTTCGGCGCGCGCGGTCAGCCACATGTTCTCGATCGCGCAGGCGCACGACCACAGGTCGGTGTCCGGGTACGTCGCGCGCCCCAGCACTCCGGCGGGACGGACCCGCCGGTCGCAGCACACGACAACACCGATCGGAGCCTCGCGCAGCCCCTCCAGCTGCAGGCTGCGCAGATGGTTCGCGCTGACCTCGTCGAGCTGAGCCGCCTGCTCCAGCCGGGCCCGGTCGGCCATCGCCGCGGCGGCGGTCCGCGTCGCCGGATCGCGTACGACGACGAACCGCCACGGTTGGGAGTGCCCGACGCTCGGTGCCGAGTGGCCCGCTGCCATGACGCGGCGCAGGATCGCATCGTCAACCGGGTCGGCACGGAACCGGCGGATGTCGCGCCGCGCCGCGATGACCTCGGCGAGAGCGGCCCGCGTCTGCTCTGCCATCGCCCACGCCGTCGGGTCGGCAGCCCGCTCGCTGCTGCTCGACCGGTCCCCGACGAGCGGCCGGGGCCGCGGCCAGGTCGACGCCGGCGACCGGCTCGGCTCCCGACGCTCCCGCCTCGCTGCCAGCGCGCGGTCGAGTCTCGCCAAGCCGTCCGCATCGGGCACCGCGATCCGCGCTACCCCGGCAAGCCCGAAGCTCGTGCAGTCACGGACGAGTACTCCGTGTGTTGCGAGCTCCTCACGCAGGCCGGGCGCGTCGACGAGCACCCAGTTCGCGTCAGAAGGACGAGGCGGCAATCCGTGGCGGGTGAGGACGTCGACGAGCTGCTCGCGCAGTGCCGCGGTCTCGGCGGCCCATCGCGCGAGGTCGACCGCCTGCAGCAGATCGGGCAGCGCGGCACACGCGAGCCCATTCACCGACCAGCCCGGCTGCCGGCTGGCGCATCGCTGCACCAGCTCGGGGTCGGCGAGCAGGTAGCCGACCCGCAGACCGGGACAGCTGAGCAGCTTGGTCAACGACCCGACGACCGGTACGCCGACGTCGCCGCGCGTCCACTGACCGGTGGCGAGCGGGTAGAACGCCTCGTCCCAGACGCCGGCGGCCTCGGTCGGGGCGGCGAGCAGACCGGTCGGGTTGTGCGGGTTGGACCGCCACCGCGGCCCGCCGCCGCCGCGCGGGTGAAGCGCGAACTCCGGCTCGACGACCTGCCCGGACAGCTCGCCGCTGAGCAGGCTGATGGCCTCCGCGCCGCCGTTGGTGAGCAGCAGCCGCGCGGGGTCGACGACCATCAGCTCGGCAAGCGCGACCGTCGCGTCACGGGGATGGGGATAGCGGTGGATCGCATCGAGGTGCTTGCGGGCCACCGGCGTCGGGTCGGGCGCGACCGGGTTCATCGACTGCGACAGGTCGAGCAGCTCCTCGACCGGGATGCCGAGCGACGCAGCGACCGCGACCGCGTCGCCGCCGTGCGCTCCGGCGGGTGGGATCGTCATCACGTCATCACCCGATCGAGTGCCGCCGCGGCGGACAGGGCCGCGACCATCGCGACCGTGACGTCGCGACAGAGCGCGGTCGCGCGGCGGATGTCTGCCGGTTGCGGGTCGCGGCCTGCGCCGAGGGCGGGCCGGTGGTCGACCTTCCCGGCGTAGACGTTCGTCCCGCCGAGGCGGATCCCGAGTGCCGCGGCGTACGCCGCCTCCGCGACGCCGGCGTTGGGCGACGGGTGCGCCGGAGCCTGGTGCCGGACGGCGGTTGCCACCTGCGGCGCGGTGGTCGGTCGCACCGCGGAGACCAGCGCCGCGGTCAGGCGCGCCGGGATCCAAGCAGCCGCGTCGTCCAGGCGCGCCGCGGCCCAGCCGTACTTCAGGTATCGCTCGCTGCGGTGACCGACCATCGCGTCCATTGTGTTCAGCGCCCGGTGGACGTAGATGCCACTGGCCCCGGCCACGAGCCCCCACCAGACCGGCGCGACGACTGCGTCGACAGTGTTCTCCGCGACGGACTCGACGACGGCGCGGGCGAGCTCGGCCTCGCCGAGCGCCGACGGGTCACGCCCGGCCATGGTCGGCAGGAGGTCTCGCGCGCCACTGATGTCGCCTGCGTCGAGACGGTCGGCGATCGCGTGCGCGCTGCGCCGGAGGCCTCGGCTCGCGCTGCAGACCATGGTCGCGACGGCGGCCGACGGGCAGCATCGCGCCGTCGCGAGCGCCATGCCGATGCCGACTGCCGCATACCCGATGCCTGCCTCGCGTCGGTCGCGGTAGAGCCGGCGTTCGACGGCCGACATCGACATACCGAACCAGCCGACGGGGTGCCAGCGGGTCGGCGGATCACCGAGGGCGAGGTCGGCGAGCAGCCCGAGCGCCACTGCTCCCGAGCGTTGCGGTGCCCTCACCAGCGCGCCGCCCACAGCAGCAGGCCGGCTGTCTCGCCGAGCACGATCTGCGCGCCGAGGACGTCGCCGGTGTAGCCGCCGAGGCGCCGGTACGCGAGGCACGTCACCGCCACCATCGTCAGCAGCTCGGCGCCGAGTGCAGCCACGCCATGGCCCGGCCGGTCGAGCAGCGCGAGGACAACGCTGATCACGATCCCGAGTACGGCGACCAGCGCTGCCGGCGTCACCCGTGCGGCCGGCTCGACCTGGAAGCCGGTCGCCAACCCACCCGGCCGCGCATAGCGGCCGAGCAAGGTGACGAGCGCGGCGACGGTTCGCGACGCGCACCACAGCGCCGCGACGATCCAGACCTTCGCCGGTCCGGCGGCCAGCACCGCGAACCTGAGCAGGCCGAGGGCGGCGATAGCCAGCACCCCGAACGCCCCGACCCGAGGGTCGGACATCACGTCGAGACGGCGCTGCCGGTCGAGTGGTGGCAGCAGGCCGTCGCCGCAGTCGGCGAGGCCGTCCCAGTGCAACCCCCCGGTCAGCACGGCATCAGCCGCGAGCACTATCGCCGCCGCGACGACAGGAGGCCACGCGTGCATCGTCCCGACCCAGATGCCGCCCACCGCGAGGCCGATCAGCGCGCCGACGACCGGGAACCAGATCAGCGTGCGGTCGGACGGCGTGCGCGCCCGTCCGGCGATCGTGAGGAAGCTCAGCGCGGAACGCATCAGACGCGACCGCGGAGGACGGCGTCGACGTCGACGGGCGAGGTCCGCAGCAGGCGTCCGGCGACCACCAGCAGAGTCTCGTCGGCCGCTTCGGCGAGGAGCTGGTTGACCTCGCCGATCGCGTCCTGAAAGACCCGTCCCGCCTGCGACGCCGGATGGACGGAGAGCCCGACCTCGTCACTGACGACGACCGTGTGGCCGCGGCGCTGCGACAGTGCCTGCGCGAGCGACCGCGTGGTCGTGGGATCCGGCCGGTGCAGCGCCACCCACGGCCCGAGGCTGTCCAGCAGTACCGTGCCGTCGAGGCTCGCGATCTGCTGCGGCAGGTCTGCCGTCGCGTCGACGGTCGCCCACTCGGCGGGTCGGCGATCCCGGTGAGCGTCGATTCGCTGCATGAGATCGGGATCTCGCGGGTCGGGCCGTAGCGTCGCGACATAGGTCACCGGTGCCGGCAGCCGTGCGACGATCGACTCAGCGACCGCCGACTTGCCGGAGCTCGCGCCGCCGAGCAACAGGATCAGCATGTCCCCGCCTCGCGGGCCCGGCCGCTGCGCAGTCCTGCGGTGATCGCGTCGTACGCCGCGCACGCCGCGCGCGCACCCCACAGCGATCGCGGCCCGCCGTACGGATGCCCCTCCTTGCCGGCCGGGCAGATCACGGTCACCGCGTCCGACGGCGTACCAGTGCCGGGCACCGCGAAGTCGGCGAACGCCTGGCACTTCGCCTCGGTGACCGTGGCGACGACGTTGACCAAGGCCGCGGGCAGGAGTGGCTCCGGCAGCGTCACGACGACGTTCACCGTGCCGGGCACGGCGGTTCGCATCCGGGTCGAGGTCTCGGTCGGGTCGGCCGCCCAGGTCGGGTCACTTATCCCGACCGTCGCCGTCACCCCCGCACCCTCGAAGCTCGCGGGGTGGTGGGCTCGGACGTCGACCGCAGTGAGCATGACCACGCCCGCACCGGGCAGTCCGAGCGCTGCGGCGAGCTCGGCTCCGTGCGCCTCCACGTCGCTTCGGTCGTACGCCTTCGGCACCTGCGCGTTGACCACCCACCCGGCGTCGAGGAAGCCGCCGCCGACCGCCGCAGTCGACACGCAGCGCATGGGTGACGCGAGCCGCCAGACGAGGGTGGACAGCGTGAAGCCGTCTTCATCTCGCGCGACCAGCTCCGGGCCGGGCGGCGTCATGCGTCTTCCACCGTGCGTGTCATCGCGCCCCACCGGCGCGAGGTCACGATCAGGTGGCCGCCGTCGTCGACGACGCGGACATCCGCGTCGTACACCTCGGCCAGGACCTCGTCGCGCAACACCTGGGACGGTGAGCCCACCGCGACGAGCCGCCCGTGATGCAGCAAGGCGAGCTGGTCGGCGAACTGACCGGCGAGCGTCAGGTCGTGCACCACAGTGACGACGGTGAGGGCGCGCTCGACCCGCAGCTCGTCGACGAGCTCCATCGCGTCGATGCGCTTGCCGAGATCGAGCGCGCTCGTCGGTTCGTCCAGCAGCAGCAGCGGCGCCTGCTGCGCCAGCGCGCGCGCCAGGACCAGCCGCTGCCGCTCGCCGCCGGACAGCGTGGCGAGCGTGCGGTCCGGGTAGGCCCCGAGGCCGAGCCGGGTCAGCACACCGCGGCAGATCTCCCGGTCGGCGACCGAGGGAGCTTGCAGCAAGCCGAGGTGTGGCGTGCGGCCGAGCAGGGCGTAGTCGGCGACCGTCATGTCGGCGGGGAACATTGGCTGCTGCGGGACGTAGGCGACGAGCCGCGCCAGGTCGCGCCGCCGCATCCCGCGGGTGTCCTGGCCGTCGACCAGCACCGAGCCGGTGAACGCAACGAGCCGGGCGAGGGCGCGCAGCGTCGTTGTCTTGCCGGCCCCGTTCGGCCCGACGAGCGCGAGCCAGCCTTCCTTGCCGACGGCAACGCTCACCTCGTCGACCAGCGCCTTGCCCGCGATCTCCACCCGCAGGCCGTCGACCGCGATCACGACAATGCCGTCCGGGCTCGGCGCGACCGGAGCACGAAGAGGAAGAACGGTGCGCCGATGACTGCCGTGACGACCCCGAGCGGGACCTCGCTGGGCGCTTGCACCGTGCGCGCGACGACATCGGCCAGGATGAGGAACGCCGCCCCCGCCACCATCGACACCGGTAGCAGGACCCGGTAGCTCGAGCTCGCGGTCAGCCGTACGGCGTGCGGGACGATGATCCCGACGAATCCGATGAGCCCGCTCACCGCCACAGCAGCCGCCGTACCCAGGGTCGCCGTCGCGACCAGTGCGAGCCGCAGCTTTCCGGGATCGACCCCGAGCGTGCTCGCCTCCTCCTCGCCGACCCGCAGCACGTCGAGGCGGCCCGCGAGTGCGACCAGCAGCACCGCGGCGACGGCGGCGTACGGCGCGATGGTCCGCACGTCCGACCACGACGCGAGGGTGAGCTGCCCGAGCAGCCAGCCGTACACCGTCTGGATCGCCGTCAGGTGCTGCTGCATGAGGTAGGTCTGCACCGCGGTGAGCAGAGCGGCGACCGCAACCCCCGCCAGGATGATCGAGGTGTTGCCGACGCCTACCGAACCGGGGCCGGTGTCCCAGCGGGTCGTGCTGCCAAGCGCGTAGGTCATCACGACCGCAAGCGTCGCGCCGACGAACGCCGCGACCGGCAGCAGCTCGCTGGAGCCGCCGGAGACGATCACGATCGTCGCACCGAGGCCGCCGCCGGCTGCGACCCCGAGCAGGTAGGGGTCGGCGAGCGGGTTGCGGAACACACCCTGATAGGTCGCGCCACCGCCCGAGAGCATCGCGCCGACGATCGCGGCGAGGGCCACGCGTGGCGCCCGGATCTGCCACACGATCGCCCCGTCGACCGGGTCGACGTGGCCGTGGGGCAGCAGGGGGATGTGCTGGGCGATGCCGTCCCACACCTGCGACAGCGACAGCGATGTCGGTCCGAGCGAGACCCCCACGCCGGCGGCGACGACCAGTAGCACGAACGCGACGCCGAGCGCACGCGGCAGGGTCGTCATGTCAGCCGGCCGCCGAGCTCACCGCGTCGGCGGCGGTCTGGAGCAGGTCCACGATCCGAGGTCCCCAGCGCGATGCGATGTCGTCGTTGAGACCGACCACGGCGTGGTGCTTCACCGCCGCGATCTGGCTCCAGCCCGGTCGCGCGGCGACGGTCGCGGAGCTCTGCCGGCAGCAGATCGTGTCTGCCAGGAAGACGAAGTCGGGATCGGCCTTGACGATGAACTCTGACGACAGCTGCGGGTAGCCGCCGCTCTTCGCCGCGCCGCTCGCCGAGTCGGCGATGCTCCGCAGCCCGATCAGCCTGAGCAGCTGGCCCACGAAGGTGTCGGAGGTGATGCTGTAGAAGTCGGGCGAGAGCTCGTAGTAGTACGTGAGCGGCTTGGCTCGTGGCGGCACGGACGCCGCGATCTTCTGCAGCTGCGCGCGGATGGACGCCGACTCGGCGGCCGCTTCCGCAGCGTGGCCGGTCGCCTTGCCGATCTCGCTGAGCTGGCTGTAGACGTCGTCGATCTTGGTGGCGGACGGCAGGACCAGCACCGGGATCGACAGCGCCTTCATCCGTGCGCTGAGGTTGTTGGAGTTGTCGGGGACGATCACCAGATCGGGCTCGAGCGCGAGAAGTGACTCGACGTTGAGCTGGAGCTCGGACAGGTTGGTCTTCGGAGTGCCAGCGGGATAGTCCGAGTACTTGTCGACCGCCTTCACCTGGCTGCCCGCGCCGATCGCGTAGAGGTCTTCGGTAGCGGTCGGTGAGAGGGAGACGATCGCCGTCGGCTTCGAGGTGATGGTGACCGGGCCCTGGCTGGTCTGCAGCGTGACCGGGAACGCCGACGGTGTGGTGCCGGCCGTTACCGTCGCGCTCGGCGAGGAGCCGCCGCCGCAGGCGGCGGTGAAACCGAGACTGGCTGCTACGAGGCCGGTCGTGAGACACCGTCGGCGGGGCCGACGGGTGGTTGCCGCTTGCATGGTCATCCTCCGTGGTTCGGGAGGACGAAGTGCGCCCGCCGCGACACGAAGGGTGTCGAAGCGAACCGCCCTTCCTCCGAGGGACAGTCGCTCGACGTTCGCCAGGTGGTCGGTCTCGTCCCCGAAGGGCATCACCGTTGCGGGACAGCGCCGGATTCACACCGGCTTCCCCAACCAACGCCAGCCCGGCGTCCGAGACGTCGGGCTGGCCGAACTGTACGCCGCGCGGCGGCGGCTCGGCAAAGCGCGAGCGCTCTACTCCGCGGCGCCCATCGTCGCGAGTGCTTCCTGAGCCACCCAGGTCGCGGCCTGCCCGAGGGCGGGGTCTGCGGCGTAGCTGGTGTGCACGGCTGCGCCCGCTTTCTCACTCGACGGCGCCGGGTAGAGGCGGTGCGCGTTGAAGTCGCAGACGATGTCGCCGGCGTTGCAGATGCTCGCCGTCGTGGCCGGCAGCAGCGCGTCGGTGCCGTTGTTCTCCTTCAGCCACGTGCGCACGCCTTCGCCGCCACCCGTCGCCGTACCGAACCGCTTCGCCTCGCTGTTCGGGATGCGGTCGCCGTCGGCGACCAGGACCGTGCCCACGATCCGGCTTGCGATCTCCGGGTAGCTCTTGGCGAGGCGCCACTCGGCCTGGTGCACGACCATCGCTCCCTGGGAGTAGCCGGCAAGCATCAGGTAGCTGCCCGGGCAGTAGTAGCTGACCATCCGCGCGTCCTTGACCGCCGCCGTGACGCCGGCCTTGATGCTTGCGAGGTACGGCGTGACGTTGTGGTCGTAGTACCAGCTGATCGCGCCTGACTCGTTGCCGGAGGCGATCATCGCCTCGAGCTTCGTGGTCTCCGCCGCCGACGGTACGAAGTCGTCGACCGAGTCGGCGCGGTAGCTGTCGGCGACGGTCTGCATGGTCAGGCCGGCTGTGGCGAGGCTGCTCTCAATGGTCGCGGAGAGGTCGGAGACCTCCGCGCCGAGGCCGCCCGCCCCAGGTGCCTCGCCGGAGCCGCGCGCACCGACGAGATACACGTTCGCGCACGAGGGGTCAGGCGTCGGCGTCGTGATCGCACCCCCCGCGCCCGCCCCTGCACCCAACGCGAGTGTCGCCGCGAGGGAGAGCGGCAGCGCCCATCGCGCACCGCGCATCACCGAGCCCGAAAGCGTCACGATGGTTCAACGAGCGAGTGCCGCAAGCGGTGCTGGCTCGGTGCTGGCTCGATCGCCTACGGGCAGGTCAGGTTTCCGCGCACGGTCACCGACTTCTGGGTCACCAGCGTGTCGGTGAGCACCAGACCGTTGGTGTCGAAGGTCCGGCCTCTGCGCTTGATAGCGGTGCCGGGCTTGGTCGAGAAGATCCCGCCCTTCGGACCTTTGAAGTTCAGCGTCGACGCGGACAGGCTGCCGAGGTAGCCGGTCGAGTCGTCGCCGTCGATGGTTGCCTGCACCGATCCGACGTGGGTGGGTGTGCAGAGGTTGAGCTGCAGGATGCCGTTGAAGGCGCCGTCGAAGGTCGCCGCGCCGGGCGGCAGCGTTGCCGGTGCGGTAGCCGGTTGGGTCGCCGCGGGCGGCTCGCCGCCGCTGCTGCTCGAGCTGCAGCCGGCAAGGGTGAGCGTTACTGCAAGGAACGAGCCGGCGATCAGTGGGCGGCTGGTCATCCCGCGATTCTTGCTCAGCCCACTCGGCGCAAACCTTCCAGTACGGGTCGGGCGAACGTGTGCCCGCGGCGTACCAGGTATCCGGTGCCGTGACGCATCAGCCACCACGCCTGGCTGGCGTTGGGCGCGCGCTCGTGCGGCGGCGCGACCCGCAACGTCGAGGCTGGCACCGCGCCGAGCAGTTCGGCTGCCGCAGCCGCGATCGCGATGTGCCCGAACGGGCTCGGGTGCACCCGGTCCGGCGACCAGGCGCAGCGAAGCTTCAGGTCTGCGACCGCGGCCAGGTCGAGCAGCACAACGTCGGGTTCCGCTGCCGCGACCGACGCGATCGCCTCGTTGGCGACCGTTAGCCGGTGGACGATGAGGCGGCGCACCCGCTTCGGCACCCAGAGGTAACGCGAAGGGTCGGGAAGGGTGGCGAGCAGCACCTGGTCGGCCCGCCACTGGACCCCCGCGACGATCGCCGTCATCTCCGCTTCGAGTCGGCGTGCGTCGAACGCGCCGCGGCAGACGTCGTTCAGCCCGATCAGGATGCCTGCCACGGCGCACCGTGGCACTTGCGGCAGCTGCTTGTCCCGCACGTCGCGCATGGTGGCTCCGGCGACCGCCAGCGACACCGGTTCGAGGTCGAGCGCGCCGGCGAGCAGTGACGGCCAGGTGAGCGCGGTCGGGATCCGCAGGCCGACGCCCTCGCCGCAGGTGACGCTGTCACCGAGCGCGGCAAGGACGCGGGTCATGCCGCCAGCCGCTCGCTGCCCGGCGCGTGGAGGTCGAGGAAGCCCTGCACCGTTCGTTCCCAGGTGAGCGCTTCGACCTGGTGCCTGGCCTCCCGGCGCCGTGTCGTCTCCGGTGTCCTCAGCAGGTCCTCGACCTGGTCGGCGAAGCACCAGCCGGAGCTCGGCGCCGAACGTCCCGCGGAGCCGACGAGCGAGGGCAGCGCCGAGTTGCGGTTGACGACTGGCGGGGTGCCGCATGCCATCGCCTCGAGAGCGGCCAGGCCGAACGTCTCGATCGGGCCGGGCGCGATCGCGACGTCTGCCTGGGCCATCAGCTCGCCGAGCCGCGCACGGTTGCCGACGTGGCCGTGCCAGGTGACCGGCAGGCCCTTCGAGGTCTGGCGCAGCGACGCGAACATCGGACCGACGCCGCAGACGTCGAGGTGGACCGGCACGCCGCGGCGCATCAGGTGCTCGACCGTGTCGAGGGCGAGGTCGGGCCGCTTCTCGCGGGACAGCCGGCTGGTCATGATCAGCCGCACCTGCCCGTCGCCGCGGGGAAACGCCCGAGGCGTGAACGCGGCGGAGTCGACGCCGAGCGGGATGATCCGCACGTTGTCCGCGCCGACCCGGTGGAACTCCTGCGCCGCCCACTCGGTGGCACACACCACGCTGTCGTACGTCCCCGCGAGGTAGGCGTTGGAGCGGTCGACCATCCCGTACGGTCGCAGCATCCGCGGAAGCCACTGCCGGACAACGCGGTCGAGCCGCTCGTGGCTGAACACGCACGAGCGGACGCCGGAGGCTGATGCCCAGGCACCGAGCCCGCGCAGCGTCGTACGGTCGTGGACCTCGAGCGCATCCGGTCCGAAGCTGGCCAGCACGTCGCGCACCCGCTGGATGTCGAGGATCAGGCGATAGCCGATCCCCGGCACCATCGGGCCCGGCAGCTGGACCTGGGCGAGCGAGTCGCTGCGGCAGACCTTGTAGGAGCGGCCCGGCACGATCTGCATGACCTCATGGCCGGCTGCGACATACCCCTCGGCGAGGTGGCGCAGCGTGGTTCGCAAGCCGCCCGACGTCGGTGTCACGAAGTTGGCGACCTGGGCGATCCGCATCGCTATGCCGCCAGCACTTCGCGGTAGTGGCGGACCAGCTGGCTGCCGATGACGTTCCAGCTGCGTCCCTCGACCGAGCGCCGCGCCTGGCGTCCCATCTCGAGGCGCAGGTCCGGATCGGCGATCGTGAGCCGCACCCGCTCGGCGAGATCCCGCGCGTCGCCTGGTGTGAAGAGGAAGCCGGTGCGGCCGGGGTCGACCAGGTCGAGGGGCCCACCCGCGGCAGGCGCGATGACGGGTACGCCGCTGGCAAGCGCCTCTTGCGCGGACTGGCAGAACGTCTCGTGCGGGCCGGTGTGCACGAACACGTCGAGGCTCGCGTAGACCTTGGAGAGCTCGGCGCCGCTGCGGAAGCCGAGGAACTCCACGCCGGGAAGCTGGCGCTCGAGCTGTCTGCGCGCGGGACCGTCGCCCGCGACGACGACCCGCGCGTTGGGGACGTCGCGCAGCCCGGCGAGCAGGCCGATCTCCTTCTCTTGCGCAAGCCGGCCGACGTAGCCCACCAGCAGCTGCTTGCCGGCAGCGTAGCGGCGGCGCCACTGCTCGTCGCGGTGACCGGGGTGGAAGCGTCGAAGGTCCACGCCGCGCGCCCACCGCTTCACCCGCGGGACCCCGACGGCCTCGAGCTGGCTCACGCTGTAGCGGCTCGGCGCGAGGGTCCGCGCCGCAGAGTCGTGGATGGAGCGCAGCCAGCTCCATACCGCGTTCTCGGTGGCGCCGAGGTGGTAGCGCCGGGCGAAGCCTGCGACGTCGGTCTGGTAGACCGCGACGGTCGGGATGCCGAGCTTGCGCGAGGTGAAGGCGGCCTGCGCGCCGAGCGCGATCGGCGACGCGAGGTGCACCAGGTCGGGTGAGAAGTCGTTGATCACGTCGCGCAGCCCGGCGTACGGGCGCCCGAGCCGGAACGCGCGGTAGCCGGGCAGCGGGACCGACGGCGTCCGTACGACGGGGAACCCGGCGTACTCGTCGGGGCCGGGCCCTGGTGCGATCACCATCGCCTCGTGGTTGCGCTGCGCCAGCTGCTCGCAGACCCGCAGCACGGAGTTGGTGACGCCGTTGATCTGGGGAAGAAACGATTCGGTCACTACGACCACTCGCATGCCTCAACGGTCCCCAGCGGGCGGTACCAGCCGGGAGCATCTCGATGAGTGGCAGTTGAACGCTGCCGTAACAGGTGCGCAGCGGTTGTATGTAGAAACGATCCCTGTGCGTGCAACCCGCGGCTTCGCCGCCGTACTGATCCTGCCGGCGCTTCTCGTCGTCTCGATCCCCAAGTTGTCCGGGTCTGCGGCGCATATGGTGACCGCACACACGGACAAGTCGACGGGCCACCGGTACGACGTGACGATCACGCGCACCGAGGGTGGGATCCCGCACATCACTGGCGCGAACTTCGGGGACGTGGGCTACGGATACGGCTACGCGTTCGCGCAGGACAACCTCTGCACGATGGCCAACGACTACGTGACCGTCGAGGGTCAGCGGTCGCGGTACTTCGGGCCGGACGGCAGCTACGAGCAGCGCGGCAACGGCGTCACCGTCAGCAACATCGACTCGGACTTCTTCTGGACCGAGGTACGCAACTCCGGCATCGTCGCCCGGCTGGACTCGCAGGCGCCTCCGCTCGGCCCGACGCCGGATCTCAAGGCGGGAGTGCGCGGGTACGTCGCCGGCTACAACCGCTACCTGCGAAGCATCGGCGGTGCGGCCGGCGTGAAGGATCCGGCCTGTCACGGCCAGCCATGGGTGCGGCCGATCACCGTTGCTGACGCCTACCTCCGCTTCTACCAGCTGGTGCTTCTCGCGAGCTCAGACGTGCTGATCCCCGGCATCGCCGAGGCGAGCGCGCCGACGCTGAGCAGCCCGGTGTCCGCAGCGATGAACGTGCAGCGCACCGGCCGGCTGATCGCCGAGGGATGGCATCGCGCGATGGGCGACCTCGGCAGCAACGCCGTCGCGATCGGGAAGGCCGGCACCCGCGACCACAAGCACGGCCTGCTGCTGGGCAACCCGCACTTCCCGTGGATCGGGCCCGAGCGCTTCTACCAGGCGCAGATCACCGTGCCCGGGAAGGTCGACGTGACCGGGGCTTCGCTGTTCGGCGTACCGCTGGTGCTGATCGGTCACAACAAGTGGATCGCGTGGAGCCACACCGTCTCGACCGCATTCCGCTTCACGCCGTACGAGCTGTCGATCGTGCCGGGAAACCCGACGGAATACCTCTACGACGGCAAGCCCACCAAGATGCAGCCGCGGTTGGTGACCGTCATGTCGAAGGGCCCCGACGGCAAGCTCGAGGCGGTCCACCGAACGCTGTGGTGGACCCGCTACGGACCAATGATCAACTCGATCGAGGGCATCCCGCTGCCGTGGACCGACGCGACCGGGTTCACCTTCCGTGACGCCAACGCCACGAACTTCCGGATCTTCAACCACTTCCTCGCCACCGACGAGGCGCACTCGGTGAAGCAGGAGCTGCACATCCTCAAGAAGTACGAGGGGATCCCCTGGGTCAACACGATCGTCGCGGACAAGACCGGCCACGCGCTCTATGCCGACATCGGCACGATCCCGAACGTCTCCAACGCCTTGGTGAGCAAGTGCAACACCGCGCTCGGCGTCATCACCTCGAAGCTGCTCGGCCTGCCCGTCCTCGACGGATCGCGGTCGGCCTGCAACTGGGGTAATGACAAGGACGCGGCGGTGCCGGGCATCTTCGGCGCCAGCCACCTGCCCTACCTGGAGCGAAGCGACTACGTCACCAACTCCAACGACTCCTATTGGCTGTCCAACCCGCACCACCCGCTGACTGGCTATGCGCGGATCATCGGCAGCGAGGGGACGCCTCGCTCGCTGCGCACCCGGATCGGCCTGATCATGACCCAGGACCGGGTGTCCGGCATCGGCGAGAAGAAGGGCTTCACCCTCCGGGCGATGCAGGACATGGTCTTCTCAAACCGTCAGTACGCCGGCGACCTGTGGCGCAACCAGCTGGTGACGCTGTGCAAGACGTTCCAGGCGGCCGGGGTGATCACCACGACCGAGGGCGGCGTGACGCCGGTGGGCGACGCATGCCGCGTCCTCGCCAACTGGGACCTGCACGAGAACGCCAACAGCAAGGGCGCGATCCTGTTCCGCCGCTTCGTCGACGACCTGATGGGCAGTGGCATCACCGCGACGGTGACCGCCGACGCGAACATCGCGCCGTACTGGCAGCACCCGTTCAGCAAGAAGGACCCGGTCCATACGCCGTACGGACTCAACATCGCCGACCCGCAGGTCGCGTTGGCGCTCGGGGACGCGATTGCGGATCTTCGTGCGGCCCACCTGCCGCTGGGTGTCGCGGTGGACAAGGTGCAAGGGGTGCACCGCAACGGTCGGTTCATCCCGATCCAGGGCGGTGAGGGCGATCCCAACGGGGAGTTCAACGCGATCTACGCGCCGTGGATCAAGGGCAAGGGTGAGGGCAACATCGACGAGGGTTCGTCGTTCGTGCAGGTGGTGACCTGGCGCACCGGCGACCCCTGTCCGGTGGCCCGCACGATCCTGACGTACTCGGAGTCGTCGGATCCCACGAACCCGCACTACGACGACCAGACGAAGATGTTCTCGCACAAGCGGTGGATCCACGACCGCTTCTGCGCCTCCGCGATCGCGGCCGATCCCAACCGCCAGGTGACCCACCTCGTCGGCACCTAGAGCGGATGGCACATACGTACTGCTCTGGCTATGCGTATGTGCCATAGGTACCGCGGGAGCTGTACCTATGTGCCATTCGCTCAGCCGGTGTTCTGCAGGCCGGCTGCCACGCCGTTGACGGTGAGCAGCAGCAGCTCCCGCAGCCGGTGCTCCTCTGCGTCATCGAGGTACTCGCCTCGGCGCAGCGCTGTGAGGGCACGTAGCTGGAGGTGCGACAGCGCGTCGACGTAGGGGTTACGCAGGTCGACCGCGGCCGACAGGATCCGCCGGCCCGCGAGCAGCGCCGGGAGGTCGAGGACGGCGAGCACCAGCTCGGTGGTGCGGTCGAGCTCCTCGAGGATCCGTGCGGTGAGGTCGGGCCGGTCACCGAGTGCGAGGTAGCGCTCCGCGACGGTGCGGTCGGTCTTTGCCAGTGACATCTCCGCGTTGTCGATCAGCGCGGTGAACAACGGCCACTCCCGGTACGCCGCGCGCAGCTCGTCGACCGATGCCGCGGCAGCGAGCGCCGACCCGAGGCCGAACCAGCCGGTCAGGTTGCAGCGGGTCTGCGACCAGGCGAACACCCATGGGATCGCGCGCAGGTCGGCCAGGGTCAGCCCGCTGCCGCCCGGCCGGCGGGAGGGCCGCGACCCGAGAGCAAGGTCGGAGAGCTCCTCGAGCGGGCTGACTCGCGCGAAGAAGTCGGCGAAGCCGTCGGTCTCGACCAGCGCGCGGTACGCCGTGCGCCCGGCCGCCTCCATCGCGGCGCCGAGGTCGGCGAACGCAGCGGCGGCCCGGGTGTTTCGTTCGGCGATGGCCTCGGTGCCCGCGAACAGCACGGCAGAGGTCACCTGCTCGAGATGGCGCTGGGCGATCTGCGGGTTGCCGTATCGCGCGAAGATCACCTCGCCCTGCTCGGTGACCTTGAACCGTCCCGCGACGCTTCCCGGTGGCTGCGCGAGGATCGCGCGGTTCACCGGCCCGCCCCCGCGACCGAGCGACCCGCCGCGGCCATGGAACAAGGTCAGCGCCACGCCGTGCTTGGCCGCCCAGTCGACGAGCGCAGCCTGCGCGTCATAGAGCAGCAGCGTCGCGGACAGCGGACCGATGTCCTTGGCGGAGTCGGAGTAGCCGAGCATCACCTCGACCCGCGCCGGCGCCCCGCCGATCGCCGACACCCACTCGTCGAGCACCTCGGTGCAGCGGCGCAGGTCGTCGCCGGTCTCGAACAGCGGTACGACGGACAGCTCGATCTCATCCGCGCGGTCGCCGAGCGCGTAGCGGGCCAACCGCCCGACTGCTGTCAGGTCGTCGGCGGAGTGGCACATCGAGACGACGTACCGGTGGCAGGCGAGCGGGCCCCACCGGCCCTGCAGCGCGGCGACCACGCGGAAGGTCGCCAGCACCTCGCGCGTCATGTCCTCGGTCGGGGCGCCGTCGTGCTGATCGAGGTCCGCGAGCGCGGACGCGTGCACTCCGCTGTGCTGGCGGATCTCGAGCTCGGCGAGGTGGAAGCCGAAGGTCTCGACCTGCCAGGCGAGGTGCTGCAGCTCGCCGTACGCGCTGCGTTGCGCCCCCCCGGCGGCGAGCGAGGCCTGCACCAGACGGATGTCGGCGAGCAGCTCTGAAGGCGCGCGGTAGCCGAGGTCGGCGTCGCGGAGCCGGGTGGCGCGGATCCGCTCGGCGGCCAGCAGCACCTTCTGCCGGTGCGGCTGGCCCTCAGCCGCGCGGACGATCGTGGCGAGGGCCTTCGGGTAGGTGCCGCGGTCCGCATCGAGCGCCGCGCGCAGCTCCCGGCTCGGCGGGGCGAGCTTCTCGTGATGCGACAGGCTGCGACCGATCCGGTTCGCCGCCGCCTCGAGCGCGCGCAGCAGGTGGTCGGCCTGGATGTCCAGTGCCTCACGGGTGATCTCGGCGGTGACGAAGGGGTTGCCGTCGCGGTCGCCGCCCACCCACGACCCGAGGCGCAGGTATGCCGGAGTCCGCGGCGGCTCGGTGCCGTCGCCGCCGAGCGCCGCTTCGGTCGCCCGGTAGAGGCTGGGCACCAGCCGGAACAGCGTCTCGTCGAAGACCGCCATCGTCGCGCGGACCTCGTCGAGCGGGTCGAGCTTCTGCTCGCGCAGCAGCGCCGTACGCCACAACGTCGCGATCTCCTCGCGAAGCCGGCGCGTCGCCTCCGCGCGCTCGCTGTCGCCGACGGCCGGGTCCTCAGAGCGCGTGAGCTCGTCGGCGATGCGGTGCAACGCCGTCACCACGGCGCGGCGGCGCGCCTCGGTCGGATGAGCCGTGAAGACCGGGTGGATCTCGACGTCGGCCAGCGCGGCGGTCACTGCGTCGGCGCCGAGTGAGTACACCGCGCCCGCCAGAGAGTCCGTGGCTGGGACGTCACCGGTCACGTCGCGGCGGCGAAGCACCCTCACCCGGTGCCGCTCCTCGGCCAGGTTGACGAGGTGGAAGAGCACTGCGAAGGCACGGGCGACTCGTTCGGCCTGGTCGAGGGGAAGCGCGGCGACCAGCGCCGCGGGGTCTTCGCCGTCCCTGCCTCGTCGCGCGTCACGGCACGCGCGACGCAACCGCTCGACGTCGTCGTACAAGTCCGACCCGCCGGACTCGGCGACGACCTCGCCCAGCATCGCGCCGAGCCGGCGTACGTCGTCGTGCAGCGACTCGAAGCCTTCGCGATCGGTCGCCATAGGCGAAAAGCCTACGAACTGGTCGGGCTCGGGCTGCTCGTCGGCGCAGTGCTCGGGGTGGTCGGGGTGCTCGCGGTGGCGCTGGTGAGCGAGCTCGTGCTGATCTGGAGCGGGATGGTCGTGAGCCCGCGTCGCCGCCAGGCTGGCAGGACCTTGCGCAGCGCCTTGACCGTCTCGCTGCGATTGCCTCCGCCGTCGTGGCAGAGCACGATCTCGCCGGGCCGCGCCTTGAGCATCGCCTTCACAATGTGCTTGGTGCCCGGCATCGCCCAGTCGCGCGGGTCGACGTCCCAGTCCAGCGGCAGCAGCCCGTAGGCCGCGATCGCCTCGAACACGAACCGTGACCAGTCGCCGCCCGGGGAGCGGAACAGCTGCGGCGTGACGCCGGCGGCCTTCTCGATCGCCGACTGGGTCTTCGTGATCTCGGTGACGATGCGCTTCTCGGGCAGGGTGCTGAACGGCTGCGTGTGCGTGTAGGTGTGGTTCACCACGATGTGGCCGGCCCGGACGATGTCGCGGACCAGCTTCGGGTAGGCGTCGGCGTGAACGCCGACGACGCAGAACGACGCCTGCGTCTGGTACTTGTCGAGCAGCCGGAGCACCGTGGGGGTGTAGAGCGGGTCCGGGCCGTCGTCGATGGTGAGCGCGATCGCGTGCTTCGGCGCATCGGGGATCAGCTGATCGACCGCGTACGCCGGAGACTTGCGGACGCTGACCTGGGCGGGCGGAAGCACGACGTGCTCGTCACGCGCGGTGCCGCGCTTCGCGCCGTGGCTGGACTTCGCGCGGCGGCTGCCGGGCGAGTGGGTGTGGCTGTCGCTGGCTGCGGGCGCGTGACTGTGCGAGTGCGAGACCGGGCTGTGGCTGCTGCTGGGCGTAGCCGAGGCTCGGCTGGTAGGCGCCGGCACCGCAGTCTCGTTGCCCGGGTGGCCCTCGATCAGCTGGGCGACCGAGCCGTCCAGCCCGCGGGCTCCGAGGGACTTGGTGCCGCCGCCGCCAACCAGGCTGCGGATCGCCTCGGCTGCACCGGCGGCAACCACGAGCCCGGCGGTCGCGAGCACGCCGCGGCGGGTGAAGGCCGAGCCGTTCGCGTCGTACGACGCACGTCCGGCCAGCGGACCGCGGTACGTCGTCGACGGGTATCGGCTCGACCTGCGCAGCCGGAATCGGGGGCGCGCCGGACGCGGGAAGGAAGACGGCATGGGTTGCGGTGAGCCTGTCGCACGGGGGAAGGGGACGATGCTTAGACGACGCTAGGGGCTGGAAGGTTGCCCTGTAAAAGGAAGTTGCTCCTGGTACGGCTGCTTCGATCGGCCCGCGAGGCGCCTGGCTACACTGTCCGATGCTTCAGCGCTCGTAGCTCAACGGATAGA
>DASZUS010000097.1:0-40703 GCA_035547515.1 Mycobacteriales bacterium
GGACTCAGAGAGCCCGGACGTTCTCCGCCTGCGGACCCTTCTGGCCCTGCGTCACGTCGAACTCGACGTTCTGACCCTCGTCGAGGGTGCGGTAGCCGTTGCCCTGAATCGCGCTGAAGTGAACGAAAACGTCCGCGCTGCCGTCGCCGGGGGCGATGAAGCCGTAGCCCTTCTCAGCGTTGAACCACTTGACGGTGCCCTGAGCCATGAACCTTGATCCTTAACTGCTCGCCCCGAATGGGACTTGGTCGACGCGGTGCTCTCGAATGACAGCGGACAAGCGCGTGGAAGTTTCCCGCTATACAACGAGAACCCGACCTCGGGAAAAAGGCTAACACCGCAGGACGGTTCGGACTAGCCGCCAGACACAAGCGCGTCCGCCTCGGCCGGAGGCGGGGTCGGGTCGAGAGCCGACTCACGCCATCCCTCGGGCAGCACCACCCGCTTCGGGCCGCTGGTGTGGCCTCTCGCGATGCGCTCGCCGCCAGGCGGCAGTCCCGCGTCGCGGCCGACCCGATCGAGCAGCTCCTCGAGCATCGTGTCCAGCTCGTCGAGCGACGAGGTCTGCGCCAGATCACGCCGGGCGCGTCCGCCCACCGGGTAGCCGGCGAGGTACCAGCCGACGTGCTTGCGGAAGTCGCGTACGCCGTAGAACTCGTCGCCGATCGTCTCCACCAGCAGCCGCACGTGGCGGCGCATGACCTCCACCACGGTGCCGAGCCGGGGAGCCGGCTGGACGGTGCGTCCGGCGTGGGCGTCTGCCAGGTCGCGGAACAGCCACGGCTTGCCCAGACAGCCGCGCCCGACCACCACACCGTCGCAGCCGGTTTCGCGCATCATCTGCAGGCCGTCCTCGGCCACCCAGATGTCGCCGTTGCCCAGCACCGGGATCTCGGTGACCTGCGACTTCAGCTCGGCGATCGCGGTCCAGTCCGCATGCCCGGAGTAGAGCTGCTCCGCGGTCCGGGCGTGCAGCGCTACCGCGGCCACGCCCTCCGCGGCCGCGATCCGGCCGGCGTCTCGGAAGGTGACCGCGTCCGCATCGACGCCGATGCGCATCTTCACCGTGACCGGGATCTCGCCGGCGCTGGTCACCGCTGCTCGCACCAGGTCGGTGAACAGCACCCGGTGCATCGGAAGCGCGGCGCCGCCGCCCAGCTTGGTGACCTTGGGGACCGGGCAGCCCATGTTCAGGTCGATGTGGTCGACCCCGTGGTCGAGCAGGATGTCCACCGCCCGCCCGACGACGTCGGGATCTACGCCGTAGAGCTGGATGCTGCGGATGTCCTCGTCCGGGCCGAACGCCAGCATTTTGTGGGTGCGCTCGCTGCCCTCGACCAGGGCGCGCGCCGACACCATCTCGCTGACGTAGAGGCCGGCGCCGAAGGAGCGGCACAACGTCCGGAACGCCGAGTTGGTCACCCCTGCCATCGGTGCCAGCACGACCGGCGGGTCGACGTCGATCGATCCGATGCGCAATGTCACAGGAACCTCAGCGTCATCGAAACCTCAGCGCCACAGCGTCACGATCCCTACCCCGAGCTCGGCGAGCAGCCGTCGTACCACCGGCAGCGAGAGCCCGATCACGTTGCTCGGGTCGCCCTCGATGCGGTCGATGAACGGCGCCGCGCGGCCGTCGAGGGTGAACGCGCCCGCCACCTCGAGCGGCTCGCCGGTGGCGACGTAGGCCGCGACCTCGTCGTCCGACGGGGTGCCGAACCACACCGTCGTTGCGCCGATGCCGTTCGCGGACTTCCCGGTGTCGAGGTCGATCAGGTGATGGCCGGTGAGCAGTACGCCGGTTCGCCCGCGCATGTCCTGCCATCGGGCGGACGCGGCCTCCGGCGTACCGGGCTTGCCCAGCGCCTGGCCGTCGAGGACGAGAGTGGAGTCCGCGCCGAGCACCAGCGCATCCGGTGAGCTGGCAGCGGCCGCCACCGCGGACGCCTTGAGCCTTGCGAGCTCCAGCACCATGGCCTCGGGATCGTCGGTCGGGACGGTGCTCTCGTCGACGCCGCTGACGGCCACGATCGGGTCGATCCCGGCGTCTTGCAGTAGCCGAAGGCGGGCAGGCGAGGCCGAGGCGAGGATCAGCGCTCGACGGGACACATCTAGATGCAAGCATGGCAGGATCGGACGTGGTTCTCGTCGGAGCTCGTCGGCTCGGAGGTCAGGCAATGACTCAGCTCGCTGCACACGGAACGATCGCGATCCCGGAAGCCACCTCGACCCAGCAGGCCACCTCGATCGAGGCGTGCGACGCGGCGGTCGCCGACCTCGCCGCCAACGCCAAGAGCTGGGCTGAGGAGCCCGCCGCAGACATGGTCGGGCTGCTCGAACGCCTCAACGACTCCGTCCTGACCTTCGCGGAGGAATGGGTCAAGGTCTCGGCGGCGGCCAAGCAGTACTCCGTGAACAGTCCGCTGGCGGCCGAGGACTGGACCAGCGTCATGATCACCGGCCGCTACGTGCGGATGCTGCAGATGGCGCTGACCGACATCGCCGCTGGCCGCAAGCCCACCTTGCCCGGTACGCCGCATCCGGTGCTCGGCGGGCATCAGGCGGTCCCGGCCTTCCCGGTCGACTCCTTCGACAAGGTCGGCTTCTCCGGCTTCTCGGCAGAGGTGTGGCTGCGCCGCGGTGTGACGTCGGCCGCCGCGATCGACCATCAGGCGAAGGCCTGGTTCGGCGGCGCGAAGCCTGGTGTGTCGCTGGTCCTGGGAGCCGGCAACCAGACCTCCATCCCGATCACCGACGCGCTGGACCGGCTCTTCGTCGGTCGCCACGTCGTGGTGCTCAAGATGAACCCGGTCAACGACTACGCCGGGCCGATCTTCGAAAAGATCTGCGCCGAGCTGATCGACCGGGGCGTCCTGCGGATCGTCTACGGCGGCGCGGACGTGGGATCACATCTGGTTCGCCATGAGGACGTCACCGACGTGCACGTCACGGGCTCGGACAAGACGTTCGAGGCGATCGTCTTCGGCGGTGGCCCTGAGGGCCTCACCCGCAAGGCGGCGAAGGACCCGCTGGTCACCAAGCCGGTCACGGGCGAGCTCGGCAACGTCTCGCCGGTCATCGTCGTACCGGGGCCGTGGGCGCCGAAGGACGTCAGCTTCCAGGCTCAGAACATCGCCGCGATGCTCACCAACAACGCCGGCTTCAACTGCATCGCGCTGCGCGCGCTGATCACCTCGAACTCGTGGGAGCAGCGCGGTGCCCTGCTCGAGGCGATCAAGAGCACGCTGCGGGACACCCAGGACCGCTACGCCTACTACCCGGGCGCTCGGGCACGCTGGGAGGCCTTCGTCGGCGCCCACCCCGACGCCGAGCGGTTCGGTGAGGAGGCCAACGGCTGCGTCCCGTGGACGATGATCCCTGGGCTGCGGCCCGGCTCGCCCGACGAGATCGCGTTCACGACCGAGGCGTTCAACGGGGTATTCGGTGAGGTCGGCATCGACGCCGACAACACCGTCGACTTCATCCGCAAAGCGGTCGAGTTCGCCAACGATGGCCTGTGGGGCACGCTCGGCTGCTCGCTGGTCGTGCACCCGAAGTCGCTGAAGGATCCCGCGGTGGCCGACGCGGTCGAGCAGGCGATCGCCGATCTTCGCTACGGCACCATCGGCGTCAACCACTGGTCGGCCGTCGGCTTCCTGCTCGGTACGACGCCGTGGGGCGCCTACCCGGGTCACACGATCGATGACGTCCAGTCGGGCATCGGCTTCGTGCACAACTCGATCATGCTGGCTGAAGAAGACATCGAGAAGACCGTCGTCCGCGGCCCGTTCCGGATGCCGATCAAGCCGATGTGGTTCGCCTCGCACAAGTCGGCACACCGGGCGAGCGAGCTCGCCGCCAAGCTGATGGCAAAGCCGTCCTGGGGCAAGGTCCCCGGGCTGGTGACGACTGCGTTGCGCGGATAGCGCACTCAACTCAAACTGCGGGGATAGGGGTCGAACGTTGAATCGCGTCGCTTCGGGATTGGCGGCGCTGGCCGCGGCGACCGTCGCGCTGGCCGGTTGCGGCAGCTCGAGCTCGGGGGGAGGCGCGACGGCCACGCCGACCGGCACCGCGTCGAGCGCCTCGCTGATCGCGGGCTGCTCACCGAGCACGCTGCAGACGGTCTCGGCAGGCAACATCACGATCGGTGTCGACCAGCCGGTCTACCCGCCGTGGTTCAACGACAACAACTCGCCAATCGACGGCAACGGGTTTGAGAGCGCGGTCGATCTGGCGATCGCCAAGGAGCTCGGCTACGGCCCGTCGCAGATCAAGGTCAAGCGGATCACCTTCACGCAGGCGATCGGCCCGGCCGCTCGTGACTTCGACTACGACCTCGACGAGTTCACGATCAACGCCGGCCGTGAGAAGGCCGTCGACTTCTCCACGCCGTACTACGACGTCGCCGAGGCAGTGGTGGCGATGCAGGGTACGAAGGCGGCCGCGGTGACCACGCTCGCCGGGCTCAAGTCGCTGAAGCTCGGAGCCCAGTCGGGCAGCACCGACCAGCAGACGATCAGCGACGTGATCAAGCCGTCCAGCTCGGCGTTCTTCGGCAGCAACGCGCTGGCTGTGCAGGCATTGAAGAACGGCCAGATCGACGGCCTCGTCGTGGACCTGCCGACCGCTTTCTACATCACCTCGGCACAGGTCAAGGGCAGCGTGATCGTGGGGCAGCTGCCAACCGGCTCCAACCCGGAGCAGTTCGGAGCGTTGCTCGCCAAGGACAGCCCGCTGACCTCGTGCGTGAGCAAGGCGGTGCAGGCGCTGAAGGCGAGCGGCCAGCTCGCGGCGATCCAGAACAAGTGGCTCGCGCAGGAAGGCAACGCGCCTGTCCTTCAGTAAGGAGTTCGAGCTCTCCGAGAAGGAGCAGTGGCGGCGGTCGTACCGCCGCGCGCAGCAGCGCCGCTCGACGCTGGTCGCCGTCGTCAGCACTCTGGTGGTGGCGGTCGCCGCGTGGCTAGCCGTCACTCACGCGCCCGGCTGGCACGACGCGCGCATGACCTTCTTCTCCGGGCATTCGTTCCGCCATGACACCGGCCCGATCGCGAAGGCCATGCTCGTCGACCTGGAGATCCTGGCGATCTCGGTGCCTTGCATCCTGGTGCTCGCTCTGGTCGTCGCAACAATGCGGACTTCGGTGAGTCCGGTGCTCGCGCCGTTGCGCATCGGCGGCGCGCTCTACGTCGATGTCTTCCGCGGCTGCCCGATGATCCTGCTACTGATCCTTTTCGGCGTCGGCATTCCGTCGCTGCGGCTGCACGGGGTGACCAACTCGGCGGAAGTGTGGGGCGGGACCGCGATCATCCTGTCGTACAGCGGGTTCGTCACCGAGGACTTCCGCGCCGGGATCCTCTCGGTCCATCCCAGCCAGCGTGCGGCTGCTCGGTCACTCGGCCTCAGCTCCGCGCAGACGATGCGGCTCGTCGTGCTGCCGCAGGCGATCCGCAATGTGATCCCGGTATTGCTCAACGAGTTCGTTTCGTTGCAGCGCGACGTCGGGTTGGTCGGGATCGTCGGCGCTGTCGTCGATGCGGTGCAGCAGGCGACCATCGACTACGAGGGCAACTTCAACTTCACGCCGGTGGTGATCGCAGCGCTGCTGTTCATGGTTCTCGCCATCCCGAGCGGTCGCCTCGCCGATCGCTACAACATCCGCGCTTACCAACGCCAGCAGGCCGGAGGCCTCGTATGACGGGCCCGGTCCTCGACGTCCGCAACGTGCACAAGCACTACGGCGACGCCCGAGTGCTCAACGGCATCGACCTGACCATCGAGCAGGGGCAGGTTGTCGTGCTGATCGGCGGATCTGGCTCGGGCAAGTCGACGCTGCTGCGGTGCATCAACCTGCTCGAGGTGATCACCGACGGCGAGATCGTGCTCGACGGCGAGGAGATCACGGACCCGCGCGTCGATGCCGATGCGGTACGCCGCAAGATCGGCGTCGTCTTCCAGGCGTACAACCTGTTCCCGCACATGACGGCGCTGCGCAACGTCGCCCTCGCGCCGCGCGTCGTCGGCAAGCTCTCCCGAGCGGATGCGACACAGCGCGCTCAGGCGCTGATCCAGCGCGTCGGGCTCGCGGACAAGGCTTCGTCGTACCCGGATCGGCTTTCCGGCGGCCAGCAGCAACGAATCGCGATCGCGCGGGCCCTGGCCAACGAGCCGCGGCTGCTGCTGCTCGACGAGGTCACGAGCGCGCTCGACCCGGAGTTGGTCGGCGAGGTCCTCGACCTGATCGGCGAGCTCAAGCAGTCCGGGATGACGATCCTGATGGCGACGCACGAGATGGGCTTCGCCCGCCGGGTGGCCGACAAGGTTTGCTTCCTCGCCGACGGTGTCGTGGCCGAGTCCGGCCCGCCCGAGCAGGTTCTCGGAGCTCCGGAGAGCCCGCGACTGCGACAGTTCCTATCCCGAGTGCTGTCCCACTAGTCGGACGGGCTAGGAAGGAAGGATGAGTCTTCCTACCCGGGTGCTTGGCCGCGACAGCTCGCTGACCGTCTCGATGCAGGGTCTTGGCTGCATGGGGATGTCGCAGTCCTATGGCAAGGCCGATCCCGAGGAGTCGCGACTGACGATCCTCCGTGCGCTCGACCTTGGTGTGACGTTCCTCGACACCGCGGACATCTACGGCGGCGGTCATAACGAGCACATCGTCGGCAAGGCGATCAAGGGCCGCCGCGACGAGGTGGTTCTCGCGACGAAGTTCTCGCTGTCGCGTGCCGAGGACGGCACGATGAAGATCAACGGCCACCCCGACTACGTGCGCAAGTGCATCGACGCCAGCCTCGAGCGACTGGGTGTCGGCCACGTCGACCTCTACTACCAGCACCGCGTCGATCCGACGGTCCCGATCGAGGACACGGTCGGCGCGATGGCAGAGCAGGTGGCGGCCGGCAAGGTCCGCCACCTCGGGCTGTCGGAGGCGAGTGCCGAGAGCCTGGAGCGCGCCGTGTCGGTGCATCCCATCACTGCCCTGCAGTCCGAGTGGTCGCTGTGGACGCGCGAGCTCGAAGAGGAAGTGCTGCCGACCGCTCGACGGCTCGGGATCGGCATCGTGCCGTTCAGCCCGCTCGGCCGAGGTTTCCTCACCGGCGCGATCACCAGCCCGGACGACTTCGCCGAAGACGACTTCCGCCGCTTCAACCCGCGGTTCCAGGGCGAGAACTTCGTGAAGAACCTCGAACTGGTCGACGCCGTACGGAGCATGGCGGAGGAGAAGGGCTGCACGCCGGGCCAGCTGGCCCTGGCGTGGGTGCAGGCGCAGGGTGACGACGTCGTCGCGATCCCGGGCACCAAGCGCCGGGCGTACCTCGAGGAGAACGTCGCGGCGTGCGAGGTGACCATGAGCCAAGCCGATCTCGACCGGCTGGACGCGATCGCCCCCGTAGGGGTGGCGGCCGGCGGTCGCTATGCCACGACCGGAGGTCTGCGCACGACGTACGGCGACTCACCGCCTCGCGGCTGACCCGAGGACGCCCCGGCAAGCTCGCCGAAGGGCATCCGGCGCGAAGCTGTCACTGCACGGGCCTACTGTCCGAAGCATGGCCCCGGACCTTGCCTGGCAACCGTCGTTGCTCGACGGGGGAGAGCCGCGGATCGACGTGTCGTACGACGGGCTGCGCCGCATCGAGCTCGATGCGCGGTCGTGGGTCGACTACTGCCCGGGCTGGCTCGCCGGGTCGGACTCGGTGTTCGAGGTGCTCGCTCGGGAGGCGCGCTGGCAGCAGCGCACCGTGACGATGTGGGACAAGCAGGTGCTTGAGCCGCGGCTGACCGCGGGCTGGTCTACCGACGCCACGCAGGTCCCGCCGCTGCTTGCCGAGATGTGCCGGCTGCTGTCGGCGAGGTACGACGTCGGGTTCGACAGCGTGTGGGTCAACCTCTACCGCGACGGCCAGGACAGCGTCGCCTGGCACGGCGACCGCAACCGCCTGGTGATGGACCAGCCGATGGTCGCGACCGTCTCCCTCGGGGCCAGACGGCGCTTCCTGCTCCGCAGGCGGGGGAGCAGCCGGATCGCGCACGAGCTCGCGCCAGGTGCCGGTGACCTGGTGGTGATGGGCGGCGCCTGCCAGCAGGAGTGGGAGCACACCGTCCCGAAGAGCGCCCGCGTGGTCGGACCGAGGATGGCGGTGACGATCCGCCACAGCCGCCCGCATACGGTGACGGAGTGACCGAGTCCGCAGCTCCGCAGTACCGCCAGTACCGCTACGCGCCGCCGCCCGGCGGGACCGTGATCCTGCTCGTCCGCCACGGCGAGTCAGCTCCCGCCGTCGAGGGGGTCGAAGGTCCGATGAAGGACGGTCACACCGACCCGCCGCTCGACCCGGTCGGCGAGGGTCAGGCGCTGCGGGTCGCGGAGCGGCTGCAGCACGAACCGCTGGACGCGATCTACGTCAGCAAGCTGCAGCGCACCCAGCAGACCGCCGCACCGTTGGCCGCCAAGCTCGGCCTCGAGCCGAAGATCGACCCTGACATCCACGAGGTCGGGCTCGGGGAGTGGGAGGGCTGGAAGTTCCGGAAGCTGACCGCCGCGCACGACCCCATCGCGATCCAGATGTTCACCGAGCAGCGGTGGGACGCGATCCCGGGCGCGGAGTCCAACGACGACTTCGCAGCGCGGCTACGCGCCGGCTTCGGCCGGATTCACGCCGCGCACCCCAACCAGCGAGTCGCCGCGTTCGTCCACGGCGGCGTGATCGGGATGACGATGTCGATCGCGACCGGCTGCGGGCCGTTCGGGATGATCGGCGCCGACAACGGCTCGATCTCCGAGATCGTCGTGCTGGGCGAGGAGTGGACGGTACGGCGCTTCAACGACACGACGCATCTCGAAGAGGGCTTCTCGACCGCACCGCAGCCGATGGCCTGAACCGTTACGGCAACAGCCGGCGTTCGGTCGCCCAGTGCGCGAGCTCCCGGCGGTTGGACAGCTGGAGCTTGCGTAGGACGGCGGAGACGTGGGTCTCGATCGTCTTGATCGACAGGTACAGCTCCTCGGCGGCCTCGCGGTAGGAGTAGCCCCGCGCGATCAGCCGCAGGACCTCGCGCTCGCGGGGAGTCAGCGCATTGAGCTCGTCGGCGTCGGACGCCGCCGCATCGCCGGCGGCGAATGCGTCCAGAACGAATCCGGCCAGTCGCGGTGAGAAGACGGCGTCACCGGAGGCAACCCGTTCCACCGCGACCGCGAGGTCGTCGCCGCTGATGTTCTTCGTGACATAGCCCCGAGCGCCCGCCCGGATCACCCGGATCACGTCCTCGGGGGAGTCGGACACCGACAGCGCGAGGAACCGGGGTTTCGGATGCTGCGCGTGGACCGCCGTGATCACGACGTCACCGGTGCCACTCGGCAAATGGACGTCGAGCAGCACGACATCGGGCTCGGTGCGGGCAATGCACTCGACCGCCTCGGCAATGTCCGCCGCCTCACCGACGATGTCCAGCCGGTCACCGAGCTCGGTACGCACACCGGAGCGCACCAGCGAATGGTCGTCGACCAGCACCACCCGAGGTTTCGCGGTCATCGTGTGACCGTGGCCTCGGGACGTAGCGGCAGACTGAGGCGCACCTCGGTCCCGCTGGTGGCTGTCGAGCGGATCGTCGCGACGCCGCCGTGCCGCTCCATCCGGGCGAGGACGGACTCCCGGACGCCGAACCGGTCCGTCGGGATCCCGCGTACGTCGAAGCCCGTGCCGCGGTCCCGCACGTAGATGGTGATCTCGTCCGCGCTGGCTTCGGCGTAGACCGAGATCTGGTGCTCGCCCGAGTGCTTCGCCGCGTTGACGGCCGCCTCGCGCATCGCCTGGACGATCGGCTCTGCGGCCGAGCTCGCATCGTGGTCGCCGACAGCGACGACTTCGATCGTCACGTCGTACTCGTCCTCGACTTCGGCGCACGCCGCCGCCACCATCGCCTGAACGGAGGAGGTGCTGGGAGACGGACGGTAGAGCCAGCCGCGCAGCTCTCGCTCCGAGTGACGGACCAGGCGGCGTACCTGCTCCGGGTCGTCCGCGCGACGCCCGATCAAGGTGAGCGTCTGCAGCATCGAGTCGTGGACCCGCCCGGCGAGCTCCACGCGCTCGTGCTCGCGAATGCGTGCAGTGCGCTGCTCCGCCGCCTCGCGCCAGTACCGATGCAGCCAAGGCCCGAGGACCAGCAGCAGACCGAGGGCCACCACGACCGTCGGCAGAGCGGCGCGGCGCGCCACCGGGAACGCATTCTGGGTCGCGAGGAATGACGCCATGCCGGCAAGGACCAGTCCGCCGCCGGCGAGATAGCGCGCGGCAGTGCGTCCTCGCGCGCCTGACAGCGCCGCACGTCGCCGGTCGGCCACGCTTCGCCAGCGGTTGCGGCTGGCCTCGTCAGCCTGCCGCCACAGGATCGCCGCACCGGTCACCGTCGCGGCCGCGGGCCAGAGCAGTGCTGCCCCGATGCCCAAGAGCTGGCCGACGAGCAGCATCGCGGCGCCGAGCGCGGCAAACCCCAGCAGCTGCAGCCGCACGGCGTCTGGCTCGGCCCGCTCGGCGCTGTTGTGGGCTTCGGGTACGACGACCCAGAACGCCGCGTAGAGGAGCACGCCGAGACCGCCGAGCACGATAGACACGACAAAGCCGACCCGGAGGAGCTGCACGCTGATGCCGAGGTGCTCAGACAGGCCTGACGCGACGCCTGCGACCAGTCGGCCGTCGCGCTTGCGGTACAGCCGCCGAACCGATGGGGTTGGCTCCGCCCTGCGCATGGACAGATGGTCACACGCAACAGGGCCGGCGCAGCTTCCCGCGGGGAACTTCAGGGTCGATCTCAGGGTTCGTCCCTGATGGCGTCGCGGCGCCGCGGCCTCACGATCGAGGCATGACGACAGCTGAGATGCCGGCCTCCGGCCAGCGCCGGCTCGCCCGGGCCCACGACGGCCGGGTGCTTGCCGGCGTCTGCCAAGGCGCTGCGCGCTACTTCGACATTGATCCGGTGATCTTCCGGATCGTGCTCGCCGTACTCACCGTGTTCGGCGGTGCCGGCGTCATCATCTACGTCCTGGCGTGGGCGTTGATCCCCGATGAAGCGTCGCCCGAGACGCGCTTCGAGCGTTGGCTGACGACGGGCGGCCGCTTCGACCTTCGCCAGGCCATCCTCCTCGCTTTGATCGCCATCATCGTCGTGATCTTCCTGGCCAATGCGCACATCTTCGGCCATGAGTACGGCGCGGCCGCCGTAGCAGTGCTCGCGGCGCTCCTGCTGACCGAGCTGGTCGGCCGACGGCGAGGTCACGGCCTGTTCCCGCCGCGGCACCAGAGGGCGCAGCCACCGCCCGCGACCCAGGAGTCTGTGGCGACCTCGACGTCAGGCCCGTCGTCGATGGACTGGGTCGCCGCGCCCGTCGTGACTAAACCGCCACGGCAGCGAGCCTGGCTCGGGTGGTTGACCTTCGCGGCGATCGTGGTGGCAGCCGGGGTGGTCTGGTTGGTTGCCAGTTCAGGGGTAGCCCACCCGCAGCCCGCCGACACATTCGCCATCTGCGTGGCGGTCGCCGGCTTGGGCCTCGTCGTCGGTGCCTTCGTCGGGCGGGCCAGGGCGATGATCCCGGTCGGCTTGCTCCTGGCCGCACTGCTTGGCGTCGCGAACGCCCTCCCACGCGACCTCACATGGAGCGCAGGAACCCGCGACTGGGTACCGGTCCCCAGCGATCTCGCGTCTTCCTACGTGCTCGGCGCAGGCAAGGCCGACCTGGACCTCACGCGCCTGGACCCGGCGACGTCGGCGACCGTCAATGCGCGCATCGGCGCCGGACGCCTCGTAGTGACGGTCCCGAGGGGGATGGGCCTGGACGTCTCGGCGGATGTCGGCGCGGGGCGGGTCTACCTGCTCGGCCACGAGGAGGACGGAACTGGCGTCAAGACCGGGATGTCGCTGCCGCCAGCGGCGCACAAAGGAACTCTGACTCTGCATCTGCAGGGCGGATTCGCTGATCTGGAGGTGCACGATGCGAAGCCATGAGCTCGACCCGTGGTCACTGGTGTTCGGGGTGGCGTTCCTGTCCGTGTCGGGCGGCTACCTGCTCACGCATACGACGGACGTCCATCTTCACTGGCTGCTGATCGTCCCGGCGACGTTGATCGTCATAGGTGTCGCGATCTTCGGCGCAGTGGCGAGCCGGATGAACGCAACCGCGACACCGCCGGATGGGCCGTCAGAGGTCGACGTCGATGACGACCGGCGCGTGATCTGACGGGCCGGTGCCCTTTCGCGCGTCCCGGTCGACGTACGCGTCCTTGACGGCATCGGCGACCGGTGGTGTCGCGTAGAACAGGTCGATCCGCATGCCCTGGTTCTTGTGGAACATTCCCGCGCGGTAGTCCCAGTAGGTGTACGGGGTGTCGTACTTCATCGCGCGCGGCACCACGTCGTGCAGGCCCAGGTCGCGCAGCGCCTTCAGCGCATCGCGCTCGGGCTTGGTGACGTGGGTCGAGTCGGTGAACTTGGTGATGTCCCAGACGTCGTCGTCGGTCGGGATGATGTTGAAGTCCCCGGTGATCGCGAAGCGCTCGTGGTGTGCCAGCTCGGCCGACGTCGCCGTGCGAAGCGCCGCGAGCCATGCGAGCTTGTACGTGTAGTGCGGGCTGTCCAGGGTCCGCCCGTTCGGGACGTAGAGCGACCAGATGCGGATGCCTCCACAGGTCGCACCGACGGCGCGCGCCTCGACCTTGGGCGGCGCGCCGATCAGCGCGGGGTCGTCCTCGTCGGGCGGAGGGTCGTACGCCGGCTGGCCGACGAAGTCACGCGTGATGTCCTCCAGGCCGACGCGGGACAGGATCGCGACGCCGTTCCAGCGGCCCTCGCCGTGCGCGGCGATCTCGTACCCGAGCTCCTCGGCGCGCTCGCCGGGGAACGCGTCCGAGGCGCACTTGATCTCCTGCAGGCACAGCACGTCGGGCTGCGCGAGCTCCAGCCACTCGTTGAGCCGGGGCAACCGGGCGCCCACGGAGTTGACGTTCCACGTGGCGATCCGCATCCCGTCACCTTAAGAGGCCTCTAGTGTCAGGCCATGACGGAGGCGGACCTGGTCGCGCTTCCCAAAGCGCACTTGCATCTGCACCTGACCGGTGGCATGCGTCATGCGACGCTTGTCGATCTCGCCGAGCGATACGGCATCAACCTGCCGGAGCGGCTGGTTGACGACGTCTCGGACGACTGGCGGCTGCTGGGCTGGCCGCGCTTCCAGCGGCTCTACGACCTGGCACGCGGCGTGCTGCGGTCTCCCGCCGACATCGACCGGCTGATCCGCGAGATAGCGGAAGACGAGGTCGCGAACGGATCGCGGTGGCTCGAGCTGCAGATCACGCCGACCGGCTACGCCGCGCGGCTTGGCGACCTGGTCACCGCGATGGAGGTGTTCTGCGAGGCCGCGGCTCAGGCCGAGACCTCGACCGGGGTCGGCGTACGGCTGATCGTGGCTGCGAACCGGACCCGGCCGCCGTGGGAGGCCGAGACCCTCGCCCGGTTGGCTGTCAGGCACGCCGCGCACGGCGTGATCGGCTTCGGCCTGTCCAACGACGAGCGGCAAGGCCCGCCGGAGAGCTTCGCCAAGGCGTTTCGGATCGCTCGCGAGGGTGGGCTTCGCGCGATGCCGCACGCCGGCGAGCTGCTGGGAGCGGAGTCGGTGGCACGGACCGTCCGGGCGCTCGACCCGGTGCGGATCGGCCACGGCGTCAGGGCCGTCGAGGACGTCGCGGTCATGGGCTTGCTCGCCGACCGCCGGATCGCCTGCGAGGTGTGCCCGGCGTCGAACCTCGCACTCGGCCTGTTTGCCGATCCTGCCGACCTGCCGGTGCAACGGCTCGAGCGGGCCGGCGTGCCGGTCGTCGTCGCGGCCGACGACCCGCTGCTGTTCGGGGCCTCGCTTGTCGACCAGTACGCGCTGCTACGGGACCGGCTCGGCTACACGCGGGCGGACCTGGCACGGCTGGCCAAAGCGTCGATCACCCACTCGGCGATGCCTCCGGACCAGGCCAGTCGAGCATTGGCCGACATCGACGCATGGGAGACGCGTGAGCCCGCGGTCGCCGATGACGGCCGCGGGCCCACGACGTCGGCTAGCTCAGCGTGACGAGTTTCCACATCCCCATGGCGAAGTGCGGCTGGCCGGTCATCTCATCGGGCCAGAAGCAGGCGATCACGTACTTGCCGGCGGGCATCTGGAGGTGCAGTGCCGTCGCCGTGTGAGGTGAGAACACGCCGCTGCCGGTCGATGCCTTCAGCGCCCACGGCGGGTTGCGCTCCGACCCGGACTTGATGTAGGCGGTGACGTCGGCGCCCGTGGTGGACTCCTTCACCCGCTGCAGCACCAGGAAGTGCGGCTGGTTAGCGGTGTTCCGCAGTTTCACCCAGCCGTCGGCCGGCAAGGTCGACGGCGACACCCATTGCTCGTTGCCGTTACCCGTGACGGTGACCGAGGTCGGTACGGCGGGACGGGACGCGATCGGCCCGGTGACGGTGAGGGTTGCGTGCGCACCGCCGTCCTGGTCGATGGCGTAGTAGGTGCCCGGCGTCAGCATCGTGCTGAAGGTTGCAACCTTGCCGCCGATCGAGTCGGCGCCGCCGAGCCAGGTCACCCGGTGGTCGAGCCTGTGAATGGCGCTGAGGTTGGCGCCCTGGTCGATCCCGTTCTTTGCATCCGCGCGGAACTTTGCCATCGAGTAGCCCTTGTGCAGGCGCACGATCTGGATCGTGTGGTCGCCCTTCGCGGCAGTGAACGCGATGGTGACCCGGCCCGCCTGGAAGGTCTTGCTCGGGCTGACCGTGAAGGCGTTGTTCTGCTCAGCAACCTTGATGACGAGCGCGGAGCTCCTGGTGCTGGGTTGGGCTTGCGCGGCCGTGCTGCCGACCCCCGTGATCGCTGTGATGCCCGCGGCGGCCACCGCCGCGGACCAGCGCACTCGGCTAGTGATCAATGTCCCTCCTTGTCGCGCGAGGTGCCTCCTAGCACCCCACGGCGGCGGACGTTAGCACTGTGCAAATAGCGTCCTCGGCGCAACCGGCTGCCGCGTGTCGCCGCGGCGCCCGCCGCCGTCCGTAGCCTGGAATGTCGTGGCCCAACGCAGCGACCTTCGAAACGTGGCGATCATCGCCCACGTCGACCACGGCAAGACCACCCTCGTCGACGCGATGCTCTGGCAGTCCGGCGCGTTCTCGGCGCACCAGGCCGACGAGGGCAGCGTCAACGAGCGGGTCATGGACTCGATGGACCTCGAACGCGAAAAGGGCATCACGATCCTCGCGAAGAACACCGCGGTCCGCCATGGCGACCTGACGATCAACATCGTCGACACCCCGGGTCACGCGGACTTCGGCGGAGAGGTCGAGCGAGCGTTGTCGATGGTCGACGGCGTCGCGCTGCTGGTCGACGCCAGCGAGGGGCCCCTCCCGCAAACCCGGTTCGTGCTGCGCAAGGCGCTCGCCGCCGACCTGCCCGTCGTATTGATCATCAACAAGGTCGACCGCTCCGACGCCCGGATTGCCGAGGTGGTCGACGAGACCTACCAGCTCTTCCTCGACCTCGACGCCGACGAGCGCCAGATTGACTTCCCGATCGTCTACTGCCAGGCGAAGACCGGGCAGGCCTCGCTGAACCGCCCCGAGGACGGCAGCAGCCCGGACAGCCCGAACCTCGAGCCGCTGTTCCAGGTGCTGCGCGACACGATCCCGGCGCCGACGTACGACGAGACCGCGCCCCTGCAGGCGCACGTCACGAATCTCGACGCGTCGCCCTACCTAGGCCGCCTGGCGTTGTGCCGGATCCACAACGGCGAGATGAAGAAGGGTCAGACGGTCGCGTGGTGCAAGGCCGACGGCAGCATCGAGCAGGTGCGTCTCACCGAGCTGCTGGGCACCGTAGCCCTGGAGCGGGTGCCGATCGAGACAGCAGGCCCGGGCGACATCGTCGCGATCGCCGGCATCCCTGAGATCACGATCGGCGAGACGCTCGCCGACCCGGCTGACCCGCGGCCGTTGCCGGTCATCACGATCGACGAGCCGAACATCTCGATGACGATCGGGATCAACACCTCACCGCTTGCGGGCCAGAGCGGTAAGAAGCTGACCGCTCGGCTCGTGAAGAACCGGCTCGACGCGGAGCTGGTCGGAAACGTCTCGATCCGGGTCCTACCCACCGAGCGCCCCGACACCTGGGAGGTACAGGGTCGCGGCGAGCTCCAGCTGGCGATCCTCGTGGAGCTGATGCGCCGCGAGGGCTTCGAGCTGACTGTCGGCAAGCCTCAGGTCGTTACCCGGGAGGTCGACGGCAAGCGGTACGAGCCGGTGGAGCGGCTCACCATCGACGCGCCCAGCGAGTACCAGGGCGTCTTGATCCAGCTGATGGCGCTGCGCAAGGGGCGCCTCGAGCAGATGGTCGACCACGGCACCGGCTGGATCAGGATGGAGTACCTCGTCCCGGCGCGGGGCCTGATCGGCTTCCGCACCGAGTTCCTCACCGAGACGCGCGGCACGGGTCTGCTGCACCACGTGCACGAGGGGTACGAGCCCTGGTTCGGCGAGCTGCGGACCCGCCCGACCGGCTCGCTCGTTGCGGACCGGTCGGGTCCGACCACGGCGTTCGCGCTCGCCAACCTGCAGGAGCGCGGCACGATGTTCGTCGGTCCGGGGACCGACGTGTACGAAGGGATGATCGTCGGTGAGAACTCGCGGTCGGATGACATGGACGTCAACCCGACCAAGGAGAAGAAGCTCACCAACATGCGGCAGAGCTCAGGCGACGTCCTGGTCCCGCTGATCCCTCACAAGGTCCTCAGCCTCGAGCAGTGCCTCGAGTTCTGCCGCGAGGACGAGTGCGTCGAGGTGACCCCCGCGACGGTGCGCATCCGCAAGGTCACGCTGGACGCCGCGACCCGCTACCGGGAGGCAAAGCGTCGTAGCTGACGCCGGTCAAGTCCGCTGAGACCGCCCACAGTCGAGCGGCGACTTCCGGGTCCTTCGACTCCGGGATCGAGTCGACCCGCTTGGGATATCCGAAGGACTCGGCGATCCCGTTGGGCCCGAAGTACTCGCCGCCGCGCACGTCAGGTGCGGTCGCGGCGTAGAGCTGCGGGAGCGCGCCTTGCGCCGCCGACTGGCTGATCAGCCGCGCCCCTATCGGCATCACCAGGCGCTTGACGATGTTGTCCTGCGCGCTGACCGCGACCAGGTTCGTCGCCGACGTACCGGGATGGGCCGCGACCGCGATCGCCGGTACGCCGGCGTCCGCGAGCTTGCGCTGGAGCTCATAGGTGAACAGCAGGTTGGCGAGCTTGGTGTTCGAGTACACGATCCATCTCCGGTACCGCCGTTGCGCCATCAGGTCGTCGAAGTCGATGTGGCCGCCCTTGTGAGCGTTGCTGCTGACCGTGACAACGCGGGCGCTGGGTGCGCCGAGCAGGCAGGGGAGCAGCAGCCCGGTGAGAGCGAAGTGCCCAAGATGGTTCGTGCCGAACTGCATCTCGAAGCCATCGGCCGTGCTCGCCCGTGGGATGGCCATGACGCCGGCGTTGTTGACCAGCAGGTCGATCGCCGGGTACGACGAGCCGACCGCGTCCGCGAATGCGCGGATGCTGGCGAGATCGGCCAGGTCGAGCGAGCGGTGGTCGAGGTCGGCGTCGGGGACCTCTGCGATGATCCGAGCCACCGCCTCCTTGCCGCGCACGTCGCTGCGGGAGGCGACGACGACGCGGGCGCCGCGCCGGGCGAGCTCGAGAGCCGTGTGGTAGCCGAGGCCGCTGTTCGCACCCGTGACCACCGCGACCTTGCCCGACTGGTCCGGAATGTCCGCCGCTTTCCATCTCGTCATGTGCGGATGATGGCACTCGGGCGGGGAATGTCAGCAGGCGTGCGCTACGTTACGCACACGGACACCGCAAGGTGGCCGTCCGGCTCGTTCCATGGCCCCCGGTCCTAACCTTTGTCGCTTCGAGCGAACCTTTGCCGAGAGGCAGACCTGGCGAGCCGGGCTTTACGAAGGCCTCGGAGACTCAACCCTCCGAGGTTTTCGTATGCCTGCGCCGCGGCGCCAGCCGACCGAAGTGCACCGGCTCGTCGAGGTCGATGTCGGCCATCGCACCGCGCAGAAGCTGAAGCGCGTTGCGGGTGACCGCATCAGCGTCTGCCAGCTCGAGCTCGAGCTCGACCGCGACGCCCGCGGGACCCTCGCCGAACCCGATCGCGACGACCGCCGCCGCACGTTCGGTCGGCGGCAAGGTGGCGAGCGCCTCGTAGAGCCGGGCGATCAGCTCGGTGTCGTCGAGGCCCTCCGGCGCCCGCACGTTGTCGGCGATCGTCCCGGGGGCGATCGGCCGCAGTCGCCGCGGGCGCTCTTCCATCGGTAAACGCTACGCCGGTGCGAACGCCTCCAGCATCTGGTGGGCGATGTCGACCGATCGCGCCGGGTCGGCGTCCGGGGTCCCGATCTCCTCGTCGAAGTTGAGGTCGAGAAACACCTCGGTGGCGCCGAGCTCGGCGTACGTCGCGAGACCTTCCCGGATCGTCTCGAGCGGTCCGGTCAGCGGACCAGCCTCGGGGTCCGGCTTGTCGCGCAACCGCGCGACGCCGCGGATCACAATGCGCACCTCATCCGGGTCACGCCCCGCGTCGGCCGCACCGGCGCGCACCTGGTCGATCGCCTGCGGGAGGGTGTCGGAGCCTACGCGGCTCGAGGAGATCCAGCCTTCGGCGCGAGCGCCCGCGCGACGCAGCGCCGCCTCCGCGGTCCCGCCGAGCAGGATCGGGGGGTGCGGCCGCTGGACCGGCTTTGGGTCGACCCACCCGCGGGGGACCCGGTAGAACTCGCCGGCGAACTCCGCCGGATCGCCGGTCCAGATCGCCTCGAGGCACTCGAGGTACTCCGTCATTCGCGCGCCTCGCCGGGCCATGTCCGTGCCCGTCGCCTCGTACTCGTCAGGGGACCAGCCGATGCCGAGCCCGGCGTCGAGCCTGCCCCGCGACACGATGTCGATGCTGTTCAACGCCTTCGCCAGCGCGATCGGCGGGTAGAACGGCGCGTTGACCACTGCCAGCCCGAGCCGGATCCGCTCGGTGACACCGGCAAGGTACGCCGCGATGACAACCGGGTCATGCACGCTGCGGTACGGCGGGGCGAGCCGCTGCTCGGGCGGCCAGTCGGAGTAGATCAACCGCGAGAACGTCCACAGCGAGGCGTAGCCGAGCTGCTCCGCGCGGCGGGCGATCTCGATCTGGGTGTCAGGCACTGCCCACGAGCCGGAGACCGGGGCACCGAATCCGATCAGCATGGGTCCATCCTTGCCCAGAAGAGAATGGTGGGATGCCCGCGCCGTACCGGATCTGCTTCGTCTGCCTGGGCAACATCTGCCGTTCGCCGATCGCGGAGGCGGTGATGCGCTCCATGGTCGAGCAGGCCGGGCTAGCCGACCGCATCGTCATCGACAGCGCAGGGACCGGCGACTGGCACGCCGGCGGTCCGGCGGATCCCCGCACGGTCGACACGTTGCGGGCGCACGGGTACGACGGCGCCGCCCACGTCGCGCGCCAGTTCCAGACTGCGTGGTTCGCCGAGCGCGACCTGGTGGTGGCGATGGACGGCAAGAACCTGCAGTCGCTGCGCTGGCTCGCCCCGCCGGACGCGGTCGACAAGATCGTGCGGCTGCGCTCGTTCGACCGTGCCAGCCGCGGCGGGGATCTCGACGTTCCGGACCCGTACTACGACCACGGCGACGGGTTCGAGCGCGTGCTCGCGATGGTGGAGGCCGCATGCGCCGGACTGCTCACCCACGTCCGGGCGCAGCTGGGGCTTGTGGACGGCTGACCGGCATCCACGACATCGTCGCCGCACAGGCGGGCCGGGTTTCCGCCGTCGCAGCGTCGCTGGATGACCAGACCTGTCGTTCGACTCAGCTCGCCCGGCGAGCTCGCCCGCGCCATCCCGCTCCTGCTGGGCTACCGGCCCACAGAGAGCCTCGTCATCACCTGCCTGCACGGTGACCACGCCACTGTCGGCCTCACTCTCCGCTTCGACCTCGACGCGCTCTACCCCCTCGGCGGCGTCGCGGACATGATCGCCGCGCGCGCCGCCGTCGCCGGAGCCGACGGGATCCTGGTTGCGATCTACACCGACCAGGGGATCGAGGACGGCGATCTGCCGTGCACCGATCTCGCCGTCGACCTCTTCCAGCATCCCGGGCTGTGGGTCAGCGACGCGTTGCTGATCCACCACGACCGTTGGTGGTCCTACCTGTGCCACAGCGACGAGTGCTGCCCGATGGAAGGCACCCCGATCGAGCTCACCACGAGCGAGCTGACCGCGCTCGAGGCATCGATGGTGCTGTCCGGCAGCGCGGTCATGACCGACCGCGCGTCGCTGGTGGCATCGCTCGCCTGTGACGAGGTCGCCACGTCCGCCGTACAGCGCCGTCGCGTCACCCGTGCCCGAACGCGGGTGGCGCGCATGGACCCGCGGGCCAGGCGCGCCGAGCTGGCCAAGCTCGTAACCCGCCTCAGCCGGCGCATGGAGGACCCGCGCGGCATCGTCACCGACGCCGAGGCGGTCCTGGTCAGCGCGCTGTGCGAGGACATCGGTGCCCGGGACGACCTGCTCCTGCAGTCGGGCTCGCCCAAGCGGCGCATGGAGCTGCTGTCTCTGCTGCGGATCGTGGTACGCCGGATGCCGCCGCCGCATGACGCGGCGGTGTGCACGGCGCTCGCGTGGTTCGCCTACGCCACCGGTGACGGGACGCTGGCCAACATCGCGCTGGACCGCGCGCTCGACTCGGATCCGGCTTACTCGCTGGCGCTGCTCCTGGAGAGCGGGCTCGAGCGCCAGCTCCCGCCGAGCATGATCGAGGAGGTGGTCAACGGGGCGGCGCGGGACATCGCCGCCCGCGATGCGGCAGGCTGAATGGATGCCTGATGCGGTGGTGATCGGTGCCGGGCCGGGCGGCCTCGCCGCGGCGGCGACGCTGCGCGGCCGCGGCGTGGACACCGAGGTGGTCGACCGCGCCGACAGCGTCGCGTCGACGTGGCGCGGTCACTACGACCGGCTGCACCTGCACACCGTCCGCTGGCTGTCGAGCCTGCCCGGCTACCCGATCCCGAAGGAGTTCGGCAGCTGGGTGGCGCGCGACGACGTCGTGCGCTACCTCGAGGCCTACGCCGCGCATCACCGCATCGAACCGTCATTCGGCACCGTGATCGAGCGTGTGGACCGCGACGGCGACCGGTGGCGGCTGCGCAGCCCGCAAGGCGAACGCAGTGCCCGGCACGTCGTCGTCGCGACCGGCTACAACAACACGCCGTTCGTCCCGGACTGGGCTGGGGTCGCCAGCTTCCAGGGCGAGCTCCGTCATGCCGGCACCTACCGCAACGCCACGCCGTACGTCGGCAAGGACGTGCTCGTCGTCGGCGCCGGCAACACCGGTGCGGAGATCGCGATCGACCTGGTCGAGACCGGCGCCGCGCGGGTCCGCATTGCGATCCGTACGCCGCCACACATCGTCTACCGCGAGCTCAACGGCGTCCCGAACCAGGTGCTGGGCGTTCTCTTCCGCTACGCGCCGAGCGCGTTCTTCGACCCCGTGGCGAAGCTCGTCCGGAAGCTGACCTTCGGCGACCTCGCGCCGTACGGCCTGCCGATGCCGGACGAGGGCCTCTACGCCCGCATCCGGCGCGACGACGCGATCCCGATGCTCGACATCGGCTTCGTCGAGCTGGTCAAGGCCGGCAAGATCGAGGTCGTCGCCACGCCGGTCGGCTTCGGAGAGCGCAACGTGCGCTTAGCCGACGGCTCGGTGATCGAGCCCGAGGTGGTGATCGCGGCGACCGGATACCGCCGCGGGCTCGAACCGCTGGTGGGTCACCTCGGGGTGTTGAGACCCGACGGCCGCCCCGCCGTACACGGTGCCCACTGCCACCCGGCCGCGCCCGGCCTGTGGTTCACCGGGTTCACTAACCCGATGAGCGGGATGTTCCGAGAGCTCGCGATCGATGCGCGCCGGATCGCCCGCGCCGTTGCCCGAAAGGATGCGCTCCGCCGATGACCGACATCACGCGACGAGGCTTGCTCGGCGGCGGGGCTGCCTTCGCAATGGCCGGCACCGCCCGGCTGCGCCACCCCGCGCCGCTGAGGAGCCGTTCTCGCGCCGTCGACGTGGTGGTGGTTGGTGCGGGCCTGGCCGGGCTGTCTGCCGCTCGCGAGCTGCAGCAGCACGGGCATTCGGTGGTGGTGCTGGAGGCCCGCGACCGGGTCGGCGGCCGCACCCTGAACCACCCGTTGCCGCACGGCTACCACGGCGACATGGGCGGCACCTGGATCGGACCGACGCAGACGCACATCGCGAAGCTCGCGAAAGAGATGGGCGTGCACGCCTTCGACCAGCCGGACGAGGGCAAGCAGGTCTTCTACGACGGCGGCGTGATCACCTACAGCGACAAGACACCGCTGCTCGGCACCGCGCCGCCGGACCCGACGATCCTGCCTGACGTCGTGGCGGTGATCCCGCTGATCGACCAGCTCGCCACGACCATCCCGGTCGACGCGCCCTGGGAGGCCGTCAACGCCGGGCCCTACGACCGGGAGACGCTCGACACCTGGCTGCGCAGCGTCGCGGTCGGCGCGACGAACAAGTTCATGGGGGTGGTGTCCGCGGCGTTCGAGTCGCTGGTCGGCGCCGAGCCGCGCGAGGTCTCGCTGCTCGACGCGCTGGCCTACGTCTCGACCGCGACCGACGGATCGACTCCCGGCACGTTCGAGCGGCTGATCGACACCCGCGGAGGTGCCCAGGCGCAACGGTTCGTGGAAGGCTCACAGATGATCTCGATCCGGCTCGCAAAGCGGATCGGGATGCAGCACGTCAAGCTCAACAGCCCGGTCTACAAGATCAGCCAGGATGCGCGAGGCGTCGAGGTGACCACCGAGGACCAGGTCGTGCGGGCCAAGCACGTCATCGTGGCGATCCCCCCGACACTGGCCGGTCGCATCGAGTACCACCCGCTGCTGCCGTCTGCCCGGGACGCCCTGACCCAGCGCAGCCCGCAGGGACAGCTGATCAAGGTCGAGGCGTTCTTCGAGCGGCCCTGGTGGCGCGACAACGGTCTGTCGGGCGCGGCCGTCAGCGTGCTCGGCCCGGCGAAGACGACGTTCGACGTCTCTCCGGAGGATGGCAAGATCGGCGGCCTGCTCGGGTTCGTCGGCGGCGACGAGGCGCGCCGCTACAGCGGACGGCCCGAGGCGCTCAAGCATGCCGTGCTGTCGAACTTCTCGACCTTCTTCAACGGTGGCAAGCCGATCCCGAAGCCGACCTCGGTCGCGGTCATGGACTGGACCCGCGAGCAGTGGACCCGCGGCTGCCCGGTCGCGATCGCGGCTCCCGGCACGATCAGCGAGTACGGGCCGCACCTCGCCAAGCCGATCGGCCGCATTCACTGGGCCGGGACGGAGACCGCGACGTACTGGCACGGCTACATGGACGGCGCGGTGCGCTCCGGGCAGCGGGCCGCCGACGAGGTCAAGGCGAAGCTGTGAGGCTCCGCTTCGCGGCGGCCGCGGCGACGCTCGCTGTTGCGGCACTCGCACCGGCTGCAGGTGCTTCGGGCGCCGCCGGCAACGGCGACATCACGGTGTTCGCCCGCATCGCCGCGCCCGGCGAGCCGTCGCTGACACTCGTCACTCCCCGCCACCGCGTCTTCGTCGGCACCTTCGAGGACCTGGCCGGCACCGACAGCTCGCCGTCGAAGGTCTTCGAGTACGACGCCACCGGCAAGCTCCTGCGTACCTTCACCATCAGGGGTCAGACCCCGAAGAAGGCGCACGGCGTCCAGGTCGCCGCCCGCGACCGGGCGGGCCGGCTCTACGTCCTCGACCAGGAGCCGGCACGGGTGCTCGTGCTGAACCCGCGAACCGGTGCGCAGCGGACCTACGCGACCTTCACCGACGTCCCGACGTGCGCCGCTGCCCACCGCGCCTCGGACTGCAGCAACACCATCCTCGACAACGCCCCCGAGCCGGACTACGCCGCGTGGCTGCCCGACGGCGCGATGCTCGTCACCGACTACGCGCAGGAGCTGATCTGGCGGGTCCCGCCGGGCGGCGGCAAGGCGACGGTCTGGCTGAACGACCGGCGCTTCGACGGCGAGCTGTTCGGGCCGGCGGGCATCGTGCTCATGCCGAGCCACCACAGCGTGATGGTCACCGCCGCGACCGGCGGCCTGACCACCGTCGACCTGACGGACAACCCGGCGCGCGGCCGGCTCTACCGGATCGGCGTTGGGCGCCACGACCGGGCCGGCAAGATCACCACCTTGTGGTCGAGCAAGGCGGCGCAGGCTCCGGACGGCTTCGCCGTGTCAGCCGACCATCGGCACATCTTCATGGCGATGTCCGGCCCGGCAGCCGACTGCGTCGTCGAGCTCGCGCACTACGCCGCCGGCTGGCACCAGGTGTCGCAGATCCCGACCTGCCTCGACGGGCTCGGTAGCGACTCACCGGTGCCGTGGGACACGGCGACCAGCGCCCAGTTCCTGGGCAGGAGCATCCTCGTCACCAACCAGTCGTACTTCACCGGCACCGCCGCGCACTGGGCGGTGTTCCGGGTCAGGGAGCCGTTGCGCGGGATGCCGACTTACGTGCCGCGTTCGGCTGGCCGGCGCGGGTAGCGCGCCGTCGCCGGACGGCTGGACGCCGGCGCGGTGGGTTGAGCGGCCGTGACCTGCGTACCGACCATGCCTTCTCGGGACCGATCGCCACGAGGTCGAGCACCGTTGTCGTCGTCGGCGCGAGCAGGTCGACGAGCATCGCCCACAGCTGCCGGTCGGAGTGAGTCGGGCGGCCCTCGGCTCGGCTGACCAGTACGACGACCGCCGGCGCGCCGACGTCGATGATCATGTCGGCGAGGTACCGGGCGAGGAACTGGTCGGCATGGTTCGCGTTCTCGCTCGCGCTCTGGACGAGGCCGATCCGGGCCGCATCACGGATGAACAGCAGCCGCACCTGGCCCTGCTGGTCGGTGTCGGGATCACAGGTACGCCGCATCGCGGCGAGGGTCGGCATCCGTGTCGGCATCTGCCGAGCGTCGAGGAGATGTCTCGGTGCGCGCCATCGCGATCTCGCCGGTGTGGACAAGACTGAACGGGTGCGCGACGCCGACGTGGTCCCTGCACCGGCCCTCGTCATCGCGGCCATCGCCAGCGTCCAGAGCGGTGCCGCCATCGCGATCAAGCTGTTCCCGGCGGTCGGCTCCGGGGGTGCGCTGTTCCTGCGGCTGGCCATCGCCGCGGTCGTGCTCGGCGTGGCTGTCCGCCCGCCGCTTCGGACCTTCTCGCGCACCGACCTCGGGCTGATGGTCGGGTTCGGCGTGGTGCTCGCCGCGATGAACGCGTCGTTCTACATCGCTCTCGACCGGATCCCGCTGGGGGTCGCGGTGACGATCGAGTTCCTCGGCCCGTTGGCCGTCGCGGTGGCCGGCTCGCGCCGCCTGGCGGACGGGGCATGGGTGCTCCTCGCCGCCGTGGGGGTCGTCCTGCTGGCTCGCGGCGGGGGGCACCTGTCGGCCGCCGGGCTGGTCGGCGCGGCCGTGGCCGCGGTGTGCTGGGCCGGCTACATCCTGCTGTCGCAGCGAGTGGGGCGCGCCGTTCCGGGCTTGTCGGGTCTTGCCGTGGCGCTCATGGTAGGCGCGGTGCTCAGCGCGCCGTACGGCATCGTCGCGGGTGGGGTCGACCTGGTTCGCCCGTCGATCCTCGGCAAGGGCCTTGCGCTCGCGCTGCTGTCCTCGGTGCTTCCGTACTCCTTCGAGCTGTTCGCCTTGCGGCGGATGCGGGCAGCCGTCTTCGGCGTACTCATGTCGCTCGAGCCGGGCATGGCCGCGCTGAGCGGCCTGATCTTCCTCGGGCAGCACCTGCGCGCGCGGGAGTGGCTCGCGCTCGGATGCGTGGTTGCTGCCTCCGTTGGAGCGACCGCGGCTGCTCGGGACCGGTTGCCGGCCGCGATGATCGAGGGGTGAGGCGGGCGGCGTGAGAGTCGAGCTGTTGCGCGACGCGGAGCGACCGGCCGGCTGGTGGCTGATGGTCGGCGCCTCCGAGCAGTCCTTCGTGGACATCGACGACCCGTCTCACCTGGAGTTCGAGTACGTCCAGCTCATGAGCTACGTCATCGAGACGGCGTTCCCCGAGGATGTCCCGCTGGCCTCACTGCATCTCGGCGGTGGGTTGTGCACCGTGCCGAGATGGATTGCTGACCGGTATCCGGGCTCGCCGCAACGGGTCGCCGAGGCATCCGAGGAGATCGCCCGCCTCGCGCTCTCCCTGGACCCGGCCCCGAAGTTCGAGCTGGTCGTGATCGACGCGATGGAGGAGCTCTCGGCGACTCCGGCTGACTCGCTCGACCTGTTGGTCAGCGACGTCTACACCGGACCGGAGACGGTGATGTCGGTCTACCCTCGGCCCGCGCTGCACGCGGCGCACTCCGCGCTTCAGGACGAGGGCGTCTACGTCTGCAACATCTCCGACGCCGCTCCGTTCGCGCTGGCGAAGACGGTGGCCGCGACGCTGCGGTCGCTGTTCGCCGATGTCGTCCTGTTGGTCGAGCCGGCGGTGCTGCGCGGTCGCCGGTCGGGCAACCTGGTGCTGGCGGCAAGTGACCTTGCCTTCGATCGCGCCGAGCTGGCGAGGCGCGCGGCGGGGGGTGTGGTCCGCGCCCGGGTGATGGCCGACGGCGAGCTCGACACGTTCGTCGGAGCGGCAGCTCCCGCGGACGACGAGAGCCAGCTGCCGCGGTCCGGGGAGTCAAACTTGCGTCGGCTTCGCTGACCCGTCGCTGCTGACGTGCGCGAGGGTGTCGATGCTGTCCACCAGCGGGTCGAGATGAGCTGCGAGCAGCGATAGCCGTCTCGCGTGCAGCCCGTGCGGGTCGCCTGGGACCTCCGCGTCGAGGCTCTCCTGCATCGAGCGCAGGTCGGCGACATCTGCCGGTCGCCGCTGCGCCACCGCGCGCAACGCATCAACCATCGCGTCTCTCAGTGGTGCGAGCTCGGGCACCGCGACGTGCTCGGTTGCGTCGTCGAGGGTGGCACGCAGCGCGTGCAGCGAGATCACGATCCGCCGCGCAGCGGCGAGCCGCCGTCCGGCGTCGGCGAGGTCCGCGCGTCCTCGCCGCGGCTCGCCGGCGGCCCGGTCGAGGGACTCGGTCGCGGCCATGCGGGCGCGCCGAGCCGCGGTCGCTGCGTGCCGCACCGCGGCGGGATCAGCTTCGTCAGGGTCGACGTACCGGGACAGCACTGCCTCGGCGTACGTCGCGAGCGCGGCGAGCACGCCGTCCACCGAGGCCTCGAGCGAGCGCCGTTCCCACGTCGGCCACGCCACGTAGCCGGCGAGCGCGATCGCTCCGCCGATGAGGGTGTCGAGCCCGCGGTCGGCGACCGTCGAGAGCTCGGCGCCGCCGATCGGCGAGAGCAGCAGGACCACCAGCGCGGTGATCAACACGGTGTAGATCGCGTAGGACGCGGCGAAGCAGGTGTAGGCCGCCCAAGTCGTCGCGGTGATCAGCACGACGAGTACGCCGGTTCCCGGGTGCACCTCGACGACGAAGGCGCCGGCGGCAAGCACGCCCGCCGCCGTCCCCGCGATCCTGGCGATCCCTCGCTGGGCGGTCGCCGCGTAGTCGGGCTTGAGCACCAGCAGCGCCGTCAGTGTCACCCAGTAGCCGCGTTGCCCGGGCAGGGCGTGGCTGAGCGCCTCCGCCGCAGGCAGGAGCACGGCGAGGCGGACGGCGTGGCGGAACGCCGACGACCGGGTGTCGGAGGCGGCGTCGCGTAGCCGCTGCAGGACGGTGGCGGTTTGCCTCGGCATCGCCAGCACCAGCTGGGCCGATGTCGTGCTGCGGCGCGGCAGCGCGACCCGCCGGATGCCGGCAAGGGCGTCGACCATGCGGTTCACCGCTCGCAGCTGACCTAGTAGGGCGGAGACCCGGGCGTCCGCGAAGCGGATCGCCGTACCGCGCCGTCCGGCCGGGGCGTCCTGCCGCGCGGCATGCAGCCGTTCGACCACGTCATTGAGGGCTGGCGGCTCGCCCGGCGCGGCCGACCCGCCGCGAATGGACTCCGCGAGCTGGCCGAGCCAGCCGGACACGCTGGCGGTGACTGCGGGCAGCTCCTCGACCTGCCGCGCTGTCGCCAGCGCCTGCAGCTCGATCCGGATCCGTTCGGCTTCGTCGGCGATCCCGCGGACGAGTGCGACGTCGCCGTCCGGGCTGCGCCGGTCGAGCATCCCGCTGGCCGCCGCCGTCCGGGTCGCCGCGACGGTGCCGGTGTGATCCGGGTCTAGGGCGATTCGGGCGAGCTCCTCATAGGCCGACGCCAGCAGGCGGCGCTCCGTCGCGAAGCGCTGCGGCGAGCGAAGGACGATCGCGAGGAGACCCTGGAGGGCGGCGCCCGCGAGAACCCAGCCGGCGTGTGCCGCGCAGGTCGCGACGCTGCCGGGAAAGCGGCCGAAGACCACCACACCGATCACCGCCTGGACGCCCACCACGGTCGCGTCGCGGCCGAGCACGACGGTCAGTCCGGCCGCGAAGCCCCAACCGGCGAGGACCACGAGCGTCCAGGCGAGGTGCCCGGCGGCGAGCCCGCCGGCAAAGGTGCTGATCGCCATCCCGACCGCGGTCGCACCGATCACACCGGGACCTGCCACCTGGCGGTTGCCGAGCGCGGCCGCACCGGCAGGCAGCGCGCCCGCCGCGGCGATCGCGCCTTCGGCGGGGTGGTGGGTGCCCAGGCCTACGGCGACCGGGACTCCCACTCCGAGCGCTCCGCGCAGCGCGACCAGCGGCGCGAAGCCGGAGGGGTCGATCGCGAGCGCTGACGCGACCGCTCGGCGAAGCGAGGAGGAGCTCACTCAGACCGGTAGGTCTCGAGCAGGCGCAACCAGATCTCGCTCATGGTCGGGTACGACGGAACCGCGTGCCAGAGCGTCTCGATCGGGACCTTGCCGACGACTGCGATCGTCGCGGCGTGTACCAGCTCGCCCACCTCGGGTCCGACGAAGGTGGCGCCCAGCAGCGTCTCGGTCTCCCGGTCGACGACGAGCTTGGCCCGGCCGGTGTAGCCGTCGCGCATCAGCGACGCGCCGGCGACGTTGCCGATCTCGTACTCGACGGCCCTGACGTCCTTGCCCGCCTCCCGCGCCTCGGCTTCGGTGAGCCCGACCGAGGCGACCTGCGGGTCGGTGAAGGTCACCTGCGGCACGGCCCCGTGGTCGCTGGTCGCGGCGTACCGCTGCCCGTCCAGCGGCAGACCGTTTGCGCGTGCCGCGAGCACGTCACCCGCGACCCGGGCTTGGTACTTGCCCATGTGGGTGAGCTGCGCCCGCCCGGCGATGTCGCCGACCGCGTAGAGCCACTCGCCGTCGACGCCGTGGACCAGCATCGTGTCGTCGGTCGTCAGGTACCCGCCGTCCGGCAAGCCGACGGCGGACAGACCGAGGTCGGCGGTCCGCGGGGTGCGACCGGCTGCGATGAGCACCTCGTCGGCCACCACGGTCTCGCCGTCGATCGTTGCCGTGACCGTTGCGCCCTCGCGGCGTACCTCACTGATGTCGGCGCTGAGCCGCACGTCCACGCATTCGGCGCGCAGCGCGTCCGCGAGCAGCTCGCCGGCGAAGGGCTCGTTGCGGGTCAGCAGCCGCTCATCGCGAGCTGCGAGCGTGACCGTTGCGCCGAGGCCGTGTAGCCAGACGGCGGCCTCGCACCCGACGACGCCGCCGCCGATCACGACGACGCGAGAGGGCACCGAGGTCATGTTGGTGACTTCGCGCGAGGTCCACGGGTTGGCCTCGCGAAGCCCGGGGATCGGTGGCACTGCGGCGTCCGTCCCGGTCGCGAGCACGACGCCGTGCCGCGCCGTCAAGGCGCGGACGGTCCCGTCGGAGGCCGTGACCGAGACCTCGCGTACGCCGGTGAGCCGGCCGTGACCGCGCAGCACGGTGATGCCAGCGCCTTCGGCCCACTCGACCTGCCCGCTGTCGTCGTGGTGGCTCGTGAAGTCGTCGCGCCGCGCGAAGATTTGCTCGACGTCGAGCCGGTCACCGATCGGGATGCCGGGCACCGCTCGCGCCGCGGCGGCGAGCTCGACCGGTCGCAGCAGGGCTTTGCTCGGCATGCAGGCCCAGTGGGAGCACTCGCCGCCGACCAGGTCGGACTCGACGAGTGCCGCGCTCAGGCCACCGCGATGGGCGTAGTCCGCGGCGTTCTCGCCGGCTGGGCCACCGCCGATCACGATGACGTCGAAGGTGTCCTCGCCGGCTGCGTTCATGATCGTGTCGTACCACAATGACCCGGTGTCCAGACTTCTGGTCGTGCATCACACCCCGTCTCCTGCGATGCAGGAGATGCTCGAAGCGGTCCTTGCCGGTGCGCGGGACGACGCGATCGAGGGCGTCGAGGTAGTGGCGGTCCCGGCGCTGGTCGCCGGTGTGATGGACGTGCTCGAAGCGGACGGCTACCTGGTCGGTACGCCGGCGAACATCGGCTACATGTCCGGTGCGCTCAAGCATTTCTTCGACACCGTCTACTACCCGGTGCTCGAGGCCACCAAGGGCAGGCCGTACGCGGCGTACGTTCATGGCAACCTCGGAACCGAGGGTGCGGTGAGATCGATCGAGACGATCGCGACGGGCCTTGGATGGGTGCCGGTCGCCAAGCCGCTGGCGGTCGAGGGTGCGCCTACCAAGGCACACCGCGAGGAGCTCTACGAGCTCGGCGCCACCGTCGCCGCGAACCTCACGAGCCGCTGAACCGCCTCGTCGATCACCTCCGGGCGCTTGCAGAACGCGAACCTGACGAAGGGGTCTCCGGCTGCCGAGTCGCAGAACACCGAGGTCGGGATGCCGACGACTCCGGCGGCGTGGGGGAGCTCGCGGGCGAAGGTGGCGCCGTCCGTCGCGCCGAGCGGCCGGATGTCGGCCTGGATGAAGTAGGTGCCCTGCGGGCGGGTGACCCGCATGCCCACCTGCTCGAGACCGGCCGCCAGCCGGTCGCGGGCGCCGGCCAGTGAGTCCCGCAGCTGCTCGACCCACGCGAGCTCGTTGTCGAGGGCGTACGCCACGGCCTGCTGCATCGCCGGGTTGTGGGTGTAGGTCAGGAACTGCTTCACCGTGTTGATCTGCCGGATCAGTGCCGCTGGTGCGCACGCCCAGCCGATCTTCCACCCAGTGACGCTGAACGACTTGCCGGCGCTCGAGATCGCCACACACCGCTCGCGCATTCCCGGTAGCTCGGCGATCGAGTGGTGCACGGCGCCGTCGTAGGTCAGGTGCTCGTAGACCTCGTCGGAGACGACGGTGAGGTCGTGCTGCACGCACAGCTCGGCGATGACGGCGAGCTCGTCGGGGGTCAGCACGGTGCCCGTCGGGTTGTGCGGCGAGTTGAGCAGCAGGACCTTGGTCCGTGGGGTGATCGCGGCGCGCAGCTCCTCGGCGTCGAAGCCGAACCGGCCGGTGGAGTCGGGACGCAGCGTGACCGCAACCCGCCGTGCGCCCGCGAGCTCCACAGTCGCGGCGTAGGAGTCGTAGTACGGCTCGAAGAGGACCACCTCGTCGCCGGGATCGCAGAGTCCGAGAATCGAGGCGGCAATCGCCTCTGTCGCGCCGACCGTGACGAGGATCTCGTGGTCCGGGTCGTAGGCGAGGCCGTAGCGATCCAGGCGGTGCCGTGCGACCGCGTCGCGGAGCAGCGGCATGCCCGGGCCGGGCGGGTACTGGTTCTCGCCGTTACGCAGGCCCTCGACGGCTCGATCGAGCATTGCGGCGGGGCCGTCGGTGTCCGGGAAGCCCTGGCCGAGGTTGACCGAGCCGGTCGCTGTCGCGAGCGCGGACATCTCCGCGAAGATCGTCGTACCGAAGCCGCGCAGGACCATCTAGTCGGCGGGCCGTATGAGTGCGGCGGATACGCGGTCGAAGATCCGCACCGGCATCATCGAGACCAGTGCCTGGACTCGCGCGTCGGGTCCCACGAGGTAGCGACCCTTGGGATTGCGAGACGTCATCGCTCGCTGGATGACCTTCGCGCAGCGTTCGGCCGGGATGGCGTGGCGCTCGGCCATCGCCGCAGTCCGCAGCGCGCCGTTCATGTGGCGGCGGTACCTGTCGCGAATCTCGGGGGGCAATGCGTCGATGCGTTCCTGAGCTGCCGTGGTGCCCTTCTCCCACAGTGGCGTGGCGATCGCTCCAGGCTCGATCAGGATCGCCCGCGCGCCTTGCGGCGTGAGCTCGCCGCGCAGGGCGTCCATCCATGCGCGCACCGCGAACTTCGAGGCGGAGTACGGCGCGACGTACGGCAGCGACATCCGCCCGCCGATGGAGCCCACGGTCACGATGCGGCCGCGGTTGGCAAGGATCGCCGGCAGCAGCGCCTGGGTCACGGCGAGGTGACCGAACAGGTTGACCTCGAACTGCGTGCGCCACTCGTCGAGGGGCAGCGCCTCGAAGACCCCGCTGACGTTCATGCCGGCGTTGTTGATGACGCCGATCAGAGAGCCAGCCGCGCGGTCAACCACCTCGGCACATGCCGGTGCGATGGTCTCCGGCTTCGCCAGGTCGATGAGCACCGGTGCCGCGACCGGCTCCGGCAGTGGCTTGTCGCGGCGCAAGCCGGGGATCACGGTGAAGCCGGCGCTCGCCAGCCGCAGTGCGGTGGCGCGGCCGATGCCGGTGCTGGCGCCCGTGACGAAGATCGTTCCGCGACTCATTGCCGCAGAGTAGTTGGATGGGCTCCGTGAAGGTAGGTGTGACCCAGTTTGCCGCGGGCCTGGACAAGGCGCGCAACCGCGAGCAGGTCGCGTCGGCGATCGCTGCCGCAGCAGACCGAGGAGCCGACCTGGTCATCGCCCCTGAGGCCGCGATGCACGACTTCGGACCGGCCGACCTGGCGCTGGCCCCGGTTGCCGAGCCGCTCGACGGGCCCTTCGTGACCGCGGTGGCTGACGCCGCGCGGCGCCACCGCGTCACCGTCGTGGCCGGCATGTTCGAAGCCGTGTCCGGCGACGACAGCCACGTCTACAACAGCGTCATCGCGGTCGGCCCGGACGGTGCCCTGACGGGGCGCTACCGCAAGCAGCACCTCTTCGACGCGCTCGGCTGGGTCGAGTCCGACCGCCTGTTGCCGGGAGATCCGGCTGAGCGTCTGGTGTTCGACTGCGGGGGAGTGCGCATCGGTGTCATGACCTGCTACGACGTCCGCTTTCCGGAGCTCGGCCGCGCACTCGCCGACGATGGCGCCGACCTCATCGCGATCCCCTCCGCCTGGGTCGCGGGCCCCAACAAGCTCGCGCAGTGGCGAGCGCTGACGACGGCACGGGCGATCGAGAACGTCTGCTACGTCGCAGGGGCGGTGCAGACGCCTCCGACCTACACCGGTGGCAGCATCGTCGTCGACCCGTGGGGCGAGGTGCTCGCCTCGCTCGACGCGGAGGATGGCGTCGCGGTCGCCGACGTCGAGCCCGAACGCGTGGTCGAGTGCCGAAAGAAGATGCCCAGCCTCGACAACCGGCGCTGGCAGGTCGAGCCCCGCTGAGGCGGACCTAGTCGCGGTTGCGGCGCCAGATCGCGAGGTTGAGCATCCCGAGATAGCTCACCGCAAACAGCGACGGCAGCATCAAGGCCGCGGCCAGTCGGTGGCGCCGTGCGAACTCCGCGATGGTGAACCCGAGCGCCACCCACAGCACCACGGCCTCGATGAGGGCCAGGCCGGGCTTGCGCAGGCCGAAGAACAGCAGCAGCCAGGCGAGGCTCAGCCACAGCTGGACGGCGTAGGACGACAGGGCCGGTACGTCGAGAGCGTCTCGCTCGTCGTCGGCGCGCCATGCCAGCCAGGCGCCCACTGCCTGGCTCGCCGCCACCAGCGACCAGGCCGGGGCAAACGCGATCGCGGGGCTTGCCCACCGCGGCTTGTCGAGGCCGTCGTACCAGGGTCGGCCCGCAGCGATCAGCACCGCGCCGGTCCCGGCGGTCGTCGTGATGCCCCCAAGCGAACCGGTGAGTCCCAGCGCGCGAATGGCTTGACTGGACGGCACGGATCCGAGTCAACACCACCCTCTATAAGGTGTGCGAATGGCTGAGATCACTTTTGACGGACGAGTAGCGATCGTGACCGGCGCCGGCGGCGGTCTCGGGCGTACGTACGCCCTGGAGATGGCCCGGCGCGGCGCGAAGGTCGTGGTGAACGACCTCGGTGGATCGGTGGACGGCACGGGCGGCGACGACACCGCTGCGCAGAAGGTGGTCGACGAGATCAAGTCCGCCGGCGGCGAGGCGGTCCCGAGCTACGACTCGGTGTCGACGCCCGAGGGCGGCGAGAACATCGTCAAGACCGCGGTCGACGCGTTCGGCAAGGTCGACGTCGTCATCAACAACGCGGGAATCCTCCGCGACAAGTCCTTCGCCAAGCTCGAGTGGCCGGACCTCGACGCGGTCCTCGACGTACACCTCAAGGGCGCGTTCTACGTCTCCCAGCCGGCGTTCAAGGTGATGAAGGAGAACGGCTACGGCCGGTTCGTCTTCACCTCCTCCAACGCGGGTGTGTTCGGCAACTTCGGCCAGGCGAACTACGCGGCGGCGAAGATGGGCCTCGTCGGCCTGTCCAACGTCCTCGCGATCGAGGGCGCGAAGGCTGGCATCAAGTCCAACGTCGTCTGCCCGGTGGCAGCGACCCGCATGACCATGGAGCTGCTCGGCGACGCCGCTTCTGCGCTGCAGGCGGAGTCGGTGACGCCGCTCGTCACCTTCCTCGCATCCGAGGCCTGCGACCTGACGCACGAGACGTTCTCAGCGGCCGGCGGTCGCTACGCCCGGGTCTTCATCGGGCTCGCGCAGGGCTGGTACGGCGGCAAGGGCCACGTCCCGACGGCTGAGGACGTCCTCGACAACCTCGAGCAGATCGAGAAGCAGGACGGCTACATCGTCCCGACCTCGATCCAGGACGAGCTCGGCGCGCTGCTGGGAGTGCTCGGCGGCTGAGCAGCCGGCGAGCACCTAGGGCGGGCCTGCCGTGGAGGCGCTGAGGGTCGTCTTTGCGGCGCTCGGCGCTTTCCTGGTCGTCTTCACCAGCGTCAGCGTGCTGCGCACGCTGGTGATCCCGCGGGCCAGCCTCGGCCCGATCGGGCGCACCGTCGACCGGGGTGTCGACTGGCTGTTCCAGCTGGTGACCCGCCGGATGGACAGCTACGAGGAGCGCGACACCGTCCTTGCCGCCCAGGCCGCGGTGTACCTCGTGACCCTGCTCGGGGTATGGCTGGCGGGCTTCCTCGTCGGGTTCGGTTTCGCCTTGTGGCCCTCGACGCACAACCTCGGCTTGGCCTTGCGCGAGAGCGGCTCGTCGATGTTCACCCTCGGCTTCGTCGCGCCGACCGGCGGCGGGATCTGGGCCCTCGACGTGCTCGCGGCGGCATGCGGGCTGTTCGTCGTCGCGGCGCAGATCGGCTACCTGCCGACCCTGTACTCCGCCTTCAACCGGCGCGAGACGGAGGTGACACTGCTCGGCTCGCGGGCCGGCACGCCACCGTGGGGCCCCGAGCTGCTGATCCGGACGCGGTACGGGATCCAGAACGACCGCGACGACCTGCCGGCGTTCTACGCCGCGTGGGAGCGGTGGGCTGCCGACGTTGCCGAGAGCCACTCGAACTACCCGGTGCTGATGCGGTTCCGCTCGCCGCAGCCGATGTCGTCGTGGCTGGTCGGGCTGCTCGCGGTGATGGACTCGGCGGCGATGCTTCTGGCGGTTGCGCCCAGTCGCGAGCGCATCGAGCCCCGGCTGTGCCTGCGGATGGGCTTCACGGCACTGCGCCAGATGTGTCGCGCGGTGGGCTTTGAGGTCGACCAGGATCCCGATCCCGACGCGCCGACGCAGCTGACCTTCGAGGAGTTCGAGTCTGCGGTTCGGCGGCTGCGCGCGGTCGGTTTCGAGGTCGAGCGCAGCGCCGAGGAGGCGTGGCCGCACTTCCGCGGGTGGCGGGTCAACTACGAGCCGCTGGCCTACGCGCTGGCGTACAAGACCGACGCGGTCCCGGCGCTGTGGTCGGGTCCGCGGCGCTGGTCCTACGAGCCGGTCGCGCCGATCCGGCCGCCGAACCGGGCGCCTAGCGCGACCAAGTAGCCGCGACGGCGTCGATAGCCGCGACGACGGCATCCGCGGCCGCATCGAGGGCGAGGGGGGCGAAGTCGTCGGGTGGCGCGCTTTCCGAGACGCGGACCGTCGACAGCGCGGCGAGCTCACCATCGATGCGGACGCCGCTCGCCTGCAGCTTCGCGACGTCGGCGGCGGCGATCTGGTTTGCCCGGGTGATCGCCCAGTCCGGAGTCGCGACGGGTACCGCAGGCGCAGCCGGGCGGCTCAGCAAGGCCGGCAGGACCGCTCGCCGGACGACCTGGTCGTAGCGCTGCACCGGCCACTTCCGGTGATGGAAGGCGAGGTTGATACGGCGGACCACCTCCGCCTCCGAAGCGCTCAACGCTCGCCCGGCTTCGCTCGGCGCAGCCGCGACGGTGACGACGAGCCGCTCGCCGACCGCGTCTGCCCACCGCGCTACCAGCACGTCATAGTGGTGGCGCTCCCAGAACGACCGGACGGTTGGCCAGTCAGCGGGCGGATCGGACAGCACGGCCTCGAGCCATCGCTGGTACGGATGGCGCAGCCGCTTGCGGAGGTGGCGGTCCCACGCGAGCGGGAGTGCCACGGCGATCGGCGGGAGGGCGAGCAGCACGTCGCCTGACGGGTCCGGCGGCGGCTCGTCGTACGGGCCGAACGTCACCGGCGACGAGGCTTCGCGTCGTAGTCGCGCAAGGCCGCCTCCGCCGCCTCGAGCTTGGCGCGCAGCTCGGCGCGCTGCGCTTCGACGACCGATCGGCATGACTCGACCGCCTCGATCAGCACGCCGCGCAAGGTGTCGTCGTCGAGGTGGTCGGCCAGTGCGGTGACCGCACCCGGTCGCAGCGCGGTCGGCCGGGTTAGCCGCCGTGCCCCGCGCTGGGCCTCGACGGTCCATGCGCCACCCGAGAAGCGCAGCGTCACCGACAGCGGCGGGACCCGCTTCGCGGCCGGGCGGCGCGACGTGGCGCGCGAGGTCGCGCGGGTGGCGGGCGTGGTGGCGCGCGAGGTCGCGCGGGTGGCGGCCGGCTTGGGTGCGACGGCGCGCGGTTCCGGTGCGGAACGGCCCGCGATGCCGAGCTCAGCCGGGGCGAAGGGCACTTCGTCCTTGCCGAGCCGAACGACGATGTACTCGCTCTCCTTGGGGTCCCCCATGCGGATCACGTTGCCGCGGGTGCCGGCGGCGACCGAGGCGGAGGCGGTTCGCACGACCACGCGAGGCTTCTCACCGGCGGTGAGCTTGGTGCGCAACGCCTCGACATCGTCGTTGCTCAGCGGCGGTGGTGTGGCAGCGGCGCGGCGCGCGGGCACGGCGACTCCGATCAAGCGGGGAACGTCGCAGAACTCTAGTGATTCCGCGGCTATGCCGTCGTGTTGATCAAGGCCCTCAGGGTCGCGTCGATCCGGGCGTTCGCGGTGTAGACGTTGCGAATCCCGCTGAGCAGGAACGAGAAGACGACACCGCGCTCGCCATCGGTGATGGTGTACCCGGAAAGGCTGCTGATCCGGTCTAGGGTCCCGGTCTTGGCGCGTACCAGCCCGTGGAAGCGCCCGCACAGCCGGTTCTCCAACGTGCCGGGCGGGGTGCAGGAGCGCGGCATCCCGTCGAAGATCGTCTGGTAGGCCTTCGGCTGGGTCGGCAGCTCGTCGAGCAAGGCGGTGAACGTCGACGGCGACTGCCGATCGGCGTACGACAGGCCCGACCCGTCGTTGACCGTCCCGATGGGGATGTGCAGGGCAGCCGCCTCGGCGCGGACCGCAGCGGTCCCGGTGGCGAGGCTGCCGTGCCCGGAGCGCTGGTAGCCGGCTTCACGCAGCATCATCTCGGCGTAGAAGTTGATCGACTCGTTCAGTGTCATCTCGACGATTGCCGATAGCGGCCGTGACTGGTGGGTCCACAGCGGGACGAGGGTCGACGGCGACCTGCCGACGACCGTCGGGCCGGCGACGGTGATGCCCGCCCTGCGCAACGCGGTGCGCCACAGCCCGGCGTTGGCCCGCGTCGGGTCCGCGTCGAAGGCGGTGCCGCTGCGCCAGTCGTTGTTGTTCACGGTGAACGCATCGACCGTGCCGGACTCCTCGGGTACGAAGTCTCGCTTCCAGCCGGGCGCAATCGTGGTGTGGGAGTAGCGGGTGTCGTCGACGATCAGCCGTCCGGTGACGTGGGACAGGCCGACGTTCGCCAGCGAGTGGGCGATCGCGCCCAGGTCGCGGCGAGTCAGGGTCGGGTCGCCCGATCCGGTGAGCACCAGGTCACCGTCCAGCGTCCCGTCGCTGCCGAGGTTCGCGGTCCCGGAGACCGTCGTGGCATACCGGTAGGTCGGCCCGACGAGGTTGAGCAACGTCAGCGAGGTGAGGAGCTTCTCGTTGCTCGCCGGGGCGCTCAGGCGGGTGGGGCTCCGCGCGATCGTGCCGACTCCGTCGACCTGGATCTCGTAGTCGACGTGGGCCGCGGTGGTGCCCTTCATCGCCTGGTGGACGCGTGCCGTGAAGCGCGCGAGCGTCTCGGGCGACGCCGTAGCGGTCGCTGTCGGCGACGGCGTCGGCGACGCGGAGGGGGTGGGGGTGACGGCGGATGCCGAGGTCAGCGCGAATGCGCTCGATGCCGAAAGCGCCACTGCGATGACCGAGCGGGCCAGTCTGGGGGAGGCCATAGCGCCCTACCGTATGGCCTCGTGGGCATGGACGATGTCGAGGTCGGTGTCGGGCCGCATCCGCGCCCGTGGCCGGTCGACGCCCGGCTCGACCCGGCGCTGCTCGAGCACGGCGACCGGCGAAACGTCGTCGATCGGTACCGGTACTGGCGCAACGACGCAATCGTCGCCGACCTCGCGAGCCGGCGCCGGGGGTTCCACGTGGCGATCGAGAACTGGCAGCACGACTTCAACATCGGCACGGTGGTCCGCAATGCCAACGCGTTCTGCGCGAGCGCGGTTCACGTCGTCGGCAACCGGCGGTGGAACCGTCGAGGCGCGATGGTGACGGACCGCTACGTCGAGGTACGCCATCACCCTGCGGTCAGCGACCTTGCGGAGTGGGCCGCGGCCGAGGCGCTGCCGCTGGTCGGAGTGGACCTGCTGCCCGGCTCGGTGAGCATCATCGAAGCCGACCTGCCGCGGCACTGTGTCCTCGTCTTCGGGCAGGAGGGCCCGGGCCTGTCCGACGCCGCGCGTGCCGCGTGCGGCTCGGTGCTGCACATCCCGCAGGAGGGGTCCACCCGCTCGATCAACGCCGGTGTCGCGTCAGGTATCGCGATGTTCGAATGGGTACGCCGGTACGGCTGAGCCGGATGCTCAGCCCACCAGCGGCGCGACCAGCTCACTCAACGCTCTGCACGTCTGGGCTGCGCTCAGACCGCGATCTTTCCGCAAGATTCGCCACGTCGTGGCGTCACAGACCGCCGTGAACTGCGCAACTCGGCGCTTGCGGGTGGTGGGGTCGAGATCGGCCTTCACTCGCGCGGCAAAAGCCGTCTGGCACCACCTGAGGTGCTGCGCTCGGCCCGCTGCCGCCAGCTCGGGCAGCCCTTCCACGAGGGGCGCCTCGCGATACATCTTGAGGATCAGCTCGCCGTAGCGCTCGTAGTGACGGACGAGCTCGTCAATAACCTGCTCGAGGCTGCCGGTCTCCGCCGCTGCACGCTCGTTCGCGATCACAGCAAGCTCACGCTCAACCACGGCGCACATCAGCGCCGCCTTGCTGCCGAAGCGCCTGAGCACTGTCTGCACAGTCACGCCGGCTGCAGTCGCGACGTCCTCGAGCCGGATTTGCTCGTACGGCGACGACCCGAACAGCCGAAGCATCGCGTCGGCGATGTCCTGTGCGGTCTTCTCCGCTGCTTGCGCCCGCGCGGTCATTTGGTAACGTCGCATATTGATATTAACCCTACTAACACGAACTGGCGATGTGAGGGGCGAGATGGCGACGACCGTACCTACCCGGCTAGGTGGATTGAGCGTGCGCGTCGTCGGTGAGGGCCCGACAACCGTCCTGTGGCCGTCGATGTTCGTTGACAGCGCGACGTGGGACCGGCTCCTGCCGCTGTTGCCCATCGATCGTCGGTACGTCTTGGTGGACGGGCCGGGCCTCGGAAGTAGCGAGCCGCTCCGCAAGGTCTCTGACATCGACGAGGCTGCGGGTGCTGCGCTTGACCTGCTGGAGCAGCTCGACATCCGTGAAAGCGTCGACTGGCTAGGAAACGCCTTCGGTGGTCACGTCGGCTACAAGCTCGGCGCGATGTCCGGCGTCTTGCGCAGCCTGGTGGCGCTCAGCGCGCCTTCCGAGCCGATCCCGGCGGAGCTCCGCAAGCAGATCATGGTGCTGCGCCCACTTCTGCGGGTTGCCGGACCGGTCGGGCCGGTGCGTTCGGCAATCGTCCGTGCCATGCTCACCGACCGTTCCGCCGCGGACCCGCAGATACACGCGGCAGTGCTACGTAGTCTGGGACGGCCGAGCCGCTCGAGCCTTAGCCGAGCACTCGAGTCGTTCATCTTGAATCGGGTCGATGTGACCGAGGAGCTCACGCGGATCGAGGTTCCCTGCCTGTTCGTCGCATCGGACGACCGCG
>DASZUS010000098.1:0-57715 GCA_035547515.1 Mycobacteriales bacterium
GTGCGCAAGCTTGCTGAGCGGGCGCAGCAGTCGACCGGGCAGATCTCGGCGATCGTGTCGGAGATCCAGGCGGAGACCTCGGCGACGATCGTGGCGAGCGAGGAGGGTTCCAAGGAAGTGCGTAACGGCTCGGAGCTGGCCCGCGGCGTGGTGGAAGCGCTCGAGCGGATCTCCGGGATGGTCGATGAGACCACGACCGCCGCGAAGGAGATCTCGGTTGCCACCCAGCAGCAGTGGTCCGCCTCCGACCAGGTCGTCGCGGCAATGACCCAGGTCTCCGACGTGTCGCGTCAGTACGCCGTAGGGTCCAAGCAGGCGGCCGCCGCGGCGGCGCAGCTGAACAACCTTGCTGCAGAGCTTCGCGCCTCGATCGCCCAGTTCAAGGTCGCCTGACCGGGCAACGCCCTAGAGCGGCAGCAGCGGCGGGACGCGGCGAGCGGCCATCACCGAGGCGCCGAGCTCGCTGCCCAATGACGCGCTGGACCCGAACAACCCGTCGAGCACCAACGTGCGCTTGAGATAGCGGTGGAACGGGTGCTCGCTGGTGAAGCCCATCCCCGCGAGCACCTGCTGCGCATGCCTCGCGACCGTCCTTGCCGCATTGCCGGCGACTAGCTTGGCCATTGACGCGCCGATCGGCGCCGGGTCACTCCAACCGGCCTCGAGCGCCGCCGCCGCGCCTTCCACGGCGACAAGGGACTCGGCGAGCTTGTGGCGAACCGCCTGGAAGGCCGCGATCGGCCGATCGAACTGCGATCGGCTGACGGCGTGCTCGCGGGCCAGCGCAAGCATCGCCCTCGCCCCGCCGGTCAGCTGCTGGGCGAGTGCCAGCTGCGCGGCCGCGACGACCTCGTCCCAGGCCACCGCGGTCATCTCGCTGACCTTGACCCGACCACGGACCGAGCGCCACCCACCGGCCGGATCCATGCCCGCGACCGGCGCCACATCGAGGGCGCTTACCGCCGCTCTCGACAGGAAGTGCTGCTTGCCGCCGTCGACGACCACGAGGAGCTCGCTGGCAGCATCGACGCGCGCCGTCGCAAGGCCGGAGATGGTCAGCTCGGCGCGGTGGTACGTCGCGGGCGGGGCGTGCCGGCCGATCGGCGGGAGCACGACCGCGCGGTCACCGGACGGATCCAGGCCGACGGCAAAGGTAAGCACGTCGTCGAGCGCGCTCGAGCGCGCGTTGAGCTCGCCGAGCACGCCGAAGACGGCGCGCGTCGCAGCGCGGGGATCGTCGGCGAGCGCCGCTCGCCAGCCCACCTCGCCCAGCGCCGCGTCAGCGTCGTCCCCGTGACGGGCCAGCGACAGGCGAAGGCTGTCGGTGAACAGTTGGAGCTCGGCCGCGTCCATCACGCCTCGTTCCCGAGGTCGAGCAGCCGCCGGGCGACGATGTTGCGCTGGATCTCCGACGTCCCGCCATAGATCGTCGCGGCGCGCGAGTAGAGGAACTCCGCGCGCCACTCGGCAGCGTTCGCGTCGTCCCCGACGAGCAGCTGCGGCGCTGCGGCCTCGGCGACCAGGTCGTAGACCGCCTGCTCCGCCTGCTGGAGGAGGATCTTGTCGATGGAGGTCTCGGCAGCGAGCCGGTCGCCGCGGGCGAGCCGGTGCTGGGTCTCGCGCGAGCGGGCGCGGAACGCGTAGAGCGCCGCGATCGCCGCGCCCAGGCCCCGGGCTTCGACAGCGCCGGCCTCAGCGGCGGCGACCAGGCGCTGCAGACGCTGCCAGAGGTAGGCGCCGCGCAGCCACAGCGACGTACTGCGCTCGTAGGGCAGCAGGTCCATCGCCACGGCCCAGCCGTCACCCTCGTTGCCGAGCATCCGCGCAGCGGGTACCTCGACGTCGTCGAAGAACACCTCGCAGAACTCATCGACACCGTGCATGGTGCGCAGCGGCCGAACAGTGAGGCCTGGCGAGTCCATGTCGACGAACAGCGCAGTGATTCCCTTGTGCCGCGAGGCGGCGTCACCCGAGCGCGCGAGCAGCACGCAGCGCTGCGAGTACTGCGCGTAGCTGGTCCACACCTTCTGCCCGCTGACCCGCCAGCCGTCGGCGCTCCGCTCGGCACGGCAGGTCAGGGCAGCGAGGTTGCTGCCGGTCTGCGGCTCGGAGAACCCCTGGCACCAGGTCTCCTCGCCGCGCAGCAGGCGCGGCACCATCGTCGAGGCAAGCGCCTCTGAGGCGAAGCCGATCATCGTCGGCGCCAGCACCTCGGTCATGCAGTACGGCCCCGGCGCCACCAGCTCTCGGCTGACCAGAGCCTCCGCCAGATACGCGCGGCACAGGTTGTCCCCGCCCAGCCCACCAACGCGCTCCGGCCATCCCCAGCGGGCCCAGCCGGCGTCGTAGGTCAGCCGCTTCACCCGGTTGACATGCTCGACGTGCTCGTCCAGTGAGGCGTTCGCGCCGTGGCGGGGTCGCAGCTCGCCGGCGTTGGCCTCCAGCCAGGCGTCGACGGCGCGGCGGAACTCGGTCAGCTCCATCTGCGAGGCCTAGGCGTTGCCGCCGGGCGCCGGCCTGCGCGGGTCGTGGGCCTTGCCGGCGTCCCGTGCCCCGCTGCGCCGCAGGAAGGTCATCGAGCGCGTCGCCAGCCGCCACCCGGCCGGGGTCCTGCGGTAGCTGTCGGTGTACCAGCCGATCCGCATGTCGTGGTTGGTCTGGTCGACGAAGCACAGCGGCTGCATGCCGGTGCCCTCGTCACCGTGCAAGGACAGCTGCGGCGGACCGACCATGAACAGGCCCTTCGGTGCGGCGGCGACCAGCGCCGGGAAGTCCTCGAGGGCGTAGACCTCCCCGAAGGCGCTGTAGGTGCCGTCAGGCGTGAACACCTCGACCACCGACGCGACGTCGTCGCGGGTCATGCCGACGGCGTACTTCGCGAGCAGCTGCTCGAGCTCGATGACGTCCTCGACGGGGTAGCCGGCCATCTCAGTCCTCGTATCCGTAGACGACGTGCACGGTTGGCGTGGTGGGCACGGACTGGCAGGTCAGGATCCATCCTGCTGCTACCTCGTCGTCGAACAGCGCGTCGTTGACGTACATCGTCACCTCACCCTCCACGAGCTTTGCCATGCAGGTGGCGCAGTTGCCTGCCTCGCAGGAGAACGGCGGGGTCATGCCCATCTGCCGAGCGGTCTGCAGGATCGTCGCACCCGGATGGTGGGTCGTCGTACCCGTCTTCCCGTCGAGCTCGATCGTGATCTGCGCCGGTGCGGCGCGGTCGGCGTCCGGCTGCGGCGCGGCTTGCGCGGCCTCGTCGGCGGGCGTCACGCTGAACCGCTCGATGTGGACTCGGTGCGGCGGTACGCCGCGGGCCAGCAGCGTCGCCTCGACCAGGTCCATGAAGGCCGCCGGGCCGCAGATGAACACCTCCGCGGTGAGCGCGGCGTCGATGTAGGGCTCGAGATCGGCGGCAGTGACGAACCCGCGGTCGCTGTCCAGGTGATGTGTGGTGAGCAGCCGTCCGGGATAGGTCGTGGCGAGCTCGTCGAGCCCGCTGTCGAAGATGATCGAGTCGACGTCACGGTTGGCATAGAGCAGCTGGGCGCTTCGACCCGTCGTGGCCAGCGCGGTCTTGAGGATCGAGTAGATCGGGGTGATACCGCTGCCCGCCGCGAACGCGACCAGGTCGCGCTCGTCGGCCCCGAGCCGGAAGACGCCGGCAGGGACGCTCGAGTCGATCGTGTCGCCCTCGTGCAGCGAGTCGTTGATCCAGTTGGACACCACGCCGCCGGGGACCCGTTTGACCACCACGGTCAGCTCGTCGTCGACTGCCGGTGCCGAGGACATCGAGTACGACCGGTAGCAGACGCGGTCGCCGACCGGCACGCGGAACGTGACGAACTGGCCCGCCTCGTAGCGGAACGCGGCCGCCAGGTGGCCCGGGACGTCGAGCGTGTAGGAGCGGGCCTCTGCGGTCTCGACGGTCACCCGCTTGACCCGCAGCGGGTGGTAGCCGCGGTCATGCGAGACGCCCATAACCGAAAACGATAATCGGATTTCCGCGGGCGGCTCCGCCGGGGCGGCGCGCCGCCGCTACGCAGGATCGAACTCGATGTGCAGCGAGCTCAGGCCGCGCAGCACCCAGGTCGGTTCGTACTCGAAGCGCCGGTTGCCAGCTGGGCCGTGATGCTCCTCGGAGAGCCGGATGTTGCGCATCCGGTCGAGCACCCGCTCGACGGTGATCCGGCCCTCGGCGCGTGCGAGCGGGCCGCCCGGGCAGGTGTGGGCACCGCGCCCGAACGCGAGGTGCGAGCGTCCGCCAGGGCGCCCGACCCGGAACTCGCTCGGGCACTCATAGCGCTTCGGGTCCCAGTTCGCCGCGCCGTTGAGCAGCATCACCGGCGTACCTGCCTTCACGTCCACCCCGCCGATGGTCGTGTTGCGTCGTGCCAGCCGGAAGTCCGCCTTCACCGGGCTCTCGATGCGCAGCGCCTCCTCGATGAAGTCCGGGATGAGCTCACGGTTGGCGCGCAGCTCGTCTTGCAGCTGCGGGTTGTCGGCGAGGTACTTCAGTGCCACGGCGAGCAGCCGCGCGGTCGTCTCCTGCCCGGCGGCGAACAGGAACGTGGAGCTGCGCACCACGTTGACGACCTCCGGGGTCGTGCCGTCGGGGTACTTCGCCAGCGCGAGGTCGGTGAGGACGTCGTTGCGGGGATTCGCGCGCCGGTCCTCGATGTAGCCGGTGAACAGCCCGTCGAGCCACTGCAGCGCGTTGAGCGTGTCGGGCGCCTCGGTCTTGCCGAGCTTGCCGGGGGTGTGGCTGAGCCCGAACCCGGCGCGGACGCTGGCGTGGTCGGACTCGGGTACGCCGAGCAGGTCCGCAACGACGAGCAGCGCGAACGGCTGGGAGTAGGCGCGGATGAACTCGCACTTGCCGTCGGCGAGGAACTCGTCGAGCTGGCTGTCGGCCAGCCGCCACATGAAGTCCTCGTTCTGCTGCAGTCGCCGCGGGGTGATCAGGCGCATCAGCAGGGCCCGCTCACGCGTGTGGTCGGGGGCGTCCATCGTGACCATGTGCTCGAACATCGGGAGCTGGTCGCGGTAGCCGTCGATGATCTCGCTGACGTCGTCGCCTTCGAGTGGCACCGGGAACGTTGCGAACGGCCCGATCACCGAGTTGCAAGAGCTGAAGGTCTCGTTGTCCCGGTAGACCTCGTTGGCCTCATCGTACCCGGTGACCGCGACGACCCCGTGGTGGGGGATCGGCTGCACCGGGCACTTCGCGCGCAGCGCGTCGTAGTAGGCGTAGGGGTCTTCGTTCAACGACTGGTCGGTGAAGAAGTCCAGCTGGTCGAGCTCGGTCATTGCCAACCTCCGGTAAGCCGCGTCGCCGCGGTCAGATGTACATGCCGCCGTTGACGCCGATCACCTGTCCGGTGATGTAGCCGGCTTCTTCCGAGCAGAGGAACGCGCACGTGGCGGCGATGTCCTCCGGCGTCCCGGCACGCCCGAGCGGCACGTGCGCCGCCATCGCCTCGACGCTGACCAGCCCCTTCGCCTCCGCACCGCGGGCCATCGGCGTGTCGACCAGCGACGGCGGGATGGTGTTGACGGTGATCTGCTTCGAGGCGAGCTCGCGGGCGAGCGCCTTGGTCAGTCCGATCACACCGCCCTTCGATGCGGCGTAGTGCGCCATGTGAGGCGCCCCGGACTGAGCGCTCGAGGAGGAGATGGTCACGATCCGGCCCCAGCCGGCCTCGAGCATGTCGCCGAGCGCAGCCTGCACGCAGCTGAACGTGCCGGTCAGGTTGATCGCGATGATCCGGTCCCACGACTCGGGAGACAAGGTGGCCGCGGGCTCGAACGCCTCGATGCCGGCAGAGGTCACCAGCACGGTGACCGGCCCGAGCTCCGCGCGTACCCGGTCGAACGCCGCCGTGACAGCGCCGCGGTCCGCGACGTCGCAGCGAACGGCGATGGCATCGGCGCCGGCGTCGCGCAGCTGCGCGGCGGCCTGCTCCGCCGCGTCGCCCGCCACATCGAGCAGCGCGACCTTGTCGCCGCCGGCGGCGAGCCGGCGCGCAATGCCCAACCCGATGCCCGACGCGGCTCCGGTGACGACCGCAACTCGACTCACGTGTGCTCCTCGGGGCGGTACGGCCGATGCTGTGCAAGTGCTCAGCAGCCTATCGGGCGAAGCGGGACGCCTGTGCCGGCAGGTCGGCGTAGGTCACGATGCCCGGTCGCGCCCCAACGACGGCGGGAATCGCGTTGACGATCGGCATCGCGGTGATGACCGCGCCGATGGCGAGCATCTCGTCGAGCGACATCGACTCGAAGTCCTGCGGCAGCACCTCGGCGCGCAGGTTGACCTGTGGGTGGCCCCGGACCTCGATGAGGTAGGCCATCGCGATCTCCCAGGCCGGGTCGAGGAAGGGTGTGATCGTCCAGCGAACGTTGACTTCGATCAGGTCGGTGCCGGCCCGCGACCCGAACCACTTCGCGTCGATGCCCGCGACCGTTCCGCTCTTCACGTCACGGTTCGGCACCGTGAGATCGGTCGTCGCATGCGCGAACCCGACCTCGCAGCGGATCGCGTCGATCTCGGCGCCGAGCAGCTCGGCGAGAGCCTCCACTGCGTCGCCGAGAGGCGCCGTCGCCCTTTCAATGTCCTTGTCGTGACCGGGATCTCCGGCGGGTCGGCCCCACCCGAGCTCGTCCTGGTTGGCATCGCCCGCCCACGTTCCGATGTCGAAGGACTCGAGGATCCTCACGTAGTCGACCTGCCGGCAGACCCCGGAGGCGACCGCGGCGAGGTAGTCGGCAAAGCCGGGGTTGATCCCGCTGCCGAACATGCTCGCGCCGCCGGCCCGTGCCGCGGCGTCGAGGCGGGCGCGAGCCTCGCCGCCGTAGGCCCGGCCGGTGAGGAACGACGCTGTCGTGAGGACGTTGATGCCCGCTTCAAGGAGGCGGACCATCTGGTCCACGTCGGGATGAAGGGGCATGTGCAGCACGCAGTCCGGCTGCAGCGCGATCAGCGCGTCGATGTCGTCCGTCGCGATGACGCCGACCGTCCTTTCGAGCTCGGCGAGCTCGCCCACGTCCTTGCCGACCTTGTCCTTGCTGAAGGCGTAGACGCCCACCAGCTCGAGATCCGGGCGCTCCAGGATCGCGCGAATCGCCTGCCGCGAGACGTTTCCGGTGGTCCACTGCACCACGCGGTAGACGCGATCTCCGGGGTTCACCGCTGCTCCTTCGTGTTGCTCGGAATGGTGGCGGCCAGGCGGAAGCCGTAGGTTTCGAACGGGTCGGCGGCAATGTCGCAGGACCGGCTCGACGACGCGTTGTAGGACCCTGCGTCACCGAAGTCGGTGCCGCGAACCACCGCCAGCGGGCCGAACCCGGGGTTGAAGGGCGAGCCGATCAGCGAGTCGAGCGCGTCGGTCAGCGGGGCGACCGCCGCACCGGCCTGGTACTGGTCGATCACGGCGTCGGTGAAGTCCTCGGTCCACTGGAAGACGTCACCGCCCTGGTCGTAGGTCCCGTTGGGGCTCGGTGAGCCGGAGTAGGCGCCGACCGGTGTCTCGTCGTTCCAGATCCACGCCGCCACGCCGCGGATGCCCGGGTTCGCTGGGTTTGCGTACGCCGTCACCAGCCCGCAGTTGCCGGTGTTGGGCATGGCAGTGGGCAGGGCGCAGGTCATCGGCCGGTCCGATCCTGCCGGGTAGGCGTAGTAGCGCTGCTTGCGCGGGTCCCAGTACGCCGCCTTGTACCACTCGTTCTCGCTCGGCAGGAAGACCTTGGCGCCGGGCGTGCGACGGATTTCCAGCAGGTTGGTCGGGATGATCCCGTTGCCATCGAGCTGATAGGCGCCGTGCTCGGTGCTCGCATCACCCTGGCCGTTGTTCATCCAGTTCGCGAAGCGCATCGCCGAGAACAGGTTCACGTAGTTGACCGGCATCTGCCCGCGGCCGGGCTGCACCACGTAGTGGTAGTGGCCCGGGCCGCCGGTGCGGGCGATCCCGCTGCCCTCGTGGTAGCACTGCGACCGGTTCATGCAGGGGAAGAACAGCAGGTGCGGGTCCGCGGTCGAAGCGACGGCGTTGAGGAACGCAGCGTACTGCGTGTTGGTCACGTCGTACTTCCCGATCCGATATGGGTAGGCGACGGATCCGTAGCCGGTGGTGCGGTCGCTGGCCATGACGGTGGTGTCGGGCGGGTTTCCCGGATCGCCGATGCGGATCCAGTCGTAGTGCACCCGCTCGAGCGGGGGCGCTCGGTGGGCCGCCGCAACGGCTAGGCCGTTGAAGGCCGCGAGGGCCAACCCGAACGTCAGGGCCGCAGCCCAGCGTCGCCTCATACGGCCCTCCCGGTGTGCTGTGCGGTCGCTCAGCACACACCATCCGCGCCTTCGTTGTCTAGGCCCCTCAGCGCGACGCGCGTGGTCTAGGTGCGCCGCCACGATTGACCCGGCAGTCGCACCCGGATCACGCGCTCGGCGTAGGCCATCTCCTGCAGGTCGCGGCGGCGCCCGACCAGCAGCTCGGCCAGGTCGATCGAGCCGATGACCTGGTCCGGTCGGCCGCGGGCGACGACGGCGCAGCGGGTCTTGTGTTTGTCTGCCATGACGTATGCGGTCTGACGCAGCGTGTCGTCGGCGTAGACGTAGGGCGCGTCCTCGAGGTCGTCGCGATCGAGGCTCATGACGTCGGCGACGAATGCCATCTCGAGTGGGTCGACGTCGTACTCGCGCGAGAGGTGGTACCCGCGGCGCGCGATCTTCTCGGTCAGCACGGACCGCTTGAGCACCAGCACGGAGACTCCGAAGGCGACACTCGCGCCGATCAGCAGCGGGAGTATCGCGTCGAAGCGGCCGGTCAGCTCGACGGCGAAAACCACTCCGGTGAACGGTGAGCGCATGACCCCGCCCAGTACCCCTGCCAGCGCGACGAGCGGCCAGAAGCCGGCACCGACGGCCGGGAAGATGTGCGCTTCGAGCGTCCCGAGCGCGCCGCCGATCATGAACATCGGGGCGAGGACGCCGCCGGAGGTGCCCGAGCCCAGCGACAGCGACCAGATCAACGTCTTCACCACGAGGATTCCGGCGACCAGGCCGAGACCGATCGACCCGGTGAGCTCGGCGTCGATGACGTTGTATCCGACGCCGAGCGTCTGCGGGACCACCAGACCGCCGGCGCCGATGATGAGCCCGCCGATTGCGGGCCACCACATCCAGTGGATCGGCAGCTTGCGGAAGCCGTCTTCGGATGCGTAGACGAGGACTGTGGCGACCACCGCGAGCACAGCGGAGCCGACCCCGCTGACCACGCAGAGCAGGTAGCTCACGGCCGTCACGTGCAGCGGGCCATGGGTGGGGAAGAGCAAGTGGTTACCCAGGAGCGGTCGCCGAAGTGCTGTCGCGACTGCGACGGCCGCGGCCACGGGGACGTAGCTGCGCGGTCGCCACTCGAACAGCAGCAGCTCCACGGCGAGCAGCACGGCGGCGAGCGGCGTGTTGAAGGTCGCGGCCATCCCGGCCACCGCCCCAGACACGAGCAGCGTCTTGCGCTCGTCCGCGGTGAGGTGGAGTAGCTGCGCGAACAGCGATCCGATCGCACCGCCGGTGGCGATGATCGGTCCCTCCGCGCCGAACGGGCCGCCGGTCCCGATCGCGATGGCGGAGGACACCGGCTTCAGTACGGCGACCCGCGGCGGGACCTTGCTGCCGTTGATCAGGATCGCCTCGATCGTCTCGGGCATGCCGTGGCCGCGGATCCGCTCCGAGCCGTATCTGGCCATCAGCCCGATGACCAGCCCCCCTGCGACCGGTGCGAGCAGGACCAGCGCAGGGTTGTGGTGGTGGCTGTCGGGTGCGACGAGGCTGGTGTCGAGCCGCCAGTAGAAGACGCCGTTGGTGATCAGGCCGATCAGCCGCTGCAGCGCCCAGGACACGCACGCACTCACTGCTCCGATGGGGAGCGCGAGGCCAGCGATGACGAGCAGCCTGGGGGTCGCGCTGAAGTCGCCGAGGTGGCTGACGTCACGGACCCGCGTAGCGGCGGCATCCAGCGGTTGGGACTGCGTGTCTGACCCGCTCACCCGCGCCATCCCGGGGACCAGTCCTGCTCGGGTCCGTCGCCGGCAGCGGCTGTGAAGGCGCGCACCGCCACCATCATCGCCTCGCGCTGGTCGGCCGGAATCCGCCGCGCGATCTTCGCGATGACGGCTTGCCGTCGTGCCATCACGGAGCGGACGACCTCTCGCCCCGCGGGCGTGATCGTGAGACGGGTCGCGCGCCGGTCGGCTGGGTCCGGGGCTGCGGTCAGCAGCGACTTGCGCTGCAGCCGGGCGGCCATCCGCGTCACGGTCGAACCGTTGACCCCGAGCAGCGCGGCCAGGTCGCTGACCCGAACCGCGTCGTGGTCGGCCACCGTCGCGAGGGCGCGGAACTGGACGAGAGTCAGGTCAGGTGACTCCTGGTGGACCGACCGCAGGGCGATGCCGACGAGTGCTCTGCTGAGGCCGACCACGGCATCGGTCAGCTCGTCCTGGACCGCGTGGCGAGCTGCGGACACTCAGCGCTCCCGCGAGGTGAGAACCAAGGTCGCCGTGGGCATATATGCATTATGCACGTATTTAGGAGGCGAATCGCATGGACCCGCTCCTCGTGGTGATCATCGCTCTCGCGCTGGCATTGTTCGCCACCGCCGTCTACATGGAATGGCTCGGCCTGCTCAGCGTGGTGAGCAACCGCAGCCGGACCCGCCACCCCGGTTGCGGACATCCGAAGCTCACTCCGGCCAACGACGACGACCTGTGCTGGCACTGCCGCCACCGCCACATGGATGCGGCGCTTCACACCCTGCGCCACTAGCGGGCGGTGCCGCTGCCTCGCTGCCGGCGCTACAGCTTGCCGATGTCGCGGAGCCAGTCCACGAACCGCGCCATGCCTTCAGCGATGCCGATCGGCTTGTAGCCGAGAGCGTCGCGGGTCGGGTTGTCGTCGGCCGCCGTCCGGGAGCTCCGCCCGTCGCCGAGGGCCGCCTCGGCGATCGCGCACAGCGTCGGCCCGAACATCTCGCGTTCGGCTTGGGTGGCCTGGCCGGGATCGAGGTCGACCACGCGGTGCTCGACACCGGCGATCTCACAGGCGATGTTGCAGCCTTCCGCCGTGCTCAGCTCGTCTTCGGGGCGCCCGGTCAGCCAGTAGCGCGCACCCGGCTCGCCTCTGTCCAGCGCCGCGATGGCGCCGGCGGCCACGTCACTGCCAGCCACCCAGGTCACCGGGAAGCGGAGGTAGGCCGTGATCTTGCCGCGGATCGCGGCGAGCAGCACGCGGTTGAAGCTGGTCCGATGCAGGGCCCGCTCGACGACGAGGCCAGGACCGTAGATCGCCCCGGGGTGGCAGGTGAGGACGTCGTCGCCGGCCTCGGTGCGGCGGTGAACCTCGAGGAAGGCCGCCAGCTTGGTCACGGTGTACGGGTCCTGCGGCGGGTGCTCGAGCACCGGGGCACGTTCGCGCGGACCGGGAGCTGAGACGTCGAAGAACGTGCTGGTGCTCAGCGCGACGACCCGGCGCATCCCGTGGGCCTTTCCGGCATCGAGGACGTTGACAGTGCCGTCGTAGTTCACGGCCCGAAAGTCATCGATGTCCTGGCTTGCGCCGCCGAGCAGCGCCGCGCTGTGAATCGCCACCTCGCAGCCCTTGGATGCGCGGAGCACGTCCTCGGCGTTGGTGATGTCGCCCGCCACCAGCTCGACGCCGATCGCGGCGAGAGCGCCGGCCTCGTCCGGGTTGCGGACCAGCGCCTTGACCTCGTCGCCACGCTGGATGAGCTGCTCGCAGAGGTTGCCGCCGGTCTGGCCGGTCGCGCCTGTGACGAAGACCGCCGTCATGCGGGAGCAGTGAGGGGAGCGCTCGCTTCGTGGCGGGTGTCGACCTGGTCGGGCGAGTAGCGCAACGTCGGCGGTTCGCTGCCGAAGATGTCGAGCGTGTGCACGAAGCGGTGAGTGCCCATCATCTCCGTGCATGCGAAGCCGAGCTCCACGATCTGCGCGGTGGTGAACACCTCGGACAGCGACCGGTAGAAGTCCGCGTCGAGGGCATGGTGGTCGGCGGAGAGCAGGTCGAGGAACTCCAGTGCCATCCGCTCCTGGGGGTCCATGCCGCTGCGGTCTTCGGTCACCAGGCAGGCCGTCACGTCGCCATCGGTGATCGACTCATGCTTGCGTGACTGCATGCACGGCTGGCACTCGCCGAGCTGCGCGCTGCGAATCCGCAAGAGCTCGAGGATGCGCCCGCCGAGCAGTGTGCCGGCGCCGATCGCCAGCCGCTTCGCGTGCGTGGCCTCGAGACGCTCGCTGTTGTAGGCGAAGACCTGCAGCGGCAGGGTCGTCGCGTAGAGCCCGTCGGCGTACCCGCCTTCGATGATCTCGCGGGCGCGGGGCGAGAGCTCTTCGAGAGGAATCGGCTCGATGATCGGCATGCGGCCAACATCTCAGCCGCCGGCGGCACCCGCAAGCACGTCTCGGCTCGCCGGCATGTGCGGTCGTGAGCAGTCGATGAGGACCGGGGACCCGGGCACGTGCTCGAGGGGCCCTGCCGCACCGTCGCTGTCGGCGTCGAAGGAGTGCCGCAGCACCGCGGCAAGAGCGTCTGGCCGGTCGTTTTGCAGGTAGTGGCCGGCGTCGGGCACGAGGTAGATGCGGTTGCGGCCGGGCTTGAGCATGAGGAAGTCGTCCCACGAGTGCAGCGGCACGCGCGGCGGTGCGACGGTGTCGTTCATCCCCCAGACCACGGTCGTCGGTACGTCGGTCCGGGCCAGCGCCTCGAGCCACTCGGTCTCGTGGTCCGAACGCTCGACGAGGTACTGCACGGTCTCCGGAAGGACCTGCATCCCGTCGGCGTAGGCGAACGTTGCCGCAAGCGCGGCGATCTCCTGGTCGGTCGCGTCGCGCGGCGGGGAGAAGGTTGCCTGCCCCATTCCGGCGGCGAGCATCTCCGCGGTGACGACTTCGAGGACGGCCGCCGCGCTGTCCGGATGCAGGATCATCCGCTGGAAGTCGGTGAGGTTGGACAGCGGCAGGAAGATGTTGCCGTTGGTGAGGACCAGGTGCTCGACCGTCGTACGCGTGCGTCCGGCCGCCGACTCGATGGTGTGCAGCAACGACACGCTGGTGCCGCGGTCGTGGCTGACCACGATGGCTGCGTCCCGGTGCACCACCTCGGCGAGGTAGTGGTCCAGCAGCGCCGCGTCGCGACCAAGGCGGTAGCCCCAGTGGCGCGGCTTGTCGGAGAACCCGTAGCCCGGGAAGTCCAGGGCGCACACGTAGTAGCGATCGCTCAGCAGATCGACCAGCGCCATCCAGTCGACGCTGCACGTCGGGAAGCCGTGGACCAGAAGCAACGGCGGGTTGGCCGGGTCACCGGTCTCGACGTGGAAGACCTCGACGGGGCTCGCGCCCTCCTCGGACGGCGTCCAGGAGAAGTACGAGCCCCGGTCGTGCCACTGCCTCGCGCGCTCGCTCACCCGGTGAGCGTACGGGTCAGCCTGGCCGGTCGAGGAACGCCTCGGTGATCGCGGCGATCCGCGCGGGCGCGGCGTAGTCGACGGTGTGCGCGACCCCGGGCAGCTCGGCGATCTCTGCGTGCTGCGCCCGGCCGGCGAGATCGCGCAGCCAGCGGCCCGGGGCGATCCGGTCGCGGCAACCGCGGACCAGCAGGATGGGGTGCGGGAGCCCTGCGATCCGGTCTTCGGGGCGGTCCTTCATCGCCGCGCGGAAGGCGAGCGCGGGGGTGCGTACACCGCACTTCAGATAGCTGCGTGCCAGGGACAGCGCGAGTGACGGCGGCTCGATCGGCGCAGTTAGCAACCATCGGCCCAGCGAGTGGGCGTAGGAGCGGGCCCGCGCATCGAACGTCGGACCGACCAGGACCAGCCGCCGGACGAGGTCGGGACGCATCTGGGCGGCGCACAGGGCGATCTGGGTCCCGAACGAGTTGCCGAGGAGGTCGACCGGCTCGGTCGCCTCGCCGGTGATCAGCTCGACCAGGGCGTCGCCGTACTCCTCGATGGTTCGCAGACGCTGCGGCGCCGGCGTAGCGCCGAAGCCGGGCATGTCGGGGATGAGCACGCGCCTCGACCGGGCGAGCAGCTCGGCGTGCGGCAGGAGGTACTCGCCGGAGCCGAGTCCGGGCACCATGATCGCCTCCGCGGCGGTCTTGCCCGCAGTGCCGAGCTCCCGCACCAGCCACTGGTGGCGGCCGTGCTGGACCGAGCGTTCGCTGCATCCGGTCATTGCTCGGTCCATCGCACCGGATGGTCCGCGCCGAGGCCGCGCAGGCGCTCCAGGGCGAAGTCGAACGGCATGCGCGGCAGTGGCCGGCCCCCCGGGTCGATCCGGTGGAGGTCGCGGGAGTACCGCGCCAGCGCGGCGAAGTCGGCGGGCCATCGTGAGGCGTCGACGCCGACCAGCCGGCCGCGCTGGGCGCGGGTGGCGGCCAGCCACTCGCGGGCCGGGGCGTAGCCCGCGGAGCGGACGCCGTGGGCGAACAGCGTGACCAGCGCCTCGTCGAAGTCGCCGGATCTGGCGTCCAGATACCCGCGGAGCACTTCCAGTGACGGCTGGGTGCCGAACGTCAGCCAGAGCGGGACGGTTCTCGTGGCGAGAGCCCACGTCGGCTCGACGCAGATGAACGTCTCTGCGAGCAGGCGTCGTGACGGAGCGCCGCTCGAGGCGTACCACTCGCGGTAGAGGTCGGCGACGACGGGGCTGAATGCTTCCGGTGCCGGGAACTCGAGGTCGGCGCGGCGGAAGCCGCTGGTGGTGGCGAGGTCGTCGAGGTCGGCGCGCAGCGCCGCCTCGAAGCCCCACTCTGCTTCGGGCGAGCAACCGTCGGTCGGGGGAAAGTGCCAGGACCGTTCGGAGGCGCCTTGCTCGGCAAGGAAGGCCGCGACGCGCGGCCCGCCCTCGTCGTACTCATCCGCGCGCAACCCGCCCACCGCGCCGTGCTGGTAGACGTGGCGCTCCCGGAGCTCGGTGCGCGGCCACGTCAGAGTGCAGTCGATGGCGAGTACGACGCCATCCGGCTCGAGCACGGCATTGATGTAGTCGCGGTAGGCCTGCGGCAACGAGCGCAGCTTCATCCGGAAGTACCCGAGCCGGGTGACCATCAAGCGGTCCTGGTTCGGGTCGTGCATCTGATGGATCTGCAGGCCCGGCTGGTGCGCGAGCAGGTCTGCTGCTGCCTCAGCGGCGAGGTGGGTGTCGCCGGTGCAGTCGTCCGGGTCGGCGTTGCGGCGTACCGGGACGAGGAACGTCTGTGGAAGCCAGGGGATGCCGAGTGCTGCGCACAGGTGGGTCATCGCGCCGTTGGAGGAGCCGACGGCGATCGCCGGGGCGCGGCGTGCGCCGTACTGGTCGACGACCCACCGGGCGAATGCCTCGGGGTCGACTTTTGTGACCTCGGAGGGAGCGATCGCCTCCCGGCCGCCGCTGATTGCGAACGCCCGGGTCAGCAGCGCCTCGGGCAGCGCGCGGCTGGCGCCGACCGCGGCGCCCGCGAGCCGTGAGCGGCCGAGTCGCTCGAACGGGCGCTCGTGCAGCGCGGCGGCCAGCGCGCGGACCAGGCCGGTCGAGGAGTCGAAGTCGGCGACGAACTCCGGGGCGCTCATTTGTCCGCGGCGTTCCCCCGGGCAGATGCGGGAAACCGTGGGCCCGCCGACGCATAGCGTCGAGCAGTGGCGACAGCGGAGGAGATCATCCGGCATCACGAGCCGGATCCCGACGAGAACCCCTGGGTGGTCGCGCCGGACAGCGAGGCCGTGGTGATCGTCGACTACCGACCGGACTGGGTCGACCGGTACGACGCGCTAGCCGCCGAGATCAGGCGCGTGCTTGGTTCGGCGGTGCTGGGGCTCGAGCACGTCGGCTCCACCGCCGTACCGGGCTTGGCGGCGAAAGATGTCATCGACATCGACCTGACGGTGGCGGACTCGAGCGACGAGCCGGCGTACGTCCCGGCGCTGGAGGCGGCGGGCTGGCAGCTGCGGGTCCGCGAGCCGGCGTGGCACGAGCACCGCTGCCTTCGCCATTCGGCGCCGCCGGCGAACCTGCACGTCTTCGGGCCTGACTGTCCGGAGACGATCCGTCATGTGATGTTCCGCGACTGGTTGCGCAGCCATCCCGACGACCGCGAGCGCTACGCCTCTGCGAAGCGCGACGCCGTGCCTGGCGGGGGCACCGTCATGGACTACAACAACCGCAAGCAGCCGGTGATCCGGGAGATATACGACCGGATGTTCCGCGCCGCGGGCCTGCTCTAGCGGCCGGTGCTCAGCTGCTCCCGAAAAACACAGCGCGCGCGATCTGGTCGTCTTCTAGGAGGTCGGCAGTCCGGCCTTCGAACCGGACGCTGCCCTTCTCGAGAAACACCGCACGCGGGCACAGCTGTGCGGCGATGTTGAGGCTCTGCTCCACGACGACTACCGCCACGCCGGACTGGTTGATCTCGCGAACGATCGCCATCAGCTCGCCGACGACAACCGGAGCCAGACCGAGGGAGAGCTCGTCGATGCAGAGAACCCGGGGCTCGAGCAGGAGCGCCTTCGCCAGTGCGAGCTGCTGCTGCTCGCCGCCCGAAAGCAGCCCAGCCGGCGTCGAGAGTCGAGCAGCCAGCGCGGGGAAGGTGGCCAGCACGCGCTCGCGCCGCTCGGCCATTGCGCGCCTGTTGCCCCGGGCGGGCAGCGACTGGACGTCGAGGTTGTCGGCCACGCTCATGTCGGTGAAGACGGCTCGCCCGCCGGGAATGAGCAGGAGGCCTTGGGCGACCAGCCGCTCTGCCGGCGTACCGGTGATATCGGTCCCGGCCAGGCGCACCGAGCCGGCACCGGGACTCTCCAGCCCGCACACGACGCGCAGCAGCGTCGACTTGCCGGCACCGTTCGTACCGAGCAGAGCCAACGCTTCACCCGGCTCGACCGTCAGAGACACCCCGAAAAGGATCTGCGTCGCGCCGTAGGAGAAGGAGATGTCCCGCGCCTCCAGCAGAGGCTCACCCGAACTGGGCTTCCCTGATGTCACTGCGCGCTCGGATGGAACGTCGGGTCGATGACCTGCCAGCATTGGCAGCTGCTGTGGAACTGGGTGACGCGCCAGTACTGCCCGGCGTAGGTGACCTTGGTTCCCGCAGCGAAGTCGTTTGGCCCCTGTGGGTAGGAGAAGTCCACCGCGGTGGCCGCTTGCAGGCCCGCGGCGAGCGAGCCTTGTGTGAGCTGCGGTGCGTGATCGACTGCAGCGGCCAACATCCACAGCTGGTCGCAGACGTTGCCCGCAGCGGCAGCGACCTTGTACACGTCGACGCCCAGGATCGAGCTGCACCTCTGAGTTGCGGCCGTCGGGGTCAGGCTCGGCGTGCGTTCCTCGCCGTCACGGCTGGCGGTGATGGCGTAGGCATTGGCGATGTTGGCGTAGTCGGGCCGCTCGCTGCCGTAGCTGATGTTGATCAGCGAGTCGTCCGGGAAGCCGTAGCTCGGGGTGAAGTGCTGCACCTGCGCCAGCTGGGTGAAGGTCGCCAGGTCGCCGACCATGTTGATGGTCGTCACGTTGGTCACACCGGCCCGCTTGAACTTCAGGATCGCCTGCTGCATCGTCACCGGGCTGGCGAACGTGGTCGGGCAGCCGAGGTCGAACTGCACGATGTCGGAGGACGGCACCCCGGCTGCCGCGAGCCACCGCAGCTCCTCGTCGCGCAGCTCGGGGTAGCAGTCGTGGTAGGCGAGCCCGAGCTTCTTGAAACCGTTGGAGGCCTTGAACCAGCCGCGGGCGGCGAGACCGGCGACGGTGTCGTGGTAGACCGTGTCCAGCGAGTTCAGCTCGAACAGGTACGGATAGAACTTGGTCAGCTGGCTGTTCGGGAGCAGGTAGCCACCGAAGTACGGCAGGTGGTGCTGGGCGAAGCAGTCCACGACCGAGAACTGCGCATAGGCGCCGGCGTCGACCACCGCGAAGACCTTCGCCTGCACGATGCTCAGGCAGGTTCCTTCGAGGCTGTTCTGGTCGGCCGGGTTGGCGGTGAAGTACTCGGGGACGATCTGCCGGCAGTCGATGCCGCCCGCCTGGTTGATCGAGTCGACGACCTTGCCGAAGAAGTCCTTCTGCTCGGTGTAGGGCAAGATGCCGAGGTCACCGTTTGTCGCGAGCCCGGTCACGTTGACGACGATGATCCCCAGCTTGATGGTCTTGTCCGTGACCCCGGGGACGGAACCGGAGGGGCCGACGCAGCTTGACGGCGCGGCGGCCGGACTTGGCGGTGTCGCGCTGACGTCGACCATGGACGACCCTCCGCCGCCGTCAGATGCGTTGCCCGTTCCGCTGCCGGGGACCAGCGCCCACGCGAGCAGCGCCACGACCACGGCGGTAGCGACCGCGGCTGCGCCGCGCTGCGAGGTGGGTGCCCGGCGTACCCACAGCCGGAACTCCTGGAACGGCGTCACTTCGTCCTCCTCGGTGCCTTCGTGGCCTTCGCCGCCGCCCCGCGACGCCTGTCGGACCGTTCGATCGCGGCCTGCTCGCTGCCGAGGTAGCTGGCCACCACCCGGGCGTTCGCGCGGATCTCCTGCGGGGTGCCCTCGGCTATCACCGCGCCGGTCTCGAGCGCGTAGACCCGGTCGCACAGACCCATCAGCAGCGGCATGTCGTGCTCGACGATCAGGATCGCGCAGCCGAGCTCGTCGCGGATGCGGCGCAGCAGCGGCCCGAAGGCCTCGGCTTCGCGTTGCGCTACGCCCGCCGTCGGCTCGTCGAGCAGCAGCAGCTTCGGGCGCGCGGCGACTTGTGCCGCCAGGTCGCAGATCCGCCGGGTCCCGGTCGACAGCTCGCTGGTGCGCACATCCGCCCAGTCGGAGAGCCCGAACCGGTCGACGATCCGCCGGGCCTCTTCGCGGGTCTGCCGTTCGACGTCGCGGGCCCACGGCGCGCCGACGAGTGCGGGCACGATGCCGACCTTGCGGGCCCGGCTCAGTGGCACCTGGACCGCCTCGGTAACCGTGAGGCTGCCGAACAGGGTGGCGTCCTGGAAGCTGCGGGCCAGCCCGAAGCCGGCAGCGCGAATGTCGGTCGGCAGGTCCAACACCTCGTCGCCGAACAGCTTCACGGACCCGCCCTGGCTGCGCAGCATGCCCGTGATGACGTTCATCAGCGTTGTCTTGCCGGCGCCGTTGGTCCCGATCAGCCCGACGATCTCCCCGCGACGTACCTCGATGCTCGGCCGGTTGAGTGCGACGATGCCGCCGAAGCTGACGCTGAGCTCATGCACCTCCAGCGCCAGTACCGCCGTGTCCGCCTCATCGGGTCTCGCTGGGGATGGAGCTGCGAAGGCATCATCTCGTGCCTCAGGTGTCGCAACCGGCTGGTCGGGAAGCGCCGCCGCAGCGGTTCCGGCCCGGCGGTCGAGCCAGCGCTGCCAGTAGGACTGCGCGGCACCGCCGATCCCCGAGGGGAAGCGAATCAGGACCAGGATCTGCAGCGCCCCGGCGAGGAAGAGGTTGAAGCCGAGGTTGTTGCCGAGGTTGCCGAACACCGCAGCGACGTGCGGGCCGATGAAGAACGTGCCGCCGTAGATCAGCACCGCTGCGGTGACCGCACCGCCGAGTGATCCCAGGCCGCCGATGACCGGGATCGCCACAATCGCGATGGAGACATCAGCGCTGAACTGCGACGGTGCCACCTGCTTCCAGGCGTCTGCCCACAGCACTCCGGCGACGCCCGCGATGAAGCCGGACAGCGCGAGCATCGCCATCTTGACGCTGGCGGGAGTGACACCGAACGCCGCGCTGGCGCGCTCGTTGTCCTTGACGGCGACGACAAGGCGGCCGGGTCCGGAGCGTCGCAGCGCATGAGCCGCTCCGAAGGACAGCACGAGGACGACGAGCGCCACGTAGTAGATCGCGATCTGCGAGGTCGGCGTACCGAGCCCATCGGCGAGCCGCGGAGGGTCGACAGTCACCCCGAAGGCCTGAGAGGTGCCGACCCAGGACTGGTGGAACAGCCAGTCGGTGGCGATCACGGCGAACCCGAGCGAGGTGACGGCGAGGCTCAGCCCGCGAACCCGCAGCGCGGGCAGCCCGATCACCACCAGGCACAGTGCGCCGACCAAACCGATGGCGATGCAGAGCACCGGCAAGGAGAGGCCGTGCTGCCCCCATCGCGCGGTGAGGTATGCGCCGAGCCCTACGACGGCGAAGTGGCCGAGGCTGACCTGGCCACCCCAGCCCATGAGCATGGTGAGGGCGATGCCGAGCAGCGCGTAGACGAGGACGAGCGCCAGCAGGAACTCGTGACCGGTGGTGTGGAAGTACGGCAGCAGGGGCCAGACTGCCAGTAGGACGAGCCCGGCCGCCGCGGCGCCGAGCGGCGCGTTGCGGATCGCGGCGTTCGAACGCAGCGCAGCCGGCACCCGCAGGATCGGCCGCTCGTCGGCAGCCCCGCCGGCGAGCCCGAACGCTCGGGCCAGAGCGCGGCCTCGCACGAGCACGATCGCCAGGATGAGCAGGAAGACGACCAGCTCAGAGTCCGTCGCATCGGAGGTGTGGTCGATCACCAGCTGGTTGAGCAGGCCGATCAGGATCCCGCCGGCGAGCGCCCATGGCAAGGACACGAACGCCCCGAGCGCTGCCGCGCCGAGGGTCAGCATCAGCAGGTATGGACCGAACGGGGCGAAGTTGAAGCTCGACTGGTTCGGCGCCTGGAGGACTGCCGAGACGACCGAGCACGCGCCTGCCATGCCCCACGCGATCGCGCCGACCCGGCCGACCGGGACACCGCAGAGGCGGGCGGCATCGGGGTTGTTGGCAGTGGCACGGATCTGCTTGCCCAGCATGGTGTATCGCAGGAACACCGTCAGAGCGATGACGATGAGCGGTACGACGATCGCCGTCAGCAGGTCCATCCCTGACAGCACCACCCCGCCGACGCTTGCGGAGGAGTGGAACGGCTGCGGGTACAGCGACTGGTCGGACGCCTTCGGTCCTAGGTCAGGGATGTAGGTCATCGCCAGCAACAGCTGGGACACCGCCAGCGAGAGCAGCAGAAGTCTCACCGGTGAGCGGCTTCGTCGCAGCATCGGCCGGACCAGGAGCCGCTCGACGAGCAGCGCGGTCACGATCCCGGCGGCGATGGCCGCTGGAAAGGCCAGCCACCAGTTCCAGTGCCAGTCCAGCCGCCATTTCGCGAGCAGAAGGGCAGGCAGCGTGCCCAGTTGCGCGTGAGCGAGGTTGAGGAACCGGTTCGACTTGTAGATCAGTACGAGACCGACGGCGAGCAGGCCGATCGTGAGGCCGTTGAGCAGGCCCAACACCCATGAGCCGACTGCCATTCACGCCCCTCGATGTCGTCGTCGACGAGACGCACCAGTGGATTGACGAGGGCGCACGGTATCACTCGTTGCAAGATCGAAAACGACCTTCCCAAAGGCGGAAACGTCGATATGTCCGGGTGTATGTGGAGTTGACAACAAGGAATATGTTCATTTCCAGGTGGCGAGGAAGTTACGCCGCTGCAAGGCGTGCTTCATCAGCGCTGCGGTCGCAGCCCAGTCGAAAGGGAAGCCATTCCATGAAGAAGTCGACACTCGCGTTGGGGGCCACGGCAGGGGTCGCGGTTCTCGCGATGTCCGCCCCGATCGCCCAGGCAAGCGGCGGGTTGAAGGTGTCGGTCTCACCGACCAAGCCGTCGATCGGCCAGACGGTCAAGGGCAAGGCCACCGGCGCCACCCCCAACCACACCTACGTGTGCATCCTCACCTTGACCCACCCAGGCACGGCGGAGTCGGCGGCGATGGCCAACGTCAACGACACGGCCAGCGTCAAGTCGAACTCCTCGGGTGTCGTCAGCTGCAAGCTCGTCTTCTTGAACTTCAGCCACACGATCGCCGGCAAGTCGCACTCGTGCCCGCCCACCAAGGCCGACAAGAAGTCCCACTGGGGCTGCGGCTTCGCGGTCGCGAACCTGACCAACCACAAGCAGTTCGCAGTCGCCCCGTTCAAGTTCTGACGGCTATGACGCCGTACCGACAGACGCCGCACCAGGAAGTGGAGAGCAGATGCACCTGAGGACCAAGCGCGTGACGCGCGTCGCGACGCTCGTGGTGGCCGCCGCGGCATTCGCCGTGCCGTTGGCAGCGACGACGGCGAACGCCGCCACTGCGACCATCACGCCGTCGGCGACCGACAACCTGACCAACGGGCAGGTCATCACGCTGAGCGGCTCGGGCTTCAGCGCCGGTGCCAGCATCGGCGTCATCGAGTGCGCTACCGCGACGCCCAGCCAGACCAACCCGTCGGCCGACTGCAACACGGCGGGCGCGAAGGTCGTCACCGCGGACGGCACCGGCAGCTTCAGCGGCGCCTCGGTGACGCTCGAGGCGGGCGCGGTCGGCACCAGCGGCGCGACCTGCCCGGCGAAGACCGCGGGCGGCAAGTGCTACCTGATCGCCGCGAATGTCGCCAATCCCGCCGAGGCGGCGGAGGTTGCACTCACGTTCGCTCCGGTCATCACGGTGACGCCGAGCACTGGCCTGAAGAACGGGCAGCAGGTGATCGTCAGCGGGTACGGCTTCCCGGCCGGCCTCAAGGCGTACGTCGTAGAGTGCGCGAACCCGCCGGGTCAGACGACGTGTGACGCGAGCAGCGTCCAGCAGCCGACCACCGACGCGAACGGGACGTTCAGCAACGTCGCGCTGACGGTCGCGACGGGAACCTGGGGCGGCAAGCCGTGCGAGGCCGGGGACACCTGCCTCATCACGGCCACCACCGACCTGACCGGCACGTTGCCCGATGCGTCCACTGCTGCGCCGATCACTTTCGCGGCGACTCAGTCGTCGGTAAGCGTCGCGACGTCGATCTTCCCAAGTGCGTCGATCGTCAAGGGCCGGGTGAAGATCGCCGGTGCCATCGAGTCGAAGGGTGCTGGCGTCGCCGGGCTCAACCTCACCCTGTTCGACCGCGCGAAGGGTGCGGCGCGTTGGCACAAGGTGAAGTCGCTGAAGTCCGGTGCGAACGGCGTGTTCTCGGTGGCCGGGCTCGCGCACCTCAAGCACAAGGAGCAGTACAAGCTGACCCACGCCCGACAGAAGGTGGGCACCACCATCTACAAGGCGTCGAGCAGCAAGGTGCTGACGGTCGCCTGACTCGACCGCACACACCGAACCGGCCGGCCCCGTACAGGGACCGGCCGGTTCGGTGTGAGGCTCGCCCTAGCGATCCGCGAGGTCGAACCGGTCGAGGTGCATCACCTTGCTGAAGGCCGCTGCGAAGTCTTCCGCGAACTTCTGCTTCGAGTCGTCCTGGGCGTAGACCTCGCAGATGGCCCGCAGCTGCGAGTTGGCCCCGAAGACCAAGTCCACCGCTGTCGCGGTACGGGTGAGCTGCTCGCCCCTGCGTCCTTCGTAGACGTTGGGGTCGGACTCGGAGACCTTCCACTGCGTCCCCATGTCGAGCAGGTTGACGAAGAAGTCGTTGGTCAGCGTGCCTGGCCGGTCGGTGAAGACGCCGTGCGGCGTACCGCCGGTGTTGGCGCCGAGGACTCGCAGCCCGCCGACCAGCACCGTCATCTCCGGTGCCGACAGCGCCAGCATGAAGGCGCGGTCGAGCAGCAGCGTCTCCGGCGAGACCTTGAGGTCGCCGTCCACGTAGTTGCGGAAGCCGTCCGCCTTCGGCTCCAGCGGGGCGAAGGAGTCGACGTCGGTCTGCTCCAGCGTCGCGTCGGTCCGGCCGGGCACGAACCGCACCGAGACCTCATGGCCGCCGTCCCGGGCGGCCTTTTCGACCGCAGCGCAGCCGCCCAGGACGATCAGGTCGGCGAGCGACACCTGCTTGGGGCCGCGGTTGAACTCGGCCTGGATGCCCTCGAGGACGGCAAGCACGTTGGCGAGCTGTGCCGGGTCGTTGGCCGCCCAGTCCTTCTGCGGAGCCAGCCGCAGCCGGGCGCCGTTGGCGCCGCCCCGCTTGTCGGTGTCGCGGTAGCTGGCGGCGGCTGCCCATGCCGTCGACACCAGCTCGGATACCGACAGGCCGCAGTTGAGCAGCTTTTCCTTGAGGGCCGCGATGTCGGACGCGTCGATCAGCGGGCCGTCCTGCGGCGGCACGGGGTCCTGCCACAGCTGTGGCTCGGCGACCCATGGGCCGAGGAACCGGGAGACCGGCCCCATGTCGCGGTGCAGCAGCTTGTACCAAGCCTTCGCGAACGCGAGTGCGAACTCGTCGGGGTTCTCGTGGAACCTTTTGGCGATCGGGCCGTAGATCGGGTCGACCTTCAGCGCGAGGTCCGAGGTCAGCATCATCGGCGCGTGGCGCTTCGACGGGTCGTGCGCGTCGGGCACCGTGCCCTGCGCCTCGGGGTTCTTCGCGGTCCACTGCTGGGCTCCGGCCGGGCTTCGGGTGAGCTCGTAGTCGTAGCCGAACAGGTTGTCGAGAAACCCGTTGTCCCACCTCGTGGGCTCCTTGGTCCAGGCGCCTTCCAGCCCGCTGGTGATCGCGTCGGGCCCGACTCCCGTGCCGTTCTGGTTGCGCCAGCCGAGCCCCTGCTGTTCCAGCGGCGCGCCTTCGGGCTCCGGCCCGACGAGGTCCGGGTTTCCCGCGCCGTGGGCCTTGCCGAAGGTGTGGCCGCCCGCGATGAGCGCGACGGTCTCCTCATCGTTCATCGCCATCCGCGCGAAGGTCTCGCGGATGTCGCGGGCGGAGGCGAGCGGGTCGGGCGTCCCGTTCGGTCCTTCCGGGTTGACGTAGATCAGGCCCATCTGGACCGCGCCGAGCGGGCCCTGCAGCTCCCGGTCGCCGGAGTAGCGCTCATCGCCGAGCCAGGTGTCCTCGGGCCCCCAGATGATCTCGTCGGGCTCGTAGACGTCCTCGCGCCCGAACCCGAAGCCGAAGGACTTCCAGCCCATCGACTCCATCGCGACGTTGCCGGCGAGGACGAACAGGTCGCCCCATGAGATGGCCCTGCCGTACTTCTTCTTCAGCGGCCAGAGCAGCCGCCGCGCCTTGTCCAGGCTCGCGTTGTCGGGCCAGCTGTTGAGCGGTGCGAAGCGCTGCTGCCCGCTTCCGGCGCCGCCTCGCCCGTCGGCGATCCGGTAGGTGCCGGCAGCGTGCCAGCTCAGCCGGACGAACAGCGGTCCGTAGTGGCCGTAGTCGGCAGGCCACCAGTCCTGAGAGGTGGTCATGAGCTCGACGAGATCTCGGCGCAGTGCCTCGACGTCGAGCGAGGCGAACTCCTTCGCGTAGTCGTAGGCCTCGCCCATCGGGTTGGACTTCGGAGAGTGCTTGTGGAGCACTGACAGGTCGAGCTGGTTGGGCCACCAGTCCCTGTTGGTCCTCGGCCGGTGGTCCTCGGTCTGCGGTGGGTGGATTGCCGGGTTCTCGCTCTCAGACACTGCGCCCTCTTCTCTCCGGCCCCCGTCAGTGCACTAAATGAGACTGCTTCTCATTCTTTATCGCGATCCCGGCCGCCATCGCAAGCAAGAGCTGGTGCGCGCGATGCGGAATAATCTCGGACCGTGACGAGCACTGGCGCCGGCGAGAACCTCGTTCTCGCGGCGGAGTTCCCCGAAGCCGGTCGCGACGACTGGCTCAAGCTGGTCGCGAAGGTGGTCGGCGTCGACGATCTCGCCGCCGCCGAGCAGGCGCTCACCACGACGCTGTTCGACGGGATCGCTACCCGACCGCTGTATGTCGCAGCGGGCGGCGACGACGTCGGGGTCCCGGGCGCTGCCCCGTTCGTTCGGGGCACGCGGCAGCGCGGCAACCTCGGCGGCTGGGACGTGCGTACCCGTCATGACCACCCCGATGTCGCCACGGTCCACGAGCAGGTCGTCGAGGACCTCGAAGGCGGTACGACGTCGCTGTGGCTCGTGCTCGGCGAAGGCGCGATCGGCCTCGACGCACTCGACGGAGTCTTGGACCAGGCCTACCTCGACCTGATCACAGTGACGATCGATGCCAGCGCGGAGTTCGCCTCGGCTGCGGATCGCTACCTCGACCTCGCCCGGGAGCGGGGGCATGAAGCCAAGGAGCTCTCGGTGCGGTTCGGCGCCGACCCGGTGGGCGCCGAGGCGTCGTCGGGCTCGGCGGTCGACATCGAGCCCGCCGTGGCTCTGGCGCAGCGCGCCTCGAGCGAGCTTCCCGAGGCCCGGGCGTTCACCGTGGACGCCCTGCCCTACCACGAGGCGGGCGCCGACGACGCGCAGGAGATCGCGTGCTCGGTGGCAGCCGGCGTGACGTATCTGCGGGCCATGCGCGACGCCGGGCTCTCCGCTGAGGCAGCGTTCGGCCAGCTGGAGTTCCGGTACGCCGCGACGGCCGACCAGTTCCTCACGATCGCCAAGCTCAGGGCAGCGCGGCAGGTGTGGTCCAAGGTCGCGCAGTCCTGCGGCGTCACCTCACCGGTCGCCGGCCAGCTGCAGCACGCGGTGTCCTCGCCCTCGATGCTGACGCGCCGCGATCCGTGGAACAACATCCTGCGCGGGACCCTTGCCGCCTTCTCGGCCGGAGTCGGGGGCGCGAGCGCGATCACCGTCCTGCCGTTCGACCACGCGATCGGCTACAGCGACCGCCTGGCGCGGCGCATCGCCCGCAACACCCACGCCTTGCTCATGGACGAGTCCAACCTCACCCGGACGGTCGACCCCGCCGGCGGATCTTGGTACGTCGAGGAGCTGACCCGGGAGGTTGCTCGCAGCGCGTGGAGCGTCTTCCAGGACATCGAGCGGGCCGGGGGAGCCCTCACCGCTCTGCGCGGCGGGGTGATCGGCGAGCTGCTGGAGCGGCGCCGCGCCGAGCACCTCGCGGCGCTCGCCGACCGCACCGCCAAGATCACCGGGGTCACCGAGTTCCCGCTCGTCGGTGAGGTCGCTCTGGTGCGCGAGCCTCGGCCGGCGCGACCGAGCGGCGGGCTGCCGCGAGTGCGCTGGGCCGAGGCCTACGAGGCGGAGCTCGACCGGTCCGGCGAGGGGGCATCGTGAGCGCGCAGTGGGAGATCCCGGACTTCGCGGGCATCGCGCTGGGGTCGCCGGAGCCCGCCGCGGCGGGATCGGTCGAGTTCGCCCCGGAAGACGTGTGGTCGACGCCCGAGGGCATCGACGTCCGGCCGCTCTACACCGCGGCTGACCTCGACGGCCTGGACTTCCTCTCGACGTACCCGGGCATCGCGCCGTACCTGCGCGGGCCGTACCCGACGATGTATGTCAACCAGCCGTGGACGATCCGGCAGTACGCCGGGTTCTCCACCGCCGAGGAGTCCAACGCCTTCTACCGGCGCAACCTCGCGGCGGGCCAGAAGGGGTTGTCGGTCGCCTTCGACCTGCCGACCCACCGCGGCTACGACAGCGACCACCCGCGGGTCGGCGGTGACGTCGGCATGGCGGGCGTCGCGATCGACTCGATCTACGACATGCGGCAGCTCTTCGACGGCATCCCGCTGGACCAGATGTCGGTGTCGATGACGATGAACGGCGCGGTCCTGCCGATCCTCGCGCTCTACGTCGTCGCCGCGGAGGAGCAGGGCGTCGCGCCCGAGCAGCTTGCCGGGACCATCCAGAACGACATCCTCAAAGAGTTCATGGTCCGCAACACCTACATCTACCCGCCGGGCCCCTCGATGCGGATCATCAGCGACATCTTCGGGTTCACCTCGCGGCGGATGCCGAAGTTCAACTCCATCTCGATCTCCGGCTACCACATCCAGGAGGCCGGAGCGACCGCCGATCTCGAGCTCGCCTACACGCTCGCCGACGGTGTCGAGTACATCCGTGCCGGCATGGCGTCGGGGCTGGACATCGATGCGTTCGCCCCCCGGCTGTCGTTCTTCTGGGCGATCGGCATGAACTTCTTCATGGAAGTCGCGAAGATGCGCGCCGGCCGGCTGCTGTGGGCAAAGCTGGTCAAGCAGTTCGATCCGAAGAGCACCAAGTCACTTTCGCTTCGTACCCACTGCCAGACCTCGGGCTGGTCGCTGACCGCGCAGGACGTCTTCAACAACGTGACCCGCACCTGCATCGAGGCGATGGCGGCCACGCAGGGGCACACCCAGTCGCTGCACACCAACGCCCTCGACGAGGCGCTCGCGCTGCCCACGGACTTCTCCGCCCGGATCGCCCGCAACACCCAGCTGCTGCTGCAGCAGGAGTCGGGCACCTGCCGGGTGATCGACCCGTGGGGCGGCAGCGCGTACGTCGAACGCCTCACCTACGACCTGGCGCGGCGCGCCTGGGAGCACATCGAGGAGGTCGAGGCGGCCGGCGGGATGGCCAAGGCGATCGAGGACGGCATCCCCAAGATGCGGGTCGAGGAGGCCGCGGCCCGCACCCAAGCTCGCATCGACTCGGGCCGCCAGCCGGTGATCGGCGTCAACAAGTACGTCGTCGCCGACGACGCCCCGATCGACGTGCTCAAGGTCGACAACCGTGCGGTCCGCGAGCAGCAGATCGCCAAGCTGCAGCGCCTGCGCGCCGAGCGCGACGAGGCGGCCTGCCAGGAGGCGCTGCGGCGACTCACCGAGGCCGCAGGCAAGGCGTCGGACGGCACGGATGCCACGAACCTGATGGCGCTGTCGATCGACGCCGCGCGCGCCATGGCCACGGTCGGTGAGATCTCCGACGCGATGGAAGCGGTGTTCGGCCGGTACACCGCCCGGATCCATACGATCAGCGGTGTGTACCGCGGCGAAGCCGGGCCCCTGGAGCGGATCGAGCAGGTCCGTGCCGCGACCGCGGACTTCGAGCGGGCGCAGGGACGGCGTCCGCGCATCCTCGTTGCGAAGATGGGCCAGGACGGGCACGACCGCGGCCAGAAGGTGATCGCGAGCGCGTTTGCCGACCTCGGGTTCGACGTCGACGTCGGGCCGCTGTTCCAGACCCCCGAGGAGGTAGCGCGGCAGGCGATCGAGTCCGACGTCCACATCGTGGGCGTCAACTCGCTGGCCGCCGGTCACCTGACGCTGGTGCCGGCGCTGAAGGCCGCGCTGGCCGAACTCGGTCGCGACGACATCATGATCGTCGTCGGCGGGGTCATCCCACCGCAGGACTTCGACGAGCTGCGCGCCGCGGGCGCCGAGGCGATCTTCGCCCCCGGCACCGTCATCCCCGACGCGGCCGCCGAGCTCCTCGAGACGCTCTCGGCTCGCGTCGCTGCCGAGGCATGACCGCCAGCGGCGAGGCCGAGCGGTACGCCGAGGGGGTTCGCAGCGGGTCGCGGGTGGACGTCGCGCGCGCCATCACGTTGGTCGAGTCGACCCGTGACGACCACCGCCGGCTCGCCCAGGAGGTGCTCACCCTGCTGCTGCCGCACTCGGAGGCGGCGATCCGGGTCGGCGTCACTGGCGTACCGGGCGCTGGCAAGTCCACCTTCATCGACGCGCTCGGCGGGCGGCTGATCGACGACGGGCACCGGGTCGCAGTGCTGGCAGTCGATCCGTCTTCGACGAAGACCGGCGGCAGCATCCTCGGCGACAAGACCCGGATGGCGCGGCTGGCGACCGACGACGCCGCGTTCGTCCGGCCGTCCCCTACCGCGGGGACGCTCGGCGGCGTCGCCCGCGCCACGCGGGAGTCGATCGTCGTGATGGCGGCTGCCGGTTTCGACGTGATCGTCATCGAGACGGTCGGAGTCGGGCAGTCCGAGAGCCTGGTCGCGGAGATGACCGACAGCTTCCTGCTGCTTGCCTTGGCACGGTCGGGCGACCAGCTGCAGGGGATCAAGAAGGGCGTCCTCGAGCTCGCCGACGTCGTGGCGGTCAACAAGGCCGACGGCCCGTACGAAGCAGACGCGCGGCGCGCGGCGCGCGAGCTGGCGGGCGCGCTGCATCTGATCGAGCGCTCCGAGTCCGATCGCAAGACCCCGGTGCTGACCTGCAGTGCGCTCACCGGTGACGGGCTGCTCGACGTGTGGGCCAGTATCACCGGCCTGATCGAGCAGCGCCGCGTGTCCGGCGAGCTCGACCGCCGCCGCCAGGAGCAGCGGGTCAGCTGGATGTGGGCCTTGGTGCGCGACGAGCTGCTCCGCCGCCTGGCCGGGCACGACTCCGTGGGTGCGCTGGCGACGGAGCTCGAACACGAGGTGCGAACCGCAGCGCTCACACCCGGCCTCGCCGCGGGCAGGCTGGTCGACTCGTTCCTCGGGCTCGGCTGACGGCGGGCGAACGTGACCTCGATCCCTGCGGCGCTGCGGGCGTTCGCGAGCTCCGAGCCCGATGCACCGGCGATCACCGACACGGCCGGGACGCTGTCGCGCCGGGAGCTGCTCGAGCGAGCGGACGCGCTCGCGCACGTGCTTGCCGCTCGTGGTGTCGGCGTCGGCGACCTCGTCTCGATCGGCCTGCCGAGCGAAGCCGGCCACATCGTCGCGTCGGTGGCGACCTGGATCGTCGGCGCGACGCCCCAGCCGGTCGCGGCAAACATGCCACGGGCCGAGCGCGACGCGGTGCTCGAGCTCGCCAGGCCGGCTATGGCGATCGGATTCGACGGCGGCGATCTGGCGCCGTCGCTGCTGACTCTGCCCGATCCCGACCCGGCCGCCGAGGCCCGCGAGCCGCTGCCGAACGTGACCTCCCCGAACTTCAAGGCGCCCATGTCCGGCGGGTCGACGGGCCGGCCCAAGCTGATCGTCGCCACGAACCCGGCTGAGGTCGAGAGCCTGTCGCTGCTCGGCCAGGTGATGCGGATCAGACCCGGCGACACCTCCTTGATCACCGCGCCGCTGCATCACAACGGGCCGCTCCTGACCTCGACCGCGACCCTGGCGTTGGGTGGTCACGTCGTACTGCCCGGCCGTTTCGACGCGGAGACCTCGCTCATGCTGATCGAGCGGCATCGCGCCGGCTGGGTCTACCTCGTGCCGACCATGATGTCGCGGATCATGAAACTGCCCGGCGAGGTAAGGCAGCGCTACGACCTGTCGAGCCTGCACACCGTGATGCACATGGCGGCGCCGTGCCCGCCGTACCTCAAGCAGGCGTGGATCGACTGGCTCGGCCCGGAGCGGATCATGGAGCTCTACGCGGGCACCGAGGCGCAGGCAGCCACGTTCATCAGTGGCACCGAGTGGCTCGAGCACCGGGGATCGGTGGGCAAGCCGCTGGTCGGCCGGATGCAGATCTGCGATCCGGACGGCAACCCGCTGCCCGCCGGGAAGGTCGGCGAGGTCTGGATGAAGTCGGAGTCCGGACCGACGTACACCTACATCGGTGCGCAGGCACGCCGCCGCGGCGACGGCTGGGAGTCGCTTGGTGACCTGGGGTGGATGGACGCCGACGGGTACCTCTACCTCAACGACCGGTTGACCGACATGGTGCTGGTCGGTGGCAGCAACGTCTATCCCGCTGAGGTGGAGGCGGCGCTCGATGAGCACCCCGCCGTGCTGTCCTCCTGCGTGATCGGCCTGCCGGACGACGACCTCGGCAACCGCCTGCACGCGCTGGTCCAGCTCGGCGCCGACGTCGCAGACGAGGAGCTGAGCGCGTGGTGCGCCGAGCGACTCACGAAGTACAAGGTGCCGCGCACCTTCGAGCGGGTGGACGAGCCGCTGCGCGACGACGCCGCGAAGGTCCGCCGCTCGCAGCTGCGCGCGGAGCGGCTGAGCACCTCGTAGTCCGCAGGTCCTAGTCCGCAGGCAGGCGCTTGCTCGCGGCGGGCTCGGGTAGTCGCCTCGCATGGCGATCACTACGCAGCTCGAGGAGCTGATCACCCAGGTCGAGAGTGCTGAGGGCCTCGACCCGCTCGCGCGCGGCGCCAGGGCCGTGGGGTCCAAGATCCTCGGCGGGCCCAGAACGAAGGACGTCCTGTCGGGTCGCGCCATCGGTCATCCGCTGCATCCAGGTCTCACGCTCGTCGCCGGAGGCAGCTTGCTCGGCGCGACCATCCTGGACGTGGTCGGCGGCCCTAGCGCCCGCGACGCGGCGCGGCGGCTGGTCGGAGCCGGCCTCCTGGCGGCGCTCCCCACGGCGCTGGCCGGGGTCTCCGACTGGCTGGACACCGAAGGTGCCGAGAGCCGGATCGGCACCGTGCACGCGGCGAGCAACCTCCTGGCGGTGGCTGCCTACTCCCACTCGTGGCGGCGCCGCGGGCGCGGGCACAGCGGGCTGGTCTCGGGCCTGCTCGGCGCGATGGCGCTCACCGCCGGGGGATGGCTCGGCGGTCACCTGACCTTCGCCCAGGGAGTCGGGGTCGACACGACCGCGTTCGGCAGCGGCCCGGCGGACTGGACCGACCTGGCGGCCTCCCCGGACATTACCGAATCGCTCAAGTGCTTCGAGGTGGGCGGGGAGCAGCTGCTGGCGACCCGGGTGAGGGACGAGGTCGTCGTCATCGCAAACCGCTGTACCCACCGTGGCGCGCCGCTCAGCGACGGGGAGCGGGTCGGGGAGTGCGTGACCTGCCCGTGGCATCGCAGCGTGTTCGCGCTCCAGGGTGGAGCGGTGCTCCGCGGCCCGGCCTCGCGCCCGCAGCCGGCGTACGAGGTACGTGAGGCCGACGGCCGGATACAGATCCGCCGCCGGGAGGTCCGCTCGTTGCGGACCAACCCGGCGGGCGGCTGACAGCTTCCGGGACGCGGTCTACGAGACGAGCGCCTTCGCTGCCTTGACGAGCGAGCGCGGGTGCGACGGCTTGCGCGGTGCCTTCGCCCGCAGCTCCTCCAGGTGGGCACCCATCTGCTGAAGGTCGTTACGGCCGAGCTTCTCGCGTACCTCGGGGAACCATTCCTTCTCTTCTTCCTCGATGTGGTGCTCGACGTTCTCGATCAGCACGGTCACCTTCGCGTCGAAGTGCTCGTGCTCGGGGCTCATCATCGCGAGCTCCATGCAGAGCATGTCCGCCACGTGGTGCTCCTCGAGGGACTCGAGGATGTCCTCGGTGAGGTCGGGCAGGAGCGCGCGAACGTCGGGGTACATGCCCTCGTTCTCGATGTAGGTGTGGACCGAGAGCTCCTCGAGGATCTGGTCGACGATGCGCGCCTTGCTGGCGTGCGCGTTCTCGCCGGCGCCCTTGAAGTCGCGGAACAGGGCCTTGATCTTCTTGTGATCTTCCTTGAGCATGACGATGGCGTCGTGCGACATGGTGCCCTCGCTTTCTGACGGGTTGTGTTGGGGGAACTCCCCGCTGCCCCGCCCGCAAAACGCCTCGCGTGTTCTCCACGTCGGCCGGGTAGACGACCGGTATGGCGAATCAACTAGACGGCAAGACCGTGGCGTTCCTGGTGGCCAACGAAGGCGTCGAGCAGGTCGAGCTCACCGAGCCGTGGAAGGCGGTCGAGCACGCCGGCGGGACCCCGAGGCTGGTCGCCCCCGAAGCCGGCGAGACGCAGGGCTTCAACCATCTCGACAAGGCGGACACGTTCCCCGTGGACGTGGAGGTGTCGAAGGCGCGGGCGGAGGACTTCGACGCGCTGGTGCTGCCGGGCGGGGTGGCAAATCCCGACCAGCTGAGGACGAAGCCGGAGGCGGTCGCTTTCGCAAAGTCGTTCTTCACCGCAGGCAAGCCGGTCGCCGCGATCTGCCACGCGCCGTGGACGTTGGTCGAGGCCGACGTGGTGCGGGACCGGATGATCACCAGCTGGCCGAGCCTGCAGACCGATCTGCGCAACGCCGGTGCCAAGTGGGTCGACAAGGAGGTCGCGGTCTGCACGTCGGGACCGAACGTGCTCGTGTCGTCGCGTAAGCCCGACGACCTGGACGCGTTCTGCCGCGAGCTTGTCGAACAGGTCGCCAGCGCCTAGGCGTAACGATCATGGTGCGCGGGCAGGAACCAAGCGTGAGCACCACTTCGCACATCTCGGCAGACACCTGCGGGGGCCGGCAGCGTTTTGCAAGCTACGCTGAGGCGGACCGCCAGGCGTGGTACGCCATGGCTCGCCGGCGCAATGCTGACGAGGACTTCATGCTGGCGGCGCACTACTGCCCGCGCTGCGGCGGCTGGCACATCGGAAACCCGCGAAAACAGGCCGCTGAGCGTTGGAGCGCCTCACTGTCCTAGACAGTGAGGCGCTTTTTTGTGGCCTCGCCGCAGAGCTTCGACAACTCAGGGCTTCGGCAGCGGCGGTGTGTAGATGCTGGCATCATTCGCCGCCGGCGCGCGGTGCCGGTAGACGCCGAAAGCGGCGGCTCCGGTCGCGACCGCCCCGAGCAGGACCGCGGCGTACCCCCAGCGCATCCGCATCCGCTTGCGGGGCAGCCGGCTGATGACCGCGGAGGGGTCGACGTCCTTGAGAGACGGCAGGTGCGAGCGCACCGCATCGACGTCGACATTGGGCAGGTGGGAACGGACCGCGTCTGTCGCGTCCTTGGCGGCGGAGGGCAGGTGCGAGGGCAGGCTCGGCGCCTTCTCCCGCAAGGTCGACAGCGCGTCGCTCAGTGCTTCACTCATGGCGCCGGTGTTCCCGGTTCAGCTGGTCACTAAGCAGTCACGGCTGTCGACATCCAGCGTCGCCGGCGTTCGCGTGTGGAGCCGGCAGCCCCCCGCGACGGTGATCGTCACCGCGGAGCCGGCCCGGCTGATGGACAGCAGCCCGTTCGCCCGCGAGAAGCGGACCAGCGCTGTCGGCGGGCGGTCGAACCGGTAGCGGACGCCCCACAGCACGCCGCTTGCCGCAACCGTCTGGTTGGTCCACGCGGCCGGGTTCGTCTCCGCCGGCCTGAACAGGCCCCACCTGAACATCGCTGCGAGCTCCTGGGAGAAGTCCGGGCCGTCGTGGCCTCCCAGGTGCGCCTCGTAGGTGACCTTGACGCCGGCCCGCATCGCCGCCTTGTGGAACAGCTCGTTCATCGGGTAGATGATCGGGGCCTCCAGTCCGCTGCCGACGATTGCGTCGATCAGGTCCTGGTCGAGGCCGGCCTGGCTCGGGATGCCGTCGCCGGTGCTCTCGAAGACATTGGTGTGGGCGAGGTTGGCGACCAGCCGCGTCGGGTTGTGGCCCGTGGCGTAGAAGCCGTTCGGCGGACCGAGCACGGGATACGGACCGTCATCGCCGTGCAGAGGCGCCGCCGAGACGATGCCCATCCCGGCCTGGGTGATCGGGGCGTAGTACTGCGGGTCGAGGAAGCCCGAGAGGCTGGCGACCGTACCGAAGAAGCCGGGAAGCCGGCCGCCGAGGTAGGCAGCGCCCAGGCCGCCCATCGATATCCCCATCACCGCATGCCAGCGCCGCTGCGGGCGGATCGGGTAATGGTGCAAGATCCACGGGATCACGTCGTCGAGGAAGTAGCTCTCCCACGCGGGCCCACCGCGCTCGCCGTCGTTCCACCAGTCGTCGTACCAGCCGTTGTACGGCTCGGGGGTGACCACGATCGCGCTGACCGGCACGCCCGGGCCCAGTGCCGCCTTGGCGTAGTCACCGCCGAGCCCGCCGAGGTTGAGCACCAGGGGGTAGCGCCGGTGCGGGTCGTAGCCGGCAGGCAGCAGCACATCTGCGCGCGGCTGGCCCGGGTACGGCAGCCACTTCGGCGGGATGAATCTTTGCGGGTCCGGAATCGTCCTGGTGATCAGACGCTGCCCGCTCGCTGTCGGTGCGGCGCTGACGCTCGCCCCGGTCGAGACTGCCGGAAGGCAGACAACCGCGACGGCGACGATGAAGCCCAGCGCTCGGCGCGACACCTTCAGGTATTCGCGGCCGCGAGCAGGGTTCCCTCCGTGACAGTGCCGCCACCGCACCCGGCAGGATGATCCGGTGACCGACCGCCGTACCTTCCTGACCCGCACTGGTGATCAGACGTTCCTGCCCAATCCCTCCGCCGTCGGGCCATGGGGTCCGAACACCGTCAGCGGCCTGGTGATCACCGGGCTCGTCGGCCATGCCGCCGAGCAGGCTGCGGGGGATGCGGACTACGTCGGGACGCGACTGACCATCGACATGGTGCGCATGGCCTTGCAGGATGAGCTGCGGGTCGAGACCAGTGTGCTGCGGGAGGGTCGCCGGCTGCGGCTGGTCGATGTGACGCTCCTGCAGGACGACCGCAACGTCGCTCATGGGCGCGGGATCTTCGTACGCCGATCCGAGACGCCCGAAGGAAGCGTCTGGTCGCCGCCGGTCGTGATGGCGAAGCCGCCTACTGCCGAGGAGACTCCGGAGTTCGGGCCGAAGCCGTACTTCGGGCCTGATGCCTCGCCTGCTCCCGACTTCGAGCCGTGGCGCGACCCGAACCAGGCCAAGTACGTCTGGTACGACTTCGACGCCACGCTGGTCGAGGGCGAGCCGACGTCGCCGTTCGCGCGGGCCGCGGCCGTGGCAGACGTCTCGAACCCGCTGATGAACTGGGGGAGCCACGGCCTGCAGTTCGTCAACTCCGACATCACCATGCTGCTGGCCCGCGAGCCGGAAGGCACGATGCTCGGCCTCGCTGCGCGCGATCGCCAGGAGGCGGGTGGGGTGTCCGTCGGCACGGCGGTGATGTTCGACGCGGCCGGGCCGATCGGTGCGACGACGGTCACCTCGCTCGCCTCGCAGGTGCGGATGTCGATCCCCGACCATCGGGCGGCGAGCAGCTAGGAAGCAGGTGCGACTCCCAGGCTGGCTATGTCCTCAGCATCTCGACTTTGCCGTGTCTGCTTCTGGTGATGGTCCAGTTGGTGTGGTGGGTGAGCCAGTGGTGGTAGGGACAGAGGTAGATCGCCTTGTTGAGGTCGGTCGGTCCGCCCCGGGCCCAGTGGTGCTCGTGGTGGAGGTCGCAGCGGTTGATCTCCGCCTGGCATTTGGGGGCTTCGCAGTGCCCGCCGGCGCGGAGCTTCGCGGCGCGGCGTTGCGCGCGGCTCCAGGTGCGGGTGCTACGTCCGAGGTCGAGGATCTCGGCGTCCGAGCCGAGCACGGCGGGGATGATGCCGCCGTCGCAAGCCAGCATCCTGGCGGTGTTCGGCGTGATCGGGATGCCTTCCAGCGTGGACTCGCACGTGTCGCCAGGGGCGAGGTCGCGCAGCAGGTCGGCGAGCGGTGAGGTAACCACGACTTGAGTGGGCTCACCGGCTGTCTCGGGCAACTCGCCGCTGCCCATGGCGAGCTTGGCGAGCTCGACGAGCGCTTCGGCGATGCGCTGGGCGGGGGAGCGTTCGTCGACCAGTCCTGCCTTGAGCGCGAGCGGGTAGAGCGCCTTGCGCAGGATGGCGGCCCCGACCCGGTCGAGCATGCCTTCGAGGTGGACCATCTGATCGATGGTGTCGCGGAAGGACAGGAACTGTCCGGCCCGTTGGCGTTGCGCGCGTTCCTCGGCGGACTCGTTGAGGCAGAGCCGGTCGGCCAGAGCCCGCAGGCTCTTGCCGAGCATGGTGGGATCGGTGAACCGGGCTGCCTCCAGCAGCAGCTTTTCGGCTTCGTCGCGGGCGTCGGCGTCGGGCAGCTTGGGCAGGAACGCCACGATCGTCTTGGCGTGGTCCTGGGTGATCTCGCCGGCGAGCATCGCGTCCACGATCGCAGGGCGGGTCGGGTAGCTGCGCGCGACCTGCATCCGCGCTGCGGCGTCGGGGCGAGACAGCAGCCGTTCTTCCACCAGCCAGGCCCGGGTGGACCGGCCGCACTCGCTGGTGGTGGCGTCGCGGGTGTCCATCACCTGCAGCTGACGGGCCAGCACCCCGTCGAGCTGACGGCGCAAGGTCAGCAGCGTCTCGGTGTCGTCGACCAGCGCCGCGTCCGCGAGGTCGTGCGGGTCGCGCGCGAGCAGCCCCGCCATCGCCTCGGCGAAGGCTTGCGTCGCGGGGTGTCGCACATCCCCTCCTCGAACGAGTCCGCTGCCGATGTCTCCATCGAACATCTGTTCGAATCCTATTACCGGATACCGACAAGATCAAGAGGCGAAGTGGTTGGAAATCAAGGAAAACTTTTCCACAGGAGACGCGCGTCATGACGTCGCGCGGCTAGCGACCGGCGCTTGCTTGCTCTCCGAGCGCCGTTGTCTCCGCGTCGCCCTTTTCGAGGCCTTCCATCACCTCGACCACGCGAGCAATGACGCTGATGCTGGCCGCGATCTTGTGGCTGGGTACGTCGGCGAACAGCTCCGCCATCCGGTCGCGCCAGTACGCCTGCTTCGCGGCGACGATCTTCTGGCCGGTCTCGGTGAGGGTGATGAAGCACTGCCGGCGATCCAGCACGTCGCGTTGGCGGGTAACCAGCCCGCGCGCCTCGAGCTGGTCGATCGCGACGGTCATCGATGCCGGGGTGAGGTCGGCGGCCTTGGCGAGCGCGCCGACCGTGGCCTGTGGCTGCTCGGTGAGCAGGTGAAGGGCCCGCAGGTGGGTGCTGGTCAGCCCTGACTCGGTGTCGCGCTGCTCGCGCCGACGCAGCCGGCGATCTGCGGCGAGCAGCCGGCTTACCGCTGTCCGCAGCGCCTCGAGCTGCTCGGCGGTGGGCGCGGTCATCCTGCGCCCACCAGGGCCTCGGCCGGCAGCTCGGTTTCGGTTGCCGCTGCGCCGTCCTTGTTGGCTGCTCGCTCGACCCGCCACAGCAGCACGGTCGGCAGCGAAGCGACGGCCGTGATGGCGAGCACCCAGACGAAGCTGGTGTCGAACGCGTGCGCCCCGGCGCTCAGGGTCTTGGCGTGATCGAGGCGGTTCTGCAGGATCACGGTGAGGATCGCCGTGCCGATCGAGCCACCGACCCGCTGGATCACGTTCAGCTGCGGGGTGGCGTCGTTGACCTGTTCGGGGGTGAGGCTGCGGAACGCAGCAGTCATCGCCGGCATCGAGGACAACCCGACTCCCAGCCCGCGAGCAACCATCGCGACGTCGATCAGGGCGAAGTTGGTGTGGCCGCCGAGGAACACGAACGGCACCGTCGTGGCGATGCTGACCGCGGCGCCGCCGATCGAGACCAGGCCCGCGCCGTACCGGTCGACCAGATGCCCCGCCGCCCACACCGCGAGCGCGGATCCGATGCCCTGCGGGCCGAGCAGCAAGCCGGTCTGGACGGCGTCCTCGCCACGCAGCGTCTGGAAGTACAGCGGCATGAGGATCAGTGCGCCATACATCGCCGCGCCGAGGCAGAACGTCGTCAGCGATGCGGCGCTGAACGACCTGTCTTTGTAGAGGCGCATGTCGAGCAGCGGGCGGTCGACGTGTAGCGAGCGCACGACGAAGACCGCGACGAGTGCGAGGCCCGCGAGCAGCGGCGCGAGGACGCTGACCGATCCGAAGCTGTCGACCCCCACCTTCGCCAGCCCGTACGTGATGCCCACCAGTCCGGGAGCGACGATCGCCAGACCGGCGATGTCGAGCGGGCCGGCGTCCTCCGTCCGATCCGCGGGAAGCAGTCGGACGGCGGCGATGAACGCGGCGATCCCTACGGGCAGGTTGACGTAGAAGATCCACCGCCACCCGGCGTGGTCGAGGAGCAGGCCGCCGATCGTGGGGCCGACGACCGGGCCGAGGATGATCGGTACGGAGATCGCGCTCATCACTCGGGCGAGCCGCTCGGGTCCGGCCTTCTTGACGACGATCATCATGCCCAGTGGCATGAGCATCCCGCCGCCGAGTCCTTGCAGGACGCGGAACGCGATCAGCCATCCCACCGATGGAGCCAGCCCGCACAGTGCCGAGCCGACGGTGAAGACGACGATCGAACCCAGGAACAGCCGCTTGCTGCCGAATCGCTTTGCAGCCCACCCCGTGGTCGGGATGACGGCGGCGAGCGACAGGAGGTATCCCGTCACCACCCACTGCACGGTGTCGAGCGAGGTGTGCAGGTCCCGGGACAGCGAGATCAGCGCGACGTTGACGATGGTGGTGTCGAGCGTCGACATGATCATCGCGAGGATCACGACGATCGCCACCCGCCACACGTCGGCACCGAGGCCGGGACGACGCGACTTTATGTTCATACCGAAAATATTAGAGGACGAACCTTAGGTTGTCTAACTTCTCGGCGTCTAACTGCCTCGGAGCTTGTGCAAGATCCGCCGGAGCTCCAGGAGGTCGCCCATCGCCAGCTCGGACAGCGCCGGCGGAGGCGTGCTGAGGATCTCGTCGGCCCGCCGCGCCACCGCGATGCCGTCCCGGGTCGCGGTCACCACCTTCGCCCGGCGGTCGCTGGGGTGCGGCCGCCGTTCGGCGAGCCCGAGCCGCTCGAGGTCGTCGACGAGCGTGGTGGCATTCGGTGGGTCGATGCTCATCGCCGCGGCGAGCTCGCCCATCGACATCGGCTGCCGGGCGATTCGGCGGATCGCGCGCACCCTGCCGAAGCTCAGCCCGAGCGCCTCCGCAACCTCGCGGCGGCGGACGTTGTCGAGGACCAGCTCACCCATGAGCGCCCAGACCTCGCGGGCATCCGCGGCCGTCGGTTGGGCCTCGGCCCCATGAGGGAGCCGTGTCATGCCAGGAACTCGGGATTCAGGGCGACCGCGGTACGACGAGCCGACTCGATCGCGCGCGGCGTCGTCGCGAACCAGCCGAGCCCCGCGACCGCCGCACCGCAGCCGACCATGACCCACCAACCGGTGTGACTGGCCGCAGCCAGTCCGGCGTAGGACGCCTGCCCGATCTTCGACGTGACGAGCGCGCCGATGATCGCGACGCCCAGCGTCGCTCCGACCTGCCGAGACGTCGACGCCACGGCAGACGCGACACCGGCTTGCGCACGCGGCATCCCCGAGACCGCCGCATTCGTGATGGGCGCGTTGACCAGGCCGAAGCCGAGGCCGAAGACCAGGTACGCCGCGAACAGCCAGGCGAAGGACGTGTGCGCGCCGATCCGGGTCAGCATCGCGCTGGCGATGACGAAACTGGCTCCCGACGCGAGCAGCGGTAGGCGAGGACCGCGCCCCCCGACCAGGCGGCCCGAGACCGGTGAGGCGACCATCGTCATCACCGCCATCGGCAAGGTGTCGAGGCCGGCGCGCAGCGGTGAGAGACCCCGCACGTCCTGCAGGTAGAGCGTGTTGACGAGCAGGAAGCCGCCGAGCGAGGCGAAGGCGGCGACCGCGGTGAGCGTCGCGGCCGAGAACGGGATCGACCGGAAGAACCGAAGGTCGATGAGCGGCTCGTCGCGCCGCGAGGCGTGGCGGATAAAGGCGATCAGGGCCAACGCAGCGGCCGCGAACGCGGCCAGGATCGTCGTCGACGTCCAGCCCCGGCGAGGTCCCTCGATGATGCCGAAGGTCAGCGCTGCCAGCAGCACCACCATCAGCAGCTGTCCGAGCGGGTCGAGTCGGCGCGGGCGGGGCGCGCGGGACTCGGGCACGAACCGCAGCGCGAGCACGATCGCGATCACACCAACGGGAATGTTGATCCAGAACACCGACCGCCAACCGGCGGACGCGACAAGGAGCCCGCCCACGACTGGGCCAAGAGCCATCGACACGCCGACGACAGCGCCCCAGACCCCGACCGCCTGCGCGCGCTCCCGCGGCTCGGTGAAGGTATTGGTGATGATCGACATGGCGACCGGGTTGAGCATCGAGCCGCCGACCGCCTGGACCATCCGGAAGGCGATCAGGAAGCCGAGCCCGGGCGCAAGGCTGCACAGCAGCGAGCCCAGCGAGAACAGCGTCAGCCCCACGACGAAGGTCCGCTTGCGGCCCAGCCGGTCGGCGGTGGATCCGGACAGCATCAGCAGGCTGGCGAGCACCAGCGTGTAGGCGTCGAGCGCCCACTGCAGGCCGGAGAGGCTGCCGTGCAGGTCGCGCCCGATCGACGGGAGAGCGACATTCACGATCGTCACGTCGAGCCCGACGATCAGCAAGCTCATGCAACAGATCAGCAGGATCCCGATCCGCCGCTTGCGGCTCAGCTCGTGGATCTCGGGGAATGCCGAAGCAGGGAGAGTAACAAGTTGTGGCTTCATAACTATTATGAAGTTATCACGAACGCGGCCGGCGCGGCCGGCGGCTGCTACTCCCAGGTCAGCATCAGGTCCCGCACGTGGCGCAGCCCCGGCGGGTAGGACAGCTTCTCGTGGCCTGGGGTGAGCCAGTAGTCGGGAATCCGCCGGTGCCACTCCTGCAGGACCACCCGCAGCTCCCGCCGGGCAAGGTGCGACCCGAGGCAGCGGTGCGGGCCCATGCCGAAGGTGATGTGGCGGTTGCGCCCGCGGTCGAAGCGCACGTCGTGGCCGTCCGGGAACTCGACCGGGCAGACGTTGGCGGAACCATAGGCGGCCAACACCATCGACCCGGCCGTGACCGGGCAGCCGTTGGGCAGCGTGACGTCCTGGGTGGCCGAGCGCGGCGAGGAGAACGGGACCGGCGCTTCCCAGCGCAACATCTCCTCGACGGCGTTGTCGAGACACGAGGGGTCGTCGACGAGCTGCTTGCGGTGGGCCGGGTTCTGGGCGAGGAATGCATAGAAGCAGGTCAAGGTGTCACTGACGGTGTCGAGCCCGGCGATCAGGAACAGGAAGAGGACGTCGAGGATGTCCTCGTGGGTGAGGCGCACCCCGTCGATCTCCGCAGCGATGAACTGTGACACCACGTCGTCGCTCGGGTGCTTCTTGCGCTCCTCGATCAGCCCGCTGAACAGCTCGTAGATCTTCTCGCCGGTGCTGTAGAGCACCTTCGTGCGGACCGCCGGGTCGAACGCGGCAAGCTCGTCGATCTTCTCCGGGTGCAGGATCCCGTCCCGCAGGTGAAGGAACTCGTCGAGACGCTCCAGCGGCAGTCCGGTGAGGTCGAGGAAGATCGTGCTCGGCAGGATGTCCGCGAACTCGTCGGTGAAGTTGCACGAGCCCTTGTCGATGAAGGTGTCGATGAGCGTGTTGGCCCGCAGTGCAATGTCCGGCTCGTACGCCGCCATCTTCTTCGGAGAGAACAGCGGGTCGAGCAGCCGGCGGTAGTTGGAGTGCTGCGGGGGATCGACGTTGAGCGGGATCAGCGGCCGGACGTTGCCCAGGCCGAGATCGACCCTCGAGGAGAACAGCTCCGGGTTGTGAAGGATGTACTCGATCGTCTCGCGATCGAAGTGCATCGACATGCCCTCGACGGGGACGAGGTACCGGCTGCCCTCGATCAGCGACCGGAACTTCCCGTGTGGCGCCGAGAAGTCGAGGAGGGCGGTCATGTCGTCCATGACCTGGACCTCGCCGAGGTTCGCTTCCGGATGGGCGCCTGCGTTCACGACTGCTTCTGTCACGCGTCTACTTTCTCACGTTCTCTGACGTCCGTGTCATAAAACGTCCAGCGGCTCCTGGCCGTTTTCTCGCCCACCGGGACGGGCATTTCTTCTGCACGTGGTCGTGCGGATGTAAGCAGTTACAAGCCGCACCCAGAACCTGAGGTGGGTGCGATGTTTCCGATTTCGTCCGATACGGCGGTTCAGCCGTGCGCGAACGCACGACGTACCCGGGTCACCGGGCGGCCGCTTCAGCTCGTCGCGCCGACCGTCTCGCTCGCGGAGGAGCTTCGCGCGGCCCTGGACGGCGGGTCCGAGGCGGACCTGCAGGCGCTGGCTCACCGGGCGCCGGCCAACCGTCGGGACCGGCTGCGCACGCTCACCGAGATCTACCGCCTGCACCGTGCGCCGATCGACGTCGTCGGGCCGGCTGTGCGCTTCCAGTCGAGTCCGGCCGTCGCCGCGATCAAGCAGCGTTGCGAGGCGGACTGGCTTGACGAGCTGTCTCAGGCTGTGCCTGACGAGCTGAGCGGCTCGCCGGCAGACACGATGCGCGCCATTGCGGCGCGGGACCGATTGCCGGTGGTCTATCGCTGGCTCGCGAAGGAGGCCAGCTGGGCTGAGATTGTCGACTTCCTGGCCCTGGAGGGCGGTCCCGACGCCGACTTCGACGACCTCGTCGCGACCTGCCAGGTGGGCCTGTCGGGTGCGGCGAAGATGGAGATGGCAGTCAACTACTGGGACGAGATGGGCAACGGTGACCCTGACGCGGTGCACACGACGCTTCACACGAGGATGGCCGACGCGATCCGCATGCCGCGAATCGACGGCGAGGACCTGCCGACGTCGGCCATCGCGAGGACCGCACTCGGAGGTCTGCTCGCCACGAACCGGTCGCTGCATCCGGAGTCGATCGGGGCGCTCGGCCTGATCGAGCTGCAGGCCGGTCCGCGTTGCCGGCTCGTCCTGCAGGCCTTCGAGCGCTGCGGCGCGCCGGCAGCGGCGTACCCGTTCTATCGAATCCACGCCGAAGTCGACCCGCGGCACGGCAAGGACTGGATCGACAACGTCGTCACGCCACTCGTCGCCGAGCGTCCCGAGTGGGGTCCGCGGATCGTGCGCGGGGCGCTGTGGCGCAGCCAGGTCAACGCCGAGTTCTTCGCGGATGCGGACCGTCTGACGCGCGGCGCGCAAGTCTGACCCATCGGATTTTCGAGGGATTGAACCGACGTTCGACGGGCTAAAAATCTTGTTGCTATGAGTTCAGTCCCGGAACTCGAGGCCTGGGAAGCGCACCTGGCGGCCGCGGAGAGCGACCTCGCTGAGCGCGAGCGAATGGCCCGCGATGCGGAGCTCACGCCGGCCGAAGAGCGTGCCTTGGCCGACGAGCACGACAAGCTGGCGGCCAGCCGCGACGAGCTGGCGGAGGCATACGACCGCGCGGCTGACCTGCGCGATTGGGACGGCCTCGACCGCGACGCACGAGGCTCGCAGCGTGATCGAGACGCGCGTGCTGCCGGGTACGACGGCGTTGCGTCTGCAGTAGACCGGCTTCACGCCGGCCGCGACCGGGACTTCGCGGCGAGCGATCGATTCGCTGCGGCCTCGGATCGTCATCGGTCGGCTGCCGACCGCCGCCGGGCAGCGGACGACCGTGAGCGGGCGTCGACTGCGCGCGTTGCCGCAAGCGTGCGCGCGGCGGAGCAAGACCAGGTGATCAGCGACCTCCAGGACGCTCTGCGCACCCGCCTGGTGATCGGTCAGGCGCAAGGCCTGCTGATGGAGCGGCATCGGCTCGACGAGGATGCGGCATTCAAGCTGTTGATCAAGCTGTCGCAACGGACCCATTTGAAGCTGCGAGACATCGCGACACGGCTGGTCGGCGACGCGGCGACTGGGAGCGGTTTACCGAAACAGGCACCGGGCACCCCGGCCCAATGACCCAGGACGCAATCGACTTCCTCGTCAACCAGCATCACCAGGTCGAGGCGCTGATCGAGAAGGTCAAAGCCGCCGGCCCCGATTCCCGTACCGAGCTCTTCGACCAGCTCCGGGAGATGCTCGCGGTTCACGAGACGGCCGAAGAGCTCATTCTCCGCCCGGTGACCCGAGGGATTGGGGAGGACGGCAGCCGTATCGCCGATGCGCGGATGGCGGAAGAGAACGAAGCCAAGAAGGTGCTCGCCGAGCTCGACAAGGCCGATGCGTCGAGCGAGGGCTTCCTCGCACAGTTCGCGGCGTTCGCGACCGACGTTCTCAAGCACGCCTCCAACGAAGAGGAGGTCGAGTTCCCGCTGGTGCGCGAGCAGACGGACGCCGAGCAGCGCCAGATGCTGGCGTCGCGGATGGAGAAGGTCGAGAAGATGGCTCCGACTCATCCGCACCCGTCTGCCAAGACCACTGCGGCCAACGCCGTGCTCGGCCCGTTCGCTGCGGTCCTCGACCGGGTGCGTGACGCGGTTTCCGCGGCGATCAAGGACTGACCTATCGCGGCTTCGCCACCGACGACGCCAGCAGGGAGAGCGGCATGAGAGCTGTGGTGTGGCAGGGCAAGCGCGACGTGGCGGTGGACGAGGTCCCCGACCCGGTCCTCGAGCAACCGACGGACGCGATAGTTCGAGTCACGACGACCAACATCTGCGGGTCGGACCTGCATCTGTACGAGACGCTCGGCGCCTTCATGGACAAGGGGGACATCCTCGGCCACGAGGCGATGGGCATCGTCGAGGAGGTTGGTGCGGAGGTCGCGGGGCTGAAACCCGGCGATCGAGTGGTGATGCCGTTCCAGATCTCTTGCGGGCACTGCTTCATGTGCGAGCAGGAGCTGTACACGCAGTGCGAGACGACGCAGGTCCGCGATCAGGGCACCGGCGCCGCGCTGTTCGGGTACTCGAAGCTCTACGGCCAGGTTGCGGGCGGGCAGGCGGAGTACCTGCGGGTGCCCCAGGCGCAGTTCACCCACATCAAGGTTCCCGATGGCCCGCCCGACGAGCGTTACGTCTATCTGTCGGACGTGCTGCCGACCGCGTGGCAGGCCGTCGAGTACGCCGGCGTCCCCGAGGGCGGGACGCTCGTGGTGTTGGGTCTCGGGCCGATCGGCGACATGTCGTGCCGGATCGCGGCGCACCACGGCTACCGCGTCATCGGCGTCGACCTCGTGCCGGAACGCCTCGAGCGCGCCCGCTCCCGCGGGATCGAGGTAGTGAACGCCGACGATCACGAGGACCTCGGCGAGGCGATCCGCGAGATGACCGGCGGTCGCGGGCCGGACAGCGTCGTGGATGCCGTTGGGATGGAGGCTCACGGGTCGCCGCGTGCTCGCTTCATGCTGCAGATGGCCACGCTGATGCCGGATCCGGTAGCGGCGGCGATGACCAAGACCGTGGGCGTCGACCAGCTCGCCGCCTTCTACGCGGCGATCGACATCGTCCGGCGCGGCGGAACCATCTCGCTGTCCGGGGTGTACGGCGGGATGCGAGACCCGTTGCCGATGATGGTGATGTTCGACAAGCAGATCCAGTTGCGGATGGGGCAAGCGAACGTCAAGCGCTGGGTGCCCGACATCCTTCCGCTGCTCGACGACGAGGACGTGCTCGGGGTCGATACCTTCGCGACTCACACGTTGCCGTTGGACGAGGCGCCTGGCGCCTACGAGATGTTCCAGGAGAAGAAAGACGGCGCCGTGAAGGTTGTGCTCAAGCCGTGACGCGGCGACAGGAGTTGGACCACAGCAGCTCCGCGTCGTGAAGTAGCGGTGACGTAGCGGGTATCGCGGGGATCCAGGGGGAAGGCTCAACGGGTGCATGACCTGATCACCTGGTTGCGCGGTAGCGGGTTGCTCATCGCGATCTACATCACGGGCGCCGAGGTGCTCGCTCGCCTCGTGCGGTGGATCGGTGCGCGGCTGGCGACACGGATCGACCGCGAGCAGCAGCGCTCCAACGCTGTGGTGCGCTCCGAGGCCGCCAAGCACCGGCATGCCGTCGCACAGGTTGGCAGCTGGATCGGCGTCGTCCTGATCTATGTCCTCGCGTTCGTCGCCGTCGTGCGCCAGCTGGGTCTCCCGCTCGCCGGCATCGTCGCGCCTGCCACAGTCGTCGGCGTCGCGCTCGGGTTCGGTGCGCAGCGCATAGTGCAGGACACGCTCGCCGGGTTCTTCATCCTGACCGAGCGGCAGTACGGGTACGGCGACGTGATCCGCATCTCGACCCTCGGGTCTATCGAGGGTGTGACCGGAACCGTCGAGGCGGTGACGCTGCGAATCACCCGGATGCGCACCGCCAACGGCGAGGTCGTAATGGTGCCCAACGGTCAGCTGGTCCAGGTCGCCAACCTGTCACGCGACTGGGCGCGTGCCGTCATCGACGTACCGGTCCCCGCCGGCAGCGACGTGGCGAAGGTCACCGCGGGGCTGCAAGAGGTCGCGGCTGCGGCGTACCAGGACGAGCACCTGCGCACGCTGATCATGGAGGAGCCCGTCGTCTCCGGCGTGGAGACGCTCGACCTAGACAAGCTGCATCTGCGGCTCACGGTACGCACGCTTCCGGGCAAGCAGTTCGAGGTGACCCGCGAGCTCCGGCGCCGGATCGCGATTGAGCTGCACAGCGATGCGCGCGTCTCCACTGAACCGACAGCCGGTGCGCAGCCGGTAGGGGGCCGGTGATGGTGAGAGTCCCGGCAACGATCCTTCGCGGCCGGATGCGGACCTCGACGGCGTGCCTCGCCGTGCTCTTCGCCGGCTTCCTTGCGCTCTACATCGCCTTCCATCCGGCATCTGCGGCGAGCCAACCCCCGGCGCGGGAGCCCGTCGCCGTCGTACCCACGCCTCCGCCGTCCGCGACGCCGAGCGCCCGGCCGAGCACCAGCCGGCCGACGGCGACGCCGAGCCGAACGCCTTCTACGGCGCGCTCGGTCAGCCCGTCCACGACTCCGACCGGGACGAACCTCGGTTCGACCTCGCCGTCGACCGCGCCGCAGCCGACAACTCCGGCCTCCGTAGCCATCTCGACGCCGTAAAGCCCGCGTTTCGCGGCGTTCGCCCCGCGGGCGGTGACGTTGCGAGTCACCACGGTGACTACTCTCGGCGCAGCCGCCGTCGGCCGCATTGTGGGCGACGACGCGGCAATACCTAGGGCATGAACAACCGCCAGCCCGACAGCATGTGGGTCGAGCTTGCCGCCTACGAGCGCGAGATCTACCGAGACTCGCCCGAGCTTGCCGCGAAGTTCGACCGCTGGGAGTGCCCGCCCGACAGCGACGCACCGCAGCCAGTGAAGCCCGGCATCATCCGGCGCGTGACTGACGCGCTCGTCAAGCCCCGATCCGTTGCACCTGCAACGCGTCAGCGGCCCACACAGTGGCACGACACGAGGACCGTTCTGCCCCGTCTCTGACAGCCCTTTCGCTCTCATCGCGTGGTGGCGTCATCGCGTTGGCGCCGACTGACGATCGGGGTTCGCAGTCGTCTCGATGACGGCGATCATGGCGTCGGTGATGCGCCGTGAGCGACGAGGGAACACGCGGCGCACCACGGGCTCCATGAGCCGAAGCGCGCCCTTAGGGTCGGCGGCCACGTCCACCACGAGCTCACATGTGGTGTCGTTGATGGGGGTGAGCTCGAAGCTGAGCGTGAAGCCCATCGGGTCGTCTGGGTGAAGGAACGCGATCTTTCGTCCGGGCACGAACTCGCTGACTTCGTACCAGACTTCTCGGGTTCGCCCTATCTCCCTGCGACCATGACGGCGCGAGTACCCGGACCGATCGGTCCCGGGGTGAGCTTTCGGACGGACTGCACCTCCTTCTCCCACTTCGGGTGGTTGGCCACGATGTTCGTCCCAATGACGTCGAACGCCGCAGCCGCCGAAGCATGCACAACGCTCTTGCCGCGCCACTTGATCACCGTCATCCGCCTCCGGTCGATGTCGTTACTAGAGTGACCACTAGTGACGGCATCAACTATCCGTCGCCGACCCCCCGACGTCAACTGCGACTTATGCCGGCCCGGTCAGAAACTGGGTTTCGATCGTGTACGCGAGCCAGTTCTGCCACTGCCGGACGGTCCAACCGCGGCGACTGGTGAGCTCGATGAATGTCGGCAGCGAGTTGACAGCAAGCAGGATGTCCAGTGCTCGGGCCTTCGTCATACCGGCTCGCAACGGCCCGAGACCGGCCAGCCGATCGATGAAGAATCCGAAGAACTCCCGTCGGCCGTGCTCGCGCTGTTCCACCGACGCCGGATCGCTCGGAAGCGCCGCTCCCACGGCCGCGACAAAAGGGGCGAGCCGGGACTTGATGTCCGTGTCGGCTGCGACGAAGGCCTTGATCAGCTCGACCGCCGTCGGAGCCGCAGCTAGCCGCACCATGGGCTTCGTGTCGCGCCACTCGGTTGACGGCCGGTCGCCCAGGACCGCGAACCGCTCGACCTCAGCCAGCAGTCGCGCCTTCGTGCTGAAGGTGTAGTACACCGTCTGGACCGCGACGCCCGCTGCGTCGGCGACATCCTGCATGGTGGTGGCCTCGAAGCCTCGCTCGAGGAACAGTCGATGCGCGGTTTGGACCATCCGCAGCCGTGTGACCGCGGCTCGCTCCCTGCGGCTCAGCGGTCGAGGGGGCTCGCTGCGACGCGCGCCGGGCATCCCGCAAGGCTAGCCACTCGCTAGTGGCACCGCTAGCGAATCGGTGTCGACCAGCTCGTCAGTCTCCCGTTGGCCGGAGGCCACGGTGGCAACGATGTCCGCCAGCTCCAGGTTAGCGGCCCGGTTGGACCCGGAGCGGGCCTTCGCAGGCCGTGCGGCTTGCCGCGCACAGCGGGCTTACCGCCTGACGGTCATCCATGGCGTAGCGCGCCGTCGCACGAGCTACTACGTTGAGGAGGTGAGCAAGGTCATCCCGCAGCGGGAGTTACGCAATCACAACGCCTCGGTCGTTGCGGCGGTGGCTGCTGGGGAGAGTTTTGTGATCACGCGCAATGGCACCCCGGTGGCCGCATTGCGTCCCGTCACGGCGGGGCGTCGACGGTTCGTCCCGAAGGCGGAGGTCCTTGCGGTTATCGCGGGCAGCGGCCATATCGACGCTGCGAGGTTCCGGGCTGATCTCGACCGCGTGGTCGACTCCTCGCTGTAGGTGGCCGCCGGCCTGCTCGACACCTCCGTCGTGATGGACTGGAACGATCCTTCGGTGGCCGCCGGCCTGCCCGAGGAGGCGGCGGTGTCGACGATCACCCTGGCCGAACTGGCGAGCGGCCCGCACTTGACGGCCGACGCGGCGGAGCGGGCGCAGCGACAGGCCCGGCTTCAGCAAACCGAGTCGCTGTTCGATCCGCTCGACTTCGACCGGGCCGCGGCGCGAAGCTACGGCGTCGTCGTGGCGGCGGTGGTCGCGGCCGGGCGGTCGCACCGCGCTCGCATCTCGGACCTGTGATACGCGCCGTGTAGGGCACACACCCGCCACCATGGCGTTCACGTCTTGAGGATGCGGCGGAACAGTCTCTCCGCATTACGCGTCGGAGGCAGCCTCCTTCCACGGCAAGGTCTCCCAGGCGGCTGAAAGTACCTGGTGGCGTTCGAGTCTGTGCCCTTCGAACATGCTCTTGAGGGAATAGCCGATCCGTTGCGGATCCGTCATGCCGCGTAGCAGCAACTCGCCAGGATCCTCATCAGTTACCTCGGCAAGGTGGTCGAGTTCGAACGCACCGCATATCGAGTAGGGGATGCCAGGGTAGGGAAGCCACTGCGTGTACCACGGGGCGTTCACCACGTGGAACGGTTCGAGTGTCGCGAGGACACCGAGGATCGGACGATCATCCGGGATTTCGGTGAACGATGCGTGACGCTCGCGGATCAGCGACGCGGTGCGGGCCAACTGATCGAGACCCTTGGACAACATGCGCTGCATCTCCGCGACCGCGCTCGATGTCCCGAGTCGCACCGGCTCAGTGGGACGCACCGACTTGACCTCGACGAGGACGACGCAGCCATTGAACACGACGATCCAGTCGACCGATTCCTTGTTGTCTCGGTCGAAGGTGATCGCCGCGTGGACTTCGCCACCGGGCAGGAGTCGAAGCAGCCGTCCGACGTAGCTCTCATAGAGGTATCCAGTGTCATCGGCGAAGCCCTTTCCCCAGCGGGCCAGTCCCTCGTAGTAGATACCCAGCGGGCTTGCATGCCGTATCGCCAGGTAGGGGACCGGAATCAGCTCAGTATGCGCAAGCCCTCCGATGAGTGGCCGCGCGACCAATGGGTTGTAGCTGAATCGACGTCCTTGGCCCGTCACCGTGCCGGTCAGTTGCTGTTGGCGTATGGCGAAGTCCGCCGGGTCGGTGAGGAACTGTCCGCGGATCGCGCCCTCGAGTGTTGAGGCGGGCACTTCAGCCACGATCGGTGCGAACTGCGGCTGCGCAAGCCACCCGACATCGAACCGGCCTTCGTTCTGCATGGCTCCGACGTTCAGGAGGAGTCCGGCCGCCGTGAACTCCCGAAGTGAGCAGCCGAGAAGGTCCACATCCCAACCCGGCGTGATCACTTTCGTGGTACGCGACGACTCCGTCATCGCGTACAGAGCGACAGTCCGTGCGAGTTCGTTGTGTACGTCCTGCTGATACGTCAGCTGCTGGCCGGCGATGCGGAGAAAGAAGTTCGCGAGAGCCTCAGGCTGGTCCGACTGCCCGAGTTCAGGGTCGTCCATCGATGCGTATGCCGCGAGGCATTCGATGAGGTCATGCTCCGTCGCGACCGAGCGATGCTCGTTTCCGTAGAGCAGAGCGACGCGGGCGATCTCAGCCAGTGCCCACGGTGTCACGATCCGATAGGGACTGGCCCACCAATCAGCCGGCCGCGGATAGCGCGCGCCAGCCGCGGCAATCAGCGGAAGCAGTGACGACGGGGAATGACGCCGGACCCTCTGCGTGAATTCGTCATCCTTGACCCGTCGGTTGTATCGCTCTCGAGCCACATCTCACCTGTAGCACCTGCGGCGTCCGCCCTCAGGGCATTTTTCGGCAGCGATCTGACGTCCGCGCGCTGAGTACCCGCAACCTGCGCACCCGCCTCCCGTTGGCGTTGGCATCAGCGGTCGACCACGGGCGCGGGCGGGCGGAGTTGTGTGGGAAGCCGTGGGAAGAATGATCTTCGAGTACTAGGCGACAGTGCGCCAAAACCGTTGCCATACAACGGATTCTGATGGTGCCCCCGGCAGGATTCGAACCTGCGCTTTCGCCTCCGGAGAGCCCGCGGGGCGCGTTTGGCCGCGTTGGAGGGCGACGGTACGACCGATTTCACGCTCGGCGAGCCGTTGGTTGCAATGGCTGACGACGACTGCAAACGGACGGGGTGTGTACCGGGTGTGTACCGGCTCACAGGCCGACGTCAGCGGGATCATTCGGCGTCGCCTCGCCGCGGACACTCATGTCGATGCCCGCCGATCGAGAGGTGTTCCACGCGGCGCTGACGTCGCCGCCGGATGAGCGCGCGGCACTGACTCAGCGGCTGTTGGCCAACCTGGGTGATCCGGCCGACGATCCCGTGGTCGTTGCCGCGGAGGGGGCCGCTGGGGTCGAAGGGCTCGTCGGTCAGATCGCGACCGGCGGGACTGAAGGCATATCCGGGCACGACGCTCGCCGGCATCTCGACCGGTTCCGTTGCCCGTCCGCTTCGATCGTGCCGCGATCGATGAGGCCCGGGCGCCGCTACGCGCACGAGGTGCTCGGGCTCGAGCGGATCCAGCCAGTGATGAGCGCGGAACTGTGGCGAGAACGACCTTCCGGTCGGCGCGCGGCGAAGACCGACTCCTCAAAGGATCCCTCCGGTCATTTTCTTCCCGCCCTGCACATAGGTTGCAGACATGTCGACTGACCGAGATCTCAGCGAACTCGTGTCTGAAGTGGAAGCCCGGGTCGCCGAGCTGGCCCTACCTACCTTCCCCGCCGTGCCCCTTGCGGGCGAGGCCAGCGCGATCGCGGTATGGCCCGATGAGGACGTCACCGGTTTCCTTGAGCTGGTTAGCGTCCTGAAGCCGCCGCTGCTGTACATGGAGGCGGCGAGTGTCCAACGCAGCGCCGTGGCGGATCTGGAGGCCGCAGCCGATGAGCGCAAGGGGGAGCTTGACGACGGCGACGATCACGCTGACGACCAGGACGGCGAGGATGACGAGCGATTCGAGTTCGACCCGTTCACCGAGGAGTACGTCGGCCGGGACCGCGCGGCGGCGCAGGTCGAGCAATGGCGGTCGGCGGCGGCTGCCGCGGTGCCGCATGTCGGTGAGGTCGGACGCCTGCAGATTGCGTTCGCCGCCGGTGGCGTTCTGCACGAATGGTCGCGTGGAACCGACTGGTACGACGAGTTTGAGCTTGCGCAGACGGATGTCATAAGCACACGACGGCGGCGCCGCCTGTCGCCGAGACCGGACGGTGGCTGGAGAGCGGAGCGCGCTGAGAAGGAAGAGGAAGCGCAGCGGCTTTATGCCGAGCTTGAGCCGACCGTGAAGGCGTGGGTTGCACAGCTGCTTGGCTCGCGCAAGTTCGTCGGAGGCGCAAGCCGGGAGGTCAGGTTCGCTGTCGCCGGCGACTTGATCCCAGAGCTCGACGAGTGGCGGTCGAGGCAGCAGCTCGACTTGTTCTCGGATCCGCAGGGGTGGGCGCGCTATCGGGCTGCGAGGGACGCTGTCGGTGAGGCTGACGAGAAGCTGCAGTCGCTGAAGGACCAGCGGGCCGCAGAGCTCCGCGGCCGAGCGTCCGAGGTGGCCGCCGAACTCGTGAACGACTCCGAGTTCCGGTCACTGCGAACCAAGGACGAGCAAAGGCGCCACATCCACTCGCTCGTGGAGGATCGGCTGTGGTTCCGCTCCGCGGACGTGACCGACCGAATCCTCGCAGTCGCCAGGGACCTAATCTCCTCGGGCGCGCCCGGTGATGCGAAGCGCTCACGAAATGGATAACCGGATCCTCGACACGTAGGGGATCTGTCCGAGGTACGCGTCGCCGCTGAGCCAGTCCACCGCCGCACGGCGCGGGACGGGCGCATGGCTGCGATCGGCGGCTATCGCGATGATCAGGCGGTAGCCGCCGATCGCAGCGTTCGGTAAAGCAGCTGTGCGTCGCCGAGGCGATGCCGCAGTTCGCGTTCGAGGCCCCCGATGGGCACAAGGTTCTGCGGCGCGCGTGGATCCTTGTGGGGTGCGCTGGCGAGCGGCGGCAGCACCGTCGCGGTAATCGCAGCGAGTCGTACTGCGTCCGGCGCGGACAGGTCGGCAGAGCACTCGAGCCGGACGACTCCCGACCAGGGCGCACCGGATGCACCGGGGAGTCTCAGGTACCAGGCGCGTCGCATCCACGAGGTGCCCATCGTGAATACGGGCGTACGCTGGCCTGGCGCCAACGCGCCGACGACCGCTGCTTGCGGCGCCGGTAGGTACGCACTGTGGTGGGTTTTGATGTAACCGACTGTCCGCGGCAGGTGCGTGCGGCCCCGCAGTGGCCCGTCAACGACAAGCAGGTCGTCACCGATGGCGTGTTTGGCGCGAAAGTCGATCGCGAGGCCGACCTCGGCGTCGGCAAGCCGCTGCTGCAGTGCCAGGGACAGTTCGTCCAGGCTGCCGCCGGTCGCGGAGCGCACCGGGTAAGTGGCCCGCGGCGTGACGATGTCCGCTGCGGTTGGTGCGGCGGTGAAAAGGCCGCGGCCAACCGTAGCGTCGACGATGCGGGCGGCGCCGTCGCAGCAGACAAGTCCCGCCGCGAAGGATGCGGCGATACCGGGTGCCGGCTGCGGGTCCGAACCGTGGACCCAGATGCGGGCGTCGATGCGGCGGACGCCATCGAGGAACAGCACCGTTGGAGGAACTGCAACGGTCGGGTCCGGATCGACCGGCGCCCATGCGTCAGGCGGCGTCTCCACGTTGAGTTCGAGCTTCGCGGTCGACTCCTCGAGTGCGCCGCCGTCGAGGTCGCTGGTGAACGCGAGACCGTACCCCGGATCCCACGGGTCGACTGAGAATCCGCTGGGCGGCGCTGCCTGCGTCGTCACACCTGGACCTTGCGCACGTGCGAGGAAGTGCCGTCGCGGCTGACGACGAACTGCACCGGGACGCGCTCGGCAAGTGCGGGCACGTGAGTGATGACGCCGACCATGCGGTCCTTGTCAGCGGCGAGCCGCTCGAGGGTGCTGGCGACAGTGTCCAGGGTGTTCTCGTCGAGGGTGCCGAACCCTTCGTCCAGGAACATCGAGTCGAGGTCTCGCATCCCGGCGGACAGTCCGACGACCTGCCGGGACAAGGCGAGCGCAAGGGCGAGCGACGCCTGGAAGGTCTCGCCACCCGACAGCGTATGGACTGGCCGCTGCGTACCCGCGTCGTTGTAGTCGATGACGACGAATTCGTTGCGGTCCGTGCGGTCGAGCTCGTACTGCCCGGCTGAGAGCTCCATCAGCGTCGCGGATGCCTCAGTGACGAGGGAGTCGAGGGCCTCACCGCACAGCCATCGCTCGAACTGCGTGGCCTTGAGCAGATCCCCCAGCATCCGAGCGACCGCAGCTTCGTCCGCCGCAGCCGCGATCTTGCGGTCCAGCTTCGCCGCCCGTGCCCTGTCCGCCTTGATAGTGCCGAGATCGGCCTCCGCCCTCGCGCACATCGCCGCCAGCGCAACCGGAGCGGCCGCCACGTCGTCGAGATCGCTGATGCCGTGCTCGGCGAGCAGGGCCACGACGACGGCCTCGATCCCGGCGACGGTCGCTGTCGCGGAAGCCGCCGCGTCATCGAGTCCCGTCTGCGCAGCGTCGCGCCGGCCGCGTTCAGAGTCAGCCCATTCGAGCAAGGTTCGCCAGTCGCCGGCCAGGTCCGCGCCGGACAGCGGCGGCGGGCTCAAAGCGGCGAGGGTGTCCCGGGCGGCGTTGAGCTGGGCACGGGCATCCTGCTCTGCGCCGTCAAGCTTCGCGCGCGCGGTTTCGGCGACGGACACGGCCGCGCGGGCACGACGCGCCCCTTCACCGGCCATCGACAGCGCCTCGTCGGCCGTGGCGATCGCGGCGATCGCCTCGTCCACGTCCGCTTGCGACGGCGCGCCGTCGAGGGCCGCGACGTGCCCGGTGAGCACGCGGTCGGTCGCCGCGACAGCAGCCTCAGCCGCCGCCACCTTTACAGCAACCTGCTGCGCTGACTCGGCAGCCTTCTTCAGATCCGCCTTCGCTGCCGTAACAGCCGCCGCTGCCTTCTTCAAATCTGCTGGCGCTCGGTGATGCGGGATCGCTGCCACCTTTTGCTCGCACACCGGGCACTCGTCACCCACGTGCAGGGTTGCCGCGACGGCCGCTGCCGCGTCTGCGGTCTGAGCGGCCGCCTGCGCCGCTTCCGCCTCGATGACAGCTGCCTCGGCCGCAGCTACACGCTCCCGAACCTCTCCTTCGAGGGTGCGTAGTTGCGCGAGCGTCTCCCGTTGGCCGACCAGCGTGTTCTCCGCCTCGGCTCGTCCGGTGTAGGCAGCTTCCCACCGCTGATACCGATCGAGGTCGCCGAGCTCGGCCCGCGCCAAGCGGGCGATCTCCTCGGCGGCTTCTGCCTTGTCCCGACCGGACCGTGCCGCAGTCAATTGTTCGTCTGCGGCCTTGATGCGAGCAGCGAGGTCGGTCGCGCCCTTCGGGATCTTGACACCGGCGAGTTGTGCCGTCGCCGCGCGGTTGGTGGATGCCGCGGCCTGGTCTTCGTTCGCTTTCGCGCGCGCGGCGTCCAAGCCGGTCAGCTGCGCCGCGACCGCTTCGGACAGCTGGCTGAACTCACTTACTCGCGCCCGGGCGAGGTCCTCGGCCTCCTCGGTCGCGCCGGCGAGTTCGTCGCGCTGACTTGCCAGGGCCTGGCGGTTCGTCTCCGCCAGTTGGGCCCGTTGCCGAGCGAGCTGACCGATCTGCTCGTACACGCCGAAGGCGAGCAGTTGGACGAGCAGGTCTTGACGGTCGCCGGGCTTGGCCTGTAGGAACTCGGCGAATCGGCCCTGGGGCAGCAGCACGCACTGGGTGAAGTGCTCGTAGCTGAGCCCGAGCAGGGAGCGGACTGCTGCTGTGACCTGGTCTGCGCCTTCGGCGAGCTGTTCGACGCTGGCTTCGAGGACCGCGATCAGGTCGCCGTCGGCCGGCACGGCTGGGTCAAGCCGGTCCAACCGGGCTTCCTTCGTGTGCACCTTTCCTTTGTTGTCGCGGGTCAGCAGCCGCACCGCTGCGTAGCGGCCACCGGCGGCTTCGAACACGAGGCAGACGCGGCATGCGTTAGCCGACGGTGCGAGCGCATGTGCGATGACGTTCTCCTTGCCCCAGCGGGGCACTGTCCCGTACAGGGCGAAGCACAGCCCGTCGATGACGGTGCTCTTCCCGGAGCCGGTCGGGCCGACTAGGGCGAAGAACTCCACGTCGTTGAAGTCGACGTCGGTGGACTCCCGGTAGCTGCCGAACCCGTCGAGCAGCAGGCGAAGCGGCCGCATCAGATCTCCTCGGCCGGTACCGGCGCGGTCTCAGCGGCGGCTTTGCGGCGTGGTCGTGGCTTGGCCGCGACAGTGGTGTCGGCGGCAGTTGGCTGCTCGGGCACGAGCGGTTCCACCGGTGCTTCCGGCGCGGCGGTGACTTCGTCGAGCAGCTCGGCGAACAGCTTCGGCAGCCTCGCATCCTCGATGTTGCACTCGGTGAGGTAGTCGGCGAACAGCTCTTGCGGTGACCGGCCGGTTCGGCTCGGGCGATCTGA